>NZ_JBIAKK010000016.1:0-187309 GCF_042872425.1 Streptomyces sp. NPDC005262
AGCGCGGGACGGGTGGCGTCACCGAAGGGGTCGTTGCCGCGCCAGCCGACGGTCCAGAGACCGAAGGTGAACTTGTCCGCGGAGGTGGGGGTGAAGCGCTTCGACATGAATCTGCCTCTTGTCGACAAGGGCTCGGACGACGCACCGCCGACCGACCAATTTGTTGGCTGGCAGTACTAATACGGCATCTTGACGTTTGTTTCTAGAGCATCCATGTGACACACACGTCACATGCAGACAACCTGACCGCTCTCCACCAGGGGTCTGCGCATGGTGGGGGCGGGTTCGGAGGGTGTTCGTGCACTGTCGAAGCGCTTCGACAAAATTTTTGTTTTGTGTACGATCAAAATCGGGATTCGTAGGAACGAGGTACGTCATGCCGCCTCGACCGGCCACGAAGGCGGCCACCGCACCGGTATCGGCCGTCCTCGGAGTGGACAGCTCCCCCCGGTCGACCAGGGCCGCGATCGTCGACGCCCCGCCCGCTACGGCGCCCGCGAGAGCTCCCGTGACCCGGTTGCCCGCGCCACCCCGTCACTTCTGAACACGCACTCCTGACCGGCTAAGGAAGACCCCATGAAGTTCACCGACGGCTTCTGGCAGATGCGAGACGGTGTGCACGCCTCGTACGCCACCGAAATCCGCGACCTGCAGATCGGCGACGACCGCCTCACCGCCTACGCCGCCGTCAAGCGTGTCGAACGGCGCGGGGACACCCTCAACGCGCCCCTGATCACGGTGGAGGCGTACGCGGCCGCCGAAGGCGTCATCGGTGTGCGCGTCACCCACCTCGCGGGCAAGCGGCACCCCGGGCCCGACTTCGCCCTGCCGGGCGCGACCGGGACGGCTGCCGCCACCACCCGTACGCAGGGCCGGGCCGCCGAACTGACCAGCGGCCCCCTCACTCTGCGGCTGGCCACAGAGGGCAGCTTCGGTCTGGAGTTCCTGGATGCGGACGGCCACCTGCTGACCTCCGCCGGACACAAGGGCACCGCCTTCGCCACCGTCCAGGACGGCGGCCACCACATGTTCGCCCAGCTCGCCCTCGGAGTCGGCGAAACCATCCACGGCCTGGGCGAGCGCTTCACTCCGTACGTCAAGAACGGCCAGGTCGTCGACATGTGGCAGGCGGACGGAGGGACCAGCAGCGAGCAGGCGTACAAGAACATCCCTTTCTATCTGTCCTCGCGCGGCTACGGCGTCTTCGTCAACCACCCCGGCAAGGTCTCCTTCGAGGTCGGCTCCGAGGCCGTCGGCCAGGTGCAGTTCAGCGTCGAGGACCAGACGCTGGAGTACTTCGTCGTCGCAGGTCCCAGCCCCAAGGACGTCCTCACGCGCTACACCGCACTCACCGGCCGTCCGGCCCTGCCCCCGGCCTGGTCGTTCGGCCTCTGGCTGACGACCTCGTTCACCACCTCCTACGACGAGGCGACCGTCACCTCCTTCGTGGACGGCATGGCCGAGCGCGGCATCCCCCTGTCGGTGTTCCACTTCGACTGCTTCTGGATGCGCGAGTACCAGTGGTGCGACTTCGAATGGGACCCCGAGACCTTCCCCGACCCGGTCGGCATGCTCGCCCGGCTCAAGGAGAAGGGCCTGAAGATCTGCGTGTGGATCAACCCCTACATCGCGCAGAAGAGCCCCCTGTACGCGGAGGGCGCGGCGAAGGGCTACTTCGTGCACGCGCCCGGGGGCGACATCTGGCAGTGGGACCGCTGGCAGGCCGGCATGGCGCTGGTGGACTTCACCAACCCCGAGGCGACCGCCTGGTTCCAGAGCAAGCTGAAGGTCCTGCTCGATCAGGGTGTCGACGGCTTCAAGACCGACTTCGGCGAGCGCATCCCCACCGACGTCGTCTGGCACGACGACGCCGACCCGGAGCGGATGCACAACTACTACACGCACCTCTACAACAAGGCCGTCTTCGAACTCCTGGAGAAGGAACGCGGCCAGGGCGACGCGGTCCTCTTCGCCCGCTCGGCCACCGCCGGTGGCCAGCAGTTCCCCGTTCACTGGGGCGGCGACTGCTGGTCCTCCTTCGGCGCGATGGCCGAGTCCCTGCGGGGCGGACTCTCACTCTCCCTGTCCGGCTTCGGCTTCTGGAGCCACGACATCGGCGGCTTCGAGGGCACCCCCGACCCGGCCGTCTTCAAGCGCTGGCTCGCCTTCGGCCTGCTCTCCTCGCACAGCCGACTGCATGGATCCTCGTCCTACCGGGTGCCGTGGGAGTTCGGCGACGAGGCGGTCGAGGTCGCCAAGCAGTTCACCCAGCTGAAGCACCGCCTCATGCCGTATCTGTACGGGGCAGCAGTCGAGGCCCATCGCACCGGTGTCCCGACGATGCGCCCCATGCTCCTGGAATTTCCCGACGACCCGGCCACCCGTACCGTGGACCGCCAGTACCTGCTGGGCCCGGACCTCCTGGTGGCCCCGGTCTTCAGCGAGGACGGCCAGGTCGAGTACTACGTCCCGGAGGGCACGTGGACCCACCTGCTTTCCGGTGAGACCGTTACCGGCCCGGCCTGGCGCAAGGAGATTCATGGCTTCGACAGCCTCCCGCTGCTGGTCCGGCCGGGCGCGGTCCTGCCCCTGGGCGCCGACACCTCCCGGCCCGACGGCGACTGGCCGGACAACCTGGAGCTGCGGGTCCACGCCCCCGAGGGGATCGGCGACTTCACCCGCACGGTGACGGTCCCCGACCTCACAGGCGCGCCTGCCGCGACGTACGAGGTGGTCCGTGCGGGCAACCTGGTCCGTGTCACGGCGGACACGGACCGGCCGTACGAGGTGACGGTCGTGGGTGAGAGCGGCCTGGACGTCGTGAAGGCCTGACGCCGGTGGCGTCGATTCGCGGCTCCCCGGTGCCGTAGCGCGGAGGGGTGCCTCACTGATATGCCGACGGGTACGGGTGACCGGTGGTGCAGCGGTACGCGGCGGTGCCCGTCGACTCCACGTCGGAGGACGACAGCGTGCCGATGCCCGCCTCCGTACCATCGACACCCGAGCCGACGTCGCCTGACATCACCTGAAGGCAGAGAAGATGACCACACGGACAGACTGCGTCGACCATGAACTGATCCGGGCGGCGGCTCACGTCGCCGGCTCACGCTGCCGCGGCGACAACCACACGATGGCGGCTGCGGCCCGCGCGGGGGACGGCCGCATCGTCACCGCAGTGAACGCCTACCACTTCACCGGAGGCCCGTGCGCGGAGCTGGTCCTCATCGGCACGGCCGCCACCCAGGGCGTCTACGACCTGGACACCATCGTCGCCGTGGGTGACCGGGACCGAGGCGTCGTGCCGCCGTGCGGCCGCTGCCGCCAGGTCCTCGTCGACTACTTCCCGGCCCTCAAGGTCATCGTCGGTACGAGCGACAGCCTCAGAACCGTCTCCATCACCGATCTGCTTCCCGAAAGCTACATCTGGGCGGACCACCAGCTCGACACCGAGGAAGGCGCATCCCTCGGCACGAGCTGACACTCCGGGCGGTTGCGGGGTGAACATGTACGGACGATCCGAGGGGAACCCGATGCAGGACGAAGCATGGAATCGTGTGGAGCGGCTGCGGACCTGGCTGGACGAGAACGCCGTTCAGGCGTCGGACAGCGATGTGCGGCTGCTGCGCGTACTGAAGATCGGCGAGGAGTTCGGTGAGGTCGCCGAGGCGTTGCACGGCGTCATGGGCGCCAACCCTCGCAAGGGGGCGTCCCATACGTGGGACGACGTCAACAAGGAGCTGTGCGACGTCATCGTGACGGGCATGGTCGCGCTCGCCTCGTGCACGCCTGATGCGCGCAAGCTCCTGGACGAGCGGCTGCAACACCTGGTGGACCGTGTGCTTCCTCCGAGTGGCGGGAGCGGGGCCGACGTGGCGTGAGAGGGGATGAGTGACCCCGGCCGGCTGATCACCGGGTCCCGGTCCGGAGCATCGATCCGGCGAGTGCCGGGGGCCGCCCCAGATCGTGGCCGCCCGCCCTGGAGCCGGCGCAGTCGGTCAGCTGCTGACAGTCCGGGCCGAGCCCCATCCAGGGGAGGGGGACCGATCGGTGACGCGCGGGTTTCCGTGAGAGCACATGAGGACAGCAGGCGCCACGGCACGTAGCTGATTCGCGGGCGCGACGAGCCGCACCCGCGTGAAGGCCGCGTACGCGGAAGGCTCCCGGCTCGATCGACGCCGTGCAGTCCGTCACGGGGCTGGGCGCAACGGTGACCGGCACCGCACGTCGGTGGGCGTGGTGCTGGGCCGTGGTGGTCAGGTCGGCGGGTCGGGACTGCCGCCGGCGCTGCCTCGTGTGAGGATCGCCGCACGTCGAACCGGCGACGCACGAGGCGCGGGATCCACGGACGTCAAGAGAGAAAGACCTCCGCGTGGATCCGGAACTCGAAGTCATCGTGCTGCCCGTCTCCGGCGGCGATCGGGCCAGGTGACCCAGGGCGCGACGGGCACGGTGCAGGCAGTCGGGTCGACAGGCGGGCGGGTCGACAGGCAGGCGATCTGCGGCCTGAAGCGTGACCACAGAACCAGAGGCCGATACCCGGAGGTACGGATGACGGGCAGCAGACACCATGGCCGTGGCATGACCGTTCCTGGCGGCGGTGGTTCGTCATGACTGCCGCACCCAGCGGTCCGGGCACCCGAAGCGGGCCCGACCTTGCCGGTCGGACCGTCGTGGTGATCGGCGCCAGCGCGGGCATCGGACTGGAAACCGCCCGCCAGGTACGCGCACGCGGCGGCCAGGTCGTGCTGGTCGGCCGCAACCCCGAACGGCTGCAGCAGGCTGCGCTCGAGCTCCACCCTCTCGGCACGGCAGCTTTCGACGCCACCGATGCCGACCGTCTCAAGCAGTTCTTCCAGGATCTGCCCGGCCCGGTCGACCATGTGATGGTCACAGCCGGCGGCCCGTTCTACATGCCCTTGGAAAGCATGGACCTCGCCACCGCCCGCCGCGCATTCGACGAGCGCCTCGCCATGACACTCGCGGTCGCCCTCTACAGCCGTGGCAAGGTCCGAGCCGGAGGCACGCTGCTGTTCATCGGCGGCACCGGCGGTCGGCGCCCCGGTGTCGGCATGGCCGTCATGTCCGCCGTCACCGCGGCTCTGCCCGCCCTCACTGCGAACCTGGCGCTCGAACTGGCGCCGATCCGGGTCAATCTCATCGCTGCCGGATTCGTCGACACACCCCTGTCGGCCACGCTCCTGGGCGATCAGCTCGATGCCCGGCGCGAGGAGTTGCGCGCGACGCTTCCCATCCGGCGGGTCGTCGTCCCGGCCGACGTGGCCGCTCTGGCCGTACACATCATGTGCAACGACGCGCTCACCGGCGGAACGTACGACGTCGACGGCGGCCAGCAGCTCATCTCCCACTGACCACCAGGAAGGAGCAGCTCAGGGGACGGCGGAAGAGATGGCGTTCGGGCGAGGGGATCAGATCAGCGCCGGGCGGCCGGCGAGTTGTGGATAAAGCGCCTCCGGGCCCGAGGACAGCGCTGCCTGGACCTGCTTGCTGACGTCGTCGGCGAGCACCTCGTACAGTCCGGCCTCGACACCGTCGAGGGCCGCGCGGGCCACCGCAGCGGGATCGACCTTCGGAGTGGTCAGATGCGCGACCATCTCCGTCGCCATGTAGCCGACGTGCAGAGCGGTGACCTGCGTCCCCTGTTCCGCAAGAGCCATCCGCAAGGCGTTGGTCATCGACCATTCGGCAGCCTTGGCCGCGGCATATCCGGCGCTGGCCGGGATCGATATCCAGGACATCACGGACAGGACATTGACCAGCGCGCCGCCGCCGTTGCCCCCGAGAACGGGGGCGAAGGCCCGGCTCATGGCGAGGGTGCCGACCACGTGCGTCTCGAACTCCTTCCGGAACGCGTCCAGGTCGGACGCGAGAACGTCCGCCCGGGTCGTTGAACCGGCGTTGTTGACGAGGAGCGTCACGTCCTGGGCCTGGGCGGCTGCCGCGCGCACGGATTCGTGGTCGGTGATGTCGACCGCGACCGGGATCGCCCCGGGCACCGTGACCTTTCCGGGGTCGCGGGATCCCGCGTAGACCTTGGCCGCTCCGGCATCGAAGAGCGCCCGCACGAATTGCTCGCCGAGTCCGCGGTTCGCTCCGGTGACGAAAGCGACAGACCCTTGGACCTTCATGGGAGGACCTCCCCGGCGATGGGTTGCAGGGCCGAAGACCGGCCGTCGCGACGTGCGCGACGGCGCAGCGCGACCGCTCCGAACGTATATCGCTCGGGTGTCCGTCACCACCCGGACCGCGGGCGGCCCGGTGTCCGGGTGGTGTTCCACCGGACGATCGTCGATGGCCGTGGATGCGGATCGAATACGCGGAGGGGCGGCCGGGCGCCGGCCGAGGTGGGCCGACGGAGCCCTGGCCGGGCCGGCTCCTGGACGCCCCACGCCGCCCCCTCGCGTCGGCCGTACCCGGCACGTCAGGCGGGCGAGCGCCGACTGCGGCGGCAGTCGGAGTCTTCGAACCCGTGACGAAGGATGCACGGTCACATGGGCCCGGACCCGTCCGATTTTCGGTCACGGCCGTGACGCCAGTGAACATTCACCGGCGATTTTGCGTGCGGTGTCCGATATCCGAGCATGGGGTGAATCCCCCGGCGACTCCCGCAGCCGGCGTGCGCCCGCACGCCGGGCCGTCGCTGCTTCCGGGCCGGGGGCCGTGGCGCCGCCCCGCGGGGCAGGCGACGCCACCCAGCACGATGAAAGGCGCACCATCCTCATGCACGACACCGGAACCGTCCCACAAGGGGCTCCGGTCGCCGTCGCGCATCCTCACTCCGACCTGCGGAAACCGGCGAAACATGGCTGATTCTGGCGGCGGGTCGGTGCGGGGGCGCCGGCTGCATGCTGATGTGCACGCACGACGGCTGAGTCGATAGAGATGTCCCAGTCGATCTCCCCGACCGCGTCGGCCTCGGCCTGGACCTGCTGGAGCAGACGCTCCCAAGTCCCGTCGGCCGACCACGGACGGTGGCGTTCATAGACGGTCTTCCACGGTCCGACCTCTCGGGCAGATCACGCCACTGCACTCCGGTCCGCACCCGGTGCAGAATCCCGTCAATCACCTGCCGGAGATCCCGCCACCTGCCACAACGCCTGTTGCTGACCGGCAGGAACGCCGCAGCCGTGCCCACGCGGCATCCGTTAGATCGCCCCGCCCCATGCTCACCTCAACGATTTGGGCACGGCGGCCGTCACGTGGGCAGCACGACACCTGCGTACTGGCCGCTCTCTGGCCTGGAGAGGAACACCCGGCGGGTTGGCAGCTCGATTTCCGCGACGACGACGGCAATCTCCTCTCCATCGCCGACCAGGGCGGCTGGGCCCGCCACTCCCGCTCCATGCTCGGCTACATGCAGCGCGAGGACGGCTGGGACGACAACGCTTCCGCCGGCCTCACCTGAGTGGCTGAAACAATCCAACCACTAGATCTTGGGTTTGGTCGCCTCCACCCGCAGGCGCGGCGGGCGGGGCGAACGGGTGGACGGGCGCAGTGCTCCCTGTGGTGGCAGCCTGAGGGCGGGGGACGCGGCACGACATCACCGAAGCCACTCGGCGGTAATGCGAGGGTGTATGAGGCATCCCAACGCGGATTCGACCGGCAGGAGGCTGCGGCTCGTCCTGATTGCCGACCCGGGCTTGCCCTCCGAGATCGCCCGGAACCTCTCCCGCCGTTTGCCGGAGCATCTGCGCCGGCGCATCGGCAGGGGGATCCGCTGGCAGGTGGACACCGTGACGGAACCCCTGGTGGCCGACGAGCAGGCCGACGTGTCCAGCCTGGCCGAAATCGTCGAAGCCCGAGGGGAGGACGGCGACTGGGACATCGGCGTCTTCCTCACCGATCTGCCGCGCCGGGCGGCGCGCAACCCGGTCAGCACTGAGGTCGACCCGGAGCGCAGGATCGCGCTGATCTCCCTGCCCGCCCTCGGCTCCCGGCGTCTGCCGCGCCGGGTGCGGCAGGCGGTGGTCGACGTCGTCAGGCAGCTGACCGCGCAGGACGAAGAGCCGCTGGATTCTCCGGTCGTCGGCCGTCCGGCGCCCAGCGAAGAGTCCAAGCGCGAGCGCTACGTCGTGCCTGGGCTGCGCGGCCACGTCCGTCTGGTCCTGGGCATGGTGCGCGCCAACCGCCCCTGGCGGCTGTTCACGAGCCTCTCCCGCGCCATGGCCGGAGTCTTCGCCACCGCAGCCGTCGGGTTTCTCAACAACACGACCTGGCGGGTCTCCACCACGCTCGGCATCGCGCAGCTGACGGTCATCGCCGTGCTGTCCACCCTCGCCCTCACCGGGTGGATCATCATCGATCACGGGCTGTGGGAACGAGCCGAAGACCTGCCGGATACCCACGCATCGCTGTACCCCTACAACCTGGTCACGCTCCTCACCATCGGGCTGGGGGTGTTCTTCCTCTACACCACGCTCTTCGTGACCCTCGTGGCAGTCTCGTTCCTCGTTGTGCCCCCGGCCGTCTTCGGCAGCATCACACAGCACGCCGTCGACGCCTCGGACTACGCCACGCTGAGCTGGTTCGTCACGTCCAGCTCCATGATCGGCGGCGCTTTCGGAACGGGACTCGAGAACGCCGAGGAGGTACGCGACGCCGCGTACGGGCAACGCCACCGGAGACGTCAGCGAAAGCTCACCGAAGCCCGCGACAGGGACAGGGACAAGTGAGGACGACCTCGGCTGCGGCAGTGATTGACGACCATGACCAGTCCGGCCTCGCCCCGAGAACGGAGATACGGTGACGAGCGACAACACGACAGCTGGAATCCGCTGCATCACTGGCGGGCCGGTGCGGCGTGGCCCCTCATCGCCGTGGACGAGAAGGAGTTCGTCCTCCTCGCGCGGGCGATGCGGGGCCACGTACGGCGAGCCCTGCTCCGGAGAGCGCTGACGCGCCGCAGAGGCGCCGTTCGCCCGGGTCGCGCGTGGGTTCGGCTGCGGTGGTCAGGGATTGCCGTTGGGGTGCAGGACGACCTTCGTCCAGCCGTCGTCGCGGGCGTCGAAGTGTTCGTAGGCGGTGGGGGCCTCGTCGAGGCTGAGTTCGTGGGAGACGATGAAGCTGGGCTCCGCCTTGCCGCCGACGATCAGGTCGCGCAGGGCCCGGTTGTACCTTTTGACCGGGGCCTGGCCCGTGCCGATCTTCTGGCCCTTGAACCACATCAGGCCGAAGTCGATCGGCACCTTGCCGTGAGCTTCAAGGTCTCCCTGGGCCTCCGCTCCTCCAGGGTCCTGGGGCAGGAACACGCCCACGACTCCGATATCGCCGGTGAAACGGACGGAGTCGATGAGGCCGTTGAGGGTCAGGCTGGCGTCCTCGTGTCCCTGCGGGTCGTGAGCCTGGTATCCGACGCATTCGCAGCCGTTGTCGGCGCCGAGTCCAAGGGTTGCCTCCTTGACTACCTCGGCCGGGTTCTCCTTGGTGGTGTCGATCGGGATGACGCCGATCTCTTCCGCGACGCGCAACCGGTCGGGGTGGTGGTCGGCGATCCAGACGCGGCCGGCACCTCTGAGCACCGCAGAGTAGGCGGCCATCAGGCCCACCGGACCGGCTCCATACACGATGGTCTGGTCACCGGGCTTGACGTCCGCCATCTCGGTGGCGTGGTAGCCGGTGGGGAAGATATCGGCCAGCATCACGTAGTCCACCTGGCGCTCTGCTGCGTCCTCACCCAGCCGCAGGGCGTTGAAGTCCCCGTACGGCACCCGCAGCAACTCCGCCTGGCCGCCCTGGTACGGGCCCATGTCGGCGAACCCGTAGGCGGCTCCGGCGAGGGCCGGCTCCGGCTGCATGGTCAGGCAGTAGTTGGTCAGCCCTTGTTCGCACTGCTTGCAGAAACCACAGGCGATATTGAACGGCAGGACGACGTACTCGCCGACCTTGACCTTGCTGACGGCCGGGCCGACTTCGACGACCTGACCGAGGTTTTCGTGCCCCAGAGTGCGGCCCGTCTCGAAGTCGGTGCGGCCCTCGTACATGTGCAGGTCGGAGCCGCAGATGTTCGTGGTGGTGATCTTCACGATGATGTCGCACGGATGCTCGATCTTTGCGTCCGGCACATCCTTTACGGTGACTGTCCGCGGTCCCTCGTACACCGCTGCCTTCATGATCACTCCCTGGCGGCCGCCGCGAAGGGGTAGATCTCAAGGCGGCCGGTAGCAGGTGGCGCCTCCGCAACGAAGGTGCCCTCGGTCCGTGGCTCAGGCGGGCTGCAGTGACCTCGCGAATCCCCCGGTCGCACCGCAGAACTCCGGCCAGCCGTCTGGGCCGTGGACTGGAGAGCCGGTGTCGGTCGATCGATGACGCGGATCGAGGCTGACACGCTCAGTCACACGATTGGCGACCCGCTGCAGGAGGCCGGTGTTGATGGCTACAAGACCGAACAGCCCTGGTGTGACGGCTCCCTTGGCCGGCTGCTTGCTCGTGCCCAGGGGCCGCCATCGACCGCCCGGAACCACTGGTGCGGGTCAAGCCAGTGCCGTGAGTGGTCGTGATCCCATATGGACGACGCCGGGAAATCCGCATCCATTCCAGGGTAAGTCGCATCACACTGCCCGGCAGTCTGGACCGGGCGGGCCGAGGCCCACGACTTCTTGGTGACGTCCCCGATTGGTTCGCCCTGGATCGCGCCGCCGGCCAGAAGGCGGCGCGGCTACGGGCCTGGCTACGACGACCCGGAGGACTACGGCGAAGCACGGCTGCTGTCGTACTGTCGAGGAGCCGCCGCTAAACCAGTGGCGTCCCCGTGGACGAGCCTCATAGCTTGTGCGCTCGTGACAGATGACCCGAAGACGCGCCTGAATCGACATGACCTCGGTCGGGTGTTCAACGAGGTGCCGGAACTCTACGACCGGGTCCGGCCGGGATACCCCGACAAGCTGTTCACGGACCTTGTCACCGTCACCGGCATTGACGAAAGGTCGTCGGTGCTGGAGGTGGGCTGCGGTACCGGCCAGGCCACGCCCTCGCTGGCAGCGCTCGGATGCTCAGTGACCGCCATCGAGCCGGGCGAAGAATTGGCCGCACTCGCTCGCCAACGAATCGCCACCCACGGCAACGTGGAAGTCGAGACCTCGACGTGAGCGACTCCCACCGCGCCGGGTCAACTCGCTCCCCGGCAATGCGAGGGGGCGGGACCGCTGGATGCGGTCCCGCCCCGGGTCGGTCAGCCGGGGCTGATCCGGTGGGTACTTACTTCAGGCCGAAGGCCCGGTTGATGTTCTGCGTGACGGTGTTGCCCTGGTTGTCGGCAGCGCTGGTGCGCAGCGTCACGAACCGCGCGCGGGTGGGGGCGTTCAGCTGGGTGCTCCAGCCCTGGGCGGTGCGGGTCAGGGCTGTGTGGTGCCAGGTTGCGCCGTCGTCGTAGGAGATGTCGAGGCCGACCGTGCCGATGGTGTCGGAGCTGGGAGCGCCCGGGAGGTGCGAGGGAGTGACGGTGATGTCGGCCTGGCGGCTTGTCTTGCCGGCGTCGTTCATGCCCTCGACGGTGTAGTCGAGCTGGATCAGCGGCAGGACGTCGAAGGTGCCGGCGGCGGCCCGCCCGGAGGTGAAGCTCCACTCGGTCCTGGTGGTGGTCGAGTACTCGTTCGTCCAGGTGCCACGGGCGTTCTCCGACACCAGGCGGTATCGCAGCGTCTCGGGAGCCAGGACGAGGGGGAACCGGAAGCTGCCCAGGGTGTCGGTCACGGAGTCCCTGATCAGGGTGTCGCCCTGGTAGAGCGCCACCTTATTCTGGACATCGACGTTGTTGTACGTCGTGCCGACGTGTCCGGCATCCGAGTCGCCCCAGCCCAGGATCTGCGCGTACACCTTGTCATCCACGCGGAACGGTCGGTGGGAACCGTCCACCCGAGGGCGCTGGATCGGCCCGAAGTAATGCAGGTGGGAGGTCTGGTCGGTCGGGTACCGCTTCAGGATGTCGCTGCCGATCTGAAGCTGCTGGTTGACCTGGGCGAACTCGGCCCAGTCCGTGTCGCTGGACACCCAGTCGGTGCGCTTGCCCTGGGCGGGGGTGGGCAACATGTTGTATCCGTAGTCGCCGCGCCAGACGGCGGAGCGGAACTCCATGCCCCGCGCGGGCCGGTTGTTGCGGAAGGAGACATCCACCCGCGCGAGGTCACGGCGCTGCGGCCGGTAGGTCGGGTCCGCCGGGACGGCGGCCACATGGTGGGAGATGTCGTAGAGGTAGTCCGTGGTCGGGTGGGAGGTCACCTGGAGCGCCGTCCTCCGGCCCTGCTCGATCTGGGCGATCAGCTCGTCGCCCTCGTCCGCGGTCAGCGTGGCCACGGTCAGGGGAGGCGGGTTCCCGGTCTGGGACCAGGGGTTGTCGAGATCGACACCCCACGGCTCCAGGCGTCCGGAGCCGTCGTTGACGACGAGCAGCACCTTCGCGCCGGCCTTGGCCGCCGTCTCGGCCTGCTCGGCAGGTCCGACGGCATCGCTGCGCCGGACCACGACGACCTTGTCCCTGGCGTCGAGCCCGGCGTAGGCGGCGGGGCCGCCCTCCCCGGCGTAGACGGCCTCGTACCGGCGCGTGCCATCGGTGAGCGGGATGCGTCCGCGCTGGACACGCAGGTCGTCAAAGGCGCGCGTACGGGAGGTGACCGTTAGGGCCGGCTCGGTCAGGCGCCAGTTGGACCCGAACTCGAAGGTGCCCACGGTGACCGGCTTGGTGGGCAGGGCCCAGACGCTGTCGTACGTGGCATCGGGCCACCGCCCCATGGTCAACGCGCTTCCGTTGTCGAACCCCCGGTAGAGGTCGATGCGGGTCTCGGCGAGGGTGGTCTCCTGCGGAGTCCGGACGGAGATCTGCTTGGCCTTGGAGGCGTCCAGGTCGACCGTGGCGTCCTTGTCGAGGACGACCTCGGGAGCGGTCAGGACGGCCTTGCCCTTGGAGCGCGGCCCGTGAGCGCCCTGGACATCGCTTTCCAGGCTCACGAAGTACTTCCCGGCGGGCAGGTCGACCGTGCCGGTGCCCGTAGCGTCCAGCTGCAGCGGTCCCATGAAGGCCTTGTCGCTGAACACGTACACCTCACCGCCCAGCGGGCGGCTGCTGCGGTCCTTGGCGTTGATCGTGAGGGTGTGGCGCGGGGCCTGCTCGTAGGCGCCGATGATGGTATGGGCCAGCAGCGCGCCGGACGCGTCGGTGGCGAGGATCTGCCCCGAGGTCGTGGTGTCCGGCTTCACCAGGTCGAACGCGGTGGTGAGGGCCACCTTGCTGCTGCCGTGTGCGGGGACGGTGACCTGAGCTGCCGACAGCGAGAACGCCCCGGCGGCGGCACCGGGGGCCTGAACCGCCAGGTCGAGGGTGACCGGACGGTCCGCGGTGTTGGTGTAGATCACCTCCTTCTCGGTCCTGTCGCCGGCCGGCACCGTGGAGTCGCGGTAGCCGCCGAACACGCTGCCGGTGGCGAACACCGTGCCCTTGACGGCGGCGGCGACATCCAGACGGCCGCTGCCGCCCTCGTACGGGGTGTACTTGGGAGTCGACTGGGTGGTGCTGACCAGGCCGTCCTTGAGCTGCTGCCCGGTCCACTCCGGGTGGGCCTCGGCGAGCAGCGCAGCGGCGCCAGCGACATGCGGGGTGGCCATCGAGGTCCCGCTCAACGTCTGGTAGTAGCCTTCGCCGTCTTCGGCGTACTGCGAACGGGCTGCCAGCACGTTGACGCCCGGTGCGGTCAGCTCCGGCTTCAGGCCGCCATCGCCCTGGCGCGGACCGGTGCTGGAGAACTCGGCGAGGGTGTCGGAGGTGTCCACGGCGCCGACCGACAGCGCGGCGTCGGCGACGCTCGGGCTCGAGACGGAGTGCGGGCCGGCGTTGCCGGCCGCGATGGTGAACAGCGCACCGGTCTCGGCACTGAGCGCTTCGACCGCCTGGCTCAACGGGTCGCTGGCGTCAGTGGGCCCGGAACCGAGGCTCATACTGATGATCTTGGCATGCTGGTCGCGGGCGGCCCACTCCATACCGGCCAGCACCCAGGACTCCTGCCCCGAGCCATCGTTGGCGAGAACCTTGCCGACGTGCAGCCGCGCGCCGGGGGCGACGCCCTTCTCCTTGCCGTCGGAAGCGGCACCGGTGCCGACGATGGTCGAGGCGACGTGCGTGCCGTGACCGTTGTGGTCCTCGACGTCCTGGTCGGGCACGAAGCTCGTACTTGCGCTCACCTGGCCGACCAGGTCGGGGTGCCGGGTGTCCACACCGGTGTCCAGCACGGCCACGTCCACACCCTGGCCGGTGTCACCAGCCGCCCACACCTGCGGTGCGCCGATCTGCGCGGTCGTGTCGGCCAGGTCGGCCTTGACCTTCCCGTCCAGCCAGACCTTCGCGACCCCGCTGCGCAGCTGGGGCTTGGCGCCGGCGCTGCGACCGGTCGCAGCGGTCTCGCCGGTGAGCGAGGCCCAGAAGTCGGCGGCCTTCGTCCGCTGCTCCGACAGCGCCGCACCCTGAATGCTGCCCAGTGCGAGGGTCCTGGTGGCGCCCGCGGGCACTGCCTGGGTCCGCGAACGGACGGCGGCGTCGGTGTACGTGACGATCAGCGGCAGGCTGCTGCTCTGGTCGTCCCCGTAACCGTCCGCCAACAGCTTGGCGACGTTGAAGAGTTCGCGGTCCACCTTCCCCGCGGCGATGTACCGGACGGCGGAGTCCGGGTACACGTAGGTGTCCTTGCCGACCGTGTAGGTCGTGAAGCCGGTGAGCCGGCCGTCAGCGCCCTGCACGGAACGGGTGACCCTGCCGTCGGCACCAGTGCTGATCGTCACCTTGTCACCCGTGATCAGGGTGACGGTGCGCGAGGTCGGCTGGTGCGCCGCGCGGGCGGACAGCCGCGGAGCGGCCTGGTCGGCGGGCGTCATGGCGGTGGCCGGTATGACCCCCGCCGTCAGAGCGGCGATCGCGGCAAGCGCGACCGGACCTGGTCTGGGTATGGGAACGCGGGGCAAAGCGACTCCTCAGGGGAACCGAAGAACGGGCACCTGATGATCGGCCGCACTGGGTTTGAGGTGGCGGTCTCGGGATGTCGCAGTTGAGCCATGTCGCATCTACGCCATGGCCGGTAATTCGCGTAACAGACATCTCCGGTGCGCATGGGATCCACCAGCGGAGCATGAGCCAGATCGAGTCGGCCCTCGTCCTCGTCCTCGTCCTCGTGCCGCGCCGCGGCTGCCTGTCGCTCGGCGGGCGGGCCGGGGACGCCGGGGCTGCTGTTCGCTCCGCTGCCCTCTTCGAGGAGATGACCGTCGGTGGCGCCGACGCTGCGGTGTTGTCGATCGTGAAATGGCGCGGCTCCGACCAGTCCGAGGCCTCGCTTCCGTTCGGAAATCTGTACAAGACCAGCTTCCCCGGCGGGTCGTAAAGGCTCGGGTACTTGATGCCGTAGTCCTTCTGGAAGGCGATGGCCGGTCTCCGGCCGGAGTCGCGGGTGTTGATCCCGACGAATGCGACGCCCTTGGCCTTGTCCTCCTTTGCGACCTTGGCGAAGGGGGGCCTCGTCGCGGCAAGGCGGGCACCATGGGCCCCAGACGTTTACGGAGAGGGGAAAATTATTCATCCAACCGCAGCACCAGCTCGTCGATCTCCGCTCCCCGCGCGTTCGCGAAGCCCTGGTCCTCGCCGACGACCTTGAAGCCGCACTTCTCCAGGACCCGCACCGATCCGGTGTTGTCCGCCGCCGCCCGGGCGAGCAGCGGGCGTTCGGGGACCTCGGCGAGCAACCCCCGCAGCGCCGCGGTCGCGATGCCCCGCCCCCAGTAGTAGCGATCGATGAAATACGTGACTTCCCGCTCGCCCGGCTCGCCGTAGACGGCCGCGTGCCCGACCACATCGTCGTCCGCGAGCACGGTGCGGGTGACGACGTCGGACGAGGCGAGGATGCGCTTCCAATGTGCGTCGAAGTGGGCCCGGTCCGTCGGGTCCTCGGCGGTGAAGGCGGCCATCCGATTCGACTCGGGGTCGCTCATGTGCCGGAAGAACACGGGCAGATCGCTGGGGCGCACGGGACGCAGGGAGACATCTAGGGAAGCCATGGGCCCGACCCTAACCACCCTGAGGAAAGGACGGGAGTGAGTCGGCCGTGACATGCAAAGGGCCTTACGGGTTGGGCGAGTTGTGACGCCGACCCGGGCCCGTACGGCCCGTACCTATCCTGCCTGGTCCGGGGGCTCCCGCGCACATTACGGGGAGTTGCTCGAAGAATTCGCCGCGCGGGGCTTCGCCATCCCCAACCCGCCCCGGTCTGCGCGGCGCTGGCACCGTGGTGCAAAGACCGGGCCGTGCACGACCCCTGCGACATCCTGGTCGATGTCGCGCCGGCGGTCGCGCTGGGAGGGGACTGTCTGGCCGATGTCGCCCTGCTGCGGGCCGAGCCAGTCGTGTTCGGGCCGGTGGCCGCCGACCCGACCGTCTCCCGCCTGATCGCTACGCTCGCCGCGGTCCGGCCCCTTGCCGCCGTAGACCCCGTCCCCGGTGACCCGGCCGACGTGGTGTCCGGCATCCAGGAACCGTTCGGTCACCGCTTCGATCATCGCGCGGACCGGCTCGGGCTCGGTCGCGAAGACGGTGTCCTCGCCGAGTCCAGCGGCCCGGCAGCGGTCCGCACGCGTTCGCTGCGGAGTGCGGGGTGGCCTGCGCTCGGATGCATTCCGGCGGCGGGAAGGAGACGTCCCCGCCGCCGGGTGGCACCGGTGGCGGGGACGTCTCGGGTATGCGTCAGAGCGCAGGCGGGGTCAGCTCGTCAGCAGGGTGAAGTCGTGGACCGTCGTCGCTCCCTTCTTGATCTTCACCGTGACCGCCAGCGGCTGGTAGCCGTCCTTGGCGGCGATGACCTGGAGCGGGTTGTTGCGGGCGTCGAGCCACAGTGCGTAACTGCCGTCCGCGGCGGTCTTCAGCGTGTAGTGCGTGACCCAGGTGGAGACCTGCACGGTCGCGCCGGTGATCGGGCCGCCGCCGGCCATCGTCACCGTGCCGGCGATCTTGCCCCAGGTGGCGGGCGGCTTCACGGTCAGTGCGACGCCGACCGGGTCGAGCCGGTACGGGGTGTCGCTGCGCGGGATCAGCAAGGCGGTGTAGGTGCCGGGCTGGGTGATCTCGGGCACGGAGGCGTCGAGCGTGACCGTGACCGTTGTGGAGGCGCCCGGCTGGACGGTCACCTTGTTCGCGCTCTCGCTCAGCCAGGTGACGTCGGCGGCG
This sequence comes from Streptomyces sp. NPDC005262, assembly GCF_042872425.1. Classification (NCBI taxonomy): domain Bacteria; kingdom Bacillati; phylum Actinomycetota; class Actinomycetes; order Kitasatosporales; family Streptomycetaceae; genus Streptomyces; species Streptomyces sp. NPDC005262. The sequence goes on from NZ_JBIAKK010000016.1 coordinate 17,204, forward strand.
CGCTCCTGGTCGTAGCCGGGCAGGACCTCGGAGGTCTTGACCGGAGTGCCCCCGCTGGTGAGACCGCCGATCGTGTAGAAGCCCAGGCTGCCGCCGCCGCGGTAGACCGAGGTGTTGGCGTTGGGCAGGGCGGTCCAGGTGTTCTCGTTCGGCTCGTAGGCCCAGACCTGGTTGGTCAGCGCGGTGCCGTTGTTGACCGAGCCGCCCCGGATCAGCAGCAGGCCGTTTGCCGACGCGTAGGCCGCACCCCAGGCGTCGGTCGGCTGGTCCGCCACCGGCGACCAGGTGTCGGTGTCGGGGTCATACACATAGGCGTGCTTGGTGGTCGCGTGCTGGGCCTCGCCGCCGGAGCAGTAGAGCTTGTCCACGATGGCGCCGCAGGACTCCCAGGCCACCGGCTGCGGGTAGGGGGCCGCCATCGACCAGGTGTCGGTGTCCGGGTCGTAGACGGAGACGTCCGTGGAACCACAGCCGATGGTGAAGCAGCCGCCGACGGAGTACAGCTTCCCGTCGAGTACCGCGCTGCCCGCGCCGGCGTGCGGCTTAGGCATCGTGGCGCCGGTGCTCCAGGTGTCGGTCGCGATGTCGTAGATCTCCAGCTTGCCGTCGGGGCTGCCGCTGGTGCCCCAGCCGCCGGCCGCGTAGATCTTGCTGTCGATCACGCCGTGAGCCGGGGCGTCGCGGGAGTCGGCGGCGGAGGCGAGCTTGGTCCAACTGCCGTTGTACGCGTACAGATCCGCGGTGCCGTGGCCCCCGGTGGAGCCGAACGCGGAGTAGACGGTGCCCTGGTAGGTGTCGACGGCGTTGTCGCCGGTGGCCGTGGGCAGGTCGGCGACGGGCTGCCAGGCGGTGCCCGGGGTACCCATGGCGCGATCCGTCGCGTGGGCCTGGCCGGCCTTGGACGCGGCTGCGGACGAGGTGAGCCGCAGGGGCGAGTAGGAGCCCTTGACCAGGTGCAGCGGGGCGCCCGCCTGCTGCCGCGAGGCGGCTGCCCGCTGTACGGTGAATCCTCCGGTCTTCTCGGTGAGGTTGAGCGTGGCCGGTGCGGTGCCGTCGTTGGTCACGGTCACGGTCTGGCCGGCGCTCTTGCCCCAGGCCACGTTCTTGGCGATGGAGGCCGGGGTCAGCTTGAGCCGGCCGGCCTTGAGCGGGAGGTCGTGCTTGACCGTGGCGTCCGGGGTGATGTTCACGGTGTCGGTGGTCGTGGTGTAGCGGGACAGCGCAGCGACCACCGGGTGGTTGCCCGTCAGGTGCGAGAACATCCAGTAGAAGCCGTCACCGACCTGCGGGTCGTCGGGCGTGGCCGTGCTGGTGGTGTGGTCCCCGGGTGCCGGTGCGTCGGTGCTGGTGACGGTGGCGCCGTTGACGCCCGCGTGGGTGTTGGCGTCCGTCACGTGGCCGACGAGGAGTGCGCCGGGCACCGCGTCGTAGGTGCGCTGCCCGAGGAAGACGTCGTCGAGCTGCCACCACATCCCCCAGTCACTGGTGGTGTAGTGGAAGCGCACTCGGACGTCGCTCTTGCCCGCATAGGCGTCGAGCGGCAGTTCGAAGTGGGCCGGACCGGGTACCCAGAGCGAGCTCCTCTCCCACAGCGTCGTCCAGGTGGTGCCGCCGTCGGACGAGACGTCCACGTCCGCTGTGTTGCCCGCCCAGCCGGCGTAGTCGGTGTCGAACGCCAGGATGGGGGTGGTCGCCGAGCTGAGATCGTACGACGGCGAGACCAGCGAGGAGTCCTGCGTCTGGATGCCGCTGAAGTCGCTGTCGACGATCGCGAAGCCGCCGCTGCCGCCGGTGCGGTTGTCGCGGCTGCCCGGGTTGTCGAAGGCCCAGCCGCCGTCGGCGCCGTCGGCGTTGGCCACGCTCCAGCCGTCGGTGGGTCCGGCGGTGGAGTCGAAGGCCTCGGTCGGCCCGTGCAGGTGCACGGCGTAGCCCGGCGCCCGGGCGGCGGCCGAGTCCACGGGTACGGCGATGTTCAGCTTTTCGTCGGCGGTTGCGACCTCAACGGTCTTGTCGACCGTCTGGTAGCCGGGGTAGTTGGCCGTGACGTGGAGGGTGTACGAGGCACCCTGCGGGAGCTGCAGGGAGTAGGCACCGGTGGCGGGGTCGGTGAAGACCGGTCCGCCGGGCACACGATCGGCAGTGATCTTCGCGTAGAGCGGCCAGCCGTGGCCGGAGCCGTCCGTGACCTTGCCGGAGACCTTCTGCGTGGGCAGGGCGTCGAGCCCGAAGGACTCGGCGACAGTCCCGCCGTCGGCCAGCACGACGCCGCCGGCACGGCCGGTGGCGTAGCCGTACACGCTCGCGGTCATGTCGTAGGTGCCGGCCGGGATGTCCAGCCGGTACGTGCCGGACGCATTCGAGATGGCGGTGTTGTCACCGGCTTTGACGGTCACTCCGGCGATCGGCTTGCCGGTGGCACGGTCGGTGACCGTGCCACTGATCACACCGTGCGGGCCGGTGCGGAAGGCGTTGATACCGCGGGGGGTGCCGAGCCCGGTGGGTCCGTCGTAGCCGGGGCCCGCGGTGCACAGCGCCGCCGGGGTGCAGGTGCCGTTGTTGCCGGTGGTCACGTCGTTGAGCGAGTCGGCCTGGGCGTACGGGTAGGAATTGGGGTACGTTCCCGCGGCAGGGGTGCCGGCGTCCGCGTAGGCGCCGGCGATGAGCGGGGCGGATGCGCTCGTTCCGCCGAACACCGACCAGCCGTTCCCGCCGTAGGTCTGGTAGACCGAAACGCCGGTCGCCGGGTCGGCGACCGCGGAGACGTCGGCGACGGTGCGGTTCGCGCACGCCGTGTCGGTCTGGAACGACGGCTTGGGCTCGTAGAGCGAGCAGCCCGAACCGGGGCCGCCACCGCTGGGGCCGTGCCACACCGACTCGCTCCAGCCGCGGCTGGTACCGGAGTTCCTGGCCAGGGCGGTGCCGCCGACGGAAGTGACGTACTGAGAGGCCGCCGGATAGGAGACGCCGTAACTGCTGTCACCGGAGGACGCGACGACCGCGACGCCCGGGTGGTTGTAGTAGGGATCCATGGCGGTGAGTTCCGACGGGTCCTCGCCGCTGCCCGGCGTGCTGTCGTAGAAGGTGCCGTAGGAGTTGGAGACGTACTTCGCGCCGAGCGCGACCGCCTCGTCCACCGCGGCACCGAGGTCGGCGAAGCCCGGGCTGTCCGCCTCGACCAGCAAGATGTGCGCGTTGGGGGCGGCGGCGGACACCATGTCCACGTCGAGGGATATCTCGCCGGCCCATCCCGGGTCGGCGGCCGGGTAGTTCGTGCCGCCGCGCTGGTCGACCTTGGTGAAGCAGCCGTTGGCCGTGGTACACGCGGGCAGACCGTACTGCTGGCGGTAGACCGCCAGGTCGGCTTCGACGGTCGGGGCGTCGAAGGCGTCCACGATCGCGACGGTCTGGCCGGCGCCCCCGTCGACGGGTAGTGCGTAGGCGCTCTGCAGGTCGCCGGCGCCGAAACCGATCGGCGTGGTGGAGAGTGGCTGAACACCCCTGCGGGCGGCCACGTCCGTGCGGCGCATCGCCATACAGGCGAACTCCCCGGGCTTGGGGTCGCCGCACTGCCGGACGACTGCGGCTGCTGCCTTGCCGGAGGGCGCGGCGACCGCCGGGGCTGCGGCGGGCAGTTGGAGTCCGATGAGGGCAAGTGCTGCCGACATGAGGCCGGCAACCGCGGTAGCGGCCCGCCCTGCACGTCCACCGCTCGGTCTGAGACGGGCTGTACGCAAGGAGTTTCTCCCGAAACCGAAGGTGACCCCGGGGGATGACGATGTCCCCGCCCGATCGCGGCCCGATCGGACCGCTGGCGCATTCAACTGCCTTACCCACACCGCTAGGAAGACCCTGCGGCTGTCACATAGGTGAAACTCCGAGTCCGCTCAGCGGACACTGCTCTCTGCTGTTCGAGACAAAAGCCCCTTCGTGCCTCGGGCGTAGGCATGCACGAGGTGTGCCGGCCAGTGTCGACCTGACGATGTGACCATGATCGGCCGGACAAGTCCGTGGCAGCGGCTGTCGCAGATGTGCCATGGCACATCTGCGACAGGTCCACCATCTGTCACTACCTCAACTCCTGACTTGAATGGGCTGCTACTCGTTCATGGCAACGCCTTTGAGGAGTTGGTGCAGGGAATGAGATCCAGATCGAGGACCGCGGCCGTGGTCGCGGCCACCGCGGTGGCGCTGGTCGCCACCGGGCTGCCGGCGGCAGCCGACCCCGAGCCCGGGGCCGGGGCCGGGCATTCCACGGCGCCGCCTGCCGCGGCACCCGCCCAGCACACCGTCACACTGATCAGCGGTGACCGGGTCGGCTTCACCGGCAGCGGGGGTGGCCTTCAGGTCAGCGGGGTGACCCCCGGCCAAGGGCGGGAGCACATCGCGTTCACCCGGGCCAGGATCAACGACCACGAATACGTCATCCCGGTCGACGCCACGCAGGCTCTCGCCGACGAACGGGTGGACCGGCAGCTCTTCGACGTCACCGCGCTCGCCGCGCAGGGGTACGACGACGCGGCCCGGTCCTCCATTCCCCTGATCGCGACGACGCAGGCCGGACCCGCACTGCGCGGTTCCGTGCAGCGGGACACGTTTCCCGAGCTGGGATTGACAGCCCGAACGGTACGCAAGTCCGAGGCTGCCACGGCCTGGCGCAGTTTCCTCGCCGCCACGGGCGGGACGTCACGCGCCGCCGCGGCCGGGAAGCTCTGGCTCGACGCCAAGGTCGAGGCGAGCCTGGACCGGTCCGCCGCCATGATCGGCGCGCCCATCGCCTGGCGCAAGGGCCTCGACGGCAAGGGTGTGAAGGTCGCGGTCCTGGACACCGGGTACGACCCCACCCATCCCGACCTGAAGAACAAGGTGGTCGCGGAGAAGAACTTCTCCTGGGACGAGAGCGTCACCGACCTCAACGGCCACGGCACGCACGTCGCCTCGACCGTCGCCGGAAGTGGTGCCGCGTCGCAGGGCAGGTACAAGGGCATAGCGCCCGGGGCCCAGTTGCTGATCGGCAAGGTGCTCGACGCGGGTGGGTCCGGCGATTTCAGCGGCATCCTCGAAGGCATGGCCTGGGCCGCCGCGCAGGACGCCGACATCGTCTCGATGAGCCTCGGATCCAGCCTGCCCAGCGACGGCAGCGATCCGCTCTCCCGGGCGGTCGAGACCCTGTCCAGGGACGGCGGACCGCTGTTCGTCATCGCGGCGGGCAACGCGGGCAAGTCGCGCAGCATCGGCTCGCCGGCCGCCGCACCCAGCGCCCTGACCGTCGGGTCGATCACCAAGGAGGGCGCGATGTCGTCGTTCTCCTCCCGTGGACCCGCGGTCACCGACGGCGGTGTCAAGCCCGAGATCACCGCGCCCGGCAGCTCCATCACCGCCGCCCGCGCCGCGGGGACGTTGGACGCCGCCGCGAACAACGAGTTCTACGCGACGATCAGCGGCACCTCCATGGCGACCCCGCACGTCGCCGGGGCGGCCGCCATCCTCAAGCAGCAACACCCCGACTGGGACGCACAGCGGCTGAAGGCGGCTCTCGTCGCCACCGCCGACCCGGTCGTCGGCGCGGACGTGTACGAGGAGGGCTCGGGCAGCGTGAACGTGCCCGACGCGCTCTCGTCCCGGATCACCGCCTCCCCCAGCACGGTCTCCGCCGAGCTGGCCTGGCCGTACGGCGGCAGCCCGACCCGCACGGTGACCTACCGCAACGACGGCGGCAAGGACGTGCGACTGAGCCTCTCCCTGGCCGGGACAGCACCGGTCTCGCTCGCCTCGCGGCAACTGACCGTTCCGGCGGGCGGCACCGCCGCCGCGACCGTCCGGATCGACACCGGCAGGGCGTCCGCCGGCGCCCACGGCGGCTGGATCACCGCGCGCGGCAGTGACGGCAGCACGGTGCGCACTCCCGTCGGCATCGACGCGGAGGCCGCGGCCGCCACGCTCACCCTCGAACCCGCCGCCGTAAGGCCCGGGGTCGAGGCGGCGTACACCAATCTGGTGGTGCAGAACGAGAAGACCGGCGAGGCACAGCTGGTCGGCCTCACCAAGGAGCCCGAGGAGGTCCGGCTGCCGGTCGGCGACTACCGGGTGTTCGGCGGGGTGTGGGAGTACGTCCGCCACGGCACGGCGAGCATGCCCGAGAGGTCCGTCGCCGTCGCCAGGCGCGTCTCCCTCACCGGCGACCGGACGCTGAAGACCGACACGTCCGCGGCGAAGCCGGTCACTACGGGCATCGATGATCCGGAGATGCGGATCAATGAGCAGGGGTCGGCGACCGGGCAGGTCTCGTCGACCGGCGCGGGCACTCCCGTCGGACTGGCCGCACCGATCTACGCCGGCGCGTACAGGTCGTATGCCGCGGGCAGCGGCCGGATACCCGGGCTGACGTACTTCTCCGCCGCATCCTGGCAGCAGCCGTACGTCCTCGCGACGACGGTCGGCGGCTCCGGCGCCCCGTTGGACGTGCCGGTGTGGTTGATGTCGTGGCAACGGCTGGAATGGAACATGGAGAAGCGGGTCACCGACGCGGGCGACGGCGGGGATCTGACGGGTCTGCAGCTCAAGGACCGGATCGTGCTCCTCGAGTCGGACTGGAGCGTGCCGTGGGAGGAGCAGAGCCGGCGCTACGACGCGATCAAGGAGCAGCAGCCAGCGGCGATCCTGCTGGCGGGGTCGGCGTCGATCGACCCGGCCGATCCGCCGCTGGGCATCGATCCCCAGGGCGTGGAGCTGCTGCGCGAGCAGCTCGCCAAGGGAGAGGTGACCCTTCGGATCAAGGGTGAGCGCAACGGTGAACGCACCTACTTCACCTTCCACACCCATGACGACGGGGTACCGGCCGGTGCCCACTGGCAGGACCGGCGCCGGGACCTGGCGCGCGTGGACCACAGCTTCCGCACCACCGGCTTCCCCAACGACACCAAGGGGATCTACGGCTGGGTGACCTACGGCGGCCTGCGTCTGGCCCAGCAGTCGACGCTGTTCCGCGCACCGCACCGGATGACGGCGTACTACACGCCCGATGTCCCGTGGACGACGGCGACGTTCGAGTACGCGCTGGACTCCGTCGGGGCGCTCGGCTTGCAGTTCACCAATCCGACCGTCTACCGCAAGGGACGCACGACCGGCGACAACTGGCTCACGGGCCCCTTCAACCCGTCGCTGTCGGTGAACGGACCCGACGGCCGGGCGCAGGCCACCCGCGACGGGGACAAACTGCGTCTCTCGCTGCCGATGTTCTCGGACGCGGCGGGCCACCAGTCGGATCCCGTGCGGGATCTGGAGTCCGGCGAGACGGTGCTGCGCGACGGCTCGGGCAAGGTGCTCGCCCGTAACGACGAGCCGGGGCAGGGTGTCTTCGACGTGCCCGCGCGTGGCCGGTGGTACGAACTCACGTCGTCCGCACACCGCGACACCCCGGAGTGGACGCTGGGCACGCACGTCACGGACACCTGGCGGTTCCGCTCGGAGCACACGGGTGGCGAGCGTCCGCTGCCACTGCTCGACACGCGCTTCGACATGGCGGGGCTCGATGGGGACAACTCGGTGCCGGAGGATCGGGAGTTCACGTTCGGCCTGGACATCGGTCGCCAGGTGGGCGTGCACAGCAGGGCCGGCATCGAGCGGGTGTCGGTGCGGTACTCCACGGACGACGGCGCCAGCTGGCAGCCGGCAGAGGTTCGGGGCCGTGACGGCGTCCGGCGGGTGACCGTACCCGCGATGAGCACCGGCTGGGTCTCATTGAAGGTGACCGCCGCGGACCACTCCGGCGCGTCGGTCGCGGAGACCGTCACGCGGGCCTACCGAGTCGGCTGCCCCGAGTACTGGTGCGCGTTCGCCCCGGCGTGGCCGCACTGGCCGGCCGGGTAGCCGGCCGGCCGGCGCCGCGCGGTGGTGCGGACCGGCCCGACGGGTCGGCTGGCACCACCGTGCCGGCCCGAGGGGTCGGCACGCCCCGTGCCCCGTGGGCCGCGGCATCCCCCATCCCCCTCGTCGAGTGCTTCCCGCGGCCCAGCGATCGGATGCTCGTACGGACGGCGTACGAGACCGGACTGCGGTGGGGCGAGATCAGCGCGCTCGCTGCGTGCCACGCCCGCAACCCCCGGTCCGGCGAGTACGAGCTGCGCGTCACCCGGGCCTGGAAGCGGGTGCCGGGCGAGGAGTGGTACCTGGGACCGCCGAAGTCGAAGGCGGGGCGGCGGACGGTCGAATTCACGGCCGGCCTCTGGCAAGAGCTCCTCGACTACGGCCTCGCCACGCTGGGGAAGGACGACCTGCCGGCGTTGCGCCAGCTGCGGGACGACCAGCCTTCCCGCCCCCAGCGCCGCAGGGGCGACGATCCCTCTGTGCGACAACTGCAAGCCCTCGCGGCAGTGCCGGTGAATTTCCCCCGGCCGCTCGTCGTTCCGTACATCGCGTCCTGGTCTCAGGAGCAGGCCCGCAGCCTCGTGGTGGTCGGTCCCCGCGGTGGCATCGCCTACCAGGACGAGGGCCCGTACGACCGGGATGCCGACGGCTACCGGTGGCTACGGGCGCCGGCCAAGCAGGGTTGCGGGCGCCCGGACTTCGGCAGGGTGCATCCCTTGCGGCAGCGGCGCGTGATGCGCCGACTGCTGTGCCAGGACTGCGGCGGGTCGGCCGACCAGGACGAGCGGGGCACGCTCTGGCTGCTGGAGGACCACCGCGCTCACTGGGAGGGCTGGCCGATCGGTCTGCTGACGACGCACCCGCCGGTGTGCGCCCCGTGCGCCCGCCGTCCGCTCCTGCCCCAACCTCCCCGGCCGGTGTGGGGCTGTACGGGTCGGGGCATCCGAGGTGAGTGGGATATTTGGAGTCTGCTATCTGCCTGGCAGACCGTTGACGCCCGGTGTCGTGCAGTACGGCGACCCCGCCGGGCGGTGGGTCCTCGCCAGTCAGCTGGTCCGCTCCCTCTCGGACTGCACCGTCGTCCTGGACGAGCTCGCCGGCGCGCAGCCGCGCGCTCAATGACTCCCGCCCGCGGCCGTTTCGCCGATCGGTCGCGGGCGGGTTCCCAAGGCCCGAGCGACGGCACTCACCGTAGGTTCAAGATCACCTGAGATTCCTTCCCGACCTAAGGCCGGCGGTGGCCCGGGTTGGGAAGGTCCAACCGTCGCCCCGGCCCCCGGCCCAGAGCCACGGTCTCCCGGTGGCACTGAGGAACGGCGCTGCAAGTGGATCAGTACGACACCGTCACCAGGCTGGACGACTGCCTGGTGACGGACCGGCCGGGGCCCTGCTCAGCGCACCGACGCGGCCGGCGGGCGCTCGCGCAGGGCGCCGTAGGCGAGGAAATACGCCGGCAGACGGTTCAGCCACCGTGAGGTCGTGATGAGCTCGCTCAGCCGCTGGGCGCGCTTCCGGCTTCCGAATGCCGGGCGGCCCGACAGGACCGGTTCGACGACGTTCGTGTGGGCGAAACGCTGCAGGGCCTGCGTCGCGGCGGTGGTCGGCCAGCGGCGGCGCTGGACTCGGCGTACGGACCGCAGGCCGACCGCGCCCGCGCGCAGCGGTTCGACGAGATACCGGGCGGCGGCCACCGCGTCCTCGACGGCGAGGTTGATGCCGATGCCGAAGACCGGTGACATCGCGTGTGCCGCGTCGCCGATGCACAGCAGTCCAGGGCGGTGCCAGCGCCGTAGGCGGTCGAGCCGTACGTCGAGCAGCTTCACGTCGTCCCACGACCCGAGCGCGTGCACCCGGTCCGCGAGCCAGGGGACGGCAGCCGTGAATTCGCCCATGAACCGGCCGAGACCGGCGGCGCGGCGCCGGGTGTCGGTTCCCTTGGGGATCAGTGCCGCGCACTGCCAGTAGTCCCCGCGGTCGATCATGGCGCTGAAGAACCGGTCGCCGACGCCTCCCACGAGCCCGTGCGGGTCGTCCTCCCGCCGCGGCAGCCGGAACCACCAGGCGTCCATCGGGCAGGCGAACTTCCGCAGTCCCAGTTCGGGCAGCGCCCTGGCCAGCGAGGACCGGCCGTCGCAGGCCACGGTGAGGGTGGCCCGCAGCTCACCGGTACGGCCGTCGGACGTGCGGTACCGGACCCCCGTGACCCTCCCGCGAGCTCGCGGCTTCGCCCGACCGGGTGGGACCTCCATGGGCTCCATGAGGAAGGCGGTCGCCTCGGTGTTCATCCTTACGGAGAAGGACGGCTCCCGCCCGGCCTCGTCCACGAGCAGGTTGAGCAGATCCCACTGAGGCACCATCGCGATGTAGTTGTACTTGCTCCGCAGCGCGGCGATGTTTCCGACGGTGACCAGCGAACGGTTCGGGCCGAGGGGCAGCTGGACCGTCGTCACCCGCCGCTGCGGCAGCCGGCTGAATCGCTCAGCCAGCCCCAGGTCCTCCAGCAGCGCCAGGGTGGACGGATGCACGGTGTCACCGCGGAAATCGCGCAGGAAGTCGCCGTGCTTCTCCAGGACCGTGACCGCCACCCCCGCCCGGGCCAGCAGCAGCCCGAGGACCATACCGGCGGGGCCACCGCCCACCACGCAGCACGTGGTCCGCTCCGTCGCGACCGCTTCCTTCGGTGAAATCCCCGGGTAAGTCATATCGGGAGATATACCCTCAGTTCCGACAAGTCAGCACCAGTGGGGCGCAACGTGTCCCTGGAGGCATCATGAGCCAGCAGCCGGTACTTCTGCCCTATGCCGACCCGGACTTCGTCTCGGATCCCTTCCCGCTCTTCCGGCAGCTGCGTGAGGAGGGCCCGGTGCGCCGTGCCGTCATCGCCGGCGGCCTGGAGGCGTGGCTGGTCACGCGGTACGACGACGGCCTCGCGGCCTTGGCGGACCCCCGGTTGAGCAGCGACGTCCGCGACGCCTCGGATCCCCGGCTGCTGCGGCAGCTGCCCGTGACGGAACGCGAGTCGATGATCAGCAACATGCTCCGCTCCGACCCGCCCGACCACACCCGCCTGCGCCGTCTGGTCTCCAGGGCGTTCACGGCGCGCCGGGTGGCCGATTTGGGGCCCCGTATCCAGGAGATCAGCGACCGGCTGCTCGACGCGGTCGCGCCGGCCGGCCGCGCCGAACTCGTCGCGGACTTTGCGCTTCCGCTGCCGGTCACCGTGATCAGCGAGCTGCTCGGTGTGCCCGTGGAGGACCGGTACGACTTCCAGCGGTGGACGGACGACATGCTCCTGCGAGGAGCGGAACTTCCGGACCCGGCACTCGTGGACGAGTCGTGGCAGCGGATGCACTCGTACCTGGCCAAGCTCCTGGAAACCAAACGGGCCCGGCCCGGGGACGATCTGCTCAGCGCGCTGATCACCGCCAGGGACGAGGATCAGCTGAACGAGGACGAGCTGATCGCCATGTCGTTCCTGCTGCTGGTGGCCGGATACATCACCACCGTCAACCTGATCGGCGGCGGCATCGCGGCGCTGCTCGCCAACCCCCGTCAGCTCGAGATGCTGCGGGACGATCCGGCGTTGCTGCCGGGTGCCATCGAGGAGTTCCTGCGCTACGACGGACCGGTCAACCCCGGCATCGCCCGGTTCGCGCGCGAGGACGTCGAGATCGCGGGCGTGAACATCCCGTGCGGTGCCACCGTGCTGATCGCTTCCGCTATCGCGGACCGGGACCCGGCACGGTTCTCCGATCCGGACCGGCTGGACATCACCCGGCGGGACACCGCCCACCTCGCTTTCGGCCACGGCATCCACTACTGCCTGGGGGCGCCGCTGGCAAGGCTGGAGGGACAGATCGCCATCGGAACCGCCCTGCGCCGCCTCCCGGACCTCGCGCTGGCCGTGCCGCCGGGCGACCTGCGCTGGCGGCCGGGCGGGCTGCGAGGCCCCGAGCGTCTGCCTGTCACCTTCGCCTCCGGCGGCGCCGGCTGAGAGCGCCGGGATCCGAGAGCGTCCCGCCGCACAACCCCTCCGCGCCACCTCCCGGCACGACCTCCGCAGCGGGCACGGAGCGAGCGAGGGTGACCTGAGGCTGCCGCCTGCCACCCTCGCGCGGCTGCGAGTTCGGGCACCGTGGCCACGTCGCTGAACGGGATCAGTTCTTCGCCGACGATCTGGTAGGGCTCACCGCCCTTGCCCGCAGGGGGGAAGCGCTCCATGGGCGGAGCGGGAGCGGTGGAGCAGGCGCGGATCGGACGATCGGCGCCGAAACCGTGACGACCGTGATCGCCCGGTCCGCCAGGTCTGCCGACTCGTCAGCTGTGCCGTGCACCCGACCGACATCGGCATGTACCGCACGACCACTTTCACATGTTCATCACCTTTTCGACATCTCATCATCACGGATTATGTATGCTCCAGGCGCTCTGTTCGCACCACTGGGGGGATTCCTCATGCGCATACGCCATGTCATATCCACTGTTGTCGCTGCCGGAACCGTCGTAGTCGTCGCCGCCGCTCCGTCACAGGCAGCCGAGTACTCGTCGGCGCTGAAGGTCAAGGGTGTCCAGTACGACGCGCCCGGCACGGACTCCAACAAGTGCTCCACCGGGAACAGCAAGGACGAGTACCTGACGATCAAGAACTACTCGTCGACGGCGACCGTCAATCTCAAGGGCTACGTCGTCAAGGACGCCACCGGCAATCGCTTCACGTTCTCGGCCAGCCACTATCTCCAGCCCGGGGACTACGTGAAGCTGCGGGGCGGCCACGGCACCGACTCCGACGCCAAGAACGTCGTCTACCGCCAGAACTGCAACTTCATCTGGAACAACGACAAGGACACCATCTACCTGTACAAGCCGTCAGGAAGCCGGGCGGACGTCCACTCCTACACCAAGACCGGCTCCGACCGCGACCGCAACGGCTACATCACCTACCACGGCTGACGCACTCCTGCTGACCGACGAGGGGAACGGCGGCAGAGGGTGAGCGCTCTGCCGCCGGTTCGCAGGGGGGGTGTCCCGCTGTCATCCGGCGCTCCGGTCAGCGGCCGACGGCGCTCCTGCCACGACAGGCGTCCGAAGTGGCGCCGGTGACCCGCGGAACAGGGTTTGCACCGTTCGTCGCGGCCAACCGGTTCAAGGCCGGCCCGTTCCACGGCTCGCCCGCACATCGTCCACTGCGGATCGGGCAGTGTGTTCAGGGGTCGGCGCTGCCGCACTGCCCGGTCCGGCCACCGCGCTTACGGTGGTGGGATGGCAGTGATCAACGGTTGGAGGCGGGAGGCGCGGGCCCGGCCCGGTGCGGTGGACGCGCTGCTGGCGGCCGTGCTGTTCGCGCTGTCGGGACTGGCTTCTGCCGTGGTGCCCGACGAGCACCGGATTGCGTTCCGGTGGCCGGGCGTGGTGCTGGCGGCGATCGGCTGCGCGGCGTTGATGTGGCGACGCCGCCACCCGTTCGGCGTACTGGCTGTCGCGGTCGGCTGCGGGGTGGCATTCCAGGTGCTCGGGTTCCGGGAGAGTCCGCTGGTGTCCAGCCCGGTCGTGGTGTCCCTCTACACCGTTGCCGTGCGGACCGACCGGCGCACCACCTGGACCACGGCGGCGGCCACGGCTGCCGTCCTGGTGGGCACGGCCCTGTTGTTCACCCCCGGATCGTGGCTTGAGCCGGAGAAGGCGGTGATGCTGGCATGGACGGCTCTGGCTGCCGCCATCGGCGACGCGGTGCGGTCGCGCCATGCCTATGTGGCGGCCGTGGAGGAACGGGCGGAGCACGCGGAGCGGACCCGTGAGCAGGAGGCACAACAGCGGGTGGCGGCCGAGCGGGTCCGGATCGCGCGTGAGTTGCACGATGTCGTCGCGCACCACATCGCCCTGATCAATGCTCAGGCGGGCGTAGCCGTCCATCTCGCGGAGCGGCAGCCGGAGCAGACACTCGCCGCCCTGGAGACCATCCGGGACACCAGCCGGTCAGCACTGGACGAACTGCGGGCGACCGTAGGTCTGTTGCGGCAGACCGACGATCCGGCGGCGCCACGCGATCCGATGCCGGGTCTGACACAGCTACCGGACCTGCTCGCGTCGTTCGAAGGTGCCGGACTGGCTGTCAGGCACAGCCAGCGCGGAATCAGCGAACCGCTGGCGCCGGCGGTGGACCTGGCCGCGTACCGCATCGTGCAGGAGGCGCTGACCAATGTGCACAAGCACGCCGGCGCGGACCACGCCCGATTGTTTCTGCACTACCGCCCCGAATGGCTGACGATCACCGTCGAGGACGACGGATGCGTCGGCCCGCACCACCACCGGCCCCGCCAGGGGACCGGCCACGGGCTGATCGGGATGCGCGAGCGTGCTGCGATCGTCGGGGGCACGCTGTACGCGGGAGCACGCCCGCAGGGCGGCTTCGCTGTGACTGCCGATCTGCCCCTGCGAGCCGGCACGGCAACGGGCGGACCGGCAGCGGACGGACCGTCGAGGAGAGATGGGTATGACGACCCGCGTACTGCTAGCCGATGACCAGGCCCTGCTACGGGGCACCTTCAGGATGCTGTTCGATGCCGCGGACGACATGGAGACCGTGGGCGAGGCGTCCAACGGATGCGAGGCGGTGGAGCTGGCGCATGCCCAGCACCCCGATGTGCTCCTGATGGACATCCGCATGCCCGAGATGGACGGTCTCGCCGCGACGCGGCTGATCAGCGAGTCGGAGGACCTCGCGGGGGTCAAGGTCCTCATCCTGACCACCTTCGAGGACGACGAGTACGTCGCCGAGGCGCTGCGCGCGGGTGCGAGTGGCTTTCTCGGCAAGGGCGCGCGGCCCGAGGAGCTCCTCGATGCCGTGCGCACGGTCGCCGGCGGGGAGGCACTGCTGTGCCCGTCGGCCGCCCGAGCGCTGATCACGCGCTTTCTGACGCAGCCGGAAGCGTGCCCGGCGGTCATGCACGAGCGGCTGGCGTGCCTGACGCCACGGGAACGAGATGTCCTGGCGCTCGTCGCACTGGGGTTGTCGAACGACGAGATCGCCGATCGCCTGTTCATCAGCCCGCTGACCGCCAAGACCCACGTCAACCGGGCCATGACCAAGCTGGATGCTCGTGACCGGGCCCAGCTCGTGGTCATCGCCTACCAGTGCGGCCTGGTGAGCCCGGCCATGGAGCCGAGCGGTCCGTCGACACCCGTGTAGTCGCAGGCACGGGTACGTGGGGCGTTCTGTCCCGGCCGTAGGCCGATGTACCCAGTACCGCGGACGCGGTAGCCGGGAATCGCTGCACGGGGACGATGTGCGAGGGGCTGGTCACGGGCGAGAGTGAGGTGGTGAACGGAGGTTTCGCAATGATCGAAGCCCACTGCCTTACCAAGAGGTACGGCAGCAAGACAGCCGTCGAGGATCTGTCCTTCACGGTCCGCCCCGGCATCGTGACGGGGTTCCTCGGTCCGAACGGGGCCGGCAAATCCACCACCATGCGGCTGATCCTCGGCCTGGACGCCCCCACCGCAGGGCATGTCACCGTCAACGGCCGCCCTTATGCACACCATGAAGCACCCCTGTACGAGGTCGGGGCGATGCTGGAGGCCCGCGCCACCCACACCGGGCGCTCCGCCTACCACCACCTGCTGGCCCTGGCCGCCACCACCGGCATCCCCCGCCGGCGTGTGAACGAGGTCATCGACCTCGTCGGCCTGCGCGAGGTCGCCGGCAAAAGGGCCGGCGGTTTCTCCCTGGGCATGGGCCAGCGCCTCGGCATCGCCAGCGCGCTTCTCGGCGACCCCGCCACCGTCATCCTCGACGAGCCGGTCAACGGCCTCGATCCGGAGGGCATCCGGTGGATCCGCAATCTTCTCAAGGGCCTGGCGGGGGAGGGGCGAACGGTGTTCGTCTCGTCGCATCTGATGAGTGAGATGGCGGTCACCGCCGAACATCTTGTCGTCATCGGCCGCGGCCGGCTCATCGCGGACACCTCGGTCGAGGAATTCACCCGCAGTGCGGCCCGCACCGTGGTGCGCGTGCGCTGCCCGGACATCGACCGTCTCAAAGAGCTGCTGGCGGGTCCGGACGTCACCCTTACCACCTGTGCGCCGTACACCTTGGATGTCGTCGGCCTGACGACTGACCAGATCGGCTTCACGGCCGCCGACCACGGGCTCACGCTGCTCGAACTCTCTCCCCAGCGGATCTCCCTGGAGGAGGCATTCATGGAACTGACCCGGGACGCGGTCGAGTACCGCTCCACCACCGCCGGCGAAACGGTCGCAGCGAGGAGCGCGTCATGACCACGATCCTCACGCGCCCGCTCGGCGCGACAGTGCGCCCCGGCAAGGTGACCCTGCTCCGGGTGCTCAGGTCCGAATGGATCAAGCTGCGCACCGTGCGCTCCACGTCGATCACCTTGCTGACCGCCGTGGCCGCGATGGTCGGGTTGGGCATGCTGGTCACCCACCTCCGGGCAGGCGACCTCGACGCGCGGGAACTGGCGCACTTCAACGGTGCCGAGGTCAGTCTGAGCATGTACCGGCCCGCACAGCTGGCCGTCGGTGTCCTCGGCGTCCTGATGTTCACGGGTGAGTACTCCACCGGAATGATCCGCGCCACCCTCACGGCCGTCCCCAGGCGGCTGCCCATGCTGGCGGCCAAGGCAGCCGTCTTCACCGGCGTCGTCCTCGTCCTGATGACCGCGGCCTCCATCGCCGCCTTCCTCGGTGGCCAGGCTGTCCTGTCCTCCGCTCACGCTCACCTGTCCATGCAGCTCTCCGACCCCGGGGTCACCCGTGTGGTCTTCGGAACCGCCCTCTACCTCACCGTCGTCGGACTGCTCGGCGTCGCCCTGGGCGCCATCATCCGCAGCTCCGCGGGAGCCATTGCCACACTGGTGGGCATCCTGCTCGTGCTGCCCGGACTGGGAGCCCTGCTTCCGGCCGACTGGGCTCAGCGCATCGACCCCTACCTGCCCAGCAATGCCGGACAAGCCGTGCTCTCGGTCCTCCCCGATCCCGCGATGGCCCCCTGGACAGGTCTGTCACTGTTCGCCGGATACGCAGCCGCGCTCCTGGGCATCGCCGCATGGCTCCTCAAGCGACGCGACGCCTGACGGCGCGGCAGGAAGCGCCGCACCGGCGCCACCGGCCCGGACAAGAGCCGTTGCGGGACCCTGCGGCCTGATCGACACGCTGCGGACGGAGCCCCCACCGTATCCCCGGTCCATGGACGAACCCTCCGGATCACCATGCCGCCGTTCCTCGCCAGAGCACGAGCCGGCAGCCGAACCCCAACCCACACCCCTCACGACAGCACCGCACAACGGGCACCGCCGTGGACGTCACCGAGCGACACCACGATGACGCCCCCGCCGGAACCCATGGCCGCGCCGACCGCGCGGACCGCACAGCACGGAGAGGACCCATCATGTTCACCTCGCCCCAGGAATGCAGCACGATCCGTGAGCTGCTCGCCGGATACGCACTCAACACCCTCGCGCCCGAGGAAGCCGCTCGGGTCTGCGCCCACCTGACCACCTGCTCCGCCTGCCGGGACGAACACGACTGCCTCGCAGCGGTATCCGCACACCTGCCCCTGCTCCGCGAGGCTCTGGCCCGCGACATCGGGCGCCGGCAGCACAGGTACGTGCCCGCCCCGGCCGAGAGCTGCCACCCGTCACGTCAGCAGCTCCGTCGGCGTCGTCCGACCCGCGCGGTACTGGGCACGCCGCTCACGGTAACCCAGTTGCTGAGCAGGATGCGGGCGTCAGGTGAGCCGGGCGAGCGAGCAGCCAGAAGTGCCCCGGCCCCCCGGACAACGGCAGACGGGGCGGAGGGGCGGGCCACGCCTCAGTCTCTTCGCCCGGTGGTCACACCGTGGCCGGCCGCCGGCTGAGGCCGGGTTGCTCGACGCCCACGTCCGGGCCGCGGGGAACAGCGGAGGCGGTGAGTGCCGCGGTGCCGGGTCGGAGGCGGGAGCACGGGCCCGGCAGCACGGCGACGAGCGAGATCGGGGACGTTCCGTCGGCCCGCCGCACGAGTCCCCGGTCATGGCCGTCGCCGCCGTCGGCCGGGGAAGTGTTCCGGACGACCGGGCCCGTACACATCTCCCGCGCCGCACCTCGCTCTTTCGACGGGTACGGCGCACTGCCGTTCGGCCGCCTCCCGGTGGCGACACCGCACAGCCGGCTGCTTGCTGGTCCCAGGGTCCCCCGGGGAGAGGAAGCGAGCGCTCATGGCGACACAGAGGACGAAGGGGCACCCGCTGCAGACTCCACGGGCGGCAGGACTGGCCGGGGTGGTCTTCGCGGTGCTGCTCGCGGCCGCCATCATCCTGATCCGGCTGGCGATCCCCGAAGGTGCCGACGCGGTCACGGTCCGGGGGTTCGACGACTCCTCGCGCCGGAGCGCGGTGAAGGCGGCGCTCGCGCTCGTCCCCTTCGCGGGCATCTTCTTCCTGTGGTTCGTGGGCGTGCTGCGCGCGCACGTCGGGGACGCAGAGGACAAGTTCGTCGCCACCGTCTTCCTGGGAAGCGGTCTGATCTTCGTGGCTTCGATGTTCGCGGCGGCCGCGGCAGCAGGGGGCGTGCTGTCCGTCGGGTCTCCGTCCGGGAACGATCCGGGGCCGCCGTCCTGGGACTTCGGCCGCCACTTCGCGTACACGCTGCTGACGGACTACGCGATGCGGATGGCGCGGTGTTCACACTCACGACGTCGACCTTGGGGTACCGCCTCGGGATCTTCTCCCGGTGGCTCACCCTGCTGGGCCTCCTCGTCGCCCTGACGCTGCTTTTCGTGGCGGCCACCGTCGCCTGGTCCGAGCTGGTCTTCCCGCTCTGGTCACTGATCGTCAGCATCTACATTCTCGTGGTCAGCCGCGCCCCCGGGCCAGGTGAAGCGAAGGCGGCCTGACCGTCACTGCCGCGGCCCGGCCTTCCGGGCACGCTCACTCCTTCGGCTCTCCAGCGCGAGCGCCGAGCCCACCGGCCCTTCGATGCTGGCGTGGGGGAGAAGACCCGCCGTCCCGCCGCCGAGCAAGCGTGGACGGCGCCGGACCAGGCTGCCGGAAGGGGCGGAGCATCGATGAGGCTTGTCGTCGATCTCAACAAGTGTCAGGGATACGCGCAATGCGCGTTCCTCGCGCCCGATGTCTTCGCCATGCACGGCGAAGAGGCGCTCACCTACAACCCACGGGCCGACGAGGAGCAGCGCGACAACGTGGCGCGGGCTGTCGCGGCGTGCCCCGTCCAGGCCATTCTGGCCGACGCTCTGGACACACCGGGAGAGATGACGGCCGCGCCGGGCGAGGAGGAGTGCCATGGCCGCTGACGCATTCCTGGAGTGGCTCAGGCGCGAGGGCCGGATCGTGATCGTCGGCGCCTCGCTGGCCGGCCTGCGGGCGGCCGAGACGCTCCGCGCCGAGGGTTTCGAGGGGTCGCTCACCATGATCGGTGACGAGCCGTACGAGCCGTACGACCGGCCGCCGCTCTCCAAGTCGGTGCTGCTGGGCAAGGCGTCGCCGGACCATACCGAGCTGCCCCGCCGCCGATCGGTGGACGCGAAGTGGCGGCTCGGTGTCGCGGCGACCGGGCTGGACATGGCGGCCAAGCGGGTGCTGCTGGCCGACGGCGACGAGGCGGAGTACGACCGGCTGCTCATCGCCACCGGTGTACGGGCCAGGCCGTGGCCGCGCCAGTCGGAGGCCGACTTGGACGGCGTCTTCGTCCTGCGGACGCGCGACGACGCGGCCGCGCTGCAGCGCCGGCTGATGGCCTCGCCCCGCAGGGTGTTCGTGATCGGCGCCGGCTTCACCGGCTCGGAGATCGCGTCCGCCTGCCGCGCGCAGGATCTCTCGGTCACGGTGGCGGAGCGTGCCGACGCGCCCCTGGTGGGTGCGCTGGGAGGGGTGGTCGGTGCGGTCGCAGCGGAGCTGCACCGCGAGAACGGGGTGGACCTGCGCACCGGCGTCATGGTCACCGGCCTCGAAGGCGACTCGGTGGGGAGGGTGCGCGCCGCTCACCTGTCCGACGGCACCGCCGTCGAGACGGACGTGGTGGTCGTCTCGCTCGGCGCGACCCGCAACACCGAATGGCTGGCCGGATCCGGACTCGGCGCGGGACCCCGCGGGATCGCCTGCGACGCGGGATGCCGGGCCTTCGACTACCGGGGCATCGTGACCGACGACATCTTCGTGGCCGGTGATGTGGCGCGGTCCCCGCATCCGCTGTTCGGCTATCAGTTCCTCTCCCTCGAACACTGGGGCAACGCCGTCACACAGGCCGAGGTGGCGGCGCACAACATGATCAGCTCCAGCACGGACCGCCGCCCGCACATGTGGGTACCGGCCTTCTGGTCGTCCCAGTTCGGGGTGAACATCAAGTCGGTCGGCGTCCCGTCCATGGGCGAGGAGATCCTCATTGCGCAGGGGGCGCTCGCCGAGCGCCGCTTCACCGGTGCGTACGGCTACCAGGGCCGCGTCATCGGTGCGGTCACCTTCGACAATTCACGGTGGCTGCAGTTCTACCAGGGGCTGATCGAGACGGCCGCACCGTTCCCGCCGGCGTTCCTCACCGTGGACCGCAGGCCCGAGGGCAGGCATCCCGTCCCGGCCGACTTCCCGGACCCCTCACTGCCCACCCACGGGCCGACCGTCACCCTCAGCGGCTACTCGCCGGCCGACCGGCGGCTGGTCTTCAAGCCGGCCCACGCCTGACCACGGGGGCCCGACAGCCCACTGCCCGACGCCGAAACGGCCCCTTCTGCTCCCACGCCCCAAGGACCAGCCATGACGCAAGCCCCGCTCCTGCGCCAGATCACCGATTACGCCAATCGTGCCGACCCGTATCCGCTGTACGCGGAACTCCGCAAGACCCCGGTGTTCCAGGAGGAGGACGGCGGCCCGTTCGTCATCAGCACGTACTGGGACATCCAGGGGCTGCTCCACGACCCGCGGATCAGCTCCGACGCCTCCAATCTGACCGCCCACGGCGACGGCGAGTTGACCGAGCAGCAGGAGGAGACGGCTCTGCCGCCCAGCTTCCTGCGGCTCGACCCTCCGGAGCACGACCGGCTGCGTCGGATGACCAACCGTCCTTTCGGCCCGCCGCACAGCCCCAGACGTGTCCACGACATGCGCGGCGAGCTCGCCGGGATCGTCTCGGACCTGATCGCCGGCTTCGGGGACACGGACCGGATCGATGTGGTCGACCAGTTCTCGTATCCCTTTCCCGTGACCGTGATCTGCCGGCTGCTCGGGGTGCCGCGGGAGGACGAGGCCCGCTTCCACTCGTGGGCGGACACCATCGCCGCCGGCCTCGACCCGGTTCCGGGCGACGACCCCACCGAGCGGAACCGCGTCACGCACGAGGCCAGGATGCAACTGGGCATGTATCTGGCCGGGCTGGTCGAGGAGCGCCGCAAGGCACCCGGTGACGACATGCTGTCCGAGCTGGTGACCAGCCACGGACCGGACGGTCCGATGACGACGATGGAAGTGCTCAGCACCGCTGCCCTGCTGCTGATCGCGGGCCATGAGACGACGGTCAACCTGATCACCAATGGGATGCTCACCCTGCTTCGACACCCGGAGGCACTGCGGCGGCTCCGGGGCGACCCGCGCCTCGCCGTCAACATCGTCGAGGAACTGCTGCGTTACGAGCCGCCGGTGCAGTTGGTGCCGCAGCGCACGTGTATCGCCGACATCGAGGTCCGCGGTATCACCATCCCGAAGGGCTCGTCGATCTGGCTCTTGCTGGCCGCCGGAAACCGGGACCCGGAGCGCTTCGAGGACCCCGAGCAGTTCGACCCGGACCGCAAGGACATCCAGCACCTCGGCTTCGGCAGCGGCATCCACAGTTGCTTCGGCGCACCGCTCGCCCGGCTGGAGGCGCAGCTCGCCCTGACCGAGCTGGCCCGCAGGCTCGACAACCCTCGCCTGGTGGAGGACCCGCCCCCGTACCGGCAGAACGCGGTCCTGCGGGGCCCCCGCCATCTGAACATCACGTTCGACGGCCTGCGCCCCCGCTAGGGCCGCATCGACGTCCCGACAGCTGCGCGCGGTGGTCCTGAAAGTGAATGGTCCGCGCCTACGTACGCTCCTTTTTGACGGTCCGTCATGAGACGGTGCGGAGATGACGTCATCACCGGAACTCGACGGAAGGGCGGCTCTGGTCACCGGCGCCTCCCGGGGCATCGGCCTCGCCACGGCGCAGGCCCTGGGCGAGGCGGGAGCGATGGTCTGCATCACCGCCCGCGATCCCGCGGGAGTGGACGTGGCCGTGGACCGGCTCACAGCCGCCGGCATCAGGGCGGTCGGCTGCGCCGGCTCGGTCGCGGATCCCGCGCACCTGGCGGCGTGCACCGATCTCGCCGTGCGGGAGTTCGGCCGGCTCGACATCCTCGTCAACAACGCGGGGACCAATGCTCCGTTCGGGCCGCTGATGGAGGCCGAGCCCGAGGTCTGGCGCGACGCTTTTGCGGTGAACGTGGAGGCGCCGCTCCGCCTGATCCAGCTCGCCTGGCGGGCATGGATGCGCGAGCACGGCGGCGCAGTCGTCAACATCTGCACCGAGGGCACCTACGGCGTGGGGCCGCACGTCGGCGCGTACGGCACGAGCAAGGCGGCCCTGCTGCACCTGACCCGCCAGCTCGCAGGCGAGCTGGCGCCCTACGTGCGGGTCAACGCTGTCTCGCCGGGTCTGGTGCGCACCGAGATGGCGCGATTCGTGTGGGAGCGGGCCGAGGAGAGGATCGCCCGGAGCCTGCCGCTGGCCCGGATCGGCGAGCCGGAGGACGTGGCGCGCGCGGTGCTGTGGCTGGTCTCCGACGAGGCGGACTGGGTCACCGGCACGGACCTGCTCGTCGACGGCGGCACGAGGGTGCGAGCGGCCGGCCGGGCCGGCTCCGGCCTGGCCACGGATGCCGTACGCGACGTTCTGGCGCGTACGGACCCGCGGAGCAGCACGTAGCCGCAGACACCGGCGGCCCCGTGTGCGGCGTGCTGAAGCGCCTGCCCACGCTGCGCGGCGATGTGACGGAGCCCGGCCGACGGTGCGCGGACCGAGGACGGACCTGTCGGCGGACATGCCGGTGGGGCACCCGAAGTCCGGGTGCCCCACCGACTGTTGGATCCCCGGTCAGCCGGTGCACGAACGAGCGAAGGGGAGCGGACTCGGCGGCGCGGCGCAGCAGTTCGTCCAGCTCGTACGTCCGGCTTCTCGACGCGGACGGCGCGCTCATCGGCAACCCCGTGCACTACCGGGACGGCCGTACGGGAAGCGCCACCGCGAAGGTCGCCGGGGCGCTGCCGCCCACCGCTCTGTACGCGGCCACCGGGCTGCAGTACCTCCCTGCGACTCCCAGGCGCGCAGGCACTCCTGGAGCAGCCACAGGGACCGACCCGGGGGAGTGGACGGGCGCTTGGAGCGCGAGCGGAGTGGGGCACCACGGGGTGCTGGCCACCGGCCGGCTGCTGCCCGAACTCCGGGCGCTGGCGGACCTCGGCGGTCTGGAACTGGTGGAGGTCACCGGCCGATGACACTCCCGTGGGCCCGGTGGCAGGCCACCTGGTGGGCATCAATGACGTGGCGCGGACCGTCGAGGACAGGATCGGCGAGGCGGTAGGCGCGGGCTTCGCCGTCGGGGCCGGGGCCGACGTGACGCAGGACGCCGAGCACGAACAGGACGTGATCGGCCGGCCCGGCAGCGCCCGGGTCGCGCAGCGCGGGGCCACCCGCAGTCCCGCCAGGAAGGCGCGGGGCACTCCGCTCATAATGGACGAGTACGCGCCGCGGGCGGTGACCGTCACCCAGGGGCACCACGCCCCGCGCATGATGCCCTACGAGGCACGGAGGCGGTGGCTGACACATGTGCGCACGCGCCCGGCCCGGTGGACGGCCGCCGGGACCGTCCACAGCAGGCCACTACGGCGAGGCGGTGTTCCGGCCCGAGCAGCCGGGGGAAAGCGACCGCATCGACCTCGGCGCTCTCGCCTACGACGACATCACGATGGCCCGTCTGCGGAGCCTGGGGGCCGGGCCGGGCTGGAACTGCCTCGAGGTAGGAGCCGGCACCGGCACCGTCGCCCGGCGGCTGTTGTACGAGGCGGGCGTAGCGACCGTGCTCGCTGTCGACCGCGATGTACGTTTCCTCACCGCCCATTCCGCGCCCGGCCTGGGTGTGCTTGAGGCGGACATCAGCGCCCCGGGGTTCGACCCCGGCCGATTCGAGCTGGTCCACGCCCGATTCCTCCTGATGCATCTGCCTTCATGGCGCCGCCTGATCGCCGGACTGGGTGAACTCCTGGCTCCCGGCGGGGTGCTGGTCCTCAGCGACGCCGTCGACCTGACCACCGCGACCGCGTCCACGACGCCGTACACCCGGGTCATGCAGGCCATGTGGCAGGGGCTTCGCGACACCATCGGCACCGACGTCTCCTGGGTGGCCGAGTATCCACAACTGCTCCGCGCCGCGGGGCTCGCTTCCGTCGCCGCCGAGATCCAGGTACCACCCCTGGTCGCCGGGAGCCCCATCAGCCGCTTCTGGGCCCGCAGCTGGGAGCGGGCGAGGGAGGCGATCGTGGCCACCGGACTGGTGGACGACGCGACGGTCGACGCGGCGATCCGGTATCTCGACTCGCCCGACTGCGCCGCGCTGTCGCCCGGAATGATCACGGCCTGGGGATGGAGAGCCCAGGAGGCCGTGCCAGGACCACCTGGCACCGGGCCTCAGAGCTGACCGGTCAGGCTTCCAGGCCGTCGAGGACCCGTTCGGTCATGTCGGGAAGAAGTCGGCACACCGACGCCGGCCCGCCACGCAGAGCGACGTGCGACCGGAACAACGGCTCGCCGGCGACCCGCTCGCCGTACGAGGCACCGACGAAGCCGACACCCGGGCGGGTCGAGCAGGGCCTGCTGCATCGACTCGGGGGTGCCGACGCACTCCAGGACGAGCGGTGTCCGGCAGACACAGGACCACCTTCAGAGGCTGAGCACGATCGCGGCCGCCACGCCGCCGAGGCACAGAGCGAAGGCGGCCTCGCGCCAGCCGCCCTTCCCCCAGCGGAAGGGACGGTCCAGGGCGAGCCGCCCGGGGCCGATGGCCGCAATGCCGAGCGCGACGACCGCGATGCACAGGTTGTACTCCATGCCACCGTCCTGGGCCCACAAACCGTGCGTCGCCGTAACGGTCGCCATGGCGTTGATCATCACACCGATCACGGCAGCCGCTGCCAGTGGCGTGAACAGTCCCACAGCCAGTCCGAGGCCCCCCAGGAATTCGGATCCGCCGCCGATGACGGCGTAGACCTTCCCGGGGCGGTAACCCCTCGCGGCGAACCACGCCCCCGTGGCGGTGAGGCCGTCGCCACCGAACAGGCCGAAGAGCTTCTGGGAGCCGTGCCCTGCCATGATCAGGCCGAACGTCAACCTGATGAGAAGCAGACCGCAGTCGGCCGCGGACACCGCGGACCGCGCCGAAGCGGGGGCGGGCTCGGGGGAGGCGCGAAGTTGTTCAGGGATGTACTTCACCGGGGGCTCTTCTCTGCTCCGAGGTCCCGCGGCGGTGCCGACTGACCACCGAGGACACAGCAGGGCGGTTGTCTGGTCACCATGGCGCCTTCAGCGGCATGCCATATGTGGCGGACCGCGACACAGCCGGAGCAGGACGACAGCAGGACCACCGCCGGCGTTCTCGTGTCAGTCCGGTCAGGCCGCCGGTCGTTGTCGTTACGCACTGAGTGACATCGGCTTGTTGTCTTCCATCATTACGCCCTTTCGCCTTCCCTGCCGAGCCGGTTCGGATGTCTGGCCAGGTGGGGCGCGGTGATCGTTACGGGGTGGTCGGCGTGACCGGTTTCTCCACCGACCCGCATCACCCTCGTCGCGCACCGGATCGACCAGTGAG
The DNA here is from genome assembly GCF_042872425.1 of Streptomyces sp. NPDC005262. Classification (NCBI taxonomy): domain Bacteria; kingdom Bacillati; phylum Actinomycetota; class Actinomycetes; order Kitasatosporales; family Streptomycetaceae; genus Streptomyces; species Streptomyces sp. NPDC005262. The sequence continues at coordinate 42,944 of NZ_JBIAKK010000016.1, forward strand.
CCGATGCGGAGCCGTTCACCAGGCCGGGGCCGGCCAGGAACGCGCGGCCGGGGGAGATCAGGTCGTCCGCCGCCGGCAGCCTGCTCGCCCGCGTGCCTCCTGCAGGCGGTGGGCGGGCCGCAGGCCGTCGAGGCAGGTGAGCCCGGCGAGGCGGGACGCAACTGGTGCGTTCTTCATGCCGATACGGTAGAAGTTTTCACCACTCCGCCCGGCGCGACGCTTCAGTTCGCGTATAACTCTGGTGATTCCGACGACATGACAGGTGGTTCCGGGCGGTGGCCGGGCGCGAGCCGGCCCCGCCGCGCCGGCCGTCGCCGGTCCCAATCCGACTCCGACTCCACGAGAGGACAGTTGATGGATGTGGAGAAGCGCCTGCGGGACGAGAACCCGGGCGATGGCTCCGGTCGTGGAGCGGCCGGGGTGAGCAGACGGCGGTTCCTCGGATACGTCGTGGCGGGATCGACACTCACTGTCGCCGCCCAACTGGGAGAGGTGGTGCTGGCGCCGTCGCGGGCCGCCGCCGTGGTCCCCTCGGTGCCGGGACCGTCCGAGGTCTACGACCTCAACGACATGCTGACCCACGCCGCACTGCCCACGTCGAATCTAATCACGATCCGGATCGGTGCCGACGGCACCGCCTCCTTCGCCCTGCCGCGGGCGGAGGTCGGGCAGGGCATCACCACGTCCTCCGCGATGCTGATCGCCGAGGAACTGGACCTCCCGCTGGAGAAGATATCGGTGACGCTGGCCGACGCCCGGCCGGAGCTGCTGTTCAACCAGCTCACCGGTGGCTCGAACACCACCATCTCCACCTTCACCCCGATCCGGGTGGCCGCGGCCGTGGCACGGGGGCAGTTGCTGAAGGCGGCGGCTCTGGAGCTGGGTGAAGCGATCGGCTCCCTGACGGCGAAGGCCGGTGTCATCACCTCCGCTGCCGGGGCGAGCATCACCTACGGCGATCTGGCGGTGAAGGCGGCCGCCCACGCGGACGCCCAGGTCGAGGTCACGCTCAAGGAGCCCTCGCAGTTCGAGGTCATCGGAACGGCGCAGCGGCGCATCGACGCCCTGGCGGCGGTGACGGGCCGCAAGAAGTTCGCGATGGACGTGCAGGTGCCCGGCGCCCTGCCCGCGATGGTGTGCAGGCCGCCGACGATCAACGGCACGGTCCGCTCGGTGGAGAACCTGGACGAGGTCCGGGCCATGCCGGGCATCACCGACGTCGCGCGGATCTCCACCGGCGTCGCCGTCCGTGGCCGCACGTTCGGGCAGTGCATCGACGCGGTCCGCGCCCTGAAGGTCACCTGGGCACCCGGTACCGCCGAGGGTGCCTCGGACACGACCGTCCTCAACAGACTGCGGACAGCCGAACTGCCCCTGGTCGTACCGCCGCTGCCCCTCCTCACCAAGGCCGTCGACGCACGGTTCACCTTCCACTTCGCCAGCAACGGTGCCCTGGAGACCAACTGCGCCGTCGCGGACGTACGAGCGGACTCCGCCGAGATCTGGGCGAGCCTGAAGTCACCGATCGCCGCACAGGAGGAGATCGCCCTCCAGCTCGGTCTGCCGCCCACCGCAGTCAAGGTCCATGTCACAGAGGGAGGCGGCTCGTTCGGTCGCAAACTCTTCCACGACGCCGCCCGCGAGGCCGCCGAGATCTCCCGGGCCATGGGCAAGCCGGTGAGGCTGATGTGGCACCGGACCGACGACTTCCGCCAGGGTCGCACGCATCCGATGGCCACCTCGCGGGTGCGGGCCACGTACACGCTCGGCGAGGTCCTGACGTACGAGCAGCGGCACACGTCCGTGGCCACCGACTTCGGCCATGGCCTGGGCGAGATCATCACCTCGGAGGCGGCCCGACTGCCGGTCGGTGACCTGACGTTCTCCGAAACGATTTTCGCTCTGACGCAGCAGAGTCCCTACCACTTCGGGGTCACCACCCAGCTCCTCGCCGAGACGGACAAAGGCTTCAACACCGGCTCCATGCGGAACATCTACTCGCCCAACGTCCGCTGCGCGCAGGAACTCGTCGTGGATGAGCTGGCGAAACGGACGGGGAAGGACGCCCACGCGTTCCGGCGTCGGTTCCTCAAGGACGAGCGGGCCAGGGCCGTCCTCGACAAGGTCGCGGAGGTGGGCCGGTGGGGCCGGTCCATGCCTGCCGGAACGGGGCAGGGGATCGCGGTGCACCCCGAGTACCACGGTTTCGTCGCTGTCCTCGCCGAGATCGACTGCAGGCCGGAGACGACAGGTCGGAAGGTCCGTGACGGCTACACCGGCCCGCGTGTCACCAAGGTCGTCTGTGCCGTCGACGTCGGCCTCGCCGTCAACCCGCGGGGCCTGGAGGCCCAGATGATGGGCGGCATCATCGACGGCATCGCCATCACCCTCACTGCGGGCCTCCACCTCCAGAACGGGCATTTCCTCGAGGGGAGCTGGGACAACTACTTCTACACCCGGCAGTGGAACACCCCGCCCGAGCTCGAGATCGTCGTCATGCCACCGACCACGGGCAAGCCCGGTGGTGCGGGGGAACTGGCGGTCGCCGGCGCGATGGCGGCCGTCGCCTGCGCCTACGGCCGGGCCACCGGCACCATGCCCACCACCTTCCCCATCAACCACGGTGAACCTCTCGGCTTCGAGCCGCTGCCCACCACCCCGCCGATCCCCGCCTCGCCCACCGACGGCCTCGACCGCACCTTCTAGAAGACCAGGAGCTCCCGTGCCGCAACACACCTTCATCCTCAACGGCAAACCGGTGACCGTGGACATCGAGGACGACGTCCGGCTGCTCTGGGTGCTTCGCGACGTCCTGGGCGTCACCGGACCGAAGTACGGCTGCGGGCTCGGCGTCTGCCAGGCGTGCACCAGCCACATCAACGGCAAGGCGTTCAACCCCTGCAGCGTCCCGGTCAAGGATGTCGGTCCCGCCGACGAGGTGACCACGATCGAGGGCCTGCCCGCCACGGTCGGCCGGGACCTGCACCCGATGCAGGAGGCGTGGCTGGAGTACGACGTCGCACAGTGCGGCTACTGCCAGCCCGGACAGATCATGACCGCCGTCGCCAAGGTCCGGCGCGCCCGGGAGGAGGGACGCGAGATCGACCAGGCCGACCTCGACGAGATACGCAACATCTGCCGCTGCGGCACCTACAACCGCATCCGTGAGGCCATCACGGCAGGCGCGGAGAAGTTCTGAACCGATCGCGGGGACAGCGGGACGGGGGACGGAGCGGGCGCACGGCGTCATGGGAGGAGAAACGATGGCGGGCGGCCGCCGGCCGCTCGGTGGCGCCGGGGTTCGCGGGGACGAGCGCTGCCCCGGTGGCTACTCCCCGGTGCGCCCGTCCAACGACTCCCGGAGGAGGTCGGCATGCCCGTTGTGGCGCGCGTATTCCTCGACCAGATGGACCAGGATCCATCGCAGGCTGGGTGCGCGACCGTCGGGCCAGGTGCGCCGGGCCAGTCGCTCCAGGCCGCCGTCGGCCAGCGCCTGCGTGACCAGGACGCGGGAGCGGGCCACGGTGTCCTGCCAGAGTGTACGAAGCTGCTCGGGGTTGTCCTCGGCAGCCGAGTGCCAGTCCCAGTCGGGGTCGGCCTTCCAGTCCACCGTGTCCCACGGCGGCTCCGGGTCCCGCCCGTGCAGCCAACGGGAGCACCAGTAGTCCTCGACGAAGGCCAGGTGCTTGAGCATCCCGCCCAGTGTCATCGAGGAGGCGCCGACGGTCGCCCCGAGGCCGCCCGTGTCCAGTCCGGCGCACTTCCACGTCAGGGTCGCGCGGTGGAACTCCAGGAAGCCCAGGAGCGTGCTGGCCTCGTCGGCCGCGAGGGGAGGTTCCGGGCGACCCTGTTCGTCCATGTCGGGCATGGGCGGTGAGCCTACCGGCGGGGCTTGCGCCGGGCCAGGGACTCGGGTGCGGTCGGCCGGTTCTGGAGGTTCGGCCCCGGGGCTGCCAGAACAGAGGGCCGCCGGTCTGCGTCCCACCTTCCGAGGACGCGGTCTCCGGGTTCACTCACGGGCGGAGCCGCGTGCGTGAGATCCAGGATGCTGCAGCGCCCGGACGGCGGTGCCCCACCCGGAACCACGGGCACCGAGAGGGCGGTCGCAGACGGTCTGAGGTATTCCGGAACTATGAACTCGCAGCGGTTCCTGCGTTCCCTCCACGCAAGCCGGCGGCACTCGAAGGCACTCGTGGCGATGCCTTTCGCCCTGATCGCCGCCGTCACCGTGGTGGACATCAGCGCGCCGCCGGAGGTCCACCTGGGTCCGTTTCTCGTGGCAGCGCCCGCTGTGACCTCGTCGTTCGCCGGCCCCCGGATGACCGCATTCGTGGGCGCGGTCGCCGTGCTGGCCCAGTCCGTGGTCGCCATCGCACGCACCAGCCTCAACGACCTCAATCACACCTACCAGATCATTGCCCTTTGTTTGATCTCGGCCTTTGTCACGTTGTTCGCACATCTGAGGGAACGGCACGAGCAGGAGATGACGCAGCTGCGCTCGGTGGCGGAGGCGGCGCAGCACGTATTGATGCAGCCCTTGCCCCGCCGCAGCGGCCCCCTGCGCATCGCCTCGGTCTACCTGGCCGCAGAGGCGGAGGCGCAGCTGGGCGGCGATCTCTACGCGCTCGCCCGCACCGCCGACGGCACCCGCGTGATCGTCGGCGACGCCCGCGGCAAGGGACTCGATGCGATCGGTGAAGCCGCCGGCGTACTTGGCGCATTCCGGGCTCTGGCCCACAGGGAGGCGCGGCTGACCGAGCTGGTGGGACACCTGGAGGACGGGGTCACGGTGGACCGCAACGGCACCACGGACGAGGAGGACGAGGACGCGTACGCTGCGGAGGCGTTCGTCACCGCGGCCGTGCTCGAGATCCCCGATACCGCCTGCGAACTTCGCCTGGTCAGCTGCGGTCATCCGCCGCCGTTGCTGCTCCGTGCGGGCGAGGTGCTGTCCCTCGAGGTGGGTGAGCCCGCTCCGCCTCTCGGGCTGGCGCAGTTGCTCGCCCCCGCATTCACGGCGGAGACGTTCACCTTCGGCGCCGGTGATGTCCTGCTCCTGTACACCGATGGCGTCATCGAGTCCCGTGACCGGTCAGGATGCTTCTACCCGCTGTTCGAGCGAGTTGCGTCCCGGTCCGGGGACGGTGCGGAATCGCTGCTCGAGTACGTGCGTGCCGACCTCCTCCGGCACGCGGGCGGGCGTCTGGGAGACGATGCGGCCATGGTCGCCATCGAACGACTTCCGGATGCCGCGCACCTTCCCGGCGGACGGTCACGTGGGCAGGGGGTGGCCGAAAAGGAGGTCGAAACCCACTGGTAGCTGTAGCAGGACGCTCCGGGTGAGCTCCTCGCCCGCAGCGTCGGCGGTCGCGCTGAGCACGGCGCCGACGTCCCACGTCGCGGTCTCCTCGGTGGCTCCCTCGATCCAGGCCGGTCAGGCAGTGGTACCTGCCAAGGGTATGCACCCACCGTCACGGCACGGACTCAGTCCTGCAGTGTGACCGTGAAGCTGCGGCCGTAGGCGTGGCGGGTGTCGACGTCGACCCGGGTTCCGCCGTGGACCGGGCTCACGCGTACCCCGTCGTCCGACGCCAGCTTCCCCAGCGACCTGCCTCGGATCAGGACACCGACCGTGTCCCGGCCCATCGTCGGGTCGGAGACGGCGACGGTGGTCCGGCCCCGGTGGCCGCGGCGCTGCACGATCACCGACGCCGGGCCGTCCATGCGCAGGCCCGCGACCTCGTGCCGGCCGGGCGTGAACGCATTGGCAGCCCTCAGACCGAGGCCGGTGTGGGACACGGCCTGCAGTCGCGGGGTGTTGGCCAGGACCCGCAACGGACCCTTCGGGTACGACGCCAACTGAGTCCCGCCCGCATTCGGCACCAACGCGTAGGCGATGCGGGCGGGTTCGGCTCCGGGTTCCTGGTCGACCGTTACGCCGAGGACGGTGCGGGTGACGGCCGTGTCCGGGTTCGAGGTGCGGACGATCCGGCGGCTGCGGGTGACCTCGTCCAGCGAGACCCGGACCTGCGGGGTGTCGAGGAAGACGTAGCCGACGGCGGTGCGTCGGGTGGTGTTGGCGTAGCGCAGCCAGTGCAGGTCACCGGTGCCCGCGCCGGTCCACGGACGTCCGCCTCGGAGCATCCCGGTCAGAGAGACCTGGTCGCCCGGCGAGGCGGTGCGGGCGTCGACGGTCGTGGTCACGGCCCGCCCGTCAGGATCACCGACGCCTGCGGCAAGCACCACGATCTCCTCGTCGAGCAGGAACCACGATTTCGTCGCCGACGCATTGCGGTAGACCACGAAATCGTCCGGCAGCAGACGCCTGTCGCGGTCGGCGACATCGCTGGACTGCACCATGCCGACTGCGGCGTACGCCCCGAGAACGGCACCGCCGGAGCGCTGATCGGTGCCACGAGGGAAGTAGACGTAGGTGTTCTGCGACTCGGAGGACGAGGTGAAGTTCAGCGGGTGGCCGGGGTTGTCGTAGTACGGCTTCCCGTACAGGTCGGGGACGGTCCGTCGCTGCTCGACCGGCGCGGTGACCCCGGCGAGGCCGTACGGCGAGACCGTGGTGAAGTAGTCGACGCCGTACGCCTGCGACTGGTCCTGCCCGGAGAGATAGAGGTAGTACGCCCCGTCGCCCTGGAACCATGGCATGAGGTTCTCGCCGTTCATGTACTCGTACTTGCTGATCCGGTCCGAGCTGCGGGCGAGCGCGAAGGCGTAACCGGGCCTGCGATGCACATTCCTGTCCATGGCGTTGAAGGCGACGCTGCGCGAGGCGTCGTTGAGATCCTCGGCAGGTACGGACGGGTCGCCGATGATGTCGGCGTAACGTACGACACTGACCGGGGAGACGAAACGCCCCGGATCGAGCGTGCCGCGCGAGGTCGACCGGATGTGCTTGACGTAGCTCTTGAGTGCGGCGGCGTCGGCGCCGCTCGCGAGCGAGGCCAGGTCGACCACGGCCTCCACGATCACGGCGACGTCGGTGTAGCCGCTGTCCGTCCGTGACACCGCCCGCCCCTTGACGATCTCCATCATCCAGCCCTCGAAGATCAGTGGCGCGAAGCCGTTCTGCACCCAGCTGCGGACTGTCGGTACGAGCTCCTCGCCGTGCGCGAAACCCGTACCGTCGAGGAGCTTGAGGGTCTGTACGACGCGGGTCAGGAGGCCTTTTCCGTACGAACCGGTGTAGGCGACGGAGGCGTGCTGGACGAAGGATCCGTCGGCGTAATAGCCGTCCGTGACGCCGTGGTCGAGGTGGTACGGGTCGATGGTGGCGAACACCGTCAGCTGGTCGGTGAGGGCCTTGCGGATGCGGGCTTCGTCGCCGAGGAGTGCGCCCTGCAGGATGCGGTTGGTGGTGATGTCGGCGAGGTTGGCGCCGGTGTGGAAGCGCGAATCGAGATTCACGTCGCCGTCGATGCCGTTGCGGAGGTAGGCGTCCATGGAGGCGACGTAGGTCTGTACGAGGTCCGGGCGGTAGGCACGCACTTCGTCCGCGAGGAGCACGAGGGTCCTGCTGATGTGCTGCGCGAGACCGATCTCCCAGTAGAACCAGTTGCCGTAGTAGCCCTTGGACTGGTCGCCGTAGTAGTGGTCGTGCAGCCGGCCGAGGCCGTCGAGCACGCGGCGCCGCGCGACGGTGTTCCCGTACAGGTCCGAGGGGGTGCCGCCCGGGGGTGTGCAGGTGGCGAGAGCGATCTCGTACAGCCGCTGGAAGGCGCTGTTGAGGTTGGCCTCGTTGCTGCCGAGCACCAGCCCGGCGAACAGTTCACCGGGGCCCGCGGAGTCCATCGCCCTGAGATTCGCCCGCGCCACGTCGTCCACGGCGGCGAGCTTGGCGGCCGTCTCGGGACGGGAGTTGGACTCGGCGGTCCCGGCGAGGACCGCCATCGTGTTGGCCATCAGGCGGGTGCTGCCCGCGGCGACACCGGCGGCCGTGGCCGGTCGTGCGGGGATCACCGTCAGGAGACCGGCGGCTGACAGAGCGGCCAGCAGACGTCTGCGGGTGATCTCCATGTGGCGTCCTCCGCCTGTGAGTTGGCGACCCGGCGGGCGGAGTCAACCAGACCGGCCGAGCGGCGACAAGGGGACGCGTCCGGCCGGGACCGCTGTCCACCACTGCCGTGCCGAAGCGAACGGACCGGGTGGCGGCCATGCTCTTCGGTGGGGTGCTCCGCGCCGATACCCTGTACCCCGGAGTGACCGGAGCCGGAGGAGTGCCGTTGAGTACCGAGACCGACATCCTCGTCCTGGGGGGTGCCGGCGTGGACACCATTGTGTACGTCCCCCAGTTACCCCTTCCGTACGCCGACAGCTACATGGTGCCCGCCATCGAGACGAGGGCGGGACAGACCGGCGACTTCGTGGCGCTCGGGGTACACGCTCTGGGACTGCGCACGCATCACATCGACATGATCGGCGATGACGACGCGGGCGACCTGATCCGCGCGCTGCACCGCGACCGGGGCATCGCGTTCACCGAGGTCCCCCTGCCCGCAGGCACCAAGCGCGCGGTGAACCTCGTCGGCCCCGACGGGCGGCGGCTGTCGTTGTACGACAACAGCCGCTCGCAGGAAGCGGACCGGCTGCCCCCGGAAACAGTGGGTGCCCTCGCCGCGGTCAGCCGCCACGCCCACGTCTCCATCACCTATCCCTGCGCGTTCGCCCTTCCGACGCTGCGTGAGGCAGGGGTGAGCATCTCGACCGACCTGCACAACTGGGACGGCGCGGAGACGTACCACGAAGCATTCGCCTACGAGGCCGACCTGGTCTTCCTGTCGACCGCCGCCCTGGTGGACCCGGAGAAGACCATGCGGCAGATCGCCGAACGCGGCCGGGCCCGAGCGGTCGTCGCCACAGCGGGAGCCGAGGGGGCGTACCAACTGCTCGACGGGGAGCTGACCCACATTCCGGCGGTCACACCGCCCGCGCGGGTGGTGGACTCCAACGGCGCCGGCGACGCGTTCGTGGCGGGCTATCTGTTCGGCCGGCTGTCCGGCGAGTCACCACAGCGGTGCGGCCTCTACGGCGCGATCGCCGGAGCCCACGCCTGCACCGTGCCGGCGACGGGGACCGACCTGATCAGCCGGGCCGAACTGCTGACCCTCGCTGCCGCGGAAGGAAGCCCGACCGGACGATGACATGACGCGCCGGACGGCTATTGCAGTTGACGGCCCACCGGGGGCGCGGTTTCCTGCTGCGATGACTGATCTTCGCATCGAGCACGTGGCCGGCGATGCCATGCTTCACGACTGGCAGCATGTCCATAACGCGATCGTCCCCACGGCCGCCCTGTCTCTCGACGAGGTACGTGAGCGCGTCGAACGCAACCGGTTGGAGGTTGCGTATCTGGGTGATGTCCTTGTCGGCTGCTCGACCGTGCGCCCGCCCACGAGCGAAGCATCGGTTGCCACGGTGATCGCCAGAGTGCTCCCGGCTCACCGGCGACAGGGTTTTGGCGGAGCACTCTACGCGCGGGGGCTGGCGCAGGCGCGAAAGCTCGGAGCCGACGTCATCGAGACGGTGGTTCTGGAGTCAAACCCGGACGGGCTGCGGTTCGCGCAGGCGCGAGGGTTCGTCGAGGTCGAGAGATACCTGTTGCCGGGTGACAGCGTGCGCTTCATCGACTTGCGGCTGGCCTGAGCCGGTCGTCGACCGGCGAAGGGTCCTCAGGGCTCCCTGCCCGGACGGAGCGGACTCCGTGCCGACCCGCGGGGCTGCGGGAGCATCGGTCGATGCCGGCAGTCGATACCGGCCTCCACCGCGACCAGCCGCCGCCCGTGCTCGCCGCTCGGCAACCCGGCCACGTCGTCGTTCGGCTCGGTGCCGTCGTGCAAGCATGTGAGGGACGCCGCCGGAAGGCTCGCCGAGCCGGCGCGTGGCTCGGCCCGCGTGGCGCCCGGATGCGGCGCCGCGTCGCCACGATCCGTGCGACCCCTGTGCCGGGAGCGCGGCGGTCGGTGGTGCGGGGCGGGTCTACGGACCCTCCGGGGCGGGGACCACGTGCATGGCCGCTTCCTCGGCCGAGGCCGCTGCGCCGTCGACGCCGATGTCGAACGCGATCATGTCCTTCTCGTCGTCCTCGTGAGCTCCCTCGTCGGGTGCGACGAGCCGTCCGGCGCGCAGACCGCCGACCTCCTCGTCACGGACCTCACCGTCGGTGTCCGACACATCGCCGATCTCGTCTCCGTCCGGTACGACGAGATCCGGCTCCTCCTCGCTGAGGCGCTGGTCGAGCGTTTCACCTTCGTGCTGCTCGGCCGCCGTGACACCGTGGTGTTCCACGGCCCAGGGGCGCTCGGGGGGCGAATAGCCCGCATCGAGCGGATCCGCACCGGCCCGGTCGTCGAGAGTGTCCTCCACGTCGAGCAGCCCGGCGTCGTCCTGCACCTCCGAGCCGTCCGGCTGGTAGACCTCGTCGCCCATCGTGGTGTCGATGTCCATGTCACCTCCAATGTCGGGAGTGAACCGTCGGGGCGACGTCCCGTTCGCGTCATGCCCTCGTTCTCATCATGTGCGGTGTCGGCCGTCGGGACGAGCGGAAGCGCACCGGCGCCCGTCGTGGATGCGGAGGCCAGGACCTTCACCGGTGGCGCGGTGTGAGCGGAACGGCGCGGTGCGTATCGGTTCGCCGCACCGGTCCGTTCACGCACCCGGCAGGACGTCTGTTTCACCCCTCGCCCCGATGTCAGCGTGGCGTCAATTCGGGTGTGCGACGTGTCAGGGCCGTATCAACGGACGGTGTCGGCGGATCGCGGCGGACCCAGACTGATACGTACGGGGGCCCGGAAGGCCGGTCCGTGGAGCGGCCCGGGCGGGCGGGCGATTGATCATCAGCGCCCGGGGCGCACATGAAGATCTCGCCGGGCGGCCACCGGTGGCTCGACACGGCAGGCCGGCCGGCGGGCGGCTGATGCGCCTCGGGGCGGCCGCCGCCGAACGGGGCGGACGGCCGGCCCGCATCAGCCGCCGTGGATGCGGGGCCCGCATACCGGGTCCGGCTCCGGTCACTGCCGGGCCCCACGTCATCCGTTCACGGCACCGGGTCCTGGCCGGACCCTCCTCAGGGGAAGGACACCACCGTCGAGGGAACGGTCGAGGTGCCGGACGTGGGTGAACCGGTGCTGTTGATCACGTGCTCGTACTGTCCCTGGCCACCCAGGGACACCACCAGCAGATCGTGGAACTTCACCCCGGTCTTCACCGGGGCCTCGAAGCCGTGGTCCTGGCGGATCGTCGGATCCACGTTGAAGTAGCAGTAGCTGCCCAGGCCCCAGCCCTCGTGGTGGGCGACCGAGTCCGCGACCTTGTAGGCGGCGTACCCCTTGACGGTGCCGTTCTGGACGGCGGCCTGGTTCGGCGCGTCGTACGCCTTCTCGTTCTGGAAGAAGATCGTCCTGCCGTTCTCGCCGTTCCACTGCACGTCGTACTTGTTGAAGTGCTCGACGAAGAGGCCGGTGGCGAGGACGTCGTCTCCGTCGACCCGGAGCCCGTAGTCGGCACGGTTGGTCTCCCAGCCGACCCCGTCCCCGTGGTCGGCGCGCCAGATCCAGGTGTGGTCGACGATGGTGTCGTCATTGTTGATTACCATGCTGGTGGTGGCCTTGCCGGCGCCCGCGCCGCCGATCCGGATGAACACGTCCTGCACGGTGGTCGGGTTCGCCGAGTGGTCGGCAGAGGCGCCCTCGGGGCCCACCTGGAGCAGCACCGAGGAGTTCTGCGGACCGGCGTCGATCAGGAGACCGGCGAGCTTCACGCCGTCCACGTCGCCGACCTTGATCGCTGTCACACCGTTGTCCGGGATGATCGTCGCGAGCCCCAGACCGAGAACGACCGTGTTCGCCCGGTCGATGTCGATGGTCCGGTCCACGTGGTAGACACCGGGCGTGAACAGCAGGTGCAGCCCCTGCTGCACCGCGGCGTTGATGGTCTGTGCGGTGGCGCCGGGCTTGACCACGTAGAACTGGCTCAGCGGGATGGACTCGCCCTGCGGCGTACCGGTCCACGAGACGCCGCGCGCGTTGGTGCGCACGGCCGGGACGAAGACCTTGTACTCGGAGCCGTCCAGGTAGAGGAACGGCTTCTCACGGGAGACCGGGGTGGTGTCGAGCGTGGTGTACGGAGGGTCGGGGAAGCTCTGCGCGGGAGCGCCCTCGACTCCGGAGAACGTCATGTTCCAGACGCCGTTGGTCCAGCCCCCGACCGAGCTGTCGCGGGTGTACCACTGCTGCTGGGAGTACGGACCGACCTGGCCGTCGATCTTGCTGTCGGCGATGTAGCCGCCGCTGGCCCAGCCGTAGCCGTCGGGCGCCAGGTTGAGCCCGCCCTTGACGTGCATCCGCCGGAACGGCGCGGCCTGCGAAACGGCCCAACGGTCCGTGCCGTTCACCGGGTTGAGTGCCAGATTCTCCGCCGAGCGCCAGAAGTTCTGCGTGGCGTTCCCGTTGAACCAGCCGGCGTCGACGGTCACGTCACCGTTGAAGGTCGTGTCGTCCGGCTTGAGGCCGAGCCCTGCGATGGAGGTGTAGAAGCCGAGCTGCGCGTTGATGTTGTCGTACGTGCCCGGCTTGAACAGCAGTGCGTAGCGGCCGTTCCCGAACTGCGCGGACTCCTGCTGCTTGAAGATCTCGTCGACCTTCGCCTGGATGCCGGGCGTCGACGGGTCGAAGACCAGCACGTTCGGTCCCAGGTCGCCTCCGCCGGGAATCTGCGGGCCGCCCGGGTCACCGGTGGTGCCGAACACCTGGAACTCCCAGAGCGAGTAGCCGTACGGGGTGGCCCGGGCGGTGCCGGCCAGCCGGACGTAGCGGGCGTTGCCGGAGACGTTCAGGGTCTCCGTGCCGCCGGGGCCGCCGGTGGTGGAGTAGGCGGTGGTCCATGTGTTGTTGTCCGTGGAGAACTCGATCCGGTAGCCGGTGGCGTAGGCCGCCTCCCACTTCAGCACGATCTGGGAGACCGAGGCGGAGGAGCCAAGATCGACCTTGATCCACTGCGGGTCGGAGAAGGCGCTCGACCAGCGGGTGCCGTCATTGCCGTCCACGGCGGAGGTGGCGGGGGTGCCGGCGTTCTCCTCGCTGGAGGACGTCACGGTTCCGCCCTGGGAGAGCAGCGAGGGCGCCGCGCTCGCCGGGGTTGCGGGGACGAACGCCAGCAGCGAGATGACGAGACCGACGACGACGGCGAGCACACCGGTACGTCGTCCGGGCGATGAACGGGCAGGTCTGCGGAGTACGGGGGGTGCGTACATGGGGGTTCGTCTCCTGAGTCGTGGTGCGGGTGCACGACGCGCAGCCTGAGAGCGCTCTCAGGCTGTGGACGATAGTTCTCTCTTGACTCGGACACGTCAATAGGTGTGCAACAGGTACCGCTTCAGGGTCTGTTGGGAACAAGAGTTGAACGCATGGTGTGCAGCGACCGGCTCATCGGTACGGCCTTGCCGGCGGCGGCGGCGCAGGGCGGGGCGGCCGGACGAGTGCCGGCTTCAGGGAGTGTCGCCGGACGGCCGTGGCGACAGCTGGACCGTCCGCAGTGCCTCGCGCGGCGGGCGGGCCCGCCACTCGCGCGGGTAGCCGATCGACACCTCCTCGAACCGCACCCCGTCGTGATGGGTCACCCGCGGGATGTGCAGATGCCCGTAGATCACGGCCGCGGCACGGAAGCGGCGGTGCCAGTCCCGGGTGAGCTCCGTCCCGCACCACTGCGCGAACTCCGGGTGCCGCAGCACGTCCGTCGGTTCACGCACCAGCGGGTAGTGGTTGACCAGGATCGTGCGGTGGTCCTCGGGGATGCCGGCCAGCCGCAGCTCGGTCTCCCGTACCCGTGCCCGGCACCAGTCGTCGCGCGTCGGGTACGGATCGGGATGGAGGAAGCGCTCGTCGGCGCAGACGACGCCGGCCCTGTGGGCGATGGCGAGGGACTCGTCCCTGGTGGTCGCGCCGGGGGCGCGGAACGTGTAGTCGTAGAGCAGGAAAAGGGGGGCGACGGTCACCGGCCCGTCCGCGTCCTCCCACACCGGATAGGGATCCTCGGGGGTGAGGACGCCCAGGCTTCGACAGAGGTCGACCAGGTGGAGATAGCGTGCCTCGCCCCGCAGCCGGACGGGATCGCTCGGGTGGGTCCACAGCTCGTGGTTCCCGGGGACCCAGACGACTTTCGCGAAGCGCTCGCCGAGCAGCGCCAGTACCCGCTCGACGTCGGCGACCTTCTCGCCGACGTCACCTGCGACGATGAGCCAGTCGGCATCGGTGCCGGGGCGCAGGGACGAGACGATGTCCCGGTTGTCGGCGTATGCGACGTGCAGGTCGCTGACCGCCAGCAGGTGTCCGTTCAGGGCAAGAACTCCTCGCTCCATGGGCATCGCCCGGCAGCCACTCTATCGGCATGCCGCGCGAGGCGGCCGATAGCCTTTCGGGGAAACGGTGTTCGAACCGGGGCGGCGGTTCTGGACAGCCGTGTGCTCCGCCGCCCCCGGCGGCCCGTGCGTACCGGCGTAGCATGATCCCCATGGAACAGCGCACACTGGGCAGGACCGGACAGGACGTATCCGTCGTCGGACAGGGCACCTGGCAGCTCGGCGGCGACTGGGGCGAGGTGCAGGAGGCGGACGCGTTCGGTGTCCTGGACGCGGCGGTCGAGTCGGGCGTCACCTTCTTCGACACGGCGGACGTGTACGGCGACGGCCGCAGCGAACAGCTCATCGGCCGCTACCTGAAGGACCGCCCGGACGCCGGTGTGTTCGTCGCCACCAAGATGGGGAGGCGCGCCGACCAGGTTCCGGAGAACTACGTCCTCGACAACTTCCGTGCCTGGAACGACCGCTCACGGGCCAACCTCGGCGTCGACACGCTCGATCTCGTGCAGTTGCACTGCCCGCCCACCGCCGTCTACTCCTCGGACGAGGTCTACGACGCGCTCGACACCCTCGTCGCCGAGCAGCGGATCGCCGCCTACGCGGTGAGTGTCGAAACGTGCGCCGAAGCGCTCACCGCCATCGCCCGCCCCGGCGTCGCGAGCGTCCAGATCATCCTCAACCCGTTCCGTCTCAAGCCGCTCGACGAAGTCCTCCCGGCCGCCCGTGCGGCGGGTGTGGGCATCATCGCGCGGGTCCCGCTCGCCTCCGGACTGCTCTCCGGGAAGTACACCAAGGACACCGTCTTCGCCCCCGAGGACCACCGCTCGTACAACCGGCACGGCGAGGCGTTCGACCAGGGCGAGACGTTCTCCGGAATCGAGTACGGCAACGGGGTGGCCGCGGCCGCCGAGTTCGCCGGACTAGCACCGCAGGGGGCGACACCGGCCCAGACCGCGCTGCGCTGGATCATCCAGCAGCCCGGAGTCACCAGCGTCATCCCCGGCGCGCGCTCCGTGGAGCAGGCCCGTGCCAATGCGGCGGCCGCATCGCTTCCGCCGTTGCCGCAGAGCACCCTGGACGCGGTACGGGACCTCTACGACCGCCGGATCCGCGCGGAGGTCCACCACCGCTGGTAGGCGGAAGGGGCGGCTGACCGGGGCCGGCCCGGTCAGCCGGTGAGATCGACCCGTACGGTCAGCAGGTTCGTGCCGACCGCCCGGACCGTGGCGCTGTTCAGGCGCGGCAACGTCCTGAGCCGTGCGCGGGCGTCGTCCTGCGGAACCAGGTGGGCGGTCCCGGCATGCCAGCGGCCCTTGATCCGGATCCTGACCTGCGGGTCGGCCTGAATGTTGCGTACGTACTGCGACTTCTCGCCGTACTCCGAGACCAACCAGAACTCGTTCCCGACGCGGCGTCCGCCGACCGGCGTGCGGCGGGGGAGTCCGGAGGTGCGTCCCGTGGTCTCCAGGAGCGTCTGACGCGGCAGCTGTCGGATCATCGGATTGCCGATCCGCCGCTGGAACGACGTGACTGCCCGGAACTTCATCTCGTGATACCTCGACATGCGTGACTCTCCCCGTCGTTGCCGGTGACCCCCGCCGGAGGTCAACCTAAGGGCTGTCCCGTGATCGGGACAGCCCTCGGCCGATGTGCCGGGCCGCGCACAGGATCCGGCGGCGGCCGCGTGATCAGGCCAGAGACGTACCACGCGCGACGAGCAGGGCGATGTCGGCCCCGGCCAGGCCGAGCGTGGCCAGGAACGGCAGACGGCTGTCGGGGGAGGTGCCCAGCGGGAGGCACAGGACGACGGCCAGCGCCCCGGTCACCGCGAGGCCGCTCCAGCCCGTGGCGTCCGGCGGTCCGGGCGGGCCGAGAACGAGGGCGGCCGAGGCCGCGAGCAGCGTGAGTGCCGCGACGGTACGGGACCGGCGCCGGCCCAGACGCTGGGGCAGGCCCCGGACGCCCGCGGCCAGGTCGGTGTCGATGTCGGGGAGGACGTTGGTGAAGTGCGCACCCACCCCCAGGAGGGCACCCGCGGCCACCGCCCAGGCGGCGGGCCAGGGGCGGCCCGGCAGCGCGAGGGTGAGGAAGGCGGGCAGAAGTCCGAAGGCCAGCGCGTAGGGCAGCCACGACCACCGCGTCCGTTTGACGCCGAGGTTGTACGACCATGCGGCGGCCACCCCGATCAGATGCGCGCCGCCCGCCGCCGCGCCGTTCGCGAGGGACAGGGGAGCGCACAGCACGAGCGCAGCACACGCCGCGACCGACACGCTGCGCATCCGCACCTCGCCCGTCACGAGCGGCTTGTCGCGCCGGTGTGCCGCGGTGTCCCTCGCGAGGTCGATGCGGTCATTGCTCCAGCCGACGGAGAGCTGTCCGGTGAGCACGGCCAGGGCGACCAGGCAGCTGCCCGGGATGTCGCGCCCCGCTGCGACGCCCAGGGCGGTGATCAGGGCGGTCACGGCCAGCGCGGGGGCCGGGTGGGCCGACAGGAGGAGCGCCAAGGTGCTGCGGCCGAGGCCGGGGCCACCCGCACGTGCTGCCGCCTCCGCGGGCACGGGGGCCGGCGACGGCGGAGCGGCAGACAAGGAAAGCGCCTGAAAAGTCTGATTCATGATGTTCGATCAAAACATCCCTTCCGCACCTATGGTGACAGCATGACGCGAATCATCGCGATCCATGGTGTGCTCCCGCCGCACCGGTACGAGCAGTCCGGGATCACCGACGCCTTCGCCGACATGTGCCTGCCGCCGGGCGCGGACCGCGGTGTGCTGGAACGCCTGCACCGGACCGCCGGCGTACGCGGCCGCCATCTGGCACTGCCCCTGGAACGGTACGCCGCGCTGAGCGGTTTCGGCGAGGCCAACGACGCGTTCATCCAAGTCGCCCTGGAGCTCGGGGAACAGGCCGTGCGCGGCGCCCTGGACCGGTCGGGCCTGGGCCCGGGCGACATCGACCTGGTCATCTCCACCTCCGTCACCGGCATCGCCGCCCCGTCCCTGGAGGCCCGGCTCGCCGGACGGATCGGGCTACGGCCCGACGTGAAACGCGTACCGATCTTCGGGCTCGGCTGCGTGGCCGGGGCCGCCGGCCTCGCCCGGCTCCACGACTACCTCGAGGGCCACCCCGGCCAGGTCGCGCTGCTGCTCTCCGTCGAGCTCTGTTCGCTGACCCTGCAACGTACCGACACATCCGTGCCGAGCCTGGTGGCGGGCGCACTGTTCGGTGACGGCGCCGCTGCCGTCCTCGCGGTCGGCCGGGACCACCCGCACCGTCAGGAACGGTCCGGGCCCGTCGTGGTCGCGACCCGCAGCAGCCTCTACCCCGGCACCGAACGAACACTGGGCTGGGACATCGGTGACCAAGGCTTCCGGATCGTACTCGGCGCCGACCTCCCGAACCTGGTACGCGAGACCCTGGGCGACGAGGTGCACTCCTTCCTCTCCGACCACGACCTCAAGACGCAGGACGTGACGGCCTGGGTCTGCCACCCGGGCGGCCCCCAGGTACTCGAAGCCGTACGCGAGACACTGGATCTGCCCGCCCGCGCACTGGAACTGACCTGGCGTTCGCTGGCCGAGGTCGGCAATCTGTCCTCCGCCTCCGTCCTGCATGTCCTCAGAGACACCCTGGCGCTGCGTTCACCACCGCCCGGAACTCCCGGACTCCTCCTTGCGATGGGGCCCGGCTTCTGTACCGAACTCGTCCTGCTCCGCTGGTAGCCGCCCCGTGATCCCTTACACCGTCCTTGTCCTTCTGGTCGCCGTCGAGCGCCTCGCCGAACTCGTCACGGCCCGGCGCAATGCCGCCTGGAGCCGGCTCCACGGCGCAGCGGAGTACGGGCAGGGCCACTACCCCGTCATGGTCGCCCTGCACACCGGACTGCTGGCCGGCTGCCTGGCGGAGACCTGGTTCGGCGGCCGGCCCTTCCTGCCCGCACTCGGCTGGCCCATGCTCGCCCTGGCCCTGGGCGCCCAGGGCCTGCGCTGGTGGTGCATCACCACGCTGGGGCCGCGCTGGAACACCCGCGTCATCGTGGTGCCGGACCTGCCGCTCGTCACCGCCGGACCGTACCGGTGGCTGAGCCACCCCAACTACGTCGCCGTGATCGTCGAGGGCGTCGCACTGCCACTCGTCCACACCGACTGGCTCACCGCGACCGCCTTCACCCTGCTCAACCTGCCGCTCCTCGCGACCCGCGTACGGTGCGAGAACACCGCCCTCGCCGGGGCCGCACCGGCGGCGCCGTGATCGACCTGCTTGTCGTCGGCGGCGGACCCGCCGGCCTCGCCACCGCGATCCACGCCGCCGAGGCCGGGCTCGAGGCGGTGGTCGCCGAACCGCGCCCCACCCCGATCGACAAGGCCTGCGGCGAGGGGCTCATGCCGGGCGCGGTGAACGCTCTGGCAGGACTCGGCGTCACCGTCGCCGGACACCCGCTGCACGGAATCCGCTACCTCGACGACCGTCACCGGGCAGAGGCCCTCTTCGCACCCGGCCCCGGTCGCGGTGTCCGCCGAACCGAACTGCAGACCGCCCTGGCCCGCCGCGCCGCGGAACTCGGCGTGCGGGTGATCCCCGTGCGGTCGGTCGGCGTCCGGCAGAGCGCCGAGAGCGTGTACGCGGCAGGTGTCACCGCCCGGTACCTCGCTGCCGCCGACGGCCTGCACTCACCGATCAGACGCCAACTCGGCCTGGACCTGCCGGACCCACGCCCCCCGAGGTTCGGACTGCGCCGCCACTTCGCGATCGAGCCCTGGACGGACTGCGTCGAGGTGCACTGGTCACCACGGGCCGAGGCCTATGTCACCCCGCTAGGCCCGCGCCTGGTCGGCGTCGCCGTCCTGACCACGGAACGCGGCCCGTTCGACGGCCACCTGGCCCGCTTCCCTCTCCTGGCCCGGCAGCTGCCCGCGAGCGCCACCACGCCGGTGCGTGGCGCGGGACCGCTGCGCCAGCGGGTCGGCTCCCGCGTGGCGGGACGGGTCCTGCTGGTGGGGGACGCCGCCGGATACATCGACGCCCTGACCGGTGAAGGAGTCTCGCTGGCTCTCGCCGGAGCCGCTCAACTGGTGCGCTGTGTCCGGGACGACCAACCGCAGGCGTACGAGCGGGCGTGGCGCAAGGTCTCCCGGCGCCACCGCCTGCTCACCGAATCGCTGCTTCTGGCCCGGCAGCACCCGCGACTGGCCGGCGGCATCGTCCCGGCCGCGAGCCGTCTCCCCGCGGTCTTCACCAACCTGGTCAACCAGCTGGCCTGAGCGCGGTCCGGCAGCGTCCAACCGGGCGGGACCGTCGCACCGGGCTACGCCACGGGGTGAGCGATCAGCGCGGGTGGCGCCGGCCTGCGCCGCCGCTTCAACCAGCCGACCAACGTGCAGACGGCGCCCGCGAGCGAAAGAACCACGCCGAGCAACACGCCCAGGCCCAGTACCACCGGCGCGGTGGCGTCGTCGAGCACCCGGCCCCGCACGGCCGTCACCGGTACGGTCCCGGAGTCCTCGCCCCCGTAGTAGCGGGAGTCGTAGGAGTTCGCACGATGGTCGCCGAGAAGGAACATCCGCCCGGCCGGTACCTTCACGTCGTACGGTCGGTGCCCGCCGTCGACCTCTCCGTCCTTCAGATAGGGCTCCTTGAGCGTGCCCTTGTTGACGGTCAGGCGTGTGCCGTCGAAGACCACATGGTCACCACCCAGTCCGATGACGCGCTTCAGCACCGGCTTGCCCTCGAACTGCTCCGGCACGCCGAAGAGCACCACATCGCCCCGCCGTACCGTCGCGCCCGACGTCTTCGCGATGACGACGAGGTCGCCCGGAGCGTAGGTGGGCTCCATCGACCCGCCGGACGGGGTGACCGTCGTGTAGTCGCTGCGGACGGTCCAGAGGGCGCCCGCCGCCAGCACGACCCCCAGGACGGCAAGCACAGCCCCCGTGATCAACAACCCACGCCCAGCGCGCCGCATCCGCCGATCTCCCCCTCATGTCCCTCACCCCCAGCCATGTGGCTGCAGCGACACCGTAGAGGGTCCCTCCCGGCGGGACTGCAGAGGGGGCGGGGGAGATGCGGCCGGGCCGGAGGAGCGCCGCTACTCCAAGCCGGATACCTGGAAGACCGTTCGGGCCGTCCGGCGGTCGATACGCTCCGCGAGCTGCCGCAGCGCCGTCGCCCCGCAGAGCAGCGTCCCGCGCTCCACGCAGGCGCGGCTGTCCTGGTCCAGCCGGTGCCACAGTGCCGGGTTGGCGACGAACACCCGCGGGTCGATCTCGACCCGGCAGCCATCGGCGTCGCGGAGGACCAGACGTTGCGAGACGCCGTCGGACCAGCGGACGGATACCAGTCGGTCCGTACGCACCGTGTGAGCGCGCAACAGGCCGCGCGATGAGATCCACCCGGCGCCCGCGCGGACCCGTGGTGGCACCAGGACCACGAACAGCGTCGTGGCGAGGGCCGTCCACAGCAGGATGCGCAGCCAGCCGAGCCGGCCGGCGGCCGCGTCGACTGCCAGCAGGAGCCCCAGGAGCGAGGCGGCGCAGCCGACCGCGAAGCGCACGTGGCCGGCCCAGTCCTCGTCGTGCGCCGTCGTGCCCGGGGGAGACAGGACGCGGCCGCGACGGCCGGAGCCGGCGTCGGGCACTGCGCGGGTGATGCGTCGTTCCATGGCGCTGAGGCTAAGGACGGGGAGCCGGCCGGTCGTCGTGTCCTGACGAACTGCTGACGGCGGTGCCGCATGTCCTGACGCATGCCTGACGGTCGCCCCGCAGCCGGCGTCAAGGGCGCGTGAAGACGCGGCCGGTCGGCGCCGAGAGCTCGCCAGGACCGGGTGTGACCGGCCGGTGGCGGGTGCAGTCTGATCGGACCTGAACAGAAGGAGTCCGCCTGATGTCCGCTGTGACGACCGAGGCCGCACCGGGCGGTGCGCGCCCCGGCGCCGAGGAACCTCCCGATACCGGCGCACAGCACAAGCTCACCGCCGTCACCGGACTTGCCGCGCTCTCGCTGGACGCGATGGCCTCGGTGGCCTACGGCTCCGAGGCCATCGTCCTGGTCCTCGCCGCCGCCGGGGCGCACGGGCTCGGCTTCACCCTCCCGGTCACCGTGGCGATCGCCGCACTCCTGGCAGTGCTGGTCGCCTCGTACCGTCAGGTGATCGCCGCCTTCCCGGACGGCGGTGGCAGCTACGCGGTCGCCAAGGTCCATCTCGGAGCCGGTGTGAAGGGACCGTTCAGCGCATCTGACGCCGGACCAGCTCGTGCAGCCGACCGTTGGTGTCCGCGAGAAGTTCGGCGGGCGGTCCCTGCTGGACGACACGGCCGTCCGACATGACGATCACCCGGTCGGCGTCCAGGACCGTGGAGAGCCGATGGGCGATCACGATGCGGGTGGCGTTCAGCGAGCGGGTGCTCTCGATCACGATGCGCTGCGTCTCGTTGTCGAGCGCACTGGTGGCCTCGTCGAAGAACAGGATGCGCGGACGCCGCACCAGCGCCTGGGCGATCATCAGGCGCTGGCGCTGGCCGCCGGAGATGGAGCCGCCACCGGCGATCATGGTGTGCAGACCCATCGGCATGCGCTTGATGTCCTCGGCCAGACCCGCCATCGCTGCGGCTTCCCACGCCTCTTCCTGGGTGAAGACCTCGGCGCCGCAGATGCAGTCCAGGATCGATCCGGTGAAGGGCTGGGCGTTCTGCAGGACGACGCCGCAGCTGCGCCGCACGGCCGCCTGGTCGAGGGAGGCCAGGTCCTGGCCGTCGTATAGCACACTGCCCGACACCGGCCTGTCGAAGCCGATGAGCAGCCTCAGCAGCGTCGACTTGCCGCAGCCGCTGGGGCCGACGATCGCCACGAACTCGCCGGGGCGCACCTGCAGAGACACGTCGTCGAGGACCAGCGGACCGTCATCGGTGTATCGGAAGGAGAGATTGCGCGCCTCGATATCCCCGGACAGCACGCCCGGCTGGGTGCTGGCGCCCCGCACCTCGGGGGCCTCGTCGAGCACCGGCTTGATCTGCTCGAACATGGGGAGCACCGCGGCAGCCGAGACGAACGCACCCGTGAGCTGGGTGATGGACGTCAGTAGCATGGTCACCGCCGTGTTGAAGGTCAGGAACGCACCGGCCGACATCGACCCGCGAGCCGGGCCGGCAAGCAGGACGAACATGGCCAGCGAACACAACGGCAGATACACCGCGTTGAGGACGGTCGTCAGATTCTTGATCCGGCCCGCGCGCTGCTGGAGTTCGCGGCTTCGGGCGAACTCCCCCGCCCACGCCGCGTACGCGAAGCTCTCCGCCGCGGCGACCCGCAGCTTGGGCAGCCCGCGCAGTGTCTGGAACGCCTGGTTGTTGAGCTTGTTGCTGAGCTCGACCAGCCGGCGCTGCCATCGCAACTCCCACAGCCCCATGGTGAGGAACACCGCGGCTATGACGATCAGCATCGCGATCGCCGTGAACGCCAGCGGGACGCTGAAACAGAACAGGAGGACGAGGTTCATCGCCCCGACGGTGCCCGACTGCACAGCGATCGGACCGATGCCGGACAGCACCCGCCGGATGGCGCTGATGCCCATCGCCGCGCTCGCCAGCTCACCCGTGGACCGCTCGGTGAAGAATTTGGTCGGCAGACGCAACAACCGGTCCCATACGGCAGGTTGGAGCGTGCTCTCGATGCGCCCTTCCATGCGCAGGATGGTGAGATTCTGCATCAGCATGAAGACGGCCGAGACGATGCTCGTGACGATGACGGCCAGCGAGACCTGCACGATCAGGCTGTTCTCGGCGTTGGGCACGTAGACGCCCAGCACCTGTCCCGTCGCGATCGGCACCAGCGCGCCGAGGGCGACGGTCACCACTCCCGCCAGAGCCAGGTTGCGCATGTCGGGCCGGGTACCGCGCAGACTGAACCGCAGCAGCTGCCACTTACCCATGGGCCGCTCCGGCAGCGGACGGTAGAACATGACCGCACGCTGTTCGAACTCTTCCGCGTTGGCCGCGTCGACGCGGGTGCGCCGGCCGGTCACCGGGTTCACCGCGTCGTACCCGCCGCGGCGCCACAGCAGAGCCACCGGCGCTCCGCTCGCGGCCCGGTGTCCCACCAGGGGCCCGGTGTTCTCCCGCCACCAGCGGCGGTCGAGCCGGACCGGGCGCGTACGGATCCGTGAGCCGACCGCGACACGCTCGACCGGATCGACCCGGTCGCTCACCACGCCGCTCTTCGACGGCTCGGAGAGCGTGATCCCGGACGCCTCGGCCACGAGCCGGCACGCGGCGTACGTCGCGTCGTCGCTTGCGCCCGCCGCACGCGACGAGGTTCTCCGGGAATGCCCGATGGAGGAGAGCAGCGTCCGGTCGGCCTCGTCGCGGACGGCTTCGCCCGCTTTGATGCCGGCTGCCGTGCGGTCCTCGTGCGCGAGTTCCAGCCGTTCGATCCACCGGTCCAGCGCGGACAGCAGCCGGTACTGCTGGCTCACCATGGCCTGCCACATCGCGCCGTCGATGAGCAGATCGCCTGCCGCCTCCGCGCTGTACGCGGCGCCGTACTGCATGCTGCCGGGGGAGACCGGCAGCCACAGGATGTCGTCGTCGGCGGCCGTCTCGTCGACGGCGGTCCGGCCGTCCAGCGGTGCTTCGAACAGTACCCGCCGACTCCGCCCGACGCCGAGTGCCACGGCGTGCTCCAGCAGGCTCAGAGCCGTGTCCCCGGTGTCGTACCAGCTGCGGTACTGACCGTCGTACGCCGCGGCATCCGCGTACTCCGGCCGGTACAGCTCACGCAGCGGGATGCGGCGCAGCACGCACTCCTGCAGGGGCCTGCCGATCAGTGTGTGCCGCGGCCCCTCGACGGGCCCCAACAGCAGCGTCCCGGGTTCCAGCCGGCCGAGGAAGTGCCAGTGGCCCTGTTCCGCAGCGTCGACCGCGAACAGATCCAGGGCGCCGCCCACGACGAGCCACAGCACCTGCGGCCCCTCCAGCGAGAGCCTGCGAAGACCGTGGCAGTCGACCTGTTCGCCGAGCCCTCCCAGGGCGCCGATGACCGCGTCGTGCTCTGCGGGGGACGGGTTCGAGCCCGCGCCCGCGAGATGGTGAACGGATGTCACCTCAGTGCTCCTTGACCAGCTCGGCGTACGGACCTCCGGCAGCGACCAGGTCCTCGTGCCGGCCCCGTTCCACGACGGAGCCGTGGTCGAGGACCACGATCTCGTCGCTGTCGCGCACCGTGCTCAGCCGGTGCGCGATCACGACACAGGCGCAGCCGCGCCGCCGCAGATTGTCGATGATGATCTGCTCGGTCTCGGCGTCCAGAGCGCTGGTGACCTCGTCGAGAACGAGGATGCTCGGCCGGCGGACAAGCGCCCGGGCGATCTCCAGACGCTGCCGTTGCCCGCCGGAGAAGTTCCGGCCGTCCTGCTCCACCCGGCTGTGAATCCCGCCGGGGCGCCGCGCGACGACTTCGTACAGGGCGGCGTCCTCCAGGGCGGCGACGACGGCGTCATCCGGGACCGACGGGTCCCACAGTGCCACGTTGTCCCGCACGGTGCCTTCGAAGAGGAAGATGTCCTGGTCGACGAAGGAGACCGAGGCGGCCAGCGCACTGCGGGAGATGTCCTCCAGACGTTGTCCGTCCACCCGGATCGTGCCCTCCCACGGGCTGTAGAGCCCCGAGATCAGCCGGGAGACCGTCGACTTGCCGCTGCCGGATCCACCGACCAGCGCCACCTGCTGTCCCGGGCCGACGGACAGCGAGAAGCCGGTGAGCAGCGGTTTGTCGAGCGGGCTGTAGCCGAAGGTGATCTCTTCCAGCGTCACATGGCCCTTGAGCCTGCGCGTACTCGCAGCCGGTTCGGGGCGTGAGTACAGCGAGTCCACCGGGAAGTTCTCGACGTCCTTGAGACGGGCCACGTCGGCGGCGAAGTCCTGCACCCGGCCTGCCACCGAGTTGAGCCGTGCGACCGGAGCCGTGAAGCGGGTGACCAGCGCCTGGAACGCGACGAGCAGACCGATCGAAATGTGGCCGTCGACGGCCCGCAGCCCTCCGATCCAAAGAATCAGGGCGCTGTTGAGGGTCGCGAGTGCGGGGGCGACGACACCCAGCCAGGCACTGGGCACACCGAGGCGCTGCTGCTCCTCCAGCGTGGTCGCGTGCTGCCCCGCCCAGCGGCGGAAGTATCCGTTCTCGCCGCCGGTGGCCTTCATCGTCTCGATCAGCTGCAGCCCGGTGTACGAGGTGTTGGTCAGCCTGGCGCTGTCGGCCCGCAGTTTCTGGGCACGGGTGGCCCGCAGGCGCACGACGATGCGCATCGCCACCACATTGAGCAGTGCCAGGCCCACGCCGATGACCGTCAACTGCGGGTCGTAGATCCACAGCAGGGCCGCATAGAGGAGGACGACGACTCCGTCCACGCCGACGGCCGTGAGGTCGCGGGCCAGGGTCTCGGCCACGACGTCGTTGGACTGCAGTCGCTGGACGAGATCGGCGGGGCTGCGCTGGGAGAAGAAGGTGACCGGCAGCCTGAGCAGATGCCGGAAGAAACGGGCGCTGCTGAGTGTGGAGGAGATGATGCGACCGCGCAGCAGGTTGGCCTGCTGCAGCCAGGTCAGTACGACGGTGAGCGCCACCATGGTGCCCATGGCCGCGAACAGCACGCTCAGCAACGAGGTCTGATCGCCGATCAGGAACATGTCGATGTACGCACGGCTCAGTGCAGGCAGCGTCGCGCCGACGGCCACGAGCAGCAGGCTCGCGAGCAGCGCGGCCAGCATCGTGCCCGAGGTGCCGCGCAGCCGCGCCGGCAGGGCGCCCATGATCCCGGGCTTCCTGCCTCCACGACGGAAGCCGTCGCCGGGCTCGAGGACCAGGACCACGCCGGTGAAGCTGGTGTCGAAATCCTCGGCCGTCACGAAACGGCGGCCCTTGTCCGGGTCGTTGATGTGCACGCCACGCCGGCCGAAGCGGCGGCCCATGCCGTCGTACACGACGTAGTGATTGAACTCCCAGAAGAGGATGGCCGGTGCCTGCACCTCGGCGAGGGCCGCCGGTTCCATCTGCATGCCCTTGGCCTGCAGCCCGTAACTGCGGGCCGCCTTCAGGACATTGCTGGCCCGCGACCCGTCGCGAGAGACGCCGCAGGCGATGCGCAGCTCCTCCAGCGGCACATGACGGCCGTAGTGACCGAGCACCATGGCCAGCGAGGCGGCACCACACTCCAGTGCCTCCATCTGGAGAACGGTGGGGCTGCGTACGGTCTTGGCCTTCTTGCCCTTCGGTGCCGGCCGCGGACCCGAACGACGCCTGCTGCCCGGTGCGCTGTCCGGCCGGTGCCGGCCACGGCCGGGAGGCGGGAGCTGCGGTGCGGCGGGAGAGGTGTGCGGTGCGGTCACGGGAGCAGCCAATCGATCGGACGCTGGTCGGCCAGGTGGATGGCGCCGGTGGCCAGGGTCATGGAGTCGATCGGGTACGGAGGGCCCTGGGCCGACGACCACCGGTAGCCGGACTCCGTGGCGGACGACCGGTCGAGCCGCACCAGGACCGCCACCGGCCTGCCGTGCTGCGAGAACTGCTCGCCCAGCTGTCCGTCGCCGAGAAAGCCACTGATCTGCCGGGGTGTCTGTGAATTCCTGCCGACCGCGGCCACCCGGCCGCGCAGCACTCCGTACTTCTGGGCCGGCACCGACTGGGCGGTGAGATCCACGGAGGCGCCCACCGTGATGCCCGGCCCGCTGTCGCCCGGCACATAGAGCATCACCATCAGGGGATCGTCGGCGCCACGCGTCCGCTCCACACTCGCTACGTCAGCACCGGTGGTGACCACCGCTCCGATCGAGGCCGTCAGGGCGGTCACCCGTCCTGCGGCGATCGTGCGGACGACGCGGTCGCCCTGTTCGGTACGGACCTTGAGCAGCGGCGCGTCGGCGGGCAGGGTCTCGCCTTCCTTGGCGAGTACTGCGGTGACCTGGCCCGCAACAGGGCTCTGCAGGATGTAACTGCCTTGTGCGTGAGTGAAGATGCCGGGCGCCCGGAGCGTGGACGAGACCGTTCCGGTCACCGCCCAGAAGCCGGCGGCGGCCATGACGAGCACGGTGACACCGAGGGCGAGCCGGCCCTGCGGGCGTGCGAAACGCACCGGCAGGTCGAGTTCCTCCGGCGACTGCAGCTTGGAAAGGGCCTGTTGGCGGAACTGCACGGGACTCTTCCCTTGCTGTCAGATGTGAGCAGTGAGCCCCGGAACCATGAGGTTCCGGGGCTCACGGACCGTCTCAGAGACCGGCGATGAGGCCGGTGGCCAGGCCGGTGACGGCACCGGTGTTCACACCGGTGGTCGAGGTGGCGAGGCCGGTGACCGAGCCCACGACACCGGAGACCGGGGCCACGGAGTCGACGGTGCCCGTGACGTTGCCGAGCAGGCCGCCGACGAGACCGCCGGACACGTTGTCGAGGTCGTTGTCGGAAATCTCGAGGGTCTCGACCTGGGGGGTGTGGTTCATGATGAAGGCTGCCTTTCAGCTTGGTAATTCATAGCGGTAACCCCTTGGTGTGGTCGCCGCATTGGGCAGGATCAAAGCACGTTGACGCCGCGTGCAGCTAATCGGACCGGCGCTGATCAGGGGTTCTTCATGCAATGAATTAGCGCTGCGTGCAGATGTGTTCATGAATCGACGGCGGCTTCTTCACAAGCTTCACCATCTGAATTCTCTTTGCCTGGAAGTCCATTTGCTTCAACTGGGACACTCCTGTTCAAACCCCCCTGCGGCCGGTGCGGACCAGGGTGTCCGGGTGGGCGGGGGTGACCGGTCTGAGCATGAGGTGTGCAGGTTTACGGAAGGTGAGCTGACGAACGAAAACAGCAGGTAGGAGCGCTGCTTCCGATGCGTCCCGATCGATGCGGGGTGGTACGAGCACCTACGAAGAGCCTTCGGCGGACCGGGGAACCGGGCCGGCCCGCCTTCGACGTCCCGGGAAGGCGGACGGCCTCCGGAGCCGACGGCGTGACCGCCGTTGTCGTGACGGTGGTGGCCCGGCCCCACCCTCGGCTCCCGGTGGTGATTCACCAGGTGTCGACGAACGGGCGGCGCTTGCCCGCCTCCCACTCCTCCTGGGCCGACCACCCGTCCAGTGCCGAAAGGATCCAGGACCTGGACTGCGCCGGGTCGATCACCGCGTCGATCTCCAGCGCCGCCGCCGCGTTGACCGCCTTGCCCTGCTCGTACAGCTCAGCGACCCGCGCTTCGAACGCCCGCTCCCGGTCGGCAGGGTCCTCGATCGCGGCCAGTTCCTTGCGGTAGCCGAGCCGTACGGCACCCTCCAGGCCCATGCCGCCCAGCTCGCCGCTCGGCCACGCCGCCGTGGCCACCGGGGTGCGAGTCGAACCACCCATCATGGCCATCGCGCCGAGACCGTACGCCTTGCGCAGGATCAGGCAGACGAGCGGTACGCGGAGGTTCGCGCCTGTCACGAAGAGCCGGGAGAAGTGCCGGACGGTCGCCGTCCGTTCGGAATCCGGGCCGACCATGAAGCCGGGCGTGTCGCAGAGCGAGACCACGGGCAGGGCGAAGGCGTCGCACAGCTGGAGG
Organism: Streptomyces sp. NPDC005262; assembly: GCF_042872425.1. Lineage (NCBI taxonomy): Bacteria > Bacillati > Actinomycetota > Actinomycetes > Kitasatosporales > Streptomycetaceae > Streptomyces > Streptomyces sp. NPDC005262. Next base: position 71,870 of record NZ_JBIAKK010000016.1, read on the forward strand.
AACCTGGCCGCCTTGTCGGCCCCCTCGTGGTCGATCGCGCCGCCCAGATGCTCCGGGTTGTTGGCGACCAGACCCATCGGCCGGCCCTCGATCCTTACCAACGCCGTGATGATGCCGGTGCCGAACCCGGCCCGCAGCTCCAGCACCGAGCCGGTGTCCGCGACGCCCTCCACCGCGGCCCGCACCCCGTACGCACGCCGCCGGTTCTCCGGCACGGTGTGGCGCAGGGCGCGTGGGTCCGGAGCCTCCCAATCGCCCTGCGGTCCTTGGAAGTACGAGAGATACTGCCGTGCTTTAGCCACTGCCTCGGCCTCGTCCGCGACTGAGAGATCGACGACCCCGTTGGGAACCTGGACGGAGAGCGGCCCGACCTCCTCAGGCCGGTACGTACCGAGTCCGCCGCCTTCGATCATCGCCGGGCCGCCCATACCGATGGTGGCCTCCGGAGTCGCGATCACCACGTCGCAGCAGCCGAGCAGCGCCGCGTTCCCGGCGAAGCAGCGGCCGGAGGCGATACCGACCAGGGGGACGAGCCCGCTGAGCCTTCCCATCTGGTGGAACGTCATCACATCGAGTCCCGCGACCGCTGTGGTGTCCGTATCACCCGGACGGCCGCCGCCGCCCTCCGCGAAGAGCACCACAGGCAGGCGGCGCCGCTCGGCGACGGAGAGCATCCGGTCCGTCTTGCGGTGGTTCTGGTGGCCCTGGGTGCCGGCCAGGACCGTGTAGTCGTACGACATGGCCGCGCACGGTTCGCCGTCGACAGTTCCGATGCCGGTGACCATGCCGTCGGCCGGGGTCGAGACGATCAGGTCCTCCAGCGTGCGCCGTCGCCGCTGCGCGGCGACGGCCAGGGCCCCGAACTCGGTGAAGCTGCCGTCGTCGCAGAGATCGGCGATGTTCTCGCGGGCGGTACGGCGGCCGATCCGGTGACGCTCGGCAACGGCCTCCGGCCGGTGTTCGTCCCTGCCGATGTCATGGCGGCGGCGGGCCTCGGCCAGATCGGGCCTGACGGCATCGAGGTCCACCTCGGCGGTGCCCGCCCTGGCGGCCTCCGTACCGTCCGCCGGGTCGAGGAGCAGCACCGGACGGTCTTCGGTGACCGTTTCGCCGACGGACACCCGTACCGCCCGCACGGTCCCGGCCGATCCGGCCCGTACGACATGCTCCATCTTCATCGCCTCGACGACCAGGAGCTGCTGACCCGCGCGTACGCTCTCACCCGCGACGACGTCCACCGAGACGACGGTGCCGCTCATCGGGGCCGTCAGAACCCCCTCGGCACGCTCCCGCACCACCTCCGGGACGCCGTCGTCCGTCACCGCCGAGGCGAACCACCGCGCGACGAAGTGCGTGTCGGTGCCTCCTGCGGTGAAGTCCGGGTGGGCCAGCACCGCACGCAGCAGCGGCACTCCGGTGCGGACCCCCTCGACCGCGAACTCGCCGAGCGCCCTCCGCGCCCGGTCGCACACCGTCGCGAGGTCGGGCGCGTGGACGATCACCTTCGCGAGCAGAGAGTCGTACCGCACCCCGATCTCCAGCCCGGTCCGCGCCGCCGTGTCGACCCTGACCCCCCGTCCGGTCGGCACGTCGAAACGGGTCAGGGTCCCCGCCGACGGCCGTACGGAACCGTCCGGGCCGGTCGCCTCCGCGTTGACCCGGGCCTGCAGCGCGAAGCCGCGCGGTGGCTGCGGCGGACCCGCAAGACCCAGCGTGTCGAGCGTCTCGCCTGCCGCGAGCCGCAGCTGCACAGCGACCAGATCGACGCCCGTCACCTCCTCGGTGACGGTGTGCTCGACCTGGAGCCGGGGGTTCGCCTCGATGAAGTGGAACTCGTCGTCGGCGACCAGGAATTCGAAGGTGCCGAGACCCGTGTACCGCGTCTCGCGCGCCATCCGCAGCGACGCGTCGATCAGCCGGTCGCGCAGCGCGGCCGACAGAGCGGGAGCCGGTGCGATCTCGATCAGCTTCTGGTGGCGGCGCTGGGCGCTGCAGTCCCGCTCCCACAGATGCGTCACCGCACCGCTCGCGTCACCCAGCACCTGGATCTCGATATGGCGCGCCCCGTCGAGCAGCCGCTCCGCATACAGTTCGCCACGCCCGAAGCCCTGCAGCGCCTCGGACCGGCAGCGCTCCCAGGCTTCCGCCAGCTCCGCGCCGTCGCGGACCGCCCGCATGCCGCGCCCGCCGCCCCCGCCGACGGCCTTGACCATCAACGCCCCGCCAGGACCGAGCTCGGCCAGGAACGCCCGTGCCTCGTCGAGCGTCGTCGCCCCCTGCGTCCCGGCGAGCACCGGCACACCGAGCCGCCGGGCGAGTCCGCGGGCCCGCGCCTTGTCGCCGAAGAGGGCGAGCACCTCGGGGGAGGGACCGACAAAGGTGACGCCGGAGGCGGCGCACTCGGCGGCGAACTGCGCGTCCTCGCTCAGGAAGCCGTAGCCGGGGTGCAGCAGCCCGCACTGCGCCCGCCCGGCGATCGCGAGCACGGCTGCTCGGTCCAGATATGCGGCGGCCCCGGTGCCCGGCAACGGGTGCGCCTCATCGGCCAGTCGGACGTGCAGCGCCTCCGCGTCGTCCTCGGCGTACACCGCGACGGTACGCAGTCCTGCCTCGGCCGCCGCACGCAGAATCCGTACGGCGATCTCTCCGCGGTTGGCGACGAGCACGGCAGCTGAACCCATGAGCCCCTCCAGTCAAGACAGCCCCGTCAGCGTCATTGACATTGGCGTCAACGTCAATAGGCTCGCGGCGTGGCACGCAGACAGGCACCCCGGCCGGAACCCTGGGCGACCAGAACCGCACGTGACAGGACCGACACCCCTGCACGAGCACGGCTGCTGGACGCCGCCGAGAACGTCTTCGCCCTGCGCGGATACGGACCGGCCACCATCGCCGACATCACCGCCGAGGCCGACCTCTCGCGGGCGAGCTTCTATGTCTACTTCGCCTCGAAGGAAGAGATCTTCCGCGTCCTGGCGGCACGCGTACGGGACACGTTCCTTGCCGCGCAGGACGTGCCGGGCGTCGACCCCGATGACGCGCACGCGGTCGCCCACGCCTCGACGGCCGCATTCATCAGAGCCTATGCCGATCATCTCCCGCTGCTGAGGCTGTTGGAGCAGCAGGCGCAGTCGGACGACGAGGTACGCGCCCTGTGGGACGAGATCCAGGAGCGCCCGGTGCACCGCGCCGCCCGCTACGTCCGCCGGCTGGTGGCGCACGGCGGTGCGCGGCCGGCCGTGGACGCGCTCTCCGTGGCGCGCGCGGTCGGGGGCATGAGCATCCAGTTCGCCCGGCTGGTCGCCGTGCGGCCCGACGAGCACGAGGCCGCGGTCCGGGACGTCACCGCCATGTACCTGCAGCTGCTCGGAGTCGGAGCAGACGGAACCGGAGCAATACCTACGGAGTGAGGAGCAGTGAGCCGCACCATGCGAACCCAGGAGTACCTGAGCGATCTGCGTGCCCGTCAGGCGAGGGCCAGGCAGGGCCGTCAGCCGGACACCACCGACCCGTCGGCGGGGCTGCGGACCGTGCCGGCCCAGGTCCGGCACCGGGCCCTGAAGACCCCCGACCGCTCCGCACTCACCGGTGCCCCCGGAGACGCGGCCGGCGCAGTGAACTCGCCCTGACCGCCGCGGAAAAGCAGCTGCCGAGCCGGTGATCAGCCGGTCGGGCCGGCCGCTGCCCGGCCCACCGATTCGACCAGTGGCAGCAGCCGGTGGGGCACCCGCTCGCGCAGGGCCACGTCGGTACGGGTCCTGACCACTCCGGGCAGCTGGATCAGCTGCTGGATCACATCCTCCAAGTGCCCGTTGTCACGGGCCACGACCCGGGTCAGCAGGTCCCCGCCGCCGGTGGTCGAGAAGGCCTCGACGATCTCCGGGACGGCGGCGAGGGCCTCGCCCACCTCGTCCAGATGCCCCTGGGTGACCTCCAGATGGACGAACGCGAGCACCGGGTGGCCGAGCGCGGCGGGGGAGAGGACCGGACCCGAGCCGGTGATCACGCCGTTGCGCTCCAGCCGGTCGATCCGGGCCTGGAGGGTGCCCCGGGCGATGGAGAGGATCCGCGCGTACTCGCGGACGCTGGTCCGCGGCTGCTCGATGAGCAGCCGCAGGATGCGGGTGTCCAGTGCGTCCACCGCCATGGTCCGATGGCCCCTTCCCGGTCGGTCGGTACGGGCTCCGACTGTACCCATGGCGCGCCGTCGCACCATCCGGTCGCGCCACCGGCCTCAGAGGCGGGTGTTCTCGGGGAGAGTGTCCTCGGGGAGGGTGACCAGCCAGCGGGTGTCCTTGCGGGGGCGGAGGTAGAACGCCCAGTAGAGGGTGGCCGCCGCCATGATGCCGCCGGTCCACAGCAGGTACTGGGCCTCCTGCTGGCTGAGGATGTAGACGAGCACGGCGATCAGCGCAACCGGCATCGCCGGCCAGAGCGGCATCCGCCAGGCGGGCAGGTCCTTGTGGGAGGCGCGCCGGGCCGCCAGTGCGGCGACCGCGACCAGCAGGTACATGCCCGTCACGGAGACGCCGGTCACGCCGTACAGGGTGTCGAGGTTGACGAAGCACAGCGCCGCGCCGGGGACCCCCACCACCAGCGTCGCGACCCACGGCGAACCGAAGCGGCCGAGGCGGGCGAGGGCGTTGTTGACGGGCTCGGGCCAGGCCTTGTCGCGGGCCGACGCGAACAGCACCCGGGAGTTCTGGATGACCATGACGATGCCCGCGTTGATGATCGCGAGTGCGACGCACAGGCTCACGAACGTACCGACCGCCGAGTTGCTCCACGTGGTGACCATCCGGCCGATGTCGCCCGAGGTGAGCGCCGCGAGGTCGGGCGCACCCATGGTGATCGCCACCACCGGGACGAGGATGACCGCGGTCGAGATGGCGAGGGTGGCGAGGACTGTGCGGGAGACGTTGCGCCGCGGGTCCTCCAGCTCCTCGGAGAGATACACGGCGGTGGAGAAGCCCTGCGTGATGAAGAGGGCGATGGCCAGACCGGAGACCACCAGCATCGCGGTGACCGGGCGGGACGCCCCGCCGTCGCTCGCGACCACACCGTGCACCAGGCTGCCGGCGCCGCGCTCGGTGTGGGCGAAGCCGAGCACCGCCACCACGGCCGCCGCGATCACTTCGAGCACCAGGAAGACGCCGGTGATCCAGGCGTTGGCACGCAGGTCCAGCAGCCCGGCCAGGGTGGCGAGCACCATCACCCCGGCGCCGGCGGCCTCCGCCGGTACATGGACCAGTGGAGCGAGGTAGTCCGCCGTACCCATGGCGATCACCGGCGGCACGATCATCACGACCAGCAGGGACAGCACGAACACCAGCCAGCCGGCGAGCCGGCCCGTCAGAGTGGTGACCATGGCGTACTCGCCGCCCGCGCTGGGGATCAGCGTGCCCAGCTCCGAGTAGCAGAACGCCACGGCGATACAGAGCAGCGAGCCGATCGCGATGGTGAGCGCGGTGGCGGTCCCGAGGTCGCCGAACAGGTCGGGCACGACGACGAAGAGCGTGGAAGCCGGCGTCACGCAGGACAGGGTGAGCAGGGTTCCGCCGACGACGCCGATGGAACGCTTGAGGGCGCGCGGGCCGCCCTGCCCGCCGGGATCGGTTGCGGCCGGTGCGACGGCGGAGGTGACGGGCTGGCTGAGCATGTCGGTCATGAAGCGGTTCCGATCGACTGGGTGTGACGGGTGACGGCGGGAGCGCTATCGCCTCCGTGGCTTGCTGCGATGTTGGTTTTGTCTGCTCCCGGCGCGTTATCGAAACCTGTGGGATCCGTCACGTCAACCGTCAATTACCTTCGGAATTCGTCGTCTTATGGCCTTCTGTTGGCGGTATTCGTAGATGGAGGCTTTGTTGACGCCATATTGATGACCGCCTAAATCGGCGCCACTTTCGCACTCATGACCTTCAAATGTGAGGTTCAGTGACACTGCCGCCTGCGATGCGCAGGGCGTGACGGTGGCGATGATCAGTGGACCGGTGGCAACGGGAATCGCAGAGTGTTACCGGTCACGTTGCGTGGTTTTTGCCTTGGGAGGCGAGGGGGCGTCGGGGCCGGGTTCGACGGCATCGCCCGGGACCGGGTGCGGCGGGCTCGCCGCCGTGACCGGGCCCTGGGCGGGCCTGAGACCGAGGAGGACCCGTGGCCGGACGCCACAGGAGCGTGCGGACGCCCTGCGTAACCGAGAATCCGTCCCGGCTGCCGCGGCCCCCTCGTCGCCGCCAGGCGGCAGCCCCGCGGCGTGTCGATGGGACGACGACGTCCGGGGCCGGCGTCGTCCATTGGTGTTCCCGTGGCACATCGAATGGGCAGCATGCTGGGCCAATGGCACAGCCGGACCGGTACGACTTGAGCCGGATGGTGTTCGGATGCTGTCATGAACCCAGTCGATGGCGCTGCGGATCCCGCGGCGCCTTTTTCATGCCAGGACACGGTGGGGAGAGCCAAGCGGTGCTGAAGCGGATGTTGGTGGCTCCGGACCCGGGACGGCTGCGGCTGCGCAACGCGACCCGGGCCGTCTTCGGTATCGGCCTCGCCGTGACCTTCTCGGGCCTCGCGTCGCACTCGCTCCCCGCGGCCGTCGCCGGCGGTCTCGCCGCACTGCTCGCACTCTTCACGGTCACCGACGCCAGGGTCGGGGACCAGGCGCTCACCACCTCGCTGCTGCCCCTCGTCGGCTTCCCGGTGCTGGCGCTGGCGACGGCGCTGCACGACTATCCGGTCGCGCGCGATCTGGCGTTCCTGGCCGTCGTGTGCGCCGGGGTGTACGCGCGCCGCTGGGGGCCGCGCGGCCATGCCCTCGGGATCTTCGCGTTCATGGCGTTCTTCATGGCGCAGTTCCTGCACGCCGTACCGGGGCAGCTGCCCGAGCTGTACGCCGCCGTCGCGCTCTCCCTGGTCACCTCGTCGACCGTCCGCTTCGGTCTCTGGTGCTACGAGCGGCGACTGCCGCTGCCCGTCGTGCCCGCGCTTCACGGCAGCAGCGGTCTGGCCCGCACGACCACGCGCCAGGCGCTCCAGGCGACCGCTGCCGCTGCCTTCGCGCTGGGTGTCGGACAGCTTCTCTCCGCGGACCGCTGGTACTGGGCCGTCGGCACCGTCTGGTGGATCTTCGTGAACACCGCCTCGCGGGGCGAGACCCTGGTCCGCGGTTTCCGCCGGGTCCTCGGCACGGTGGTCGGCATCGCCGTCGGGCTGCTGGTCGCCGTTCCGCTGCACGGAGACACAGCTCTCACCGCAGTCCTCGTCGCCGTCTGCGTCTTCGGGATCTTCTACACCGCCGCTGTCTCCTACAGCTGGATGGTCTTCTTCGTGACCGTGATGGCCGGACTGCTCTACGGGCTGCTCGGTGTACTGAACCCGGGACTCCTCGTCCTTCGGCTCACGGAGACCGGGGCGGGAGCTCTCGGGGCGGCGCTCGCCGTCGTTCTCGTGCTGCCCGTCACTCTCCACGCGACCACCGATGCCTGGATCCAGCGGGTGCTGCACTGCGTGCACGCGTGTACCGCCGAGGCCGCCGCGCGCCTCGCCGGCTCCCCGACCGCCGACCCCGCCCCGCGCGTGACCGAACTGGAGGCGCTGCTCGGCCGGGTCCGGCTCTCGCTCGCACCGCTCGTGCACCCCCTCAACCCGCTGCGGGCCCGCAAGGCGCGCGCCCGGCAGGTCCTCGTACTGCTCGACCTCTGCGCACGCGAGGTGCGCGGCCTCGCCGCGGTGGCCGCCGACCCGTACGCCTCGCACGACGCCCGGCTCGACGCCGCCTGCCGCCGGGTCGAGTCCGCGGTACTGGCTCTGGCGCAGCCCCGCCCGGTCCCCACGGAACTGCTTGCCGCGCCCGGGCACGCGCCGCACCACCACCCCGGCGCGGAGGCCGCGCTCACGCATCTGCACGCCTTGGAGGGGGCCCTCGCAGAGCTGGCCACACCCCTGCACACCCCGCCGCGGTCCCCGCTCGTCCCCGCCTGACCTGCGGCTCCGCGGAGGAGGTGTACGACGCCACGGGCCTGGTCTAGACCGCAGGGGGTGCACTGCTACCGTCGCCCCGGAAGATCGCCACGGCCCGGACCGTCGCGATCAGTCGGCGGAGAGGGGCAGCAGCGGTGAGCAGCAGCGGTGCCGGACGGGCATTCATCGGGTCGTTCACATCGGCGGGCGGGCGGGGAGTCACCGTCGCCGCCGTGGACGGGGAGACCGGGGCGCTGACCGTTCTCGGCGCGACCGACGCAGTCCCCGATCCCTCGTACCTCGTCCTGGGCTCCGGCCCCGGATCGGGCCCCACCGCCCTCTACGCGGTCAGCGAGACCGAGACCGGCGCGGCCGCCGCGCTCGACATCACCGGCGATGTGCCGCAGCCCCTCGGTGAGATGCGGCCCGTGGAGGGCGACGGCCCCACGCATCTGGCAATCGCCCGCGGCCATCTGATCACCGCCAACTACGGCTCCGGCAGCGTCACCGCCCTGCCGGTGTGCGGGGACGGATCGCTGGGCGCCGCCGCTTCCGTGCTCCAGCACAAGGGCAGCGGTCCGCGCACCGACCGCCAGCACGCCCCGCACGCCCACCAGGTGCAGCCCGACCCGTCGGGGAACTGGGTGCTTAGCGTGGACCTCGGGACCGACTCCGTACGGATCTGCGCGCTCGACCCGAGCAGCGGGACGTTGCGGCTGCACGGCGAGACCGTGCTGCGGCCGGGCACCGGGCCGCGGCATCTGGCCTTCCACCCCGCGGGTGGGCACGCCTACGTCCTGAACGAGCTCGAACCGACCGTCACGGTCTGCCGCTGGGACCCGGCCACCGGAGTCCTCGAACCGCTCGCCGAGACGGCCGTCGTGCCCGAGGACGTGGTCGCCGACCCCGAGGCCGTCGTCTACCCGTCCGAGGTGGTCGTCTCGTACGACGGACGGTTCCTCTGGGCCGCCAACCGGGGGCACGACAGCATCGCCGTGCTCGCGCTCGACGAGTCGGGCGAGAAGGCGTCCCTGGTCACGAACGTGGGATGCGGTGGCCACTGGCCGCGCGACCTGGCCCTCGATCCCACCGGCCAGTGGCTGTACGCGGCCAATGAGCGGTCCGGGAACGTCAGCTGGTTCGCCGTGGACGCGACGACCGGCATCCCGCGCCACAGGGGCTCCCTGACGGCTCCAGCGGCTTCCTGCGTCGTTTTCGGCTGACGCGGACGGATCGCCCGGCCGAGGAGCGCGCAGCACACGTCAGGGCACACGCGTCCACGCCGCACACAGCGGGGCCCGTACCGGTCGATCCTCCGGTACGGGCCCCACTGCTCCGTGCCGGCCAGGTCAGAGGGCCTGGGCTCCCTGCGGCGCTCCAGGGGCGATGCCCAGCGCCGTCATGTACATCGACAGCACGAGCTTGCCGATCGCCGGGTACGCACCGAGCGGCTCGGCCGTCGCGCAGCCGGCCTCCTTCGCGGCGGCGTCCAGCAGCCCCTCCGCGATCTCAGGACCGACCAGGTACGGCGCCAGTGCCAGCTGCACCGAACCGGAGCCCGTCAGCTGCTCGGCGATCGACGCGACCGAGCCCTCGACATCGAGGGCCGCGGCCATCACCGGTACCGCGAGCCGGGCAGCCAGCAGCATGCCGGTGATCCCGGCGGCCTGGATGCCCTCCTCGCCGCCCACGGTGGCCAGCACGATGCCGTCGGCGGCCGTGGCGACGGTGAACAGCCTGGCGCGGTCGGCGCGGGCCAGACCGGCCTCGGAGAGGCGTACGTGGAGCGCCTCGGCGAGCAGCGGGTGCGGACCGAGGACATCGGTCAGCTCGACCTGTGCGCGGCTGTCCATGACGGCTTGGCGTATCCGCCGGATCAGGGCGCTGTCCGGACCCGCGAGCAGTGGCACCACGACGGCGGCCGGCCCCTCGGGCTCGGCGACCTCACGGCCCGCGGCCTTCGCCTGCTCGAAGCGCGCGATGCGCTCGGCGGCTGCGTTCGCGAGCACGGAGGCGAGCGTGGGGTATTCGGCGTCGTCGCCGTCGAGGTAACCGATCCGTGCGTTGAGACCGGGCAGCTCGGACCGGGCGATGCTGATGACCTCTTCGGCCAGGCTCCGGGTGGCCGAGGAGGGGGTACCGGGAACGGCGAGAACGAGCGCGGCAGCGCCCTCAGGTGCGACCACGGGCTCCGGGCGGCGGTGCCGTCCGGACTGGCGAGGTCGCGGCATTCGTACAGGCAGGCCGGAAGCGGGCCCAGTGGGGGTGCTCATGGCGCCGCATGCTACTGGTTTTGGGTGCCCCGCTGTTCGGGGAGGGCCCAGTCGGGCGTTATCTGTCCGCTTTTATCCGATGAATGGCTTACCGGCCAACTGCCCTGCTCTGTCGCTCCTTACGGCCCCTCCTGTCCGGGCCCGTAGGCGGGTACGCACAGCATCGTCGGGTGCAGCGGCAACCGCAGGTCACCGGTGGCCAGCGCCTCGGCGATGCGTAGCGAACCGGTCAGTGGATCACCCGAACCGGGGACCGTCCGCGCCTGCGGGAGTTGCCGGGCGAGCTCTTCGCGCAGCGGTACGAGGAGCGGGTCGCCCATCCGGAACAAGCCACCTGTCAGGGCCACTTCGCACGGCTCGTCGTCCGCCCCGCGCTGCGGGCACACCGCCGCGGCCGCCTCCGCGATGTGTCCGGCGGCGTCCCGCAGGATGCCGGCGGCGACCGGATCGTCCCCGGCGCACGCGGCGACCTCGGGGGCGAACGAAGCCAGCAGCGCGGGCCGGTCGGTACGCGGATAGAGCACGCCGGGCAGGTCCGGCGCCGGGCCGAACACCGCTTCCAGCCGGGCGAGCAGTGCGGCCGACCCGCCGCGCCGACCGTCGTGCGCGCGCATGGCGGCATCGAGTCCGGCCCGGCCGATCCAGGCGCCGCCACCGCTGTCGCCCAGCAGGTGACCCCAGCCGTCGGCCCGGTGCCAGCTCGTCAGATCAGTGCCCAGTGCGATCATGCCCGTGCCGCCGGCGACGACCGCCCCCGGACGCTGTCCCACGGCTCCGGCGTACGCGGTCACCGCGTCGGCGGCCAGCGCCAGCAGTCGCACCCCGAGCGCGCTCTCCAGGGCTGCCGGAAGCTCGGCACGCAGCTGCCCCCCCAGCGTCGCCATGCCGGCGGCGCCGATCGCCACGGCGGCGATGGACGCGCCCTCGGCGGCCCGCTCCTGCTCACCGGCCTGGGCGAGCAGCTCCCGGGTGGCGGGAAGCAGCTGTTCCAGCAGGTGTCCGGCATCGATCCCGGCCGGTCCGGTACGCACCGGTGCGGCGCAGACCGCGGTGGCCACCGGCTTCTCGGCCCCGACCACGCCGAGCGCCACCCGCATCCCCGAACCGCCGGAGTCCACCCCGAGGACGAACGGCCCCGCGGCGGCGGTCACGGCAGCCGCCAGTCGACGGGTTGTGCTCCCTGGCGCTCCAGCAGCTCATTGGCCCGGCTGAACGGCCGCGAGCCGAAGAACCCCCGGTCCGCGGACATGGGGGAGGGGTGCGAGGACTCGATCGCCGGGAAGTCGCCCAGCAACGGCCGCAGATTCCGGGCGTCACGCCCCCACAGGATCGACACCAGCGGCGTGCCCCGCGCCACCAGCGCCCGGATCGCCTGCTCGGTCACTTCCTCCCAGCCCTTGCCACGATGCGCCGCGGGCCGCCGTGGTGCCGTGGTCAGTGCCCTGTTGAGCAGCAGCACCCCCTGCCGGGTCCAGGGCGTCAGGTCGCCGTCGGACGGTCGGGGCAGTCCCAGATCCGTGTGCAGCTCCCGGTAGATGTTCTCCAGGCTGCCCGGCAGCGGCCGCACTTCGGGTGCCACCGAGAAGCTCAGCCCCACGGCATGCCCCGGCGTCGGGTAGGGGTCCTGACCGACGATCAGGACCCGCACCTCGTCGAAGGGCTGCTGGAACGCCCGCAGCACATTCGGTCCCGCGGGCAGGTAGGTACGCCCCGCGGCGATCTCCGCGCGCAGGAAGTCGCCCATCGCGGCGATGCGTTCGGCCGCGGGTTCCAGGGCCTGAGCCCATCCCGGCTCGATGATTTCTTTCAACGGTCTTGCTGCCACGGGCCGCACTCTACTGCTCATACGACCGGACCGATCAACCGCCGATGGCCGCCGCCCGAACACAGAGAACGTCCGGCAGATGCGAGGCGAGCTGCTCCCAGCTGTCCCCGTCGTCCCTGCTCGCGTACACCTCGCCGTTGCGGTTGCCGAAGTAGACCCCGGCCGGGTCGGCGTCGTCCGTGCAGAGCGCGTCACGCAGCACCGTGCCGTAGTGCGTCTCCTCGGGCAGTCCGGCGGACAGCGGCTCCCAGCTGCTGCCGGCGTCGCTCGTGCGGAACACCCGGCAGCGGTGCTCGGCCGGGACTCGGTCGGCGTCGGCATTGATCGGGAAGATGTACGCCGTCTGCGCCCGGTGCGGGTGGGCCGCGGCGGCGAAGCCGAAGTCGGACGGCAGCCCCACGCCGATGTCCGTCCAGCTGTCCCCGGAGTCGTCGCTGCGGAACACACCCCAGTGGTTCTGCAGATAGAGCCGGTCCGGATCGACTGCGTCCCGGGCGACCTTGTGGACGCACTGGCCGAACTCCGGGTTCGGATCCGGCAGGAAGACCGCCGACACCCCCTTGTTCGACGGGGCCCAGCTCCCACCGCCGTCCTTGGTGCGGAACACACCGGCGGTGGAGACCGCGACCGTCACGTCCCGCGCATCCCTCGGATCGGTCAGGATCGTGTGGAGCCCCTCGCCACCCCCGCCCGGCACCCACTTCGAACGCGTCGGGTGCTCCCACAGCGGGCGGACCAGCTCGAAGGTCTCCCCGCGGTCCTCCGAGCGGAAGAGCGCGGCAGGCTCCGTCCCCGCGTACACGACGTCGGGAGCCTCGGCCCCCGCCGGGTGCAGCTGCCAGACTCGCTCCAGGGAGGCGCCGGTGAACGGCGGGAACTTCACCGCAGGTTGCTGCGGCTCGACCCATGTCGCGCCCAGGTCGTCGGAGTGGAACACCGACGGCCCCCAGTGCGCGCTGTCCCCGCCGACCAGCAGTCGGGGCACCGGACCGCGGGTGTCGATGGCGATCGAGTAGATCGCCTGCGCATTGAAGTGTGGAGCGCCGAACTCCCATGCGCCACCACGCCTTCGGCCGATGAAAAGTCCTTTACGGGTTCCCACAGTGAGCAGTACGTCGGTCATGGCCGACACCTCCCGAAACGCCTTTGTCGCGGACAGGGGTCAGTCTGCACCCGGCCACTGACAGTGGGGTGCAGAGACGATGTCTGTGCAGGTCGGACGGGGGTGGCGGGCGGAGGGCGGGCATCCGGCGGAGGGGGTGCGGCCGCACCCGCGCGGGCCGTCTTGACCACCGTCCGGAGCGGGCCGTAGCGTCGGGTGGAAAGCGCTTGCCCCGTCGTCGATCCGGACCCAGGAGCACCCGTGGTGACCTTCGAAGGACTGCCCGGCGCCGTGGCCGTCTCCCACCTCCGGGTCTACGACTGGCCCACCGAGGACGGGCTGCGCGGTGGCACGCCCCACCTTCACCTCACCTGTTCCGAGGGGTACGTGGTGGTCGGCGGCGCCGGCTCCGTGCAGACCCTCACGGCGTCCGGCTTCCGGCAGACGCCCCTGGCCGCCGGGTCCCTGGTGTGGTTCACCCCCGGCACGATCCATCGCCTCGTCAACGACGACGCCCTGCGCATCGTCGTCCTCATGCAGAACAGCGGACTGCCCGAAGCCGGGGACGCCGTACTCACTTTGCCGCCCCGCTACCTGACCGAAACGGACACCTACCGCGCGGCGGCCGCGCTCCCCGCCGACGCGGCGGAGCCGGAACAGGAACGCGCCGCCCGCGCCCGCCGCGATCTCGCCGTCGAGGGCTTTCTCGCGCTGCGCCGCGCCACCGAGGCCGGCGACCCCGAGCCGCTCGCCGCCTTCCACCGGGCTGCCGCCGCACTCGTGAGGCCTCGGACGGACGACTGGCGGGGGCGCTGGGAACAGGGCGCCGCCGCAGCGTCCCGGGCAACCGGTGAGCAGCTGGACTCCCTGGCACAAGGGGACGGTGGTCACCTCGCCCGTGCCTGTGTGCACGCCGAACAGCCGTCGGCGTACGGAAAGTTCGGGATGTGTGGCCGTCTCGACGTCTACAGCGGCTGATGCCACGGAAGGCGGTGGCTCAGGCCGTGCTCACCGGGTGCGGCCCGCAGCTGGTGAGCGCCCCGCCGTGCTCCATGGCCTCCGGTGCCCCTGATCGCACGATCAGAGCCCCAAGGCGTCGTCGGCCCAATCGAATGCGGGCGCTCCACCCGCGCCCGGCGTCTGTTCGGACCAGATGACCTTCCCCTCGGTGGTGTAGCGGGTGCCCCAGCGGTCGGCGAACTGGGCGACGAGATACAGGCCGCGGCCGCCTTCGTCCGTCGTCGACGCATAGCGCAGATGCGGTGCGGTGCTCCCGGAGTCGGACACTTCGCAGATCAGCGAGTGGTCGTACAGCATCCGGACGCGGATGGGGGCGCCGCCGTAGCGGATGGCGTTGGTGACCAGCTCACTGAGGATCAGCTCGGTGGTGAAGATCTCTTCCTCCAGCCCCTGGTCGGCGAGCCACTGGGACACCTTCTTGCGGACCCCGGCGACGGCCGACGGGTCGGGCTCGATGTCCCATTCACCGATCCGGGAGGGGGCGACGATGCGCGTAGCGGCCACCAGGACGGCGGCGTCGTCGCCCGGAGGGGTGGGCAGGAGCGCAGTGATCAGGTCGTCGCAGGTCTCCTCGGGAGTGCGGTGCTGTCCGGCCAGCGTGTCGCGCAAGGTGTCGAGCCCGGTATCGAAATCCCGCTCGCGCGACTCGACGAGACCGTCGGTGTAGAGCACCAGACGTGTTCGCTCCGGCAGCGGCAACTCCACTGCCTCGAAAGGCAGTCCGCCGATGCCCAGAGGCAGACCTGCGGGGACGTCGGGGAACTGCACCGTGCCGTCGGGCAGTACCAGGACGGGACCGGGATGGCCGGCCCGGGCGGCGGAGCAGGTGCCGGACACCGGGTCGTAGACGGCGTACAGGCAGGTTGCCCCCGTGACCTCCGCGCGGTCGCCGTCGACGTGCTCCTCCTGGTCGATGCGCGCCACCAGTTCGTCGACGCGCGCGAGGAGTTCGTCGGCCGGCAGGTCCAGCGTCGAGAAATTGTGCACGGCGGTGCGCAGGCGGCCCATCGTCGCGGCGGCGTGCAGGCCGTGTCCGACTACGTCGCCGACCACCAGTGCGACGCGGGCACCGGGCAGCGGAATGACGTCGAACCAGTCGCCGCCCACCCCGGCCTGAGCCGGCAGATAGCGGTATGCGACGTCGAGGGCGTCCTGCTCGGGCAGGCCGCGCGGTAGCAGGCTGCGCTGCAGCGTCACCGCCATCTCGTGCTCGCGGGTGTAGCGGCGGGCGTTGTCGACACAGACGGCTGCCCGGGCGACCAGTTCCTCGGCGAACGTCAGATCGTCCTCGTCGAAGGGTTCCGGATTCTCCGCGCGCCAGAAATTCGCCATGCCCAGGACCGCACCGCGGGCGTGCAGCGGGACGGAGAGCAGGGAATGGACGCCGTACGTGAGGATTCGCGCCGCCTGTTCGGGGTCGGGCCCCTGCCAGCGCGGCTCGGCGGACAGGTCCGGCACCAGCATCGTGTGCCCACTGATCAGACCCAGGGCCGGCGGGCTGGTGGGAACGAACCCGATGATCCTCCCGATCGGATAGAAGGGGTGGTCGTCGCGCACGCCTGCCGTGGCCGTGCGCCGCATGTCCAGCACGGCGCCGAGCGGCTCCGCCGGCTCCTCACCGTGCAGCACGGACTCGGCGAGATCGACCGAGGCGAAGTCGGCGAAACGGGGGACCGCCACTTCCGCCAGTTCCTCCGCGGTCCGGGTCACATCCAGGGTCGTCCCGATGCGCGCACCGGCCGAGTGGAGCAGAAGCAGCCGCCCCCGTACCTCTGCCGCCCGGCCGGCAAGGGCGGCCAGTTCCGTCGTGTCCCGCAGGGTGGCGACGGTCCCGGCGGGTCCGCCGTGTTCGTCGGTGGGCCGCAGATTGACGGCCAGCAGCCGGTCGCCGGCCACGCTCACCTCGTCGGAGGCGACACGGCCGCAGGCGAGCAGTTCCGCGAGGGGACGAGGCAGGCCGATATCCGTCATCGGACGTCCCTCGGCGTCCGCAGGCAGGCGCAGCAGCCGCCGTGCCTCGTCGTTGGCCAGCACCAGCCGTCCGTCGCCGTCGATGATGAGCACCCCTTCGCGTACGGAGTGCAGCACCGCGTCGTGATGCTCGTACAGGCGCGTCATCTCGGCGGGGCCGAGGCCACGCGTCTGCCGCCGCAGACGTCGGCTCACCAGCGCCGCTCCGCCCGAGGTGAGGGCAAGTGCGGTCACCGCGGAGCCGGCCAGCACCGGCAGTTCGCGGTCGGCCATCTTGTTGATGTTCGTGACCTTGATGCCCACGGACACCAGGCCGGCGGTCGAGCCGTCGGGCCTCGGTACGGGCACCACCGAGTTCACGGCCGGCCCCCGGCTCGCCGGATAGGTGCGGGTGAAGCCGTGCCCCAGAACCGCTTCCTTGTACGGGCCGAGGATGTGTTTGCCGATCATCGCGGGATCGGGGTGGGTGTAGCGGATACCGCGTGTGTTGGACACGACGACGTACTCGACGTGTGTGCTCTTCCGGACCGCTTGCGTGAGCGGTTCCAGTACGGCGGTGGGATCCGGGCCGTCCAGCGCCGCCACGATGCCCGGGGAGTGGGCGAACGTGACGGCGACGGCGTACGAACGGCTTCGGGCTTCCTGAACGGCGGCGTGCCGGCCCTGCACCACGAGCGAGACCACCGCCGCGGCGACGAGCAGCACCACGAGCGCCAGCTCCAGAAGCAGCACCTGCCCGGCCACGGTGCGTACGCCGAGCAAGGTATGGGAGTGTCCAGGGCGCGATGACCGGAGCCTTGCCACATATCTGCCAAAGCCGCCCATAGCTCATTTTTACCAGCTATGTCCATACGGGAATTCGCAGGAGTTTCGCTTGCATGGGCCACAGGCGCGGTACCCCGGGGGCGGGGCCGTCACTGGCCCCCTCCGACGGATCGTGGCTCCTGCCGATCCCTGTCCTCGTCGGAGACGCCCGGTCCGCCCGGCTTGCCCGGCCGTGGCCCGGTCCCCGGGTGCCCCACCGCTGCCACCGAGCCGTCGTCGGCATCGCCCGCGACCTGCTGCCCGCCCCCGGACGGTCGCCTCTGCGGTGAATCCGTCGGGGGGCCGGCCGCAGGTCGTGCGAGACGTCAGAGGCGGGGGGCCGCCGTGCTGCTGCGCACCACCAGGTTGGTCGCGAGGTCGACCCGAGTGGTCGCGGGCTGCTGGCCCCGGCTGAGATCGAGGACCAGCCGGGCCGCGGTCTCGGCCATCTCTATGAGCGGCTGGCGCACCGTGGTGAGCGGTGGCCCGATCCACCGGGTGAGGGGCAGATCGTCGAAGCCGACGACGCTGAGGTCCTCCGGGATGCGCAGGCCCAGCTCGCGAGCGGCCTCGTAGACGCCGAGTGCCTGCAGGTCATTGCCCGCGAAGATGGCGGTGGGCGGCTCGGGCAGCCGCAGGAGTTCCAGGCCCGCGGTGTAGCCGTCCTCGTGCGAGAACTCGCCCTCCCGGACCAGATCGGGATCGATGGGCAGTCCCGCGGTCTCCATGGCGGCCCGGTAGCCGTCGACCCGGGCTCGGCTGCACATCATCCGCGACGGGCCGCTGATGACACCGATCCGCCGGTGTCCGAGGCCGGTCAGATGGCGCGTGGCGGCCAGTCCGCCCTGCCAGTTGGTCGTTCCGACCGACGGCACGTCGTCACCCGGGTCGCCCGCCGGATCGACCACCGCGAACGGGATGTTGCGGCTGGTCAGCTGGGCGCGCTGGGCCGCGGTCAGATCCGAGAGCACCAGGATCACGCCCACCGGCCGACGGGCCAGCACGCCGTCCACCCAGGTCTGGCCCGGTGTAAGCCGGCCGGCGCTCTCGGAGAGCACCAGGCTCAGCCCTTCCTCCCGGGCGACGTTCTCGACTCCCCGGACGACTTCCATGGCCCAGCCGCTGTCGAGCTCGTGGAAGACCAGATCGATCAGCTGCGACTGTGCCGTGGAACCCCGCCTGCGCCGGTAGCCGTGGAGCAGCAGCAACTCCTCCACCCTGGTGCGCGTACCGGGGGCGACATCGGCTCGGCCGTTCAGCACTTTCGAAACTGTCGGCGCCGAGACTCCGGCAGCGCGAGCGATCTCCGCCAGCGTGGCGGTGCTCTGCGACGGCACGTCGGCAGATGCCTTCTCCTGTGGTGACTGGACCTTTGCAGGGCTCATGCGCGAATCGTAGCTTCATGTCGCTCGGATCGGGGAAGGGGCCAGGGTTCGGAAAATCCTTCCACGAACCCCTTGACGTGCCCGAAACACGACCGTACGGTTCCGGCAACATTCGAAAGACACCCCGAAACATTCGACAGAGGTGCGGTCATGCGGTCGGGCATTTTCACTCAGGGCACGCGTACGGCGAGATGGACCGCAGCGGGTGCGGCCATGGTACTGGCCGGTCTGCTGGCGGGTTGCGGTACGAGCGGGGACAGCGGTAGCGACGGTGGAACCATCACCGCATACGTCTACGGCGATGACGCGGTCAAGGTTCAGCAGGCCGCGGTCACGAAGTTCAACAAGACCTCCAAGGTCAAGGTCAAGCTGGTGTCCGTCCCCGGCACCGACTATGTCAACAAGCTCCGCAGCGCCATGGGCTCGCCCAGCGCGCCGGACGTGTTCTTCAACTGGGGTGGCGGCTCGATCAAGCCGTACGTCGACGCGAACCAGCTCGTCGACCTCACTTCCACCGTGAAGAACGACGCCACGCTCAAGGACGGATTCCTTCCGTCGATCATGACGGCGGGCAGTCTCGACGGGAAGATCTACGGTGTGCCGATGCGCGGCATGCAGCCCGTGATGCTCTTCTACAACAAGTCGCTCTTCGCCGAGAACAAGATCGAGGCCCCCAAGACCTGGGAGGACCTGCAGAGCGCCATCACCACCTTCAAGGCCAAGGGCATCACGCCCTTCGCTCTCGGCGGCGCCGACAAGTGGCCCGAGCTGATGTGGATGGAGTACCTGCTCGACCGGATCGGCGGACCCGAGGTCTTCCAGAAGATCCAGAACGGCGACACCTCCGGCTGGGGCGACCCGGCGGTGCTGAAGGCGGCCCAGACCGTCAAGGAGCTCGTCGACCAGGGTGCCTTCGGCAAGAACTTCAACTCCGTCGACTACGGCAACGGTGGCGCGCCCACGCTCCTCAACAAGGGCAAGGCCGCCATGCACCTCATGGGCTCGTGGGAGTACTCGACCCAGCTGGGCAAGGCGCCGAAGTTCGCCGAGAAGGACCTCGGCTGGACCGCCTTCCCGACCGTGGCCGGCGGCGTCGGCGACGCGGCGGACGTGGTGGGCAACCCGACCAACTACTGGTCGATCAACGCCCGCACCAAGCACAAGGACGCCGCGATCGCCTTCCTGAAGACGATGGCCTCGCAGGAGTACGCCAAGGCCCTGGTCGACAACGGGGACATCCCCACCACGTCCAACGCGGCCTCGATGCTCAGCACGTCGCCCAACCCGCAGTTCGCCAACGACCAGTACAGCCTGGTCCAGAAGGCGCCCAGCTTCACGCTCTCGTGGGACCAGGCACTGGAGTCCCAGTACGCCACCCCGCTGCTCACCGAGCTCAGCAAGCTGTTCGCCGGCAAGTCCACCCCTGAGCAGTTCGTCGCAGCGATGAAGGCCGTCAAGTAAGCATGTCCCACCACACTCCGCACGTGAAGACGCGTGGGGGCAGGAAGACGGCCGTCGGCAACGTCGGCCGTCCTCCGGTCAGCTGGGCACTGCCCGGCATCCTCTTCTTCGCCGTCTTCGCGATCGTCCCGCTGGCGATCGCCGTCTACCTCTCCTTCTGCCAGTGGGACGGGCTGAACTCCCCGACCCCGACGGGCCTGGACAACTGGACCCGGCTGTTCAAGGACCCGGAATTCCGCCAGGCCGCCTGGCTGAGCCTTCTGCTGACCACCATCAGCTGGGCCTTCCAGACCCCTGTGGCACTGCTCCTCGGTGTCTGGGCGGCGGGCAGGCAGCGCAGCAGGGCCGTGCTCTCCGCGGTCTTCTTCGTCCCGCTGCTGCTCTCGACCACCGCCATAGCCATGCTCTTCCACGCCCTGCTGGACCCCAACTTCGGCGTGATCACGGAGATAGGGCCCTGGTTCGGGATCGACCCGAACATCATGGGATCCTCCACCGGCGCCCTGCTCACCGTGGCGTTCGTCGGCGGCTGGCAGTTCATGCCGTTCCACACCCTGATCTACCAGGGCGGCGCCCGGCAGATACCCGAGGTGCTGTACCAGGCGGCCGAGATGGACGGCGCCGGCATGTTCCGGCAGTTCTTCCACATCACTCTGCCGCAGCTGCGCCACACCATCACGACCTCGTCGGTTCTGATGATCGTCGGCTCGCTGACGTACTTCGACACCGTGCTGATCATGACCAAGGGCGGTCCCGGCACGGACACCACGGTCCTGCCGTACCTGATGTACCGGACCGGTTTCCAGACCTATGACCTCGGCTATGCCGCGGCGATCGCCACGGCCCTGGTCGTGGTGGCCACCGCCCTGTCGCTGATCCTGGTCCGCTTCAGCGGCTTCGGGAACATGCGGTCCACCCGGGAAGGTATGTGACGAGATGTCAATCGACACCCGCCCCGAGGCGCCGGCCATGTCGCCCGCGATCCGACGCCGTGGGGCCGCCGCCCGCCGCCGCAAGAGCTGGGGCAACCCACTGGCCGGTCTGGGCTCGCTGGTCTGGCTCATCATCGTGGTCGTACCGCTCTACACGCTGATCTCCTCGTCGCTGATGCACCAGGACGAGGCGCTCAACGGGGACCCGCTGGCCTTCCCCACCCACCCGACGCTCGACAACTACAGCACCGTGCTGGACAGCGGCTTCTCCACGATGCTCGTGAACACGGCGATCGTCGCCGCGTCCACCGTGGCCATCGTGCTGCTGCTCGCGGTGCCCGTCGCCTACGTGGCGGTGCGTACCCGCAGCCGGCTCTCCTCGCTCGCCTTCCGGACCTTCCTGCTCGGCGTGGCGATCCCGGCGCAGGCGGTGATCGTGCCGCTGTATCTGCTCATCGGCAAGATGGGGCTCTACGACACCCTGCCCGCGATCATCCTGCCGACCGCCGCTTTCGCGATGCCGGTGGCCGTACTGGTGCTCAGCGGCACCATGCGCGATGTCTCCGAGGAGATGTACGAGGCGATGGCGCTCGACGGCGCCTCGCCCCTGCGGATGCTGTGGCAGCTGGCGATCCCCATGTCCAAGGCAGGCATCAGCACGGTGGCGATCTACACGGCGCTGCAGGCGTGGAACGGCTTCCTCTTCCCGCTGATCCTGACGCAGTCCGAGGAGAACCGGGTACTGACCCTCGGTCTCTTCAACTTCATGACCCAGTTCGGAGTCAACATCCCTGCCGTTCTGGCCGCGATCGTCCTCTCCGTCGTGCCCATCTTCGCCGTCTACCTCGTGGCACGGAAGGCCCTGGTCAACGGACTGATGGGGGTGGGCGGCAAGTAACACACCCACGCCGCCCCGCACCACCGCACTCATGAGAGGAACCCTGCCCCCATGGCAATCCCCCCTGCCCCGCATGCCCACCAGGCCTCCCGGCCCACCGCCGTCGACGGCCCGTGGCGCGACCCTTCACTCACCCCTGAGACACGGGTGGCCGACCTCGTCGCCCGGATGACGCTGGAGGAGAAGGCAGCGCAGCTGTACGGAGTCTGGGTGGGCGCCGACGTGGACGGTGACGGGGTCGCACCGCACCAGAACGACATGGTCGACCCGGTCGACCTGGACGAGCTCACCACCCGCGGCCTCGGCCAGCTGACCAGGCCGTTCGGCACCGCCCCGGTGGATCCCGGCGTCGGCGCCGTCTCCCTGGCCCGCGCCCAGGAGCGGATCGTGGAGGCCGGCCGGTTCGGTATCCCGGCGCTGGCCCACGAGGAGTGCCTCGCGGGTTTCACCGCCTGGGGCGCCACCGCCTACCCCGTCCCGCTGTCCTGGGGAGCCGCCTGGAACCCGGAACTGGTCACCGAGATGGCCCACCGCATCGGCCGCGACATGCGGTCGGTGGGCATCCACCAGGGGCTGGCACCCGTCCTCGACGTGGTGCGCGACCTGCGCTGGGGCCGGGTGGAGGAGACCATCGGCGAGGACCCGTACCTGGTCGCCACCATCGGCACCGCGTACGTCCGCGGCCTGGAATCTGCCGGGATCGTCGCCACCCTCAAGCACTTCGCCGGATACGCCGCCTCGGCGGGCGCCCGCAACCTCGCTCCGGTCCGGGCCGGTACGCGCGAGATGGCCGACGTCATCCTCCCGCCCTTCGAGATGGCACTGCGGGAAGGGGGTGCCCGCTCGGTGATGCACTCGTACGCCGAGATCGACGGTGTGCCCGCGGCGGCCGACCCGGCGCTGCTCACCGAACTGCTCAGGGCGACCTGGGGGTTCGACGGCACCGTCGTCGCCGACTACTTCGGCATCGGCTTCCTGGAGACACTGCACAAGGTCGCCGCGGACCGTGGCGACGCCGCCCGCCTCGCGCTGCGCGCCGGGGTCGACGTGGAACTGCCCACCGTCCGCAGCTACGGCGATGCGCTCGTCGCCGCCGTACGGGACGGCTCCGTGGACGAGGGGCTGGTCGACCGGGCGCTGAACCGGGTCCTGCTGCAGAAGTGCGAACTCGGACTGCTCGACCCGGAGTGGTCGCCGCTGCCGGCCGCGCTGATCGGGGGCGACCCCGAGCAGGCGCGTGCCACGGTGGACCTCGACCCGCCGGAGAACCGGGCACTCGCCCGGCAGCTGGCCGAGCAGGCCGTCGTGCTGCTCGCCAACCCCGGCGATGCGCTGCCGCTGCGCGGTGACGGCCGGATCGCGGTCGTCGGGCCGCGCGCCGACGACGCGCTGGCCATGCTCGGCTGCTACTCCTTCCCCAGCCACGTCGGGGTCTCGCACCCCGAGGTGCCGATGGGGATCGACATTCCGACCGTGCTCGAAGCGCTGCGGGGGGAGTTCCCCGGCGCGGAAGTCGGCTCGGCGGCCGGCTGCGACGTGGACGGCACGGACACCTCCGGCATCGAGGCGGCGGCCGAACTCGCCCGCGACAGCGATGTGTGCGTCGCCGTGCTCGGCGACCGGGCCGGGCTGTTCGGCCGCGGCACCTCCGGCGAGGGCTGCGACGCCGCCGACCTCGCCCTGCCCGGGGTCCAGGGCGAGCTGCTCGACGCACTGCTGGCCACCGGAACCCCGGTGATCCTGGTGCTGCTGACGGGCCGTCCGTACGCGCTGGGCCGCTGGGCGGACCGTACGGCTGCCACCGTGCAGGCGTTCTTCCCCGGCGAGGAGGGCGGTCCGGCACTGGCCGGTGTGCTCTCCGGCCGGGTGAACCCCTCCGGCCGGCTGCCGGTCGGTGTCCCGCACGGCCCTGGTGGCCAGCCGTGGACGTATCTGCAACCGCCGCTGGGGCTGGCGAGCGGGGTCAGCAACCTGGACCCGACGCCGCTCTACCCCTTCGGGCACGGTCTGTCGTACACCTCGTTCGAGTGGGAGGCGGGCGCCGCTGCCCCGGCCGAGCTCCCCACCGACGGCTCCACCGACATCGAACTCACCGTCCGCAACAGCGGGGACCGCGAAGGCGCCGAGGTGGTGCAGCTCTACGTGCACGACCCGGTCGCCCAGACCACGCGCCCGGAGTCGAAGCTGATCGGGTACGCCCGGGTGCAGCTCGCCGCCGGGCAGACCCGACGCGTGCGGTTCCACTTCCATGCCGATCTGGTGTCCTTCACCGGCATCGGCGGTCGACGGATCGTCGAACCCGGCGATCTCGAACTGCGGCTCGCGACATCCAGCGCGGCCGACGACGTCAAACAGACCGTGAAGCTGCGGCTCACCGGTCCCGAGCGCACGGTCGATCACCGGCGCCGCCTCGTCTGCGACACGTCGATCGAACTGATCTGAATCCGCCCTCACTTGAGGGCCCGGGCCTCCCCGCGCCAGCTGCGGGGAGGATCCCGAAACTTTCGACTCGGTACATTCCATCGAAGGGACATGTCATGCGCAAGCCAACTCAGGCTGCCGTTGTCGGCGCCGCCGCCGTAGCCCTGCTGGTCTCCACGTTCACCGTCGCGGCCAGCGCCACCCCGGAGAACGCCGCCCACCACACCAAGCCGAAGAGCGACGCCGCTGCCAAGACCCTCGGGGCCCTGGGCAAGCGGGCCGACCTGCGGATCGGCACGGCGGTCGACATGTCGGCGCTCGCCTCCGACGCGCCCTACCGGGCCAAGGCCGCGGGGGAGTTCTCCTCGGTCACCCCGGAGAACGTCATGAAGTGGGAGGCCGTCGAGCCGCAGCGCGGCACGTACAACTGGGCTCCCGCCGACGAGCTGGTGGACTTCGCCAAGGAGAACGGACAGCTGGTCCGGGGTCACACCCTGGTCTGGCACAGCCAGCTGCCCGGCTGGCTGAACAACGGCGACTTCACGGCCGATGAGCTGCGCGAGATCCTGCACAAGCACATCACCGACGAGGTGACCCACTTCAAGGGCAAGATCTGGCAGTGGGACGTCGTCAACGAGGCCTTCAACGACGACGGCACCATGCGCGACAGCATCTGGCTGCAGAAGCTCGGCCCCGGCTACATCGCCGACGCCTTCCGCTGGGCGCACCAGGCCGACCCCAAGGCCACGCTCTTCATCAACGACTACAACATCGAGGGTGTCAACGCGAAGAGCACCGCCCTCTACGACCTCGTCGCACAGCTCCGCAAGGAACACGTGCCGGTTCACGGCGTCGGCATCCAGGGACACCTGGACGTCCAGTACAGCGCCCCGCACGACATCGCCACCAACATGAAGCGCTTCGACGACCTCGGTCTGGAGACCGCGATCACCGAGGCCGACGTCCGCATCCCGATGCCCGCCGACAACACCGAACTGGAGGCGCAGGCGGAGGCCTACGACGTACTGCTGCGGGGCTGCCTGCTGACCGAGCACTGCACCGACTTCACGGTGTGGGGCTTCACCGACAAGTACTCCTGGGTTCCCGGCGTCTTCACGGGTGAGGGCGCGGCGAACATCCTCGACGAGAACTACAAGGCCAAGGCCGCGTACAACGCGATGAGCCAGGACCTGACGCTGGCCGCAGGCAGGGACTGATAGCGCACATGATCGACAGCACAGTGGAGGCGGCGCTGTGACGGCGGGCCTCCGGATCCATGCGGTGAAGATCACCCCGGTCGCCTTCCGTGACCCTGCCCTGCTCAACGCGGTCGGCGTGCACGAACCGTACGCGCTGCGTGCGATCGTCGAGGTGGACACCGGCGAAGGCCTCGTCGGCCTCGGCGAGACCTACGCCGACGAAGGACATCTGCGCCGGCTGCGGGCGGCTGCGGGCGCCCTCGTCGGAATGGACGTGTACGCGCTCGGAGCCATGCACCGCAAGGTCGCCGAAGTCCTGGCCTCGGACAACGGCGTCGGCGGCTCCGGACTGACCGGGATGATCACCACCAGCAGCGCCGTGGACCGGGTGTTCTCCCCGTTCGAAGTGGCCTGCCTGGACCTCCAGGGCAAGGCTGCCGGCCGTCCGGTCAGCGACCTGCTCGGCGGAGCGGTACGCGAATCCGTGCCGTTCAGCGCGTACCTCTTCTACAAGTGGGCCGCGCACCCGGGACAGGAGCCGGACGACTGGGGTGCGGCACTGGATCCGGAGGCCATCGTCGCCCAGGCGCGCCGGATGATCTCCGAGTACGGCTTCACCGCGATCAAGCTCAAGGGCGGTGTCCGGCCGCCCGCGGAGGAGGTCGAGGCGGTCCTCGCACTGCGCGAGGCCTTCCCCGACGTGCCGCTGCGGCTCGATCCCAACGCCGCCTGGAGCGTGGGGACCTCGGTCGAGGTGGCCGGCCGACTCGAGGGTGTCCTCGAGTATCTGGAGGACCCGACGCCCGAGCTGGACGGCATGGCGCAGGTGGCCAGGCGGACACCGATCCCGCTGGCCACCAACATGTGTGTCGTGGCGTTCGACCACCTGGCGCCCGCGGTCGAGCAGGGGGCGGTCCAGGTGGTGCTCTCCGACCACCACTACTGGGGTGGCCTGCACCGCTCCAAGCTGCTCTCCGGTATCTGCGACAACTTCGCGATGGGGTTGTCCATGCACTCCAACTCGCATCTGGGGATCAGTCTGGCCGCGATGACCCACCTCGCGGCCGCCACGCCGAACCTCACCTACGCCTGTGACACCCATTGGCCGTGGAAGACCGAGGAAGTCGTGGAACCGGGCGCGCTGACGTTCACCGACGGGGCTGTGCGGGTTCCGCGGGCGCCGGGGCTCGGCGTCGAACTCGACCGCGACGCGCTCGCCCGCCTGCATGAGCAGTACCTCAAGTGCGGTCTGCGCAACCGGGACGACACCGGTTACATGCGGCGGATCGACCCCCACTACGAGAAGAAGACTCCGCGCTGGTGAGCGACGGCGGCCCGAGGGCCGCCGCAGAACCTCCGCGCATCACAGCATGACAAGGAGCATTCATGGCTTGGCTCGACTGGGCCGCCCTCGGCGGCTATTTCCTGGTGATGCTTCTCATCGGCCTCTGGTCGCACCGCCGCGTCGGTGATGTGAGCGACTACTTCACCGGTGGCGGCCGGATGCCCTGGTGGCTGTCCGGCATCTCCCACCACATGTCCGGATACAGCGCCGCCGTGTTCGTCGCCTACGCGGCCATCGCGTACAGCGTCGGCATCACCGTCTACATCTGGGCGTTCCTGCCGCTCGCGCTGGCCACCGGTGTGGGTGCCTGGTTGTTCGCGCCGCGCTGGAACCGGCTGAGGCAGCGGTACGCGGTCGCCTCGCCGCTCGAATATCTCGCCAAGCGCTACAACGTGCCCACCCAGCAGGCGCTCGCCTGGAGCGGCGCCCTGCTCAAGGTGTTCGACGTGGCCGCCAAGTGGGCCTCCGTCGCCGTGCTGCTCAATGTGTTCACCGGCATGTCGATGACGGCCGGCATCCTGATCACCGGTGTCGTCACCCTGCTCTACTGCACGGTGGGCGGGCTCTGGGCCGATGCGCTCACCGACTTCGGGCAGTTCGTCATCCAGGGCATCGCGGCGCTCGCCATGGTCTGGGTGGTGCTGGACCGTCTGGGCGACGGCATCACCGGTCTGGCCACGATCTGGCACAAGCTGCCCGAGGGACACGGCCACCCGCTGGTCGGCCCCTACACCGCCACCTTCCTCGGTGCGTACGTCGTCGTGAAGCTCTTCGAGTACAACGGCGGCATGTGGAACCTGGCCCAGCGCTACATGGCCACGGACACCCCGCAGGCCGCCCGCCGTTCGGCCGGGCTCTCCGCGCTGCTGTACGTGATCTGGCCCGCGGTCCTGTTGTTCCCGCCCGTCGCCGCGGCTGTGCTGCTGCCGGACATCACCGACCCGCAGAAGGTCTACGCGCTGATGGCGGAGTCCTACCTGCCGGCCGGACTGGTGGGTCTGACGCTCGCCGGGATGTTCTCGCACACCATGGCCATGGCCTCGTCGGACGCCAACGCCGTCTCCGCGGTCGTCACCCGGGACATCATCCCGGCGGTCGTGCGTCGCGCCAAGGAACTGCCGCCGGCGACCGGACTGCTCATCGCCCGCGTGTGCACGGTCGTCTTCATCACCGTGAGCATGCTCGTCGCCATCGAGGCGGATCACTTCGGCGGGGTGCTGGGCATCATCGTCGGTCTGGTCGCGGCCGTGATGGGGCCGATCTCCATCCCCATGCTGCTGGGACTGCTGCCCCTCTTCCGCAAGTGCGGGCCGCGCGCCGCCCTGTCCTCCTGGGCGCTGGGGCTGCTGGGCTACGTCCTGGTGAAGTTCGTGCTGGAGAGCACGGATCAGACCGTCGTCATCGTGACCCCGCTGGTGACCTCGCTGGTGGTGTACGTGGTGGTCGGCCTGCTCAGCCCGGAGCCCGACGCGACGGCGGACGCGATCGTGGCCGCGGTGTCGCCCGCCTCCGACGGCGACAGCGAGCCGGTGGCTGCCGCGGTGCCGCAGGCCGCCGTGCCCGGCGCCTCCGACTGACCCGGCTCCGGATCCCCTACCCCCTACCCGACAACCCGTCAAGGTGCACACCCATCCAATTTGTCATGAGTGTGAACAAAACTGGGAGAGCAGTATGGACAAGCACTTCCCGCAACATGCCAGCCGCAGATCGGTTCTGGGGCTCGGACTGGGGCTCACCGCCCTGACAGCAACCCCCCTCGGCTCGCTGCTCGGTCTCTCGTCGGAGGCCCTGGCCGCCGCACCGGGCGCGGCCGGACTGCCCACCGACCCCGGCGCGTACATCTCCTTCACGCCCCGCTCCGGCAGCTTCCCGCTCTTCCGGGCGGGCGCAGCGGCCCCGATCCTGGTCAGCGACCGGGACTACGCGGGTGTCGTCCGGGTGGCCGGTGACCTCCAGGCCGACATCGAGCGCGTCACCGGTGTCCGCCCCGTGCTCTCGCGGGGTGCGACACCGAAGGGCCGCGAGATCGTCATCGTCGGAACCGTCGGCCGCAGCCCGCTGATCGACGGACTGATCGCTGCGGGCAAGCTCAACGTCTCCGGCATCAAGGGCAAGTGGGAGACCAGCCTCCAGACCGTCGTCGAGAAGCCTCTGCCCGGCGTGGACCGCGCCTTCGTGATCGCGGGCAGCGACCAGCGCGGCACGATCTACGGTACGTACGACGTCTCCCGGGGGATCGGCGTATCGCCCTGGTACTGGTGGGACGACGTCACCCCCGTACACCGGGACGGTCTGTACGTGCTGCCCGGCCGCCACACCCAGGGCACCCCGGCCGTGAAGTACCGCGGGTTCTTCATCAACGACGAGAACCCGGCGCTCGGCACGTGGGCACCGGCGTTCTTCGGTCCCGGCAAGGCCCCCGGCTTCGAGGGCGGCTTCAACGCCGACTTCTACGCCAAGATCTTCGAAGTGATGCTGCGCCTCAAGGCCAACTACCTCTGGCCGGCTGTCTGGGGCCGCGCGTTCGCCGAGGACGACCCGAAGAACCATGCCACCGCGAAGGCGTACGGCGTCGTCATGGGCACCTCGCACGAGGCGCCGATGATGCGTGGTATCGAGGAGTGGAACCGGCACGCCGTCGCCGCCGTCCGGGACGGCGCGGGCAACATCACCACCCCTGGTCACGACCCCTACGGCGGCACCGGCGAGTGGTCGTTCCGGCGCAACGCCGAGGCGATCAAGACGTACTGGGCCGACGGCATCCGCCGGATGAAGGACGAGGACTTCGAGGGCGTCGTCACCCTCGGCATGCGCGGCAACGGCGATGTCAGCCTGCCGGACGGCGACGGCATCGAGCTGATGACCGAGATCATCGCCACCCAGCGGCAGATCCTGGCGGAGGTCTCCGGCAAGGACGTCACCACGATTCCGCAGGTGTGGACCCTCTACAAGGAGGTCCAGCGGTACTGGGACCGCGGCTTGCGGGTGCCCGACGACGTCACCGTCGTCCTCACGGACGACAACTGGGCCAACATCCGTAAGCTCCCCGACCTCAAGAACGATGCGCGCGAGGGCGGTTACGGCCTCTACTACCACTTCGACTACGTCGGGGTGGGCCGCAACTACAAGTGGGTGGACACCACTTCGCTGCCGAACATGTGGGACCAGCTCCACCAGTCCGTCGCCTACGGGAACCACGGCCTCTGGGTCACCAACGTCGGCGACCTCAAGGGCAACGAACTGCCCACGCAGTTCTTCCTGGAGTACGCCTGGAACCCCGACCGCTGGACCCTCGACCGGCTGCCGGAGTGGGAGGAGCGGTACGCCCGGCAGAACTTCGGCGAGCAGCAGGCCGAGGACATCGCCGAGGTGCTCCGCAGGTATGCGCAGCTGCAGTCCCGGCGCAAGCCCGAGCTGCTCAACCGCAAGATCACCCTCGACCCGGCCAAGGACCCCGCCAAGGACGCGTCGGCGATCGTCTACGACGACCGGGCCACCCCGTTCAGCCTGACGGACTACCGCGAGCTGGAGCGCGTCACCGAGGAGTGGCAGCAGCTCGGGGCCGACACCGAACGGATCGGTCGCAAGCTGCCCGCCTCCGTCCAGGACGCCTGGTACGAACTGGTCGGCTACGAGGTGCAGGCCACCGCCAACCTCTACGCCCTGCGTGAGGCCGAGTTCAAGAACCTGCACTACGCGGCACAGGGCCGGGCCCTCACCAACGATCTGGCGGCCGCCGCCGAGGCCCGGCTCGCCGACGACCTGGCGCTGGCGGACCGCTTCAACACGAAGGTCGCCGACGGCAAGTGGCAGGGATTCCAGACCCAGCCGCACATCGACTACGGCGATGTGGCCCGCTACGGGCCGAACGCCCCCTGGCAGCAGCCCGAGCTCAACAACGTCGCCATCAAGGATGTGCTGTTCCCCGCGGTCAAGCGCATCGACCTCCCGGCCCGTGCCGAGATGGGCGTGGCCGTCGACGGCTCGGACAAGTGGTGGCCCGAGGAGAGCTCTCCGGCGGTGCTGCCGGCCTTCAGCCCGTACCAGAGCCAGGCAGCGCAGTACATCGAGGTGTTCAACCGGGGCGCCGCCCCGTTCGACTACCGGGTCCGGACAGGGGCTTCCTGGCTCGTCGCGGACCGCGTCAGGGGCCGGGTCGACAAGCAGGACCGGATCACCTTCCGCGTCGACTGGTCACGGGCGCCCAAGGGTGTGACGGAGGTGCCGGTCACGGTCAGCGGTCCGGACGGCCGGGAGGTCGTCGTGCAAGCCGTGATCGACCACCCCACGGAGCGGCGCTCGCAGCTCGCAGGGTTCGTCGAGGCCAACGGGTACATCTCCATCGAGGCGGACCACTACTCGCGTTCCGTCGGCGGCAGCGGGATCACCTGGCAGCGCATCCCCGGTATCGGACGGACCGGCGCCGGTATGGAGCCCTTCCCGGTCACCGCCGCCCGCCAGGCTCCGGGCGGCGGCAGCCCGCGGCTGGAGTACCGGGTCAGCCTGTTCACCACCGGGCCGGTCACGGTGCACGCGTACCTGTCACCCCGCAACAACGCGCTGGCGTCCGACGGCCTCACGTACGCCGTCTCCTTCGACGACGACGCGCCGCAGAGCGTGAACGTCACGGCGGTGACGGGATCCGACGACGGCACCATGAACGTCCAGTGGGCGCGCAACACCTCCGACAACGTCAACCGCACCAGTACGGTGCACCAGATCGGCCGGGCCGGTGTGCATGTGCTGAAATTCTGGATGGTCGACCCGACGGTGGTGCTGCAGAACCTGGTGGTCGACACCGGCGGCCTCAAGCCCAGCTACCTGGGCCCGCAGGAGAGTCTCCGGCTCAAGTGAGCCATGGGACGGGCAAGGGGAGCAGAGCGATGAAGAGTGGGACCGAGGCCGCCGACGGGCACGGTGCGATCCTGGGCGTGGCCCCCGTTGGGGCGGGGGTCGAGGTCCGGGTGGCGGGTCCGGCGGGCGAGTTCTCACTGATCTGCACCCCTGCCCGGTCCCGGGAACTGGCTGCGGCTCTCGCCCGCGCGGCGGACGAGGTGGAGAGCGCACAGTCGGCGGAGCCCGTCACCGTCACGGCGCAGGAGCTGCGCCGTGGTGACGTACGGGACGGCGACCGGGCCATGACGGTGGAAGCCGTCAGGGTCGACGGGGCCACCGCCTATGTCACCTGGAAGTCGGGCGCCGGGCGCAGCTGGACCCAGGGCTACGACGTGGACGTGGAGATCACGCTGCGCCGACGCGTCTGAGTCGCGAACGGCTCGCGGACGAGGCCCTTCCCGGAGTCGGGGGAGGGCCTCGTCGGCGTGGTTGCGTCATACGATAACCATCGTAATTTGACGGGCGTCGTAGTACGAGATGTATCGTACTAGCGATCCTGTCGTCCCGGCGAAACGGAGTCCGCCGTGAGTGTCCTGTTCGAGCCCTGCACCCTGCGGTCGCTTGTCATACCCAACCGGGTGTGGATGGCGCCCATGTGCCAGTACAGCGCGGAAGCGGTGGGGCCGAATGCAGGCGTCGCGACCGACTGGCACTTCGCCCACCTCGCGGCGCGCGCCGCCGGCGGGACCGGCCTCGTTCTCACCGAGGCGACGGCCGTCAGCCCCGAAGGCCGGATCAGCCCCGCCGACCTCGGTATCTGGAACGACACCCAGGTGGCCGCCCTCCGGCGGATCACCGCCTTCATCAGGGGCCAGGGCTCCGTCGCCGGCATTCAGCTCGCCCACGCCGGACGCAAGGCGTCGACCGCTGCCCCCTGGCTTGGCGGAGGGCCCGTGGGACCGGACGAGCACGGCTGGCAGCCCGTCGCCCCCAGCCCGCTCCCGTTCGACGCGGGTCATCCCGTTCCGCACGAGCTGACCGTGGACGAGATCCACGGCGTCGTCGGCCAGTTCCGCGAAGCCGCACGCCGGGCCCTCGACGCGGGCTTCGAGGTCGCCGAGGTGCACGGAGCCCACGGGTATCTCGTCGGACAGTTCCTCTCCCCGCACAGCAACCGGCGCACGGACGAGTACGGCGGCAGCTTCGACAACCGCGTCCGGTTCGCCCTGCAGGTCGTCGACGCCGTCCGCGAGGTTTGGCCCGAGGGCCTGCCCGTCTTCTTCCGGATCTCGGCGACGGACTGGCTCACCGAGAACCACGAGGACGACCGTGAGGGCTGGACCGTCGACGAGACGGTACGGCTGGCCAAGGAGCTGCAGGCCCACGGCGTCGACCTGCTGGACGTCTCCAGCGGCGGCAACGCCCCGAACGCCCGCATCACGACGGGCCCCGGATACCAGGTCCCCTTCGCCGCCCGGGTGCGTGAGGAGACCTCGCTGCCCGTCGCGGCCGTAGGACTGATCACCGAGCCGCAGCAGGCGGAGAAGATCGTGGCCGACGGGCACGCGGACGCCGTGCTCCTCGGGCGGGAGCTGCTGCGGAGCCCGTCGTGGGCGCAGCACGCGGCGCGCGCACTGGGCGGTGAGGTGCACAAGCCCGCGCAGTACCTTCGAGCCGTCTGACACCGCACCTTCGTGCCGTCCGACACGACGAGCCCCTGCCCGGACGTCCGGGCAGGGGCTCGTCGTGTCGGACGGCCGCGACGCAGGGCTCCGCGTCAGCGCTGCCGCGCGCGGAACAGGTCGCGGATCAGGGCGATCTCGGCCCCGTGGTGCACCAGTTCCTGATCGACCCACCAGACCGTTTCGGCGAACGGATCCTCCTGGTCGCTGCCATGCGGGTACGTGCTGTGCCCCAGGGTGCCGGGCGCGGCATGGCCGTGGGCGCCCGTGGTACGGCGTTCCCCATGGTGCCGTGGCTGCCCGCCTCCACCGCCCCGACGGCTCAACTCCGCCTGCTGGAAGCGCATATGGACATCGGTAGGCGATACGGCAGCCCGCCGTCCTCGTTCATCGCTCGTTCACCGGGCACACCGTTCGGCGCATTCCCCGGCACGCCGCCGGCATCTACGCTCGGCCGCGCATCGATCGACGTCGTCCCGGCCGGACCCCTGGCCGTCGACAACGTTGTCCAACTTCGCGGAAGGTAAAGCGACATGCCCCTCAGACCGTTGCCCGTGGCGAGGCGCTTCGGCGCGCGAACGGCCGCCGTGATCCTGACCGGCGCGCTCGCTGCCGCGGTCATGCCCCCGGCCGCCGAGGCGGCCACCGGCCTGGTCCCGCACCCCGCCGCCTACGTCGATCCGCTGATCGGCACCGCGAACGGCGGCAACACGTACCCGGGCGCCACACTCCCGTACGGCATGATCGGCTGGTCGCCGACGAGCACCAGAGGCGATCAGACCAGCACCGGTGCGGCCAATGGCTACGACTACGGCACCACCCGGCTGCGTGGGCTGAGCCTGACCCATGTGAACGGCGCCGGGTGCAACCCGGGCGCCGCCGGTGACGTACCCATCATGCCGTTCGTCGGGGACGTCACCTCCTCGCCGTCCGCCGACACCAAGGACGCCGTCTACTCCGCCAACTTCTCGCACGACAACGAGCGTGCCGTGCCGGGCCGTTACACCCTCGGGCTGGACAACGGTGCCACCGCGGACCTGGCGGTCAGCCGCCGCGCAGGCGTGGCCGACTTCAGTTTCCCGGCCGGCAAGCCGGCCAACCTGCTCTTCCGGGTCTCCAACTCGCTCAACGGCAGCGAGGACGCGGAGGTCGCCATCGATGCCGTACACCACAAGGTGACCGGCTCGGTGCTCACCGGCGCGTTCTGCGGGCGGCGCGCCAACGGCGGCACCAACAACCGCAAGAGCTACTACCGGCTCTACTTCAGCGCCTCCTTCGACCGTGCTTTCTCCTCGACCGGAACCTGGAGGGACGGCACGCTCTCACCGGGCGCGACCACGGGCAGCGGCGGTGAGGGCTACGCCACCGGTGCCGACCGGGCCGGCCGAGGTTCCGGCGGCTGGGTCGGGTTCGACACCGGTGCCGACAACGACGTCCACATGCGGATCGGCATCTCGTACGTCAGCCTGGCAGGGGCCGAGGCCAACCTCGACGGGGAAGTGGCCCCGCACGCCGGGGTCGACGACGTGGCGGCCGCCGCGCTCCGCACCTGGGACCGGGAGCTGCGCTCCGTGCGCATCGGCGGCGGCAGCACCGCGCAGCGCACCACGTTCTACACCGCGCTGTACCACTCCCTCATGCAGCCCGACCTGATCAGCGACACAGACGGCCGCTACCCGGGCATGGACGGCGCACCGCACCGGGTGAAGCGCGGGCAGGGAGCGCAGTACAGCAACTTCTCCGGCTGGGACCAGTACCGCGCCCAGATCCAGCTGCTGGCGCTGCTCAAGCCCGAGATCGCCGGGGACTTCGCCCAGTCGCTGTACAACTTCGCCCAGCAGAACGGCGGGGTGTGGGACCGCTGGGTGCACATCAACGGTGCCACGCATGTGATGACCGGCGACCCGACGGCGGCGACCCTCGCCACCTTCTACGCGATGGGCGTACGGAACTTCGACTACGAAGGCGCCTTCGACTCCCTCGCACGCCAGGCGACCGTCCCCGTCGACGACGGTCTCTCCGATGCGGGATGCCCCGGTCAGTGCACCGGACAGCGGCCCAATCTGGCGCAGTACCTGACGTCGCACTACGCACCCCAGGACGTGTGTCACTGCTGGGGCGGCGCGGCGGAGACACTGGAGGACTCGGTGGCCGACGCGGCTCTCGGCCGCTGGGCCGAACTGCTCGGACGTGACGAGCAGGCCACGTACTTCAAGGAGCGCGGCGGCTGGTGGCGCAACGTGTTCAACCCCGCGGCCACCGACGGCGCCGGGACCACCGGTTACGTCCAGGCGCGCAACGTCGACGGTTCGTGGGTGACCCCGTTCGGCCCCGGGAGCGACCTCGGCTTCGCGCAGGGGACCAGCGCCACGTACACCTGGATGGTTCCGCAGGACGTCCAGGGGCTGGCCGAGGCCATGGGCGGTCGGGACCGGGCCGCTCAGCGGCTCGACGCCTTCTTCCACAAGGCCGATGGATCCTGGTCGGTGAAGGGCGGCGACGCGCTGCGCTACGACCCGACCAACGAGCCCGGCATCCACGCCCCCTGGCTCTACAACGCCCTGGGGCAGCCGTCGAAGACACAGGCGACGGTCCGTCAGATCCTCGACACCGTGTACGGCACGGGCCCCGGCGGCCTGCCCGGCAACGACGACCTGGGGACCATGTCCGCGTGGTACGTCTTCTCGGCGCTGGGGCTGTACCCGCAGACGCCGGGAAGCGCCACGATGCTGCTGGGCACCCCGCTCTTCCCGGACGCGTCGATCGACCGCGCACACGGCAGGGGCATCACGATCGGTGCGCCGGACGCCGATGCCGGCCATCCGTACGTCGACGCGGTCCGGGTCAACGGGCGTACCAGCGACCGTTCCTGGACGGATGCGAGCCTGGTCACCCGTGGCGGCACCCTCGCCTTCCGGTTGGCTGAAGCGCCCGACTCCAGCTGGGGCACGGCCACTTCCGGACTGCCGCGGTAGGGGGCGTACCGGTTGGTTCCGGATCCCGGCGAGCGGGTCGCGCGGCCTGCTCGCCGGGGTGCCGGTCACCGTTTTCTATCGTTGAAAATTCTCTCTGCACGACCGTTGTTATGCGTTTGGTGTTGTGGCTCAATGTTCGATTGTGTGCGTGCCTCGTTGTGTGCGAGGCACTTCAGCTCTCGACGAGGACGACGCCTTGAGACGACAACTGCCCCGCCCCCGAGCCCTGTTCAAATCGATGGCCTGTACGGCCGCGCTGCTGATCCCCCTCGGGGCCACTCTGGTCCCTGCCGCTGCCGCCGTCCCCGCGAGCGCCGCATCGAGCGCCACCGCGAAGGCATTCGCCGACGACGACCCGACCGCCGATGTGCACGGGCTGAAGGGCGAGTACTTCCGGATGTCCGCCCCGGGCGCCCGCGACTTCGCCGAGCTCGGCGGAGTCGCACTCGACCCGGAGATCAATTTTCCCGGTCTGACCGGGGCGTTCGAGTCCACTACGGGCAGGACGGAGAACACCACGGCCCGCTGGACCGGCAGCATCACAGCCCCCGAGACGGGTGACTACACCTTCGCCGCCAGCGGCGACAACGGCTTCAGGCTCTCCATCGACGGAAACGTCGTCATCGACCACTGGCTGCCGGACTGGGACAACGAGCAGACCGGCAAGCCCGTCTCGCTGACTGCGGGCGAGCCGCACCAGTTCCGCCTGGAGATGTTCCAGGACACCGGCGGCGCCAACATGTTCCTGCGCTGGTCCAGCGCGAAACTCAAGAAGCAGATCGTTCCCGAGTCCGCCTTCACGCCGCCGGCCGACTTCGAGGTCTACCCGGTCGCGCTGAGCGTTGCGGAGGACGGACAGCGCCTGCAGGCGACCTTCAAGGACGAGGTCAAGAACCTCGGCTCCGTGCAGGACCATCTTGCCGTCGAGGCCGACACCTCGCCCATGCCGGTGAAGTCCGTGGCCAAGGCGTCCGACAACTCCCACGCCGTGATCGTCGACCTGGCCGCGCCCGTCCAGAAGGGCCAGCAGGTCCGGGTGGCGTACGACGGGAAGGGCGGGCTCCAGGCCGGCGGCGAGACGGTTCCCCAGATCAGCCGCACGGCGAAGAACCTCTCCACGCACCGGCTGACCACGACCTGGGGCGACAAGCTCGACCGCAACCACCCGCTGCCCGAGTACCCCCGGCCGCAGCAGGTGCGTGACCGGTGGAAGAACCTCAACGGCCCGTGGGAGTTCGCCGGCGCCACCGCCGACGAGCAGCCGGTCTTCGGCAAGAAGCTCGGCGAGCGCATCATCGTGCCGTTCCCGGTCGAGTCGCAGCTCTCCGGACTCGAACGCCATGAAGACCACATGTTCTACCGCAAACTCGTGACGATTCCCAAGAGCTGGTCCGTCGGCAAGGGCAAGGACGGCAAGCGGCTGAAGCTCAACTTCGGTGCCGTCGACTACCGGTCGGTGGTCTGGGTCAACGGCGCGAAGGTCGCCGAACA
Source organism: Streptomyces sp. NPDC005262 (assembly GCF_042872425.1). Classification (NCBI taxonomy): domain Bacteria; kingdom Bacillati; phylum Actinomycetota; class Actinomycetes; order Kitasatosporales; family Streptomycetaceae; genus Streptomyces; species Streptomyces sp. NPDC005262. The sequence goes on from NZ_JBIAKK010000016.1 coordinate 109,446, forward strand.
CACCGGTGGCTACACCTCCTTCAGCGCTGACATCACCGACGCCATCAAGGGCAACGGCCCGCAGGAGATCGTCGTCGCCGTCACCGACACCACCGGCCCCGACCAGCCGAAGGGGAAGCAGTCCGGCAACCCGGGCGGCATCGTCTACACCCCGTCCTCCGGAATCTGGCAGACGGTGTGGATGGAGCCGGTCGCCGAGGCCTCCGTGGACTCGCTGACCACGACGCCGGACATCGACGGGAGCACCCTCGCCCTGACCGTCGACTCCGCCGCCGCCTCGTCCGGCGCCCGCGTCACGGCGGTCGCCCGCGACACCAAGGGCCGGGTCGTCGGCACGGTCAGCGGCCGGGCCAACACCCCGCTGAGCCTGCCCGTCAGCAAGCAGCACCTCTGGACCCCCGACGACCCGTACCTCTACGACCTCGACGTCACCCTGACGGACGGCCGTTCCAAGGACACCGTCGACAGCTACTTCGGGATGCGCTCCATCGGGATCGCGAAGGTGGGCGGCTACCAGAAGCTCGTTCTCAACGGGAAGCCCTTCTACTCGCTCGCGATGCTGGACCAGGGATTCTGGCCCGACGGTCTCTACACACAGCCCAGCGACGCCGCGCTCACCTTCGACCTCAAGGCGCAGAAGGACCTCGGCTTCAACGCCGTACGCAAGCACATCAAGGTGGAGTCCGCCCGCTGGTACTACCACGCCGACCAGCTCGGCCTGCTGGTCTGGCAGGACTTCGTCTCCAGCGACATCACCGGTGAGAAGGGCCGGCAGGCCTTCCTCTCCGAGGGCAAGCAGATGATGCAGCAGCTCCACAACTCGCCGTCGATCGGCGGCTGGATCGTCTTCAACGAGGGCTGGGGCGAGTGGGACCGCACCGAGACCGGGAAGATCGCCGAGTCGGTCAAGGCTGCCGACCCGTCCCGTGTCGTCAACGCCCACAGCGGCGTCAACTGCTGCTCCTCGAAGGGTGACTCGGGCAAGGGCGACATCATCGACCACCACGACTACCTCAACCGTGAGGCGCCGTTCCCGGACGACCGTGCCGCGATGGACGGTGAGCACGGCGGCTTCACGCTCCGTACCCCCGGACACTTGTGGCCGGGGGCGCCCGCCGCGATCTACAGCGGGGTCGCGGACAAGGACGCCCTGACGGCGAAGTACGTCGACAACACCCGTACGTACTACCTGGCGGCGGCTGACGCCGAGCTGTCCGGCTCGGTCTACACCCAGGTCAGCGACCTGGAGAACGAGCTGAACGGACTCTGGACCTACGACCGGCGCGAGATCAAGGTCGACCCCGGGAAGGTGCGGGAGATCAACCAGCAGGTCATCGCCGCCGGTGCGGCCGCCGGACACCGCGACGAGGTGAAGGGCGGCGCCGGCTGGCCGCTCGACGAGGGCAAGGGCACGACCTCCGCCGACCTCGGCCCCAACCACAGCACCCTCACGCTGAGCGAGGGCACCTCCTGGACACCTGGTGTGCACGGTTCCGCGCTGAAGTTCAACGGTCAGGGACAGTACGCCCAGACCAGTGGTCCCGCCGTCGACACCACCGGGAACTACACGGTCTCGGCCTGGGTGTCGCTGGACTCGCTCCCGGGCAACTACGCGACCGCCGTGAGCCAGGACGGCAGGCGGACCGAGAATCCGTTCTACCTCCAGTACGGGCAGGGCGCCTTCGCGTTCAGTACGCCGGGCGGCAACCGGGCGCGGCTGGAGATGAAGCCAGAACTCGGCACCTGGTACCACCTCGTGGGTGTGCGTGACGGTGACGAGGTGAAGCTCTACCTCGACGGGAAGCTCGTGTCGACCGCCGCCGCCGGTCCCGCCGACGTCAGCACCGGGCCGCTCTCCGTGGGGCGTGCCCAGTACGCGGCGGAGAAGGGCGACTTCTGGAACGGTTCCATCGACCAGGTGAGCGTGTTCGACAGGGCTCTCACCGCCAACGAGGTGAGCGCACTCCACGACAGCGAGCAGCCGTAGCACGACGGAGGCCGGCCCGGCAGCGACGGAACACCGTCGGTGCCGGGCCGGCCGCTGTCGGGAGCGGTCCGTCAGGTCACGGAGCCAGCAGTTGCCAGAGGTGGTCGTCGGTGCCGTTGTCGCCGAATTGGACGACGTGGGCGCTGTCGGCGGTGGACATGTTGTCGACGCCGAGGACCTTGCCGGAGTGGCGGTTGCGGATGCGGTACCAGTCGTCGCCGTCGGGGACGAGTTGCCAGAGGTGGTCGTCGGTGCCGTTGTCGCTGAACTGGACGACGTGGGCGCTGTCGGCGGTGGACATGTTGTCGACGCCGAGGACCTTGCCGGAGTGGCGGTTGCGGATGCGGTACCAGTCGTCGCCGTCGGGGACGAGTTGCCAGAGGTGGTCGTCGGTGCCGTTGTCGCTGAACTGGACGACGTGGGCGCTGTCGGCGGTGGACATGTTGTCGACGCCGAGGACTTTGCCCGAGTGCAGATTGCGGATCCGGAACCAGCCGTCGGACAGCCACCGGGGAGCGTCCGGTTCAGCCGTCGGGAACGCCGTGATGCGCAGCCTCGCCGCCCCCATGGGGACGAGCGTGATCTCCTCCACCGGCTCGGTGCTCAGCGCGGGGCTGTCCTGGAGCGGTGCCACGACGTGCTCGCCGTCCGCGGTCCATTCGGGGATGCGGCGCGCCCGTGCGGTCATGGTCAGCGGCGTGCCTTCGAGGGTGAAGGGGTTGTCGCCGGGCGAGCGGCCGGTGGAGCGGTGCCGCAATGACGCGGACGGCTGCTGCTTGTCCAGTACGAGCCCGTAGTTCCAGGCACCGGTGGCGTGCACCTCGTACTCCGGGAACTGTTCGGTGCCGCCGATGCGCCGGTACTCCTCCCCGATCCGGAGCGAGTATGTGAGCGGTCCGCGGTCGATGCTCACCGCGCCGTGGTTGTCCGCCCAGGTGCGCACGGTGGTGCGCTGGGGGAAGTGCAGGGTGACCTTGTCCCCGTCGGACCAGTTCCGCTCGATACGGGTGAAGGCCGGGCCCGCCGGCGCGCCGACGCGGCGCCCGTTGACCTTGATCTCGGGCTCGGAGCACCAGGCGGGAACCCTCAGCACCAGGGGGAACCGCAGGTGCTTCGGCGTCCTCACGGTCAGCGAGACCGTGTCCGTGAAGGGATAGCCGGTCTCCTCGGTAACGGTGACCTCCGTGCCGTCTGCGACCTTTGCCGTGACCTCGCACGCGGCGTACATGGCTGCGGCCAGCCCCCCGTCCGGGGTGGCGAGCCAGAGCTCCTCGACAAAGTAGGGCCAGCCCATGCCGTAGTTGTGCGGGCAGCAGCGGTACTGGTCCACGCCCGGGAGATACGCCTGCATGGCGAAGCCGTTCTGGAACTGCCGCCCGCTCTTGGGGACGTCGTCCAGGTCCACGCTGTTCGCGCTGGTGATGTAGTGGATCGCCCGCCCCGACGGATCAAGCGACGCGGGCAGCGAGTTGAAGGCCAGCTCCTCGCAGCGGTCGGCCCAGAGCGGGTCGCCGGTGATCCTGGTCAGCAGCTGATGGCTGGCCATGAACTCCACGATGCCGCAGGTCTCGAACCCCTGCCGCGGATCGCGGTGGCCGGGGCGCGCGTTCTCGTCACCGGCGAAGCCACCGCCGGGGAACTGCCCGTACTGGTCCATCACCTTGCCGTACGTCCCGTACGTGGCCCGGGTGCCGTCGGACGAACCACTGCGCAGCGCGTACTGGGCGGGCTCGCGGAAGCCCTGCGCGATGTTGACGTTGTGCAGGTTGACCAGATTGTCGCCCCAGTCCGCTCCGTTGGCATGGATCTTGTCGGCCAGGTCGAGCAGGAAGGTGTCACCGGTGCGGTTGAAGAGCCAGAACACACTGTCCAGGCCGTCGCCCCAACGAAGCGCGATCCAACTCGTGTTGAACGCGCCCGGACCCTGGGCGTTCATATAGCGGAAGAACCTGCTGAGGAACGGGATGATGCGGCCGTCCCCGCTGTACTCCTGCCACGAGCGCAGCGCCTGTACGAGCGGGAGGAACGGCCAGAAGTCCGGGCCGCCGTTCAGTGAGGTACGCAGCGCCCTGGGGCCGAAGAAGCCGTCGGGCTGCTGCGTGGCGAGGACCGCGTCGAACCAGCGGCGTACCGATGCCAGGGCCTTGGCATCCCCGGTGACGATCGCGAGATCGGTGTACCCGCGCAGCCAGTACGGGACCTCCTCCCAGCCGCCCAGTTCGGGGCGGACCCAGCCGGTGGCGGTGAAGTCGAGGAAGTGCGAGAACTCCTCGTAGTGACCGCACAACCCGTCGAGCTGGAGCTTGAGCTGGCCGGCAAGCCAGCCGCGTGCGGTGATCCGGCCCGGCGGGAGCTTCAGGAATGCCGTCGGATGCAGAGGTGCGGCGTTGGGGGAGTAGTGGCCCCCGTGGGCGGCTGCCATCCGGTTCTCGGTGGCCGTCGCGGCCGTGGCCCAGCGGCCGGTCGCTGTCGTGGCGGCCGCGGTGGCCAGTGCGCTGGTCATGAGCTGTCTGCGGTTCAGGGGCATAGGGGGGAGCTCCTGTTCTGGCGGCTCGAGCGGGATGGGGGACGCGTGGTACGGCCGTGACGAGCCGGTCCCGGACCGGCCGCCGTTTCCGCGCATGACAAGAACTGCCGTCGCGCCGGGCATGGCTCGGACGTCAACTGCATTGCAACGTTGGAAACTTGGCGTTCGGCCGTATGACAGCACGCCGTTGGAAGGCTGTCCAGAGGTGTCGCGCCATCGATTCGCCCCCCGCGGGCCGGCTTCGGGGAGTCGTGGGCGTGCAACGCCGACACATTTTGGAAACGCACCGACAACGCTCTTGCCGCCTGTGCCGCACCGCCTATATAACGTTGTAAACCGAGCCGCCGACAGGCCGCGCAGGCTCTCACGACCACAGCTGGAAGCAGCAGTTCGTGCAGCTCGAAGCGGGGCCGTGAGGAATGCAGTGACATCAGTCGCCGAGTGGCTGATGCATCGTCCAGCCATGCCCCGACCGCACGCCCGCCGGTGTGCCGTCATCCCGCCAAGGAGCGTCCCCGCGCATGATGATCCAGCGTCGAACCCGTACCCTCGCCGCGGCCTGCCTGCTCGCCGCCACCGCCACGCTGGCCGCCTCCGGCTGCTCCAAGTCGGAGACCTCGAACAACGCCGGCGGCGACAGCAGCCAGGAAGCCCAGGCCGCCAAGACCCCCGAGGCATCTTCGGGTTCCGGCTGCTCGCTGCAGACCTATGGCGCGCCGAAGCTGGACCTGAAGAACGCGGTGGTCGGCTTCTCCCAGTCGGAGAAGGAGGCCAACCCGTTCCGTATCGCCGAGACCCAGTCCATCAAGGACGAGGCCGCCAAGATCGGCGTGAAGAAGCTGCTCACCACCAACGCGCAGTCGCAACTCTCCAAGCAGATCAGCGACATCCAGGACATGCTGTCCCAGGGGGCCCAGTTCCTCATCGTCGCGCCCCTGAACTCCGACGGCCTGGAACCGGCCCTCAAGGCGGCCGCGGCGAAGAAGGTCCCCGTCCTCACCATCGACCGCAAGGTCAACTCCACCGCCTGCAAGGACTACGTGGCCTTCCTCGGCTCCGACTTCGTGGAGCAGGGCAAGCGCGCCGCGGACGCGATGATCAAGACGACCGGCGGCAAGGGCAAGATCGCCATCCTTCTCGGAGCGTCGGGCAACAACGTCACCACCGACCGCACCAAGGGCTTCGTCGACCAGATCAAGGCGAAGGCGCCCGGCATGGAGATCGTCGCCCAGCAGACCGGTGAGTTCGCCCGCGACAAGGGGCAGCAGGTCATGGAGCAGCTCATCCAGTCCAAGCCCGACATCACCGCCGTCTACGCGGAGAACGACGAGATGGGGCTCGGCGCCGTCACGGCGCTGAAGGCCGCCGGGAAGAAGCCCGGCAAGGACGTCAAGATCGTCTCCGTCGACGGCACCCGCAACGCCGTTCAGGCACTGGTCAACGGCGAGTACAACGCCGTCATCGAGTCGAACCCGCGCTTCGGCCCGCTGGCCTTCGCAACCGCTCAGAAGTTCTACGGCGGAGAGGCGATCCCGGAGAACGTGATCATCTCCGACCGCGCGTACGACGAGAGCAACGCCAAGGCCTCGCTCGGCGGCGCGTACTGAGCCGTACCGACTCCCGTACCCACTCCTGAGGTTCACCGCCGCCGTGGCGCTCCCACCCGCCACGGCGGCTCCGGGCCCACACCTTGGAACAGCGGAAGGCCAAGACCCATGGCACCACCCGAAGCAGTACCTCGGGCACCGGAGGCGACTGCCCCGCCCGCGGCCGACACCGTCCTCGAAGCCCGCTCGGTGAGCAAGAGGTTCCCGGGCGTCGTCGCTCTCGACGACGTGACCTTCTCCCTGCGCGCGGGGGAGACCCACGCGCTGGTGGGTGAGAACGGCGCCGGCAAGTCCACCCTGATCAAGGTACTGACCGGCGTGTACCGGCCGGACGAGGGCGAACTGCGGATGTCCGGCCAACAGGTCAGGTTCGTCCGGCCGTTCGAGGCCCAGCAGGCCGGTATCTCCACGATCTACCAGGAGGTGAACCTCGTCCCGCTGATGAGCGTGGCGCGCAACATCTTCCTGGGCCGCGAGCCCAAGAACCGCCTCGGCCTCATCGACTTCGGCCGTATGCACCGCGAGGCGGCCGACCTGCTGGACGGCTTCGGCGTACGTGTCGATCCCCGGCGCCCCCTGCACACCCTGGGCATCGGCACCCAGCAGATGGTCGCGCTGGCCCGCGCCGTCTCCGTCAACGCCCGGGTCGTCGTCATGGACGAGCCCACCTCCTCGCTCGAACCGCGCGAGGTCGAGACGCTCTTCCGGGTCATCGAGAACCTGCGGGGCCAGGGCATCGCCGTCCTCTACGTCAGCCACCGCATGGACGAGCTCTACCGGATCTGCGACCGCGTCACCGTGCTCCGCGACGGCCGCCACATCCACACCGGCGACCTCGCCGACCTCGACCGCATGCAACTCGTCTCGATGATGCTCGGCCGCGACCTGGCCGAGGTCCGCCGCAACGGCACGACCAGCTTCGCCGCCGAGGGACACGACGCCGCACGCACCCCCGTACTCACCGCGAACGGGCTCTCCCGCGACCACCAGCTCCACGACATATCCCTGTCGCTGTACGCCGGTGAGGTACTCGGACTCGGCGGCCTTCTCGGCTCGGGCCGCAGCGAGACGGCGAAGGCACTGGCCGGCGCCCTGAGTCTGGACGCCGGCGAGCTCACCGTCGGCGGCCGCAGGCTGCGCCGGCTCACCTCCGCGGGCGCCATCCGCGCGGGCATCAGTCTGTTGCCCGAGGACCGTAAGGCCGAAGGGATCGTCCCCGGCCTCTCCGTGCGCGAGAACATCGTGCTCGCCGCCATGCCCCGCCTGTCCCGCGCCGGTGTGGTCTCCCGCGCCAAGCAGGACCGCATCGTCGACATCTTCATGAAACGACTGCGGATCAAGGCGGCAAGCCCGGAGCAGAAGGTCGGTGAGCTCTCCGGCGGCAACCAGCAGAAGGTCCTCCTCGCCCGCTGGCTCTGCCTGGAGCCCAAAGTCCTCCTGCTCGACGAGCCGACACGTGGCATCGACGTCGGCGCCAAGGCCGAGGTCCAGAGCCTCATCGACGACCTCGCCGGCGAGGGGCTGGCCGTCCTGCTCATCTCCTCCGACATCGAGGAACTCATCGAGGGCGCCGACCGCATCGTCGTCCTGCGCGGCGGATCCGTCGCGGGCGAACTGACGGGCGACGACGTAGGCGAGAGCCAACTGCTCGAAGTGCTCGCCGACCACTCACCGGCGCCCCGCCCCGACGTGGATCCGGCGCCGGCGCCCACCGGGAAGGCCCCGGCAGCTCAGGAGGACCCGCGATGACCACCCAGGCGACACTCGCCTCACCCGCCCGTCCGTTCGCGTGGCTGCGGAACCCCGCGTGGTACCAGGAGTACGGCGTGTACGCGGCCGTGGCCGTGCTGCTGGTCTTCAACGCCGTGTTCACCGAGCACTTCATGACCGCCGACAATCTCCGTACCCAGCTGGTCCAGGTCGCCCCCATCGTCATCGTCGCCCTCGGCATGGCCCTGGTCATCGGCACCGAGGGCGTCGACCTGTCCGTCGGCTCGACCATGGCGCTGGCGGCCGCCCTCCTCCCGCTCTACCTCGGATACGGGCTCGTGCCGGCGCTCGCCGTCGCGCTGCTCGCCGGAGCGGTCGTCGGAGCCGTCAACGGGGCCCTGGTCTCGCTGATCGGGCTGCAGCCGATCGTCGCCACGCTCGCCCTCTTCGTCGGCGGCCGGGGACTGGCCCTGGTCATGGCCGACGGTCAGCTCAAGCAGATCGTCAACCCCGACCTGCTCTCGCTCGGCACCGGGTCCTTCCTCGGCATCCCGCTGGTCGTGCTGATAGCCGCAGTGCTCGCCGTCGCCGTCGCGTTCCTCGTGCAGCGCACCACCTTCGGCCGTCAGATCGTCGCCGTCGGAGGCAACCGGCCCGCCGCCGCCCTCGCCGGGCTGCCCGTCCGGCGCGTACTGATCGGGGTGTACGTGCTCTGCGGGGTGCTCGCCGCCCTGGCCGGCATCCTCGCCACCGCCAGGCTCACCGCGAGCGACCCCTCCTCGCTCGGCACCCTCATGGAACTCTCCGCCATCACGGCCGTCGTCGTCGGTGGCACCCCGCTGAACGGCGGCTCCATCCGGGTGCTCGGCACCGTCGCCGGCGCCCTGCTGATGCAGCTGCTGAGGGCCACCCTCGTCAAGCACGACCTGCCCGACTCCACCGCACAGATCGCCCAGGCGGCGATCATCATCGCCGCCGTCTACGTCGCCCGGGAGCGTCGGTCCCGATGAACGAAACCACACCCGCCCCCGCAGCCCCGGCGCTCGCGCCGCAGAAGTCGCCCGCGTCCGCCGGCCGCGGCGTGCCCCGCCCGCCGTCCGGCGGCACCGGGCCGACCCGCGCACAGCGCCTCGCCGAACTCGTGCAGCGCCAGGGCGTGCTCGCCGTACTGCTCACGGTCGTGATCGTCGCCTCGTTCGTGTATCCGACGTTCGCCACCCTGGACAACGCCCGTGGCGTGACCGTGCAGGCGTCCTTCCTCGCCGTCGTCGCCCTCGGCATGACGATGGTCATCATCACGGGTGGTATCGACCTGTCCGTCGGATCCGTCTTCGCCCTGGGCGGAGTACTCGCCGCCTGGGCCTCGCAGTGGGGTCTCCTGCCCGCCCTGCTCGTACCGCTCCTGGTGTGTGCGGCGATCGGTCTGCTCAACGGATTCCTGATCGCCCGCGCCGGGATGGCACCGTTCATCGTCACGCTCGCCACCCTGCTCGCCGCCCGCGGCATCCTCCTCGCCTTCACCGACGAGGGTGCGACCACGTACCTGGTGCCCAAGGACTCCGCCTTCGCCGAGCTCGGGCAGGGCAGCATCTGGGGCTTCGGCCATCCGATCCTGATCGCGCTGGTGCTGTTCGGCGGCGGCGGTCTGCTCCTGCAGCGCACCTCGTTCGGACAGACGCTGTTCGCCGTCGGCGGCAGCAGCGACGCGGCCACCCTGATGGGCCTCCCCGTCGCCCGTACGAAGATGCTCGTCTACACGCTCAGCGGTCTGCTGGCCGGACTCGCCGGAGCGCTCAACGCGGCCAGACTGTCCTCCGGCGTCACCATCATCGGCGTCGGCATGGAACTGGACGCGATCTCCGCCGTCGTCATCGGCGGCACCCTCCTCATCGGCGGCGCCGGATCGATCAGCGGCACGCTCTGGGGTGTACTGCTGCTCGCCGTCATCCAGAATCTGATCAACCAGATCGGCTCGCTGAACTCCTCCTACCAGTCGGTGGTCAGCGGTGGGTTCCTTATCGTTGTCGTCGTGGCACAGAGCTATCTGGCGCGTAGCCGCAGAACCACCTGAACCGTGCCGGGCCCGGGTCCGCCGGTCCCGGGCCGGAGCAAGCGATCCCATGCGCGACACCGCGCGCCGAGTCGAGTCAGGGAGTGCCGTGGGCGTCAGCCTCAAGGACGTTGCGCAACGGGCGGGCGTGTCGATCAAGACCGTGTCGAACGTGGTGAACAACTATCAGCACGTCACACCCAAGATGCGTGCCAAGGTGCAGCAGGCCATCGACGAGCTCGGCTACCGTCCGAACCTCACCGCACGCCATCTGCGCAAGGGCCGCACCGGCATCATCGCCCTTGCCGTGCCCGAATTCGGCAACCCGTACTTCGCGGAGCTGGCCGGCGCGGTCGTCGACGCGGCGGCCCGGCACGACTACACCGTGCTGGTCGACCACACCGGCGGCCTCCGGGAGAAGGAACTCCTGGTCAGCCAGGGCTTCCGGTCCCATGTCATCGACGGCCTCATCCTCAGCCCCATCCATCTGGAGACGGAGGACCTGATGGCGCGCACCGAGACGGCCCCACTGGTCCTGCTCGGCGAGCGTGAGTACGAGGCCCCCTACGACCACATCGCGATCGACAACGTGGCGGCCGCCCGCGAAGCCGTACGGCATCTCATCGACCTGGGGCACCGCCGGATCGCGTTCCTCGGCTCACGCACCGGACGCGAGCGTCAGCCCGCCCACCTGCGGCTTCGGGGCTGGCGCGAGGAGCTCGCCGCCGCGGGCATCGAGGCCGACGAGTCCCTGGTCGTCGTCACCGACGGATACGGCCGCGAGGACGGGGCCGTCGCCATGGCGGCCCTCCTCGACCGCGGCGAACGGCCCGACGCCGTATTCGCGTACAACGACCTCATCGCCATCGGTGCCATGCGCACCCTCTCCGAGCGCGGGCTGAGGGTTCCCGACGACGTCGCAGTCGTCGGCTTCGACAACATCGAGGAGAGCCTGTACGGAGCCACCACACTCACCACCATCGCACCGGACAAGGAAGCCATCGCCCGGCTCGCCGTCGACAGTCTCGTCGAACGGCTCTCCGGCAGTCCGGTACCCGAACCTCGACGGCCCCGCCCCGGTTACCGGCTCATCGTCCGCGAATCGACCGTGCTGCGGCCGCCCGCCGAGCAGTCCGGACCCTGAGGGGGTCCCGTCCGGCCGGTCGAGCCGGGCCCGCCGGCCTGACACCCCCGGGCCTGTCCGGGGCCTGTCCCTAAAATTGCCTGGTCCGCCGCCCGTCACCAGGTTCTCCGAAGAAGGATCTCCGATGCCTCGCCCCACCGTGCACCACCAACCGTTCGGCGCTGCCCACGGCCGCACCGACGTCGATGTCTGGACACTCGACTCCGGTACGGGAGTCCAGGCCGAGATCCTCACCTACGGCGGCATCCTGCACAGCCTCACCGTGCCCGACACCGACGGAGCCGCCGCTTCGGTCGTACGGTCCCTGGCCACGCTCGACGACTACACGGGGAAGAACCCCTTCTTCGGCGCTCTCATCGGCCGCTTCGCCAACCGCATCGCCCACGGCCGCTTCACCCTCGACGGGACCGCCCACGAGATCCCCGCCAACGACCGCGGCCACGCACTGCACGGCGGCCCCGAGGGCTTCCACACCAGAATGTGGCAGGCCACCGGTCACACCAGCGACGACACCGCGGTCGTCCGGCTGACCCTGCACAGCCCCGACGGCGACATGGGATTCCCCGGAGCGCTCGACGTCACCGTGACCTACACCCTCGACACCGCGGGCACACTCGCCCTCGACTACACCGCGACCACCGACCGCCCCACGGTCGTCAACTTCACCAACCATGCCTACTTCGCCCTGACCGCGGAGGGCGACATCCTCGACCACACGCTGCAGGTGGATGGCGACAGCTACCTGCCCGTCGACGCGGAGGGCATCCCGCAAGGCCCCGCCGCCGACGTGCGCGGCACGCCGTTCGACCTCACCGCCCCGCAGACCATCGGGGAGCGGATCGCGCTGCCGGACGAACAGCTGCGCATGGCGGGCGGCTTCGACCACTGCTGGATCGTCCGCGCGCCCGGGACCCCGGAAGACCTTCGACGGGCCGCCCGGCTCACCGCCCCCACGACGGACCGGATCCTGGAGGTCTGGACCACCGAACCGGGGATCCAGGTCTACACCGCCAACCAGCTCGACGGTTCGCTCACCGACACCGCAGGCCGGCGCCACGAGCGGCACGGCGCGCTGTGCCTGGAGACCCAGCACCTGCCCGACTCACCCAACCGCTCCGCCTACCCCAGCACCGTGCTGCGGCCCGGGGACGTCGCGCGCAGCCGGACCGAGTTCCGGTTCCCGCACCTCGACGCGTCCGCGCGCTGAGCCGGCGCAGCGGGTGACGGGCGTGCCCGGAGCACGCCCGTCACGCCTGTCGCTTCCCGCCCCTACTTCAGATAGGGACCGTCGGTCCCGATTCTGCCCGGCGCCGCGTTCCTGCCGCCGAGGTCTAGTACGTACACCCGTAGATTGCCCTTGCCCGGTGCCGGGACGGCGAGGGTGCCGCCCGTCACCACCTGGGTGTCCCCGGTCACCGCGTCCTTGTAGGTGCCGTTGGGGATGCCGGTGTACGTGGCCGCTCCGGTGACGGTCACCAGGGCGAAACTGTCGACGCCGCTCGCCGTGTCGGTGTAGCGGCGCTTGTAGGCCATCGAGCCGGTGATGCCGTCGGTGGAGTACTGGCCCATCTGGAGGGCCGGCACCGCCCGCCGGATCTCGTTCAGCCGTTGCAGATGCTTGACCAGCGGCTTGCCGAGCGTGTTGGCGACCTCGCCGGTCGCCGAGGAGACCTTGCCGAAGTCGGATGCCTCGACCGTGCCCGTGAGGTGGTCGCCGTAGTACGCGCGGCCGGTGGTCGCCAGCGGGCAGGTGGGCCCGCAGTCGATCTTCTTGCCCGCCTGGAACTCGATCTCCGACCCGTAGTAGAGGGTGGGGATGCCGCGGAACGTCCACATCAGGGACATGTTCTCGGCCCATGCGTCGGTCCCGCCGGAGTAGCGTTCGCTGCTCTTGTTGGGCCCGTAGTCGTGGCTGTCGACGTACACCACGTTGTACGTGGCGTCGGTGTAACTGTCGTCGGAGTCCTTGCCGTTGTTGTACGCGTTGGCGGCGTCCCCGAAGTTCATGTGCATCCGCATGTCGATGACGTTCATGCCGGAGAACCGGCTGTGGTCCGGCGTGTGGTAGGCATTTCCGTTCAGGAAGGCGTTGGTGGAGGTGGGCTGGGCCCCGGTGCCCTGCTGCTGCTCGTAGTCGTACATCTCCAGGGCGGCCTTCGCGTCGTCGGCGTCGTACTCCTTGCGCTCCTTCCAGGTGTAGAACTGCGCCGAGTGGTTGACCGAGCCGCGGTTCCACTTGTCGTTGACGAAGGCGGCCACCTCGCCGAAGACGAAGAAGTTCTTTGCGGCCTCCGCGCCGAACCGCGACGTGACGCGTTCCTGGATCGCGGGCAGGAAGCGGCGGTTCCAGGTGGTGCGGGGAATGTGGACGGCGGTGTCGATACGGAAGCCGTCGACCCCCATGTCGATGTACTTGTCGTAGGCGCCGATCAGGTAGTTCTGGACGGGAGCGCTCTCGGTGTTGAAGTCGGCGAGGTCCTCGTGCAGCCAGCAGCTGCGGGAGTCCTCACCCTCCCAGTTCCCGATCCAGCAGTTGTGGTAGTAAGCCTTCGGGAACATGCCGGAAGTCGGGCTCGGCCACTGGCAGTTGTAGATCCTGTATCCCTCGGCGGAGGTGCCGCCGGTCGGCTTGCCCCAGTTGACACAGGTGTTACCGGACGGTTCCGCGGTCGACCAGAGATCGCCGTTGTAGTACGACTTCCCGGACTTGGACTCGACACTCAGACCGTCGTACTCGAAGCCCTCGTTCCGCTCGTCGTAGTACCAGCTCCACTGGTCGTCCCGGACGCCGTAGACCGTCGGGGTGAACAGACCCTTGGCGCCCCAGCGCGAGGAGTGGTTGTAGACGACGTCCTGGTAGATCTTCATGCCCTTGGCGTGGGCGGCGTTGATCAGGTCCTGGTACGAGGCGCCCGCGGACTCCAGGCGGGCGTCGACCTTGTAGAAGTCGTAGCCGTGATAGCCGTGGTAGTCGTAGTCGGATCGGTTCAGCACCACCGGAGTGATCCAGACGGCGGAGAAGCCGAGCCCCTTGATGTAGTCGAGCTTGTCGACCAGGCCCTTGAAGTCACCTCGGAACATGGGGTCGTTGTTCGCCGCGTTGCCGGACTTCACATGCTGGCTGCCGCCCCGGTTGTTGGAGCTGTCGCCGTCGTCGAACCGGGCCGTGAGGACGAAATAGATCGGGTCCTTGCGCGGGTCGGTGCCGAGCGGTGTTCCGGCCGCCGGTGCGGCCGGCCTGTCCCCGGTCGTGGCGGTGGCGGCGGTCGACGCCGCCGACGTGTTGCCCGCCGCGTCCACGGCTTCGACGGTGTAGCTGTACGCGGTCCTCTCCTCCAGGTTCGCATCGGAGAAGACGGTGGAGCCGACGTCCGTCACCATCGTGCCCTTGGCTCCGCCCGTCCGGGTGACCTGGTACTTCGTCACCCCCCGGTCGTCGGTGGACGGTTCCCACGACAGCACGACGGACACGCCGTCGGCGTCGGCGGTCACCTTCGTCGGCACGGTGGGGGCTTCGGTGTCCGGCGGCTCGGTGGCGCACGGATCCTCGGCGTCGGCGGTGACCTTCTTGTTCTCGACCGTGGAAACGCCTGAGGGGATCGTGTAGTTGCTGCCGTTGTTGTTGTCCCAGACACCGTTGCCGTTGTTGAACGCGGCCTGCATCTTGGTGGCGGTGCCCAGATCGACGGAGCGCTTCACCCATCCCGTACAGGCCGCTTCCATGCCGACGCCCGGGACTGCGGTCCATGAACCGCCCTCGGGCTGGTAGTGCAGATTGGTGGTCGTCCAGCCCACCGTCGCGGTGGAGTAGTAGACCGACGCGGTGTGTGTGTCACCCGGGGTGGGCGAGGGCGTCGGGTCGGTGCCGCCGTCGGCGCACGGGTCGCTGTGGGCCACGACCCCGTCCTTGACCGTGATGGTTCCGGTGCCCAACGCATAGTTGTTTCCGGCGTTGTTGTCCCAGACCCCGGAACCGTTGTTGAACGTGGCGGCGAGCCCGCTCGCACCGCCCAGGCTCACGGTCTTCTTCACCCAGTCCGTGCACGCGGCTTCCATCTGTACGCCGGGCACGGTGGTCCACGAACCGCCGTCAGGCGCGTGATGGAGGTTGTACGCCGACCAGTTGCGGGTCTTCGTGTAGTAGAAGACCGTCGCCGTGTTCTCCGAGGCCGCGGCCGGGACGGAGGCGGCGGGACCGTCAGGGTGCGGTACCGCTGCGAGGAGCCCCAGAAGCCCGGCGGCCACCACGGCTGCCGCCAGGGGGCGTCTCAGCAGGCGGTGGGGGGAGCGTCTCATATGCGTATCTCCAGGGGGAGGGCAGCGGCCGGTGGGCCGCGGCAGCCAAGAGCGCGGCTGCTCATCGAGCAACCGCGGTCCCGCCGGAGAACCCTGACGCGCCTCGGGGTTCGGGCGAGCAGTGCATCCCGTCAGCAAGAGCTGTCAGAATTTTGCTGCAATCTTTTGCGGTCAGGAAATTACCCGTGCACGACAGGTACGTAAAGAGTCGCGGCACGGCCGGTCGCGACCGGCCGGCACCACGCTGTGCTGTGATGCCGGCCGGGCCGGCCGGCATCACAGCACAGCGAAGGTCACACTCCGGGAAGCGTCCGCCCTGCGAGGGCCTCCGCGGCCGCCTGCCCGCAGACGCGGGCGGCGCCGTGGGTGTCGATACGGACGGCGCCGCCCGGGCCGGGGTGCGGGACGCCGAGCTCCACCGTGATCGCGTCGGGACGGCGGGCGAGCAGCACACGCAGCCAGTCCCGCACGGCGGGCCGGCGGTGGGCGTCGCGGACGGCGAGGACAAGCGGCCGTCCCGCGGCCTCGGCGAGGATCCGGTCGGCGTGTGCCGGGTCGAAGGGGGCGAGGGCGGGCAGGGTGGTGCGGACGGTTCCTGGCATCAGCGCGGTGAGGGCGGGACCCAGACCCCACGGCACCGCGTCGCCCTGGACCACGGTGCCGGGGACGCCGAACTCAACCAGGAGGGCAGGGGTTTGCAGCGGCAGCGCGGCAGGGTCATCGGCGCTGACGCGCAGCGCGCGGCGCGCGGCGGCCAGTCCGAGCGCCCGATCGGGTGACGGCGCGGGAACGGACCCGGCCAGGGCTCGCTGCCAGGTGGCGAACTCGGCGGTACGGGCCGCGGCCTCGGCGAGCCGCTCCTCGCGGAGTTCGCCGCAGAGCACCGCGTCCGCGACGGCGGCCCGCAGGCCGGCGAACTCCATGTCGCCGGACCGGTCACCGAGGCAGATGAGATCCACCCCGGCGGACAGTGCGCGGACGGCCGCGCCCGCCAGTCCGTAGCGGGCGCGGACCGCCTGCATCTCGATGGCATCGCTGATGACGAGTCCGTCGAACCCCAGCTCCTCGCGCAGCAGTCGGTTGATCACCCAGGGGCTGACGGTGGCGGGGCGATCCGGGTCGTAGGCGGGGATGAGCAGGTGGGCGGTCATCACCGCGCGGGCGCCGGCGGCGAGAGCGGCACGGAACGGCGGCAGGGCCAGCTCGGCGATGCGGTCGGCGTCCATGGCGACGGTGGGCAGGTCGAGGTGGGAGTCGGTGTCGGTGTCGCCGTGGCCGGGGAAGTGCTTGGCGCAGGCGGCGACCCCCGCGTCGTGCAGCCCGCGCACCCAGGCGGCGGTGTGCCGGGCGACCAGCGTGGGGTCGGCGCCGAAGGAGCGGACGCCGATGACCGGGTTGTCGGGGTTGGAGTTGACGTCGGCGTCCGGGGCGTAGTCGAGGCCGATGCCGACGGCGCGCAGTTCGCCGCCCATGGAGGTGGCGACGGCGGCGGTGAGTTCGGGGTCGTCGACCATGCCGAGGGCGAGGTTGCCCGGATACGAGGACCCGGTCACGGCCTCCAGCCGGGTGATGTCGCCGCCCTCCTCGTCGACGGCGATCAGTACCTCGGGGTTCTCGGCGCGCAGGGCGTCGGTGAGCGCGGCGGTCTGCGCGCGGTCCCGGATGTTGGGGCCGAAGAGGAGGACCGAGCTGAGTCCGCCGGCCAGTCGGCGGCGGATCCAGTCGGGGGCCGTGGTGCCACGGAAGCCGGGCTGCAGCACTCGGTCGGCGAGGGTGAGGAGTTCACCGTCGGCCCGGGCGGGACGGGGGGCGGGGGTGGGCGGCATGGTGGTTCCTCTCGGGCTGGGCGGTCGGTTCCTCGGCGCGGCCCGGGCGGTCGGGGCCACCGGGAGGTCAGACGTCCTTGCTGTAGGTCCAGAAGACCCGGCCGAGCTGTGCGTCGACGGCGCGGGCGTAGAAGTGGATGGGGGCGGTCCAGCCGATCTCCGCCTGGTCGAGTCCGGACGCGCGCTGGTCGGCGAGGCAGCGGCGGAGCAGCACGGTGCCGACGCCGAGGCCGCGTTCCGAGGATTCGGTGCCCATCGGGCCGAACCAGGAGCGGCGGTTGACGCCGTGGCAGGCGAAGCCGACGTAGACCGGGCCGTCGGCCCCTTCGCGGACGGCGACATGGCCGCGCGGAGGGGAGTACGTCAGGGCGCGAGCCGCTTCTCCGTCCCAGGAGCCGCCCCACTGGTTCATCCAGGCGAGGAACGGCTTCTCGTCCGCGGGTGCGAGGCGGCGGACCTGCACCCCGGCAGCGGCCAGGCGCGCCTCGTCCTCGGCGGTGCCGAGCGGGGCGGTGCGCAGGTCGACGCCCAGGTTGAGGCCTTCGGGGCCCCGGGTGTAGCCACTGGATTCGGCCAGACAGACGGCGCGGGTGTAGCGGATGTCGATGCCGGGCCATGCGTAGTACGGAGGCCTGCCGCGGATCATCAGCCGGCCGGCCCCGGCGGCGACGAGGAGCTCCTCCGCACGGGTGAGCAGAGCACGGCCGATTCCGCGGCTCTGTGCCCCGGGGTGCACGGCGACGAGATCGACGTGGCCCGTGGCGGGGGCGTTCGCAGTGGCGGGGCGGAGTGCGGCGAGGGCGACGCCTGCCGGTTGCCCCTCCTCCTCGGCGACGATCCGCAGCTGCGGGTGGCCCGCGGCCTGCGACCACAGCAGATCGAACACGTCCTCGGCGTCGCTGTCGTGAACGAGGGCTGCGCGGGCGAGGCTTCGCAGGGCGGGCAGGTCGTGCTCGGTCGCGGTGCGTGCCGCCGGAAGGTTCATCATGCCTGCTCACCTCGAGTTAGCTCCGGGGACACCGGATTGTAAGTGAATGACATCGGGGCTCGGTATTGCGGTGGAAATTTACCAGCGGGATGATCGGACTGTCAGCCCCCCGCACCCCACCGGAAAGCAGGCCGTGATGACCGACCGCGAAGATCCCGAAAGTCTCCCCGATCCAGCAGGCCTCGTCAGGAACGCGGTGGAGCAGGGTGTCGTGCCCGGAGCCGTCCTGATCACCGGTCGCGGTGCGCACGGGCCCGTCCGTACCGCCGCGTTCGGCACCACCGCCGACGGCCCGTCGGGGGGTCCAGTCACCACGGACACGGTCTTCGACCTGGCCTCCCTCACCAAGGTGGTGGCCACCACGCCCGCTGTGCTGCGGCTCGCCGACACCGGGGCGTTGCGACTGGACGACCCGGTGCGCCGCCACCTGCCGGGTTTCACCGGGGCGGGCAAGAGTGAGGTGACGATCCGTCATCTCCTGTCGCACTCCTCCGGACTGCCTCCGCACCGGGACTTCTGGCAGCTTCCCGGCGGCCCGGCCGACCGGATCGCCGCCGTTCTCGCAGAGCCCCTCGATCATTTGCCCGGCACCGCCGTCAACTACTCCGACCTGGGGTTCATCCTGCTCGGCGAGATCGTCGCCTCGGTGGCCGGGCAGCAGCTCGACACCGCCGTACGGGAGCTGGTGCTCGACCCGCTGGGCCTGACCGCCACCCGTTACCTGCCGCCCGCGGACTGGCGGGCGGTCACCGCCGCGACCGAGGCGCCGCCCGGCGGAGAGCCCAAGCGTGGTGTGGTGCACGACGAGAACGCCGAGAGCCTGGGCGGCGTGGCCGGGCACGCCGGCCTGTTCGGCACTGCGCCGGACCTCGCGCACTACCTTCGTGCCTGCTGGCTGACCGACGAGTCGCCGCTGTCGGCCCGCACCCGCTCCGAGGCGCTCAGCCTGCAGACGGTGGGGATGGACGGCGCACGGGGGCTGGGCTGGACGCTGCCCGGCGACGTCTGGGACCACATGTCCCCGCACTGGCCCGCGACCGGCGCCGGGCACACCGGCTTCACCGGCACCAGCCTGGCGCTCGACCCGGTCACCGGGATCTGGGTGGTGCTGCTGACCAACGCGGTGCACTACGGACGCGGGGCGCGGGCGAAGGAGTTGCGACGTGCTGTGCACGCCGCCGTGGCGGCTCGCGCCGAGCCCGTGCGCGGCTGAGCGCCAAGTGGTGCATCAAGCGCCCGAATCGTACATATCCCGGATACCCAGCGACGCGTACCCCAACGAACCCGTAGGATTCCCACATGGCTGCCCCACGTGACCGACAGCGCGGAGGCGGCGACGCCCCCCGGCGCTCCGCAGCACCCACCGCAGAGCGCGCGACGCCGCCACAGACGGTGCTGGTGCAGATCCGGGCGCTGCTGCCTTCTCTGCCACCCTCGGAACGGCGGGTCGCCGAAGCCGCGATCGCCGATCCGGTCGGGGTGGCCGGGAAGACCATCAGCGAACTCGCCGCGGAATGCAGTACCTCCGAGACCACCGTCGTCCGGTTCTGCCGGGCCGTGGGCCTCAAGGGCTACCCCGACCTGCGGATCAAACTGGCTTCGGCGGCCGGCAGCGAGGACAGCGGCCCCGCCTGGTCCAGCGCCGGAAGCGACATCGGGCCCGGCGACTCGCTGGCCGACGTGGTCGGCAAGCTGGGCTTCGCCGACGCCCGCGCGGTCGAGGACACCATTGCCCAGCTCGACCTGCACGTCCTGGAGCGGGCCATCGACGAGGTGGTCGGGGCGAGCGCGGTGGACCTGTACGGCGTCGGCGCGAGCGCGTTGATCGCGCTCGACTTCCAGCAGAAGCTGCACCGCATCGGGCGCCGGGCGACGGCCTGGCCCGACCCCGACGGTGCGCTCACGTCCGCCGCCCTGCTCGGCCGCGGGGACCTGGCGATCGGCATCTCACACACCGGCGCCACCACGGACACCGTGGCAGCGCTGGGCGAGGCCTGGGACAACGGGGCCACCACGATCGCGATCACCAACTTCCCGCGTTCGCCGATCGCCGACGTGGCCGACCACGTGCTGACCACCGCGGGGCGTGAGACCACCTTCCGGTCCGGCGCGATGTCCAGCCGGATCGCCGCGCTGACGTTGGTGGACTGCCTGTTCGTCGGGGTGGCCCAGCGCAACTACAGCCGTACGACACGTGCGTTGGAGCGCACTTACACGGCGGTGCACCGGCGGCGATCCCCGCAGTGACCGGCCCCCGGTGACCAGGATGCCCCGCGACCCACCGGGTCGCGGGGCATCCTCGCACGCTCTCAGACGAGGGTGCGCAGGGCCGCGCGGACGCTCCCGCCGCCGGCATCCAGCGCCTCGCGCGCCTGCTGCGGGGAGCAGTCGGCGAGCAGGCCGACCAGGGCCGTCTTCAGCTCCCCTCCCGAGGCGGCGAGGGCAGCGCCGCAGCGGTCCTCGTCCAGCCCGGTGGCCTCCACCACGATGTTGAGGACCCGGCCGCGCAACTTGTCGTTGGTGGCGGCCACATCGACCATCAGGTTCGAGTAGGTACGACCCTGCGCCACCATCACGGCCGTGGACAGGTTGTTGAGCACCATTTTGTGCGCGGTGGCGGCCTTCAGCCTGGTGGAGCCCGCGATCGCCTCCGGACCGGTGTCCACCCCCAGGTGGACGTCCACCTGATCCGCCAGTTCGGCCCCGGGGTTGGCGCTGAGCAGTGCGGTGAAGGCGCCCGCCGCCCGAGCGGCACGCAGGGCGCCGCCGACGTAGGGAGTGCGGCCGCTGGCGGCGACGCCGACCGCGACGTCGCCCGGCCCCACCTCGGCGGCGTCGGCCGCCCCGGCGGACTCCTGGTCCTCGACGCCCTCGACCGGTTCGACCAGGGCGCGCAGTCCGCCCGCGTGATGGGCGACCACGACGCCGGGCGGGAGGCTGTAGGTGGGGATCAGCTCGGCGGCGTCCATCACCGCGAGGCGGCCCGATGTGCCCGCGCCGAAGTAGTGCAGCCGGCCGCCGGCCCGGATCCGGCGCGCCGTCTCGTCGACCAGCCGGGCCATGTCGGGCAGTACTGCGGCGACTGCCTCGGCCGGGATCCGGTCCTCGGCGTTGAGCAGACGCAGCACCTCCAGGGTGGGCACGTCGTCGATGTCGCGGGTGCGGGGGTTACGGCGTTCGGTGGGGGCGTCGATTCGTACCGGAAGCTGCGGGTGCATCGCGGTTTCCTCTCGGTGGGAGGGCGGGGCGGACGAGCGCGCGTAACTTTGCCACATCAATTGAAAGTTGAGCGTAAGTTTTCGCCAGCACGAGAGGGGCTGTTGTCGACCTCTCGCCGCGATTCGGGCGATCTCGGCGCGCACGTGTGGCGGTAAATTACGAACTGGATTCAGCCAACGCAATTCATTGACATACCCATGGCGCCGCTCCTACGGTCTGCACACCCCCCAGGCCTTGTCCCACACACTCCACTTCTGTCTGCCGATCGGAGACCACGCGCTATGGTCCGGTTCAAGCACTTCGTCGCAGCGTCCGCCGCCCTCGCGACCCTCGGTTCCCTCGCCGCGTGCGCACCGGATTCCGGTGCGAAGAACGGCGCCAACGGCGGTGGCGTCTTCACCACGGTCGACGCGAACAACCCGATCACCCCGGGCACGCCGATGAACCCGTACAGCCCGAACGGAAACACGTTCCTCAGCTACAACTCGATGCGCCTCGGGTTCGAGAAGAAGAATCCGATGGACGCGAACGACGCCTTCCCGGGCCTTGCCAAGAGCTGGGAGATCAAGGGCGACACGCTGGTCGCGCACATGCAGCCGGACGCCAAGTGGTCCGACGGCAAGCCGGTCACCGTCGAGGACATCAAGATGTCCATGGCCATCGCGCTCACCCAGGGCACCGCCTCGGTCGGCTCGGGCCAGCTGAGCGAGGGCCTCAACGTCGCCTCCGTGACCTCTGTCGGCAAGTACGACATCGAGTTCAAGCAGGCCGCCGGAACCAACAACGCGAACTTCGCGAAGCAGATCCTGGGCCAGTCCATCGTCCCCAAGTCGGTCTACGGCCACCTCGTGCCGGCCGACATCTGGGACACCATCGCGGCCAGCCAGCAGGTGGACGCGGCCAAGGCGAAGGACGCCCAGGCCGCTGTCGACAAGCTGAACGAGACCGGCAAGGCCATCGCGGCCTTCGCGCCGAAGAACGACGTCTCGGCCGGCCCGTTCGTGGTCAAGCGCGTCAACCCCGGCTCGGCCATCCTCGTCCGCAACAAGTACTTCTTCGCCCTCGACAAGATCGCTCCGAGCCAGGTGGTCATCCGCCACTACTCCGGCAACGAGCAGATCTGGGGCTTCATGAAGAACGGTGACCTGGACGCCGCGCCCTTCACCGCCATCCCGACGAACGTCCTGAACCAGATCCTGGCCAAGGGCTACAAGCGCGCCGACGGTACCTCCTACGTCAACGCCTCCATCGCCTTCAACCAGAGCAAGGCACCGTACGACAAGAAGGAGGTGCGCCAGGCCCTGGCGTACATCCTCGACCGCGAGGCCATCACCAAGGTGGGCCAGCCGGTCGGCGGCATGGCCTCCACCGCGCCCGCCGGCATGATCCGCCAGTCGACCGAGCAGTGGCTGGGCGCCGACGCGGTCGGCAAGCTCAACCCGTACGCCCACGACGAGGCGAAGGCCGCCGAGCTGCTGAAGGGCGCAGGCCTGAAGCAGAAGGGCGGCAAGTGGTACCTGGCGAACGGCAAGCAGTGGAAGATCACGCTGCAGACCGTCAACGGCTTCAGTGACTGGATCGCCGCCTCCACCGTCGTCGCCAACGAGCTCACCGCCTTCGGTATCGAGACCAAGCCGGCCCTCTCCGCCGACTTCGGCGCCTACCAGACGGACATGGCCGCCGAGAAGTTCGACGTCGGCTGGTGGCTGACCGCCGTCGGCGCCGACCCGCGCCAGAACTTCCAGCGCCTGTACGGCGAGAGCGACGGCTTCGTCGCCAACGGCAACAAGGTCACCCACACCGAGAAGAAGGGTGACGGCAACTGGATGCACGGCGACGAGACCTTCACGCTCGACGGGAAGACCATCAACCCGGGTCAGCTCACGGCCAGCCTCGCCGGCCTCGGCATCGAGGCCAAGAAGCCGGTCATCACGCAGCTGGTCCAGGCCACCAACCAGGAACTTCCCGTCATCCCGATCTGGGACTACACCAACGTGAAGTTCACCTACGACAAGAACTTCACCAACTGGCCGAAGTCCGGGCAGGACGACATCCTCGCCAACCAGCCCGGCGTGTGGATGATGCAGGGCTACATCCAGGCCAAGGGCAAGTGATCCAGGCCGGGTGACCCCACCTGGCGACTTCCGTATGGCGCAACACCGCGGGGCGGCAGCCGCACCAGGCCGTCGCCCCGCTCGCGCGCTGATCCACAACAACCCCTACGACAAGGAAGGAGGTGCAGGAACGTGAAGGGACTGGCGCGCACCATCGCGATCCGACTGGTCGGCGGCGCGGTCATGATCTGGATCGTGGCCACGTTTACGTTCTTCCTCGTCCACGCCCTGCCCGGCAAACCGGGCGACGTGGCGTACGAGAAGTACGTCGCCATGGGAATGAACTCCCAGGATGCCAAGGCCAAGGCCTCGATCATCTACGGGTTCACCTCGCAGGACCCGCTGTTCACGCAGTACACGCACTACATCGGCGACCTGCTCCACGGTCACCTCGGGATCTCGATCTCCTACAGCGGAGTGCCGGTCGGGGACGTCATCGGCGACGCCCTGCCGTGGACCGTCATCCCCATCATGAGCGGCCTGCTGATCAGCTTCTGCATCGGTGTCAGCAGTGGTGTGGTCGCGGCGGTGAAGCGGTCGTCCCGCCTGGGCAGCGGGCTGAGCCTGGCCGCCTCGATGATCGCCGGCATCCCGTCGTTCGTGATCGCGATCCTGCTCATCACCGTCTTCTACACCAACCTGGGGACCTTGCCGTACGGCGGCACCGTCTCCGAGACGCTCCTGGTGGACCCCGGATGGAACGTCGAGTACATGTCGTCCGTCGCGTACCACGCGGTCCTCCCGGTCGCCACGTACGTCCTCATCTCTTACGGCGGCTGGATGCTCAGCATGCGTTCCAGCGTGGTGTCCGTCCTCGGTGACGACTTCATCCTCGCCTCGGAGCTGCGCGGCATCACCCCCGGCACGCGGATGCGCTACATCGGCCGCAACGCGATCCTGCCGCTGTTCACCACCCTCGCCCTCTCGTTCGGCACGTTGTTCGGCGGAGCGATTTTGATCGAGGCCACCTTCAACTACCCCGGCGTCGGGCAGCTGCTGCTGAACAGCATCGGCAAGCGCGACTACCCCCTGATGACCGGTGCCTTCCTGCTGATCACCACCGCGGTGGTGCTCGCGAACATCGTCGCGGACCTCCTCTACTCCGTGATCGACCCCCGAGTGAGGCGCTGACCATGACCACCGCGACGCTCACCGAGCCGTCCCGTCCGGCTGATGCCCTCTCAGCGAGACGTAGCCGCTGGACCGGCATCTGGCGCGTCCTCACGCGCAAGCCCGGCCGGATCATCGGCCTGTCCATCCTGGTGTTCTTCGTCCTGATGGGCACCTTCGGGCCGATGCTCTACGGCGACCAGCTCGCCATCGACCCGGACGCGATCTATCAGCCGCCGAGCGCGGGGCACTGGCTCGGAACCGACTTCGCCGGTTCCGACGTGCTCCAGGCCACTGTCGTCGGCAGCCGCTATGTACTGCTCACCTGCTCCCTCGCCGCCCTGTTCGCCTCGACGATCGGTACCGCCGTCGGGCTCCTGGCCGGCTTCCACCGCGGCTTGTCCGACTCCGCGCTGATGCGCGTCACCGACTTCGTGCTCACGGTCCCCGGCCTGCCGCTGCTCGTCGTGCTCACCACGGTGTGGAAGTTCGACAGCCCGCTGGAGATGGGATTCGTGCTCGGCGTGGTGGGCTGGGGCGGCATCGCCCGCGCCGTGCGCTCCCAGGCGCTGAGCCTGCGCGAGCGCGGATTCCTGGAGGCCGCACGCGGCCTCGGGCTGCCCAGCCGGCACGTCATCGTGCGCGAACTCCTGCCGAACATCGCCCCGTACGTGGCGATGCACCTGCTCCTGTCGGTCATCGGCTTCGTCGAGGCCCAGGTCGGGCTGTTCTTCCTCGGCATCGTGCCGTTCACCAGCACCAACTGGGGCGTGATGATCAACCAGGCGGTGTTCTCCGGAGGAGCGCTGCAGAGTCCCGAGGCAATCTTCTACCTCCTGGCCCCGCTCACCTGCATCCTGCTCCTGATCATGGGCGTGGTGCTGTTCCTGGACGCGATCGACGAGCTCTTCAACCCGCGACTGAGGGAGCGCTGATGACCACGACGACGGAGAAGTCCGCGCCCGAGGCCGGGGAGGCCGAGGTCCGCGTGCGCGACCTCAGGGTCCACTACCGCATCAACGGCACGGAGTACCCGGCTGTCGCTAACGCCTCCCTCGACCTGCGTCGCGGTGAGATCACCGGCCTGGTGGGGGAGTCCGGCTCAGGCAAGTCGACCCTGGCCCTGTCCCTGATGAACGCCGTGCCCGAGCCGGGCCGGATCGCAGGAGGCGCCATCCACGTCGACGGCATCGGTGACGTGACGACGCTCGGCGCCAAGTCGATGCGGGCGGTACGGGGCTCGGCGCTCGGATACGTCTTCCAGGCGTCGCAGAACTCCATGAACCCGCTGAAGACCATCGGCAAGCAGATCCTGGACCTGGGCCGCTCGCACGACGTCAAGGACCTCCCGGGCCTGCTCTCCCGCGCCAAGCAGCTCGCCGAGCGGATGGGCCTGGACGGCAACCGCGTTCTGGACTCCTATCAGCACGAGCTGTCCGGCGGCATGCGCCAGCGCCTGGGCATCGTCTTCGCTCTCGTTCTGAACGCCAAGGTCCTCATCCTGGACGAGCCGACCACGGCTCTGGACGTACTGTCCCAGTCCGCGGTGCTGAAGATCATCCGCCAGGTGCACGACGAGAACAACCTCAGCACCCTCATCGTCACCCACGACATGGGTGTGGTCTCGGAACTCGCCGACAACCTGGCCGTGATGTACGGCGGCCGGATCGTCGAGCACGGCCCGACGCTGGATCTCCTCCGCAACCCCACCCACCCGTACACCAAGGCTCTGATCGGCGCCACGGCACGCATCGTCGGCGACCCGGCAGCGGCCCGCGCCCTGCCGGGCCGCCCGCCGGATCTCACCACCATCCCGAGGACGGGTTGCGTGTTCCGCGACCGCTGCGTCTTCAAGATGGACATCTGTGCCGAGGACGAGCCGCAGCTCGCGGAGCACTCGGCCGGCCACCGGCGGGCGTGCCACGCGGACGCCGCCGTGGTCGGCCCCACCACCTCGAAGGGAGACGCGTCGTGATCGAGGCGCGCGGCATCACCCGCACCTACCACTCCCGCGGGGCCTTCACCGGCGAGCGCACGGTCTACGCCCTGCGCGGCGTGGACTTCACACTCCCCAAGGGCGGTGCCGTCGCCTTCATCGGCGAGTCGGGCTGCGGCAAGACGACGCTGGGCAAGATCCTCACGGGGATCGAGACCTTCGACGGCGGCGAACTCGTGGTCGACGGCGTGGAGCTCTCCAAGCTTTCGCCGCGTAAGCGCGCCCCGTACTTCCGCCGCATCCAGATGATCCACCAGGATCCGTACTCGGCCCTGAACCCCACCCGTACGATCGAGCAGATCCTCGGCGACCCGCTGCGGATGCGGGCGAAGGAGACGGGCGGCGCCGCCTCGGCGTCCGCTGTACGGGCACGGGCCTCGGAACTCCTGGAACTGGTGGGTCTGGAGCCGGACGGGGTCCTCCCCAAGTACCCGCACCAGCTCTCGGGCGGTCAGCGTCAGCGTGTGGTCATCGCCCGCGCGCTCACCGTCGACCCCGAGGTGCTCATCGCCGACGAAGCCGTGTCGATGATCGACGTCTCGATGCGCCTGGGCATCCTCGCCCTCCTGCACGACCTGCGCGAACGCCTGGGCATCTCGCTGGTCTTCATCACCCACGACGTGGCGACGGCGCGCTACGTCGGCGAGGGCGCCGAGCTGCACGTCATCTACCGCGGGCAGGTCATCGAAAGCGGCCTCACCGACGACGTCATCCAGGGGCCCGTCCATCCCTACACGCAGTGCCTGTTGTCGGCGATCCCGATCATGCGAGGTCTGGAGGAGCCCGGCCCCGACCGGCTGGCGCCACTGGCCCCGCTGGACGAGAAGGTGACCACGGACGGCTGCCTGTTCGCACCCCGCTGCCCGTTCGCCACCGAACGTTGCACGACCGAACGGCCCGTCCTCGAAGCGGTGGGGGAGTCCGGGCAGCTCCACGCCTGCTTCCACCCCACGGCGCGGCGCGTGGTCGGTGTGGAGATCGCGTCGGCCGCCGTCTGACCTCCGGCCCCCGGCATCGGGCGGGCCCGCTCCATCCATGGGGCGGGCCCGCCCGCACCCATGTTCAGAAAGGAAGCCTGTGAGAGTCCTGGGACTCAGCTCCGGCACCTCGCACGACGCGATCGACGCGGCCGTCGTCGAATTCCGCCTCGACGGCGACACCGTGCACGGCACCCTCGTCCACGCGGCTGCACACCCCTACCCGGCCGAACTGCGCGCCGAGATCCTGGACGCGCTGCCCCCGCGGGATGTGACCCTGGCGGCGGTGTGCCGCCTGGACACCCTCATCGGGCAGTCCTTCGCCGGCACCGCGGCGGCGACAGTGGCCGCGGCAGGGCCGGTCGACCTGGTGTGCTCGCACGGCCAGACCCTCTACCACTGGGTGGACGACGGGACGGTGCGCGGCACCCTGCAACTCGGCCAGCCCGCCTGGATCGCCGAGCGCCTGGGCGTGCCGGTGATATCCGACGTACGCACCGCGGACGTGGCGGCGGGCGGCCAGGGCGCACCCCTGGTGTCGCTGCTGGACACGCTGCTGCTCAGCGGACTGCCGGGTCCGGCGGGGGCGCTGAACCTCGGTGGGATCGCCAATCTGACAGCGGTCGGGCAGAGCGCGCCGGTCGCCTTCGACACCGGTCCCGCAAACGCTCTGATGGACGCGGCCGCGCTGGCCGGGACCGGCCGGCCGTACGACGAGGACGGCCGGCTCGCCGCCGCCGGACGGGTGGACCCGGCGCTGCTCGCCGCCCTGCTCGCCGAACCGTACTACCGGCGCGAGCCGCCGAAGAGCACCGGCAAGGAGCTCTTCCACGCCGACTACCTGGCCGGGCACCTGGCCGGACGCCTCCCGCTCCGGGCCGAGGACCTCCTGGCCACCCTGGCCGAACTGACCGCACGCACGGTCGCGGACGCGGTACGGGAGCGGGGCCTGCGAACCCTGGTGGTGTCCGGTGGCGGCGCGGACAACCCGGTGCTGACCGAGCGGATCGGCGCACTGCTGCCGGGAGTCGAGCTGCTGCGCTCCGACGCACTGGGACTGCCCTCGGCCGCCAAGGAGGCGGTGGCCTTCGCATTGCTCGGCTGGTTCACCGCGCACGGCCTGCCGGGGACACTGCCCAGCTGCACCGGCGCGACAGGAGGGCGGCTGCTGGGCCGGATCACCCCGGGCCACGGGCCGCTGCGGCTGCCGGAGCCGTTGACCGTGGCCCCGGCTGCCGCCCGCTTCAGCTGCTGACTTCGGCCTCGTGCCCGCCCGGCCCGGAGGGCGAACCAGCCGGCCGGGCGGGGCGAAGCGCGACGCTCCTCCGGGCGTGGGAGGCTGCTCAGCCCTGCGCCCCCGCCGCTGCGCCACTGGTGTCGGAGAGGTCGACCTGGATGCGCATCGCGTGCCCGTACAGCTCTGCCTCGGCGCGCAGTGAGGCGCTCACGCTGGACGCCTGGCGGAAGCCGTGTCCCTCGCCCTCGAAGAGCAGGTAGCGGTGCCACAGGCCGCGTCGGGCCACTGCGTCGACGATGCGTTCGGCCTGGTCGGGGCGGCAGATGAAGTCATCGGCTCCCTGCAGCATCACCAGCGGGCGGGTGATCTGCCCGGCCTTCCGGATCGGCGACACCCGGTCGAACCGCTCCTGGTCCTCGGGCAACTTCCCGACCAGATACTCCATGTAGCGGGACTCGAAGTCATGGGTCTGTCCGTAGATCCAGGCCTCCGGGTCACTGATGGGGTAGTACACCGCTCCGCAGCAGAAGACGTCGGTCGACGTCAGCGCCGCGAGTGTCGTCCAGCCGCCCGCCGAGCCGCCGCGGATCGCGGTGCGCGAAGGATCCGCGAGCCCGGCGGAGGCCAGTTCCGAGGCGACCGTCACCGAGTCCTCGACGTCGGTGACACCCCAGGTGTGCCGCAGCCGGTCACGGTAGGCGCGGCCGTAGCCGGTGGAACCGCCGTAGTCGACGGCGGCGACGGCGAAGCCGCGGCTGCAGAAGAGCGAGAACTCCGCATCGGGGGCGGCTCCGTTGGAGTTGGTCGGCCCGCCGTGGATGTGGATCAGCAGTGGCGGTGCCTCGCCCGCCGGGCCGGTGCAGTCCGGGCTGGTGGGCGGGTAGTAGACGTACTGCACCTCGCCACCGTTCGCGGCCTTGGCGACCCGCCGCTCCGGCACTGCCCGCCAGGCGTCGTACGTGGTGTCGCGCTCACCGTTGCAGCGCACCGGAGCGCCGCCGTCGAACGGCACCCGCAGCACGGCGTGGCCGAGCGTGGGGGAGGCCGCAAGCACCACGGCGGCGTGGTCGTCGGCCCACAGGTCGGAGCCGAACTCCGTCCACCCGGGCGCCAGATCGCGCAGCGTGCCGTCGGCAGGATCCCACAGCGCGAACCGCTGTTCACCGACGCCGTGCCGCAGCACCACTCCCGCCGCCGTGGCCGCGAACCAGCTCCCGCCCACCCGCCACAGGGCACCCGCGCACTCCCGCTCCATGGGAAGTACGCACTCGGGCAGCCAGTCCCCGTCGGGCGTCCGGGTGATCCGGAAGAGGTTCGCCCAGCCGTCCGGGTCGGCCATCGCGTACAGCGTGCCGTCGGGCGCCCAAGCCGCCTGCGGTACGGACACCGCACCGCCGCCCAGCACCCGCACCGGCTCACCCGCGACGCCGTCGGCCAGCGGCGCGACCATCAACTCGGTGGTCTCCCAAGGCATCTTCGGGTGGTCCCAGCCGAGCCAGGCCAGGTGCCGTCCGTCCGGGCTGATCCGCGGGGTGGACAGGAAGTGATGCGAGCCGCCGACCACCCGCAGCCGGTCCGGCGCGGTGGCGGCCGAGCCGTCGAGCGGCACGGCGACGATGTCGCGACGGGTGCGGGGTGCCGGATCCTCGCCCGGTTCCCGGGCTGCCCGGGTGACCTCCCGGACCAGCCAGACCTCGGTACCGCCTGGCGCGAACACCGGGTCCGCCCAGCAGGTCTCGTACTCGGGCGGGTCGGCAGGGGTCAGGGGGGTCAGGTCACCTGCCCCGCCCGCTCCCGACGGGGCGGTCCCGGCCGCGTACAGCCGCTGGTCGCGGTGGTCGGTGTAGACCAGCAGATGCGGGGCGCCGTCCTGGCCGGGCCGGACCGTGTACGGGCGGCCGCCGTAGCCCAGCGAGCGGTTGCGCACACTGACTCCCGCCGGCAGCACCGGCTCGGGGGCGCGCCCGGGTCCGGTGCGCAACAGCCGTACGGTGGCGGTCGCCGGGTCGTTGGCGCACCACCAGGTCTCCTCGCCGACGCCGGACGGCCAGCTCGTGGCCCCGGATCCTGCCGCCACCGAATCGGCGGTCAAGGGGGAGGGCCACTCGCCGTGGGGGAGGACGCGGCGCTCGGTCATCGATGGTCTCCTGAGAGGTCTATGGCGGCGCCGGCACCGTCGCGTCGCAACAGGTCGGCGGGGGTCTCGCGACGCACCAGGAGGCGCGCCTGCCCGTCACGTACGGCGACGACGGCGGGGCGCGGCTGGAAGTTGTAGTTACTGGCCATGACGTGGTGGTAGGCGCCGGTCGCGGGCACCGCCAGGAGATCGCCGACGGCCAGATCGGCCGGGAGCGCGATGTCGGGTACGACGATGTCGCCGCTCTCGCAGTGCCGGCCGACGACGAGTGAGTGCACGGGCCGGCCGGTCAGCCTGCGGTTGGCGGTCCAGGCGGTGTACGAGGCCTGGTAGAGGGCGGGGCGCAGAGCGTCGCTCATACCGCCGTCGACGGAGACGAAGCGTCGCTCGAGTCCCTGCTTGACCACACCGACCTCGTAGAGCGTGACACCGGCGGTGCCGATCAGAGAACGGCCCGGCTCCACCGCGAGCCGGACGGAGGCAGGGTCCAGCTCCTCGGCTACCCCGGCCCGCAGCGCTGCTACGAACTCGGCGGGCGCCAGCCGTCGCTGGCCGGGTACATAGGCGATCCCGGCGCCGCCGCCGAGATCCAGTTCCTCGATGCCGATGCTGTGGCGCTCGGCGAGCATGTGGACGAATGCGGCCACCCGCGAGGCGGCCCGCCGGATGCCGGACGGGTCGAGGATCTGCGAACCCAGGTGGGAGTGGATGCCCGTCAGGCGCAACGAGGGGATGGCGCTGACGGTGAGGACCGCCCGTTCGGCGAACCCACCGTTGACCGGGAAGCCGAACTTCACGTCGTCGCTGCCGGTGGCCATGTAGTCGTGGGTGTCGGCGGCGACGCCCGGCGCTATGCGCAGATACACGTCCTGGACCCGGCCGGCGTCGGCCGCGTAGCCGGCGAGCCGGTCGATCTCCTCGGCGCAGTCGACCACGATCACTCCGACGCCGTGTGCCACGGCCGACCTGAGCTCGGAGGGGAGCTTGTTGTTGCCGTGGAGCACGATGCGGGCGGGGTCGAAGCCCGCGGCGACGGCGAGTTCGAGCTCGCCGACACTGCACACGTCCAGGTGGAGACCCTCCTCGCCGACCCAGCGGACCATCTCCGGGCAGAGGAAGGCCTTGGACGCGTAGTGGACGCGGTCCGCGCCGGACTCCCGCCACTGGCGGGCCCGCTCGCGGAAGTCCGCCTCGTCCACGACGTAGAGCGGAGTGCCGCAGGCCTGAGCGAGGTCCGTCATCGGCACGGAACCCACGTGCAGTTCGCCGTCCATGTCCTTCGCGGTGAGCGGCCAGATGTCCGGTGCTTCGTCCGGGCCCGCGGCGCGGGTGGGGGCGGCGTCGGGCGAGTTGTCGGCGGGTGGAACCACCTGCGTCACTCCTTCGTGAGGACGACGAGCAGAAGCAAGTCGTCGCTGGTCTGCGTGATCTGATGCTCTTCGGATGCGGCGAAATGACAGGCGTCGGCCGGATTGAGCACGCGCGCGGTGTCCGAGACGCGGAGCCGGCACTGTCCGGCCAGCACCACCACGAGTTCCTCTCCGGCGTGCCGGATCGGTCGGGCGTGGTCGCCCGGTTCGCCCCTTATCAGACGTGAGTGGAGCATGGTCGCGTCATGCGCCGTCATGTTCCAGATTCCTTGACCGCCCGACATCGCGGTCAAGCCGGGAAGTGTGGTGAAACGTGCCGGAAACGGGCTGTTGTCGGAAATATCGACACGTCCGGCGCCGAGCAGCTCGTGCAGTTCGAGACCCAGCACTCCGGCGAGCTGCGCGAGGCTGCGGACGGTCGGATTCGCCGAGCCGGATTCGATCTGCGAGACATACGCGGGCGAGAGGCCCGACCCGGCCGCGGTGGCGGCCAGGGTGAGGCCTGACGTCCTGCGCGCCGAGGCAACGACCTTGGCCAGTCGGGCGGTTGCCCGATCGGCTGCGGACGCCTCGACCGGTGAGTCGACGGTCGTCGGGGCGGGGGCTGGAACATCCCTTGACTCAGGCATGCGGTGACAGTAATACTCGCGCCACCTTAGATCAATGTATCCGCCAGCAAGTGATACTCAGGGAAGAAATCCCTGGTCGCAGCGGTGGAGTTCACGGCATGGAGGAAGGTTTTGATGTCTGTCCTGACACCCGATCCTGTGCTCCGCCTGTTGGAACGCGCCGCCGCGCACTGCGGCCCCGGGGCAGCCCGCCTGCACGCCGTACTCGCTGCGGACTTCCCTGCCGCACTGTCCCGGCGCCCCGCCCAACTCCTGCGGACCGCCGACGCGAACGCCGAAGATCTCGACCAACTGCTCGCCATGGCGGGCTTCGCCGACACCGAGGACCTGCGTGCCTGCGCCGCCCGTGAGACGGGCCGCCGGCTGCCCGTTCCCGACCAGCGCATCGCCGACCGGGAAGGGGAACCCGGGGATCGCACCGCGCTGCGCCGGATCCTCGCCCGGGAGCAGGAGAACCTGGCCGGCACCCTCGACGCGCTCCACGCCAACGGAGCCCTGGAACTCGCCGCGCGCGCCGTGGTCGCGGGCCGCCGCCGTTGGGTGTTCGGTGACATGAAGTCCATCGGGTACGCGGCACTGGTCGCGGCCGATCTCTCCGCCGCGCTCCGTGACGTCACGCTGGTCCAGCCGGGAGTGGGAGCGGCCGTCACCGCCCTCACGGACGCCGGCGACCAGGACGTACTGATCACCTTCAGCTTTCGCGGTTACAGCCGCCACACCGTGCGCGTGGCCCGTGAGTTCCATGCGCTGGGCGGCACGGTCGTGGCGATCACCGACGGCTACGACAGCCCGGTGTGCGCATACGCCACCCACGTCCTCGCGGTGAACACCCGGAGCGAGTCGCGCACCCACTCGCCGACCGCCGTCACCGCCACCGGCCATCTGCTCGCCTCACTGGCCGCGGCCGGCGCGAAGGGCGCGGCCCGTCGCGCCCAGCGCCGTCACGCGCTCACCTGGGCCCTGAGCGACGGCGAGGGCACCACTCCCGCCGACCCTCCTGAGAGGACTGCTCCGTGATCCAGGAGCCCACCGACCCTTCCGCAGAACAGTTCTCCCACCACGAGACACTGGCCACCGACACGATCGACCACTGCTCGCGGCTGATCCGCTTCGACACCAGCAACTACGGCGGCGGCGAGTCGCGAGGCGAGCGGGAAGCCGCCGAGTGGGTGGCCGAAGTCCTCGCCGACGCCGGATACGCGCCGCAGGTCCTGGAGTCGGAGCCGCGCCGCGCCTCCACCGTGGTCCGGATCCCGGGCGCCGACCCGCTGGCCCCCGCACTGCTGGTCCACGGCCATCTGGACGTCGTGCCCGCCGAACCCTCCGACTGGTCCTTCGATCCGTTCAGCGGCGAGATCACCGACGACGCGGTACGCGGCCGCGGCGCCCTCGACATGAAGGACATGGACGCGATGATGCTGGCCTGCGCCACCGGATTCGCCCGGACCGGAACCCGCCCGCCGCGCGACATCGTGATGGCGTTCGTCGCCGACGAGGAGGACACCGGCGCGTACGGAGCGGGGTTCCTCGTCGACAAGCATCCCGCACTCTTCGAGGGCGTCACCGCCGCCATCAGTGAATCCGGCGGATACAGCGTCCATCTGCCCAACGGCCGCCGCCTCTACCCGGTCGCCACCGGCGAGCGCGGCAGTGCCTGGATGACCCTCCGCGCGCACGGCACCGCGGGCCACGGCTCCCGCCGTAACCCCGACAACGCGGTGGCCACTCTGGTCCGCATTGTGGCCGAACTGGCCGCGCACACCTGGCCGGTTCATCTCATCCCGCCGGTCCGGGCGCTGCTCGACGGGCTGGGGTCGGAACTCGGCATCACGATCGACCCTGCCGACCCGGCGAGCGTCGCCCAGCTCGGCGAGGCCGCCCGGCTCGTGGAGTCGACCATGTCCAACTCCCTCAACCCGACCCGACTGAACGCCGGATACAAGCACAACGTCATCCCCAGCGAAGCCACCGCCGGCATCGACGGACGGGTCCTGCCCGGCGCCGAGAAGGAGTTCTTCGCTGCCGTCGACGCGGTGCTCGGCACCAAGGTGACCCGCGAGTTCGCCAGCTGGACCGAGCCGGTCGCCGCGGACCACACCTCGCCCGAGTTCGCGGCCATGGCGGACGCCCTGCGGGCCCACGACCCGCAGGCCCTGGTCCTGCCGTTCTGCATGTCCGGCGGCACCGACGCCAAAGCCTTCGCCCGGCTGGGCATCGCCGGCTACGGCTTCGCCCCGGGCACCACCCCGCCCGGCTTCAACAGCTGGGACTACGTACACGGCGTCGACGAGCACGTCCTCACCGACAGCCTCGCCTTCGGTGTCCGGGTCCTGGACACCTTCCTCCGGGCGGATCCCGCCGGCCCCGCATCGGACTGACTCGACGGCCGTCACCGGCCGCACGACAGGCGGGCCACGCGGCATTGCCCCGGCTCGCCACAGCAAGGCAGCACACAGCACGTTCACCGGTACGACGCGGACCCTCGTGGTCCGCGTCCAGCCCACGCTCCTGGATTGGCACGAAATGACACACACCATGGTCCGCAGCGCGATAGGCCGACGTGCCACCGCACTGGCCGCCGCAGCCCTCACCGGCGCCCTCGCCCTCGGCTCGGTCGCCCTGGCCCCCGGGGCCGCAGCCGACACCAAGGGCACCACCCTGCGCGCCGCGATGACCGGCAACGGCATCGACTCGCTGAACCCGTTCCTGGCGTACTTCGCCGGATCGCTGGACGTCTTCAGCGCCGTCTACCCCTCACTGAACTCCCTGAACACCGACGGCACCCCCGCGCCGTACCTGGCCACCAAGTGGACGCCGTCGGCCGACAAGCTCACCTGGACCTTCACCCTCCGCAAGGGACTGAAGTGGTCGGACGGCCGGCCGATCACCGCCGAGGACGCCGCCTGGACCCTCAATCTGATCCGTACGAACGAGGTGGCAGGCACTGCCAACGGCTCACTCGTCGAGAACTTCGCCTCGGTCACCGCGCCCGACGCCACGACGCTGGTCATCAAGACCAAGAAGCCCCAGGCGAACACCCCGTTCGTGTCCATCCCCTACAGCGGTGTGCCGATCGTCCCCAAGCACGTCTGGGAGAAGCACGTCACGGACCTGAAGGACTTCAAGAACGACTCCGGTGACATCGTCGGCTACGGTCCCTGGACGCTCACGGCCTACAAGCCCGAGCAGTACGTCAAGTACGACGCCAACAAGGACTTCGTCCTCGGTGCCCCCAAGTTCGACCACCTGGTCCAGCAGCGGTACAAGGCCGTCGACGGCGCTGTCGCCGCACTGCGCAGCGGCCAGCTCGACTACGTGTCCGATCTGAATTCCACCCAGTTCAAGGCACTGCAGGGCGACAAGCGGACCACCGCCTTCCAGAACGCCGGCCGCCGCTGGATGAGCGTCGCGATCAACTCCGGTGCCCGTACCCGCTCCGGCAAGAAGATCGGCACCGGTAACCCGGCTCTCGCCGACGCCGCCGTGCGCCGCGCCGTCGCGCTGGCGACCGACAAGCAGACCCTCGTCGACAAGGTGCTCGACGGCCTGGGTCAGGTCGGCTCCGGCTACATCCCGCCCACCTGGAAGCAGTGGGCGTGGAAGCCCGCCCCGGGCGACGAGCAGTCGTACGACATCGCCAAGGCCAACTCCCTGCTGGATGAGGCCGGGTACGCCAAGGGCAAGGACGGTATCCGGGTCTCGCCCAAGACTAAGAAGCCGCTGAAGCTGCGCCTGGGCACCCACTCCGACGCCGCCACCGACACCCAGATCGCCACCTACCTCACCGGGTGGATGAAGCAGATCGGTGTCGAGCTGACCGCCGAGCCGCTGAGCTCCACCAAGCTCAACGACGATCTCGCCAAGGGCGACTGGGACCTGCTGATGGACGGCTGGGGCACCGGCCCCGACCCGACGTACCTGCTCTCCATCCAGAACTGCGACGCGCTGCCGCTGGACGACGGCACGAATGGCTCCACGGACTCCTTCCACTGCGACAAGGAGTTCGACAAGCTCTTCAAGCAGCAGGTCACCGAGTTCGACCCGGCGCAGCGCGCGGCGACCGTCGGCAAGATGCAGGACATCCTCTACAAGGCCGACAACAACGTCATCCTGTACTACGCCACGGGCCTGAGCGCGACGAACGCCCGCACCGTGAAGAACCTCGCGGTCGGCAAGGCGGACTCCGCGGGCGTCTACCCGATGCAGTACACCTTCGGCCAGTTCCGCAGCGCCACCCCGGTCGCCGCCGTGAAGGAAGCCTCGTCGGGCTCCACCACTCTGTGGGCCGGCATCGGCATCGGCGTGCTCGTCGTGGCGGGCCTCGCCTTCGGCATCAAGCGCCGCTCGTCGGCCGACGAGCGGGAGTAACCACCTCGCCCGCCCCGCGCACCCGGTCGCAGCACCGGGTGCGCGGGGTCCACCAGACCGAGCAGATCGAGAACTCATGACCATTACGTCCGATACGTCCGACAGCGCGAGCGCCGTCGGCCCCGTGCCCGGGAGCGACGCGGCCGACGCCGCCTCCCGCCCGGGCTCGGGGCGGGCAGACTTCCTCCGCTTCCTGGGCAGCAAGCTCGCCGCAGCTGCCGTGAGCTTCGTCATCGTCCTGGGCATCGGCTTCGTGATCTTCCAGCTGATGCCCTCGGACCCGGTCCAGACGATGACCCGCGGCCGGCCCACCAGCGATGCGCAGATGGCTCATCTGCGCCAGACGCTGGGCCTGGACCAGCCGGTGTGGGAGCGGTTCCTGCACTTCGTGAACGACATCGTCCACCTGGATCTCGGCCGTTCCTGGCAGTACCAGCAGGATGTCTCCTCCCTCATCGGCGAACGCGTCGGCCCCACCCTGCTCCTGATGGGCACGGCCACCGCGATATCCGTGGTGGTCGGCCTGTGGCTGGGGGTGCGCAGCGGATGGCGGCACGGCAGCCTCTTCGACAAGATCACCTCCTCGGCGGCGCTCACCTTCTGGTCGGTCCCCACCTACTGGCTCGGCATGATCCTGCTGATCTGGCTGAGTGTCGGCCTCGATCTGTTCCCCTCCGGCGGCATGTCCGACCCGTCGCTCGGTGCCACCGGCTTCGGCCATGTCCTCGACGTGGCCCGCCACATGGTGCTGCCGTGTCTGACGATGGTGCTCGTCGTGTTCGCCCAGTACGTGTCGATCATGCGCTCGTCGATCATCGATGAGCTGGGCAGTCCGTATCTGCTGACGGCCCGGGCCAAGGGACTTGTCGACGACGCCGTCCGCCGCAAGCACGCCGTGCCCAACGCGCTGCTTCCCTCGGTCACCGTGATCTTTCTTCACCTGGGCACGATGGTCGGCGGAGCGATCACGGTCGAGACCGTGTTCAGCTGGCCGGGTCTCGGCTCGCTGACCATCGAGGCACTCAAGGTGCCCGACATCCCCGTACTGCAGGGCACGTTCATCATCTTCAGCGCCAGTGTGATCCTGATGAACCTCCTCGCCGACGTGCTCTACCGCTTCCTCGACCCCCGGGTGCGTGTGCGATGACGATTTCCGACACCACTGACATCACCGCCGCGGCAGCCCCGGCCGGTTCACCTCCCCGGCTGGCCTCCGTCGGCCGTTTCATGCGCGCCTACGCCAAGCGTCCGTCCGGTCTCGTCGGCCTGGGCATCCTGCTCGTCGCCACGGTCCTCGCGCTCTGCGCCCCGCTCTTCATAGGCCCCGAGCAGCTCGACGTCACCAAGGTCGACGGCCCGCTGCTCTCCGCGCCCGGTTCCGGCTACCTCCTCGGGACCGACCAGGCCGGCCGCTCCGTGGTGGACCTGCTGATCTGGGGTTCGCGCTCGTCGCTGTCCATCGGTGTCATCGCGACCGTGCTCACCATGGTGCTCGGCTCCACGATCGGACTGCTCGCAGGCCATTACCCGGGCAAGCTCGGCAAGGCCCTGATGCACGTCACCGACTGGTTCATCGCGCTGCCCAGCCTGCCGCTGGCCATCTCCCTCGCCGCGGTCCTGGGGCAGGGCACCGCGTCCATCACCATCGCCATCGCGGTGACCTCCTGGACGTCCACCGCCCGCCTGGTCCGTGCCCAGACCCTCGCCGTGGAGGCCCGCCCGTTCATCGAGCGCGCCAAGGTCCTCGGCGCGGGCAACCGCCAGGTGATGGTCCGCCATGTGCTGCCGAACGTGGCCCCGTTGATCCTGGTCTCCGCCACCCTCACCGTCGCCTCGGCGATCCTCTCCGAGGCCACCCTGACCTTCCTCGGTCTCGGCGACCCGACCGGCGTTTCCTGGGGCTCCATGCTCAATGCCGCCTTCTACCAGGGCGCCATGACCTCCGGTGCCTGGTGGTACGTCGGTACGCCCGGCATCGCGATCCTTCTCGTCGTCCTCGGCTTCACCCTCACCGGGCGTGCCGTGGAACACGTCCTCAACCCGCGGATGGTGGGCTGACCATGACCTTGCTCGACGTACGCGACCTCTCCGTCACCTACCGCGACGGCGACAGCCTCATCCCCGCCGTGCGCGGTGTCAGCTTCACCCTGGACCGGGGCGAGACCCTCGGCGTGGCCGGCGAGTCCGGCTCCGGCAAGTCGACCATGGTGCTCAGCCTGCTGCGGCTGCTGCCCAAGAGCGCCAAGGTCACCGGACAGGTGCTGTACGAAGGCGAGGACCTGCTCGCCGCCAAGTGGTCCGCACTGCGCACCGTGCGCTGGAACGGCGCGTCCGTGGTCTTCCAGGGCGCAATGAGTGCGCTCAATCCCGTGCGCCCCATCGGTGAGCAGATCTGCGAGCCGATCCTGCTCCACGAGAAGGTGTCCCCGCGCACCGCCCGCGAACGCGCCGCCGAACTTCTCGACAGCGTCGGCATATCGCGGCAGCGCATGGGCAGCTACCCGCACGAGTTCTCCGGCGGCCAGCGTCAGCGCATCATGATCGCCATGGCCCTCGCCTGCCGCCCCGACCTGATCATCGCCGACGAGCCCACCACCGCCCTCGATGTGATGGTGCAGGCGCAGATCATGGAGCTCTTCACCGAGCTGGTACGGAACTCCGGCGTCGGTGTCATCATGATCAGTCACGACCTCTCGGTGCTCTCCGAGATGTGCGGCCGGCTCGCCGTGATGTACGCCGGCGAGATCGTCGAGACCGGCCCTTCGCAGCAGGTCATCGAAGCTCCCCGGCACCCGTACACCGAGGCACTGGCCAGGGCGTTCCCCACCATCGGCGACCCGGCGTCCCGGTTCGCACCGTCCGGACTGCCCGGCGACCCGCCGGACGTCGCGGCGCTCGGCACGGGCTGCGCCTTCGTCCCGCGCTGTGTGCACGCCGTCGACGCCTGCCGTACGAAGGCCGTGGAGCTGTGGCCCGCGGGCGATCGGCGCAGCGCCGCCTGTCTGCGCGTTCTGGACGCCCACACACCCGTAACCGAAGGGAGCCAGGCATGAGTACCGCCGCCCCGGCCCTGGAGGTCAGCGACCTCCGCATCACCTACCCGGCGCGCGCGGGCCGTGGGCCCGCCCGCGCCGTGGACGGAGCCAACCTGACCGTCGGCCAGGGCGAGATCGTCGCCCTGATCGGCGAGTCGGGCTGCGGCAAGTCCACCCTCGCCCGCGCCCTCGTCGGCCTCATCAAGCCCACCAGCGGCGAGATCCGCTACCGGGGCAAGCCCCTCACCTACTCCGCCCGGGCGCTCAAGGAGTACCGCCGCCACGCCCAGCTGGTACTCCAGGACCCGGGCGGCGCCCTCAACCCGCGGCAGAACGTCTACGACGCCGTCGCCGAGGGGCCCCGGTTGCACGGCACGACGGAAGAGCTCAACTCCCGTGTGCACACGGCTCTTTCACGTGCCGGACTGCGTCCTCCGGAGCGGTTCCTGCACCGGTTCCCGCACGAGATGTCCGGCGGCCAGCAGCAGCGCGTCGTCATCGCGGGAGCCCTGGCCCTGGACCCCTCGGTGATCGTCGCCGACGAGCCGGTCGCATCCCTCGACGCCTCGGTGCGCGGCGAGATCCTCAAGCTGATACTCGAACTCCGCGACAGCCTGGGCCTGTCCGCCCTCGTCGTCAGCCACGACCTGGGCCTGGCCTGGAACATCGCCGACCGGGTCGCCGTGATGTACCTCGGCCGGATCGTCGAGGTCGGCACCGTCGAGGAGGTGCTGCTGCACCCCAAGCACCCGTACACCAAGGCCCTGCTCTCGGTGCTGCCCGAGGCCGGACGTGACCAGCGGCCGACCGTACTGACGGGTGAGCCCCCGGACCCGACCCGGATCCCGTCCGGCTGCCGCTTCCACCCGCGCTGCCCGCTCTGGCCGGAACTGAAAGGCGCCGAGCGGGCCGCCGCCGGCTGCGACACACGCGAGCTGCCCGTACTGACCGCCGACCCGGCTCCCGCCCAGGCGGCCTGCCATCTCGCCCATGGCCGCTGAGCCCGCACTCGTCGTACGCGACGTCGAAGGTCCTGCCGCCATGGCGGCCTGTATCGGCCTGTATGCCCAGGTGATGGGGCTGCGGCCGTCGGACGGGGGCCTCAACCCCCGCCTGCTGACCGCGCTCCAGTCCAACGGAGGCATCGTCGTCGCCGCGTACGAGGACGACGGCGACCCGACGCGGCCGGTCGGATTCGCATACAGCTTCCTGGCCCGCGAGGGGGGCGGCGAGCTGTTCCAGTTCTCGCAGCTCGCCGTGGTCGCCCGCCACCTCCAGGGGCAGGGGATGGGGCGGCTCCTCAAGCATGCGCAGCGGGAGCGGACCCTGGCCATGGGACTGACCCGGATCCGCTGGTCGTACGACCCCCTGAAGACCCGTAACGCGCACTTCAACCTGGATGTGCTCGGCGGGCGGGTCCGCGTGCTCAAGCCGTCGATGTACGGCGGCGAGGGCTTCGGCGACGACGCGGGCGAACCCACCGACCGGTTCCTCCTCGACTGGGACCTGACGCGACCGGCCACGGTCCAGCCCGGACTCCCCGAGCGGGCCTGGCGACCCGGTGAGTGTTTCGCCCACGGCGACGACCTGCTGATCGCCGTACCCGCCCGCTGGGATCTGCACCGCACCGTCATAGGGGCGGCCGCGGCCGCCGCGCTGCGCACCTCGCTCAGGGAAACTTTCATCGAGGCCCTGACCACCCATGTCGGGGTCTCCTGCCTGCGTGTCACCGACGACCTCGCGGTCTACCGGTTCGTTCCGCGTGGCACCGACCAGGAGGGCGCCTCATGACGATCACCATCACCGAGATCGAACTCTCCCTTGTACGGCTGGACTTGATCCATGAGTTCGAGACCAGCTCTCACCGCAAGTCGCACCTCGACCACATCGTGGTCAGGGCGACCGCATCCGACGGCACGGTCGGCTGGGGCGAGTGCGCCTCGCCAAGCGACCCCTACTACTGCAGCGAATCCACCGAGAGTTGCTGGTATGTACTGAGCGAGCACCTCGCCCCCATGGTCCTCGGCCGCCCCTGGGAGCACCCCGACGACGCGGCGGTGCTGACCAACCGCCTCTCGGGCAACCACTTCGCCCGCGCCGGGCTCGACATGGCCTGCTGGGACCTGTACGGGCAGGCCCGCGGCGAGACCCTCGCGACCCTCGTCGGTGGCACCGCCGAGAGGATCAGCGCGGGTGTCAGTCTCGGCATCGAGCCGACCGTCGACGCCCTGCTGGATCAGGTCGCCCGGCATGTCGGCGACGGCTACCGCCGCATCAAGCTCAAGTGCCGACCGGGCTGGGACCTGGAGCCGGTACGGGCAGTACGCGCGGCCTTCCCCGGTATCGCCCTCCAGGTCGACGCCAACACCGGCTACCGGGCCGACTCCGCCGAGCACCTGGACGCCCTCACCGCCCTCGACGACCAGGGCCTGCTGATGATCGAGCAGCCCTTCGCCGAGGACGACCTGCTCGGCCACGCCGGCCTCGCCGCCCGGCTCGACACCCCGGTCTGTCTCGACGAGTCGATCACCTCACCCGCCGTACTGGCCACCGCACTGCACCTGGGCGCCGCCGACATCGTCAACATCAAGGTGTCCCGGCTCGGCGGAATCGGACCGTCCGTCGCAGTGCACGACGTGTGCCGCGAGGCCGGAGTCCCCGTGTGGTGCGGGGGAATGCACGAGTTCGGCATCGGGCGCGCGGCCAACCTCGCCGTCGCCTCGCTGCCGGGCTTCACCCTGCCCTCGGACGTCTCCGGCTCCGACAAGTACTACCGCCAGGACATCGTCACCCCGCCGATCCGCGCCACCGAGGGCCTGGTTCCGGTGCCCGACGCCCGCCCGGGCCTCGGTGTCCATATCGACGAGTCCCTGATCCGGGCGAACCGGCTGCGGCACGCCGTACTGAAGGAAGGCTGAAACGATGCGATTCGACGCCGAGCAGCTGCGCGAGCGGGCACTCGCCCGCCTGGATACCCTCGTCATGGCCGAGAGCCCGTCGGGAGAACCCGAACTCCTCCGGATCGTGAACGCCGATCTGGAGCAGGCCTATCGGGCTCTCGGAGCCCGGGTCACCCGCGAGAGGGGACCGGACGGCGATCACCTGGTCTGCGAGTGGCCGGGTACGGCCCCCGATGACGCACACGTACTCCTCATCGGCCACAGCGACACCGTCCTTCCCGTCGGCACCACCGTCGAGCGTCCCTTCACGCTCCACGAGGACGGCGACACGGTCACCGGCCCCGGCGTGTACGACATGAAGGGCTCTCTCGTCGCCATCGAGCTTGCCTTTGCTCTCCTTCGCGAACAGGGCCTCTCCCCGTCCCGCCCGGTGCGCCTGGTCGTCGTCAACGACGAGGAGATCGGCTCCCCGGACGGCCGCCGCATCATCGCCGCCCACGCCGAGGGCGCCTTCGCAGCCCTCGGCTTCGAACCGCCGCTGCCCGGCGGCACACTGAAGACCGGCAGGCGGGGAGTGGCCCGGGTGCGCATCGACGTCCAGGGCGTGGAGGCGCACGCCGGGCTCGACGCCTCACTAGGCACCTCCGCGATCGACGAACTCATCGACCAGATCGCGGTTGTACGGGACGCCGTCCCGGCGTCGCCCGCCGCCGAGTTCAACATCGGCACCATCAGCGGCGGCACCCGCGCCAACGTCGTCGCAGGGACCGCTTCGGCCGAGGTCGGTCTGCGCTTCGCCACGCCTGCCGCCGAGGCTGCCGTACTCGGCGCCCTCGACACCCTCACCCCGGTCCGCCCCGGCGCAAAGGTGACCGTCACCCGGCTGTCGTACCGCCCCGCCTGGGAGCGCGACCCGGCAAACCGCCTCGCCGCGCGACTCGCCTCGCTCGCCGCCGAGCGGGGCACCGATCTGCTCACCGGCACCTCGGGCGGCGCCGGTGACACCAACCTCACCGGCTCGCTCGGCATACCCACCGCCGACGGCCTCGGCCCGGACGGTGCGGGCGCCCACTCCATGTCCGAACGCGCCTCGGTCGCCTCACTGCTGGACCGTGCCGCTCTGCTCGCCGCCTACCTCATCGCACCCGAGGAGTCCGCATGACCTCCCCCGAAAACACCGGCCTGCTCCGCCCGCCCGCTCTCGGAGCAGGTGACCGGGTCGCCGTCACCGCCGCCTCGGGCGCGCCGCGCGCCGAGGACCTGGAGAAGGGCGTCGCGGCCCTGGAGAGTCTCGGCCTGATCGTCGACGTACTGCCCTCGGCGCGCGCCGCCGGCGTCCCACTCGACTATCTGGCAGGCGACGACGCCACCCGCGCCGCCGACCTCACCACCGCTCTCACCGACCCCCGCTACCGCGCCGTGTTCATGGCCCGCGGCGGCTACGGCGCCCAACGCACCCTGGAGGGAGTCGACTTCGCTTCCCTGGGCACACCCACGCCGCGTGTGCTCGTCGGCTACTCGGACGTCACCGCGCTCATCGAGGCGGTCTCGGTACACCTGGGATGG
Source organism: Streptomyces sp. NPDC005262 (assembly GCF_042872425.1). Lineage (NCBI taxonomy): Bacteria > Bacillati > Actinomycetota > Actinomycetes > Kitasatosporales > Streptomycetaceae > Streptomyces > Streptomyces sp. NPDC005262. Next base: position 154,239 of record NZ_JBIAKK010000016.1, read on the forward strand.
GTGTCGCTGTTCGGCCCGATGCCCGTCTCGGACGACTTCACCCCTGGTTCGTACGCCTTCGACTCCCTGGCCAGGACCCTCTTCACGCCGGCCGAGGCCACCCGTCTCACCTTCCCCGCAGCCCGCACCCTGGTGGGCGGCAAGGCCGAGGGCGTCACGCTCGGCGGCACCGCGAGCCTGCTCTGCTCCTCGCTCGCGACCCCCACCTCGCGCCCGGCACGCGGCGGCATCCTCTTCCTGGAGGACGTCGACGAGGAGCCGTACCGGCTGGACCGCATCCTCACCCAGCTGCGCCGGTCCGGCTACCTCGACGGGGTCGCGGGCATCCTCTGCGGCACCTTCACCGGCTGCGGTGACCCGGCCGAGATCGACGCCCTGCTCATCGACCGGCTCGGCGACCTCGGCGCCCCTGTGCTGGCCGGCGCCGACATCGGCCACGGCGTCCCGATGCAGACCTTCCCGGTGGGAGTGCCTGCCCGTCTCGACGCGGACGGCGGCACGCTCACCTTCGACGGACCGGTGCTCGCCTGAACGGACCGACGGCCGGTCAGGTGCCCTTCGGGCGGTGGCCGGGAACACCGGATGGAGAAGTGCGGACGCGGCGGGGAGGAGTTCCCCGCCGCGTCCGCATGTTCCGACCAGGTCTGATCATTCGCCGGCGACCAGCTGCGAGGGACGCGGTACGGACCACCGCCTATTCGGTTGAAGTTCTTCACTCTGAAGGGTTGTTTTCAATCTAGTGAAGCTCTTCAATATGACCAAGCCCGGATCGCCGAGGCCGCACACGCTCCGCCGAAGCGCTCGTTCTTCAACGGCGAAGCTCCTTCCGTCCCCACGCCACTGAGGCAGGTCGAAGCTGTGAGTGACGCAACCTACGTACCCCAGGACGGTCAGCCGGATCTGGACGCGCTCGTCGCCACAGTGGGAATCCAGATCAAGGCCTTGCGCAAGCAAGCCGGTTACACCCTCGACGACCTCAGCCGAGGATCCGGTGTGAGCACCGGCCTCATCAGTCAGATCGAACGGGGCAAGGGCAATCCGTCCTTCGCCACCCTGGTCCAGATCGCGCACGGGCTGGACATCCCCATCGGCAGGCTCTTCCACCTGACCGAACAGATCAGCCCCGTGGTGCGGCGTGCCGAACGGCGCACTCTCGATTTCCACGGCACCGACGGCCCCGACGACGCCAGTTACGAGCTGCTCACCCCTACGCTGAACGGCGCGCTCGAGGTCCTCTGGGTCGAGACCCAGCCGGGGCACGACACCAGCAGCACCCCCTTCCGTCACAACGGCGAAGAGTTCGGAATCGTTCTCTCCGGTGTCAAGGACGTCTATCTCGACGGCGTCCGGCACCGGCTCGAGGCCGGTGACTCGATCACCTACTCGTCGAGCGTCCCGCACTGGTACGCCAACCCCGGCGACGAGCCGTCCACTTCCGTCTGGGTCATCACCCCGCCCAGCTGGTAGGCCCCGGCCTCCGCCGCACTCCGCTCCCTAAACGCCCCGGCCGTCGGCCCGGGCGCAGGTCCCGCACGGCCTGAGCCGTGCGCCTTTCACCGCGAGGTGCCCCCGCTATGGCATCGCTCCACGAAAGATCAGTTCCCGCAGTCCGTACTCCCCTCTCCCAGCGGCGCGCACTGCTGGCCCTCGGTGGCGGCAACGCCGTCGAGTGGTACGACTGGATGGTCTACGGCCTGCTCGCGTCCTCCATAGGACCGCAGTTCTTCCCCGCCACCGACGGCCTCTCATCCACCATGTCCGCCCTGGCCGTCTTCGCGGTGGGGTTCGCCGCCCGGCCACTGGGCGCCATCGTGTTCGGCACGCTGGCCGACCGGCTGGGCAGGCGGCTGGTCATGCTGCTGTCCATCGGATCGATGGTCCTCACCACCACGGTCATCGCACTGCTGCCCTCCCACGCCGTCATCGGCGTGTGGGCAGGCGTGATCCTCCTCGCCTGCCGGATACTGCAAGGGCTGTCCACCGGCATCGAGGCACCGCTCAACTCCGCCTACATCGTGGAGATGGCGCCGGAGGGCCGTACCGCCCACTTCGGCAGCATCATCAGCATCTACGTCCAGGTCGGCATCGTTGCGGCGTCACTGGTCTGCTTCCTCACCAGCGAGGCCGTCGGCCCCGAGGCCATGGGTGACTGGGGCTGGCGCATCCCGTTCGTGATCGGCGCCCTGGGCGGCCTCTTCTTCCTCTGGCTGCGCCGCTCCCTGCCGGAGACCCTGCACACCGCGGCGGAGGCCGCGGACCCCGACCCCGCCGGGAAGCCCCGGAAGACGGGGGAGGTGTGGGCAGAGGTCGCCCACCACAAGCTGGCACTGCTCACCATCATCTTCGTCGTCGCAGCCGCCCAGGCGATCAACTACACCTGGACCACCGGGCTGCCCAACCTGGCCCGCTCCGCATACGCGGAGGACCCCAGCACCGTGTTCGCGGTCACCACCCTGTCGGGCGTGGTCGTCGGCGCGCTCTACCCTCTGGTCGGCCGGCTCGCCGACCGGAAGCGGATCTCGCGGACGTTCATCGCCACCCGCCTCGCGGTCGTCCCGCTGGTGTTCGTCGTCCTCGCCTACCAGGGCAAGGGGATGACCACCTTCGCCCTCGTGATGCTGGTGGGCGCCCCGGTACTGGCCTTCACGATGGGCCTCTACAACACGGTGTCCGCCACCTTGATGCCGACGAGCTGTCGCGTCACCGGCGTCGGTCTCGGCTACGCGGTCGGCGTCGCCGGCTTCGGCGGCACCGCCCCGTACATCCTGCTGTGGCTTCAGGACGCCGGCGCCGGATGGGCCTTCCCCGTCTACGTCGCCGTGCTGTGCCTGCTCAGCGTTCTGCTCTACATGCTCGCCTTCCGCCGCGGTTCCGTTCGTGCCGGAAGCTGAAAGGAGTCTCACCATGTCCACAACAGCCGCGCCGTCCGGCGCACTCGGCCACGGACAGTCCGTCACACTTGACGCCATCGAGGCCCCGGTCGTCCGGCGTTCGGACGTGGTCGTGGTCGGCGGAGGCCCCGCCGGTGTGAGCGCCGCGGTCTCCGCCGCCCGCAGCGGGGCCAGCGTGACTCTGCTGGAGCGCTACTCGGCCCTCGGCGGGCTCGCCTCCGGCGGCATGGTCCTCGTCCTGGACGACATGATCAACGGCAACGAGATCACGGTCACCGGCATCGTCGACGAGTACGTCGAGCGGATGGCCAAGCTGGGACTCGCGGTCTACCCGCCCGCCGAGGAGCGCGTCTCCTCCCAGGAGATGTGGAACAAGTGGGGCCGCTGGGGGGCATTCGACTTCCACTCCCACACCAGCCCCAAGCCGATCTGCTACGCGGTCGCCTTCGACCCCGACGGCTGGAAGCGCGTGTCCAACGACCTCGTCCGCGAGAGCGGGGTCGACCTCCGGCTGCACAGCTGGTTCTCCCGGCCGATCGTCCAGGACGGGGCGGTCAAGGGTGTCGTCTGCGAGACCAAGTCCGGTCCGCAGGCGGTCATGGGCGACGTCGTCATCGACACCACAGGTGACATCGACGTGGCCTCCCGCGCCGGCGCCACGTACGACAAGGACAACTACCTCGTCACCCTGGTCTTCCGGCTCGGCGGCGTGGACACCGCGGCCGCGGAGCGCTTCGAGCAGGAGAACCCGCGGGAGGCCCGCGCGATCAATCGCAAGATCAAGCGGCTGCTCGGCGGCGCCTGGGAGCTGTGGTGGCTCAAGACGCCCGTGCCCGGCGTGGTGTGGTGCAACGCGCCGCACATGACCGGCTTCGACGGCACCGACCCGGAGTCGCTCACCGAGGCCGAGTTCGAGGCGCGGAACCGCATCGGCAACGTGCTCGACCACATCAGGTCGGACCTGCCGGGCTTCGAGAGTGCGTACCTGCTCGATGTCGCCGAGCAGATGGGTGTCCGCCAGACCCGTCTGCTGCAGGGCGAGTACGTCGTCACCAAGGACGACGTCACCTCCCGTCGTCACTTCGCCGACAGCGTCTCGCGCGGCCGTGACTACTACACGCCGTACCGATCGCTTCTGCCGCGCGGTGTCGACCAGTTGCTGGTCGCCGGCCGCCACTACTCGGCCACTCCCGAGGCACAGCGCATCTCGCGCGAGATTCCGCCCTGCATGGCCATGGGCCAGGCCGCCGGTATCGCCGCAGCGACCGCGGTCGAGCAGGGCGTGCCGGTGCGGGACGTCGACCCGGCCGTGATCCAGAGCCGGATGCGCGACCAGGGCGCCGACCCGGGCGACATCCCCGCCGAGAACGCTACCGTCGACGCGACCGTGGAGGCCCACGCATGAGCACCGTACAGCCGCTGAGCGGCATCACCGTCGTCGACTTCACCCAGGTCTTCATGGGCCCGTCGTGCACGCAGCTGCTCGGCGACTACGGCGCAGATGTGATCAAGGTGGAGCGGCCCGGCACGGGCGACATCGCCCGTACCTCCATCCCGGACCCGGCGGGCCTGGACAACCCCATCTTCCTGTCGATCAACCGCAACAAGCGGAGCATCAGCATCGACACCCGTACCGAGGAGGGTCTCAAGGCCGTCCAGCAGCTGGTGCGCGGCGCCGACGTCGTGGTCAGCAACTTCCGGGCCGGTGTCATGGAGCGTCTCGGCCTCGGTTACGAGGCGCTTCGGGAGCTGAGCCCGCGGATCATCTGGGCATCCGGAACCGGCTTCGGTACCTCGGGGCCCTACGCGCACAAGGGCGGCCAGGACGCCATCGCCCAGGCGTACAGCGGTGTGATGTGGCGCCGGGTCGCCGACGACGACCCCGTGACGCTCTACCCGACCACGCTGTGTGACTACACCACCGGCATGCACCTGCTCCAGGGCATCCTGCTCGCCCTGCTGCACCGCGACCGGACGGGCGAGGGGCAGAAGGTCGAGGTGTCGATGTACGACTCCATGCTCCACATGCAGATGCAGGAGGCGTGCCAGCAGCTCAACCGTGGATCCGAGATCAACTGGGCCGCCATGCCGCTCACCGCCGTGCTTCCCACCAGCGACGGTGCACTGATCATGGTCGGCGGCTTCAAGGCCAACCCGCTGCACCACATCAGCCGTGCCCTGGAGCTCGACGAGGACCTGGGCGAACGCTCCGAGTTCGACACCCTCGAGAAGCAGTTCACCCACAGGCCGGAGCTGCAGCGCATCTTCGCCGAGGCGGTCGCAGGCAAATCCACCGACTACTGGGTCAAGCGCCTGGAGGAGGAGGACATCCTCTGCGCCCCGGTGCGCAGTCTGGAGCAGACGCTGGACGACGAACAGACCGCGGTCAACAACATGATCGTCGAGATGGACCACCCGGTCGCGGGCCGCATCCGCGCGCTCAACGCGCCGATCCACCTGTCCGAGGGCGCGGCCACCATCAGGCGGGTGCCGCCGCAGCTGGGCGAGCACGGCGAGGAGATCCTCGGCGAACTCGGCTACGACACGCAGCAGATAGCCGTGCTGCGCGAGAAGGGCATCCTGCGATGAGCGAGCCGCACACCGACGAGGTGCGCTACGACCGCGACGGGCACGTCGCCCGGGTCACCATCAGCCGCCCCAAGGTGCTCAACGCCGTCGACGCGAAGACACTGGCCCGGCTGAACGAGATCTGGGCCGAGATCGAGGCCGACCGGGAGGTGCGCGTCGTCGTGGTCACCGGTGACGGAGACCGGGCGTTCTGCGTCGGTGCCGACATGTCCGCCGACGCGGTCGACAAGACCGGCCTGCAGTACTGGGCCGACCTCGATCCCAACGGCTTCGGCGGCCTGAGCCTGCGCACCAGCCTCGATGTCCCGGTCATCGCCCGGGTCAACGGCTACGCGCTGGGCGGCGGCATGGAGATGGTGCTCGGCTGCGACATCGTCGTCGCCGCCGAGAACGCCAGGTTCGGTCTCACCGAACCGCGCGTCGGCCGGATTCCGCTCGACGGTGGCGTCTTCCGGCTCGTCCGCCGGCTGCAGCACACTCAGGCCATGGGACTGCTGCTCACCGGCCGCAAGGTGCCCGCGGCCGAACTGCACCGTATGGGACTGGTCAACGAGGTGGTACCGGCCGAGGAGCTGGACGAAGCCGTCGACCGCTGGGTCGCCGACATCCTCGCCTGCGCCCCCACCTCGCTGCGCGCCATCAAGCAGATGGTGCAGCGCACCGAGCACCTGTCGGCGCGGGAGGCACATGCGATGAGGCTGCCGGCCCTCACCGAGGCGCTGGACAGTGAGGACGGGAAGGAGGGCGTGCTCGCCTTCCAGGAGAAGCGTGCGCCCGTCTGGCCGGGCCGGTAAAGGAGAGCAACTCATGGTCGACAATTTGTCCTCCGGCGTCTGGGGAGTGGTCGCCACACCGTTCCTCGGCCCGTCCCTGGAGGTCGACGGGACCAGCCTGTCCCGGCTGGTCAAGCACTACGAGGGGATCGGTGTCACCGGCCTCACCGTGCTCGGCGTCTTCGGCGAGGCCGCCCGGCTGTCCGCCGAGGAGCGCCGCACGGTGCTGGAGGTGGTCGCCGCATCCGTGGAACTGCCGCTCGTCGTCGGTGTCACCGGACTCGCCACGGCACCGGTGATCGAGGAGGCCCGGCTGGTACGCGAGGTGGTCGGGGACCGCCTCGCCGGGCTCATGGTTCAGGTCAACTCCCCGGACCCGCGCGTCGTCTCCGCGCACCTGAACGCCGTGCACGACGCCACCGGCGCCGGCATCGTCGTCCAGGACTACCCGGAGGCCAGCAAGGTCGCCATCCGTACGGCCGACCTGGTCCTCGCCGTACAGGCAGTCCCTTCGGCGGTCGGTGTGAAGGCCGAGGCCCCGCCGACCCCGGCGGCCGTCGCGGTCCTGACCGCCCGGACCGATGTGCCCGTCTTCGGCGGCCTCGGGGGGCTCGGTCTGCTGGACGAGCTGGCGGCCGGGGCCGCCGGCGCGATGACCGGTTTCTCCTGCCCGGAGGGCCTGGTCGCCTGCGTCGAAGCCTGGCGCAGCGGCGGTTACGACGCCGCCCGCGAGGCGTATCTGCCGTATCTGCCGCTGGTCAACTTCGAGGCCCAGGCGGGAATCGGACTGGCCGTCCGCAAGGAGGCGATCCGGCGTCGCGGGCTGGTCATGGAGTCCGGCGTGAGGCCGCCGGCCGCTGCCATGCCGGAGTCGCTCCTCCCGCAACTGGAGCGGCACCTGGAGCCCGTCCTGACCGCTCTGCAGAAGGGGGTGCGGTGATGGATCTCGGAATCCGTGGACGTACCGCTGTCGTCGCCGCCTCCACCGGTGGCCTGGGCCGCGCGGTGGCCGAGGCGCTCGCGGCCGAAGGGGCCGCTGTCGTCGTCGCCGGACGGCGCGGTGACCTGGCCGAGAAGATCGCCGCCGGGCTGCCCGAGGCCGTGGGCGTCCAGGCCGACCTCACCGCACCGGACGGGCCACGGCAACTGATCGAAGCCGCCCGCGCGGCGTACGGCGACCCCGACATCCTGGTGCTCAACGGCCCGGGCCCGAAACCCGGCCGCGCCGTCGACCTCGACGGCGCCGGCACGGACCTCGGATCGGCCGTGGACTCGCTCCTGCTCGCCCAACAACGTCTGGTGGCACAGGTGCTGCCCGGCATGCGGGAGCGCGGCTGGGGGCGGATCCTCGCTGTCGGCTCCAGCGGTGTCGCCGAGCCGCTGGCCGGCCTGGTGCTGTCCAACGCCGGCCGGGCCGCCCTCGCGGCCTACCTCAAGACCCTCGCGGCCGAGGTCGCCCGCGACGGAGTCACCGTCAACCTGCTGCTGCCGGGCCGGATCGCCACCGACCGGGTCGCGCAGCTCGACGCCGCGCGCGCCGAGCGGGAGCAGCGGCCGGTCGCCGACGTCACGGCCGACTCCCGGGCCGCCATCCCCGCCGGCCGGTACGGCACCCCGGAGGAGTTCGCGGCGGCAGCGGCCTTCTTCTGCAGCGCGCCCGCCTCATACGTCACCGGAACGGCACTGCGGTGCGACGGCGGCCTCGTCCGCAGCCTGTGACCGGCCGGAACCCACCCGATGAAGGACCACAAAATCATGAGCACTGTGCATCGGATCAGCAACCTGATCGGTGGCAAGGACTTCCCCGGTGACGGTTTCGCCCGTCGCAATCCCGCGGACCCGTCCGACCTGGTGTCCGTCTCACCGGCCTCGGGCGCGGATGCCGTGGACGCCGCGGTCACGGCGGCCTGCGATGCCCAGCCGGGCTGGGCGGCACTGCCCGCACCCGCGCGCGGCGCCATCCTGATGGACGCGGCGGAGATTCTGCGTGGCCGTCACGAGGAGATCGCCCGTGACCTGGTGCGGGAGGAAGGCAAGACGCTGGCCGAGGCGCGGGGCGAAGTCCGCCGGGCGATCGATGTGTTCCGCTTCTTCGGTTCCGAGGGCTGGCGGCTCGGCGGCCCGACGCTGCCCAGCTCGCAGCCCGACACTCTGGTGCACACCCGCCGTGAGGCGCTGGGCGTGGTCGGACTGATCACGCCGTGGAACTTCCCGATCGCCATCCCGGCATGGAAGACGGCGCCGGCACTGATCGCGGGCAACGCGGTGGTCCTCAAGCCCGCCGAGCTCACCCCGGTGTCGACCCGTCACCTCGCGGATGCGCTGGTGCAGGCGGGTCTGCCGGCCGGCGTGCTGAACGTGGTGCACGGCGCCGGACCGGTCGTCGGTGAAGCGCTGGTGACCGACCCCCGGGTGGCGGCGGTGTCGTTCACCGGGTCCACGACGGTGGGTATGCACATCGAGCGCACCGTCCACGAGCGACGCGGCCGGGTGCAGGTCGAGATGGGCGGCAAGAACGCCTTGGTGGTGCTCGACGACGCGGACGTCGAGCAGGCCGCACAGATCGCCGCGGCCGGCGGCTTCGCCCTCACCGGACAGGCCTGCACCGCGTCCTCCCGGGTCATCTGTACTCCGGGCGTGTACGAGGCCTTCGTCGCGGCGCTCACCAAGCAGGCGGAGCGCTACCGTCCGGGCAACGGTCTGGACGACGGCACGCTGATGGGTCCGGTGGTCAGCGAGCAACAGCTCGCCGGTATCGCGGCGGCGATCGAGCGAGCCCGCGACGAGGGAGGGACCGTCGCAGCCGGCGGTGACACCCCCCACGGTCTGATGCTGGCACCGACCGTGCTCACCGGTGTCGGCCGGGACAGCGCCGTCGCGCGTGACGAGATCTTCGGCCCTGTGGTGGTCGTGCTCGTCGCCGAGGATCTCGACGACGCGATCGAGCTGGTCAACGACTCCCGGTACGGGCTGGCCGCAGGCGTGTGCACCCGGAGCCTCGCCCACGCCCAGCGGTTCGCCGCGCGGGTCCGGGCCGGCGTGATCAAGGTCAACCGCCCGACGACCGGACTCGACCTGAACGTGCCCTTCGGAGGTGTAAAGGAGTCGTCCAGCAACACCTTCCGGGAGCAGGGAGCCGTGGCCACCGAGTTCTACTCCTGGTCCAAGTCCGTCTACATGGGCTGGGACGACTGAGCCACCGACGGGCCGTACGATCCCTCGGACCGCTGCGGTTGCGGAGCCCCTTCGGGCCCCGCAACCGCAGCGGTTCTGTCGTCGGCCGGAGCACCGAGGCCGTGGTGGCCTCGGTGCCGACCCGGTGCGGTGGCTACTCCCGGTCGCCCGCGCCGGCCTTGCGGCGGCGGACCGCCAGCCCGCCGACGACGCCGAGCACTGCCACCGCACCGACACCGGCGGCCACGGTCCCGGTGGACATGGAGGACTCGGCGCTCTTTGCGGCCGGCGCGGCCTTGGCGTAGTTCCAGAAGGTCAGCTGGGTGGGCATCACGCCTGCCGCATCGGCCTTGCCGGAGACCAGGCCCTTCACGGTGTCCGTACGGGCCGCGTACAGGCCGTTGTCGTAGTACAGGATCATGTCCTGGTTGTGCCGGTACAGGATGTCCTGCATCTGACCGACGATCCGAGCGCGCTCGGCCGGATCGAAGGCCTTGATCTGCTCCTGGAAGAGCCTGTCGTACTCCTTGTCGCAGTGGAACGCGTCGGTGGAGCCGCTGGTGCCGTCGTCCTGCGGGCGCGTGTCGCAGGTCTGGATGCCGAGCATGTAGCTCGGGTCGGGGCCGGTGCCCCAGCTGTCCATCAGCATGTCCCAGTCGCCCTTGGCGAGGTTGTCGTTCAGCTTGGTCATGCCGAACGGCTGGATGGTGACCTCGATGCCGATGTCCTTGAGCCAGCCCTTGACGTAGGACGAGATCTGCGCGTCGCCGGTGCTGTCGGAGTGGATACCCAGGCGCAGATTCAGTTTCTTGCCGGACTTCGGGGCCGTTCGTATGCCGTCCTTGCCCTTCTTGTAACCGGCCTCGTCGAGCAGCGCGTTGGCCTTGGCCGGGTCGAAGTGCGTCGCCTCACCGGGCTCGGGAGTCCACGCCCACTGGCTCCAGGCGGGCGGCAGGTAACCCACGCCAGGCGCGCCCAGGTTGTTGAGTACCTTCTTGACCAGCGTCTTCTTGTCCGTCGCGTAGGCGATGGCGGTGCGCACAGCCTGGTCGGCGAGCACGGGATTCGCCGTGCCGATCGCCTTCCCGTTACGGGTCTTCGCCCCCGCGTTGATCTCGATGGCGCTCCAGTGGTGGCCCGGCGTCTGGAAGGCCGTGACGCTCTTCTCGCTCTGCAGGGCCTTGAACTGGGTGGAGTTCATCTTCGTGACGTAGTCGAGCTGCCCGCTGCGCAGCGCGGCCACCGCGGCGTCGGTGGTCTTGTACTGCTGCTCGAGCAGGTGGTCGAACTTGGGGGCGCCGAGGAAGAAGTCCTTGTTCGCGTCGAGCTTGGCGTACTGCTCGGTCTTGTAGGTGACGAGCTTCCAGGGGCCGTAACCGACGAGCGGGAAGCTGTCGTTCTTGAAGCTCTTCAGGTCACCGGTGTGCTTCTCCCAGATGTGCTTGGGCACGATCGGGATGCTGCTGGGGGTGGAGACGTACAGCATGTTCGACTGGGGATCCTTGGTGGTGATCACCAGGGTGTTCGCGTCGGTGGCCTCGACCTTGGCGAAGTTTCGGACCAGCGAGCCGTTGGCGGTGGCGGCGGTCTCGTTCGTCATGATCAGGTTCAGCGTCCAGGCGGCGTCCTCGGCCGTGATCGGCCGGCCGTCGGACCACTCAGACCTTTGTGGATCTTGAAGGTCCAGCTGAGCTTGTCGGCGGAGGTGGTCCAGGAGTCGGCGAGGTAGGGCGCCGCGCTGCCGTCCGGGCGGAGCGAGTTGAGCGACGGGTAGACCTGGCCGAAGATGTCCAGGGCGCCGTCGAAGTACGCGAGGAAGGGGTTGAGGGTGTCCACTCCGGAGGTGTCCATCGTCACGCGGAGGGTGGTGCCGGCGCCGTCGGCCTGGGCGGCGGGCACGGGAAGCGCGAGGATCGGCAGGGCGAGAGCGGCGAGGGTGGCGGCGGCTCTGCGCGGGATGCGCACGTTCACAGGGGGCAACTCCCTTTGGCGGGGACGGGAATGCAGCGGAGGCGCATTGGCTGGTGTGCATCTTCGTAAGTGACATGCGTCAAAGTCCATAGCAACGGCAGAAATTTACGAAGATCCACTTATGGGGATCCACTTACGAAGATCCACTGGCGAAGGCGCGGCGGCCGGCCCCCATCGTGCGGAGCCGGCCGCCTGAGCTGAGTCGCGCTGAGCGTCAGCCGGTGAGGTGGTAGTAACCGAGCAGGTCGCTGTGCGAAGCGATGGTGTCGTCGCGCACGTACGAGGCCGTCTCCGGGGCGTTGACCATCATCGCCACCCCGTTCACGGTGCCGGTGTAGACCCCGACGTGGTGCACGGTCGCCGCCGAGCCGCCGAAGAACACCAGGTCACCAGGGATCGCGGTGGCAGCGGTGACCTTGGTGAAGCGCGGGTTGACCACCTGGTCCTTGGTGGTCTGGCCGATGTCGCCGGCCCCCGCCCGCCAGTACAGCCAGCGGGCGAATCCCGAGCAGTCCAGGCCCACCTCCTTGTCGGCCGGGCACGGTGTGATCGAGCCGCCGTAGCCGTCACAGATGCCGATCGACGGACCGAAGTCCTCCTCGTGGCCGCCGCCCCAGACGTACTGGATGTTCTGACCGGCGGCCTGCTCGCCGAAGTTGACGACCGCCGCGTAGCGGCCCGAGCCGAGGTCGGTCGGCTGCTGAGGCGCCGGGTCGCCGTACAGCTTCGCCTTGGTGGCGGGGTCCACCACACCGGTGGCCGGCAGCCCCACCGAGGACTGGTAGGTGCGTACCGCGCCGGTGGTTCCGGTGCCGAGTACATGGTCCACGGTCAGCGAGGCGCCATGGGCGTTGAGCTTGTTCTGCAGCTCGGTGACGCAGCCGTCGTTCTCGTTGGGCTCCAGGTCCACCGGGCAGCGCAGGGTGCGCAGGTCGATGGCGACCGTGGGGTCCTCGTAGTACAGCGCGGACTTGGTCGCCGGGCCCACCAGACCGTCCGAGGTGAGGCCCTTGGAGGTCTGGTACGCCTGGACCGCCGCAGTCGTCGCCGGGCCGAAGTCGCCGTCCACCGTCAGCGAGGCGCCGCCGAAGTTGAGCAGTGTCTGAAGCTCGGTCACACAGCCGCTCAGCTGGCCCTGCTTGACGGTGCTCGGGCAGTCGGAGGAGAGCAGATTGGTCCGTGCGGGAATGGTCGCGGCCGCCGCGGGCATCGCGGTGCTCAGCGCGAGCAGTCCCGCTGCCGCCGCGACCGCGAGACCGCGGCCGGCCCGGCGGAGGTCTCTGTATGCAGGCATGGTTCTCCCAGGAGTCTGAATCGCCATGGATCGGGGGTCACTTGCCGGCTTGCAGCGCGGACCAGGACAGATTGCCGACGATCCCGTCCGAGGTCAGGCCCTGGGCGGTCTGGTACGCCTTGACCGCGGTGGTGGTCGCCGGGCCGAAGTCGCCGTCGATGGAGAGCGTCTGACCGCGGGCCGCGATCAGCGCACGCTGCAGGCGCTTGACGTCGGTGCCGGTGGAGCCGGACTGGAGGGTCGGCCTGGTGCCCGCGGACAGCAGGGCGGTCCAGGTGTGCGAGTCGACGGTGCCGGTGACCGGCAGCGACTTGGCGCTCTGGAAGGACTGTACGGCGCTCGTGGTGCCCGAGCCGAAGGCTCCGTCCACGGTGCCGTTGAAGTACCCCTGGCGCGTCAGCAGGCACTGGGCGGCGCTGACCAGACCGCCGGAGGCGCCCGCGGAAATCGATCCGTACGCCGAGAAGTCGAGGCTCGCCGTGCAGGAACCGGCGAACGGTCCCTCGCCGACGTCCAGGTAGTCGCGGTCGATGTTGATGGTCACGCCGCCCCAGGTCTCGTCGGTGTCCCCGCTGAGCTGGTGGATGCGCTGGTGGTCGGCCCAGTACTCGTCGGGTACGTAGGGCGTGGCGTCGTTGTCGGCCTTGCCGTTCCAGCGGGCGAACCAGATGTGGTCCGGCATCGTGTAGGTGCCGGTGGTGTACTCCCCGGCCAGGTCGGCCATGGAAGTGGCGGAGGTGTAGACGCCGGAGAGGTAGCCGCTGGTGTGCAGTTCCTCGGTCCAGGCGCTGAGGAAGGTCATCACCGCGTTGCTGCATGCGGTGTTGGTCTGGTCGTACGCCTCCATGTCGTCGTAGAGCACACTGCCCTGCGGCAGCCCCAGCGCGGCAGCGGCGGCGACGGCTTCCTGCGCCTCGCTGTGACCCTGGCTCGCGGCGGTGGCGAGGGTGGATGACACCTTGTGGCTGAAGGAGTTGCACGGCGCCTGGAGTCCCACATGGATGGGGATGATGTGCCAGCCCGCCGAGGTCTGCGTCTGGATCCACGGCGCGGTCAGGTTCGGCTGGTCGCAGGCGGCGCTGATGCCGCTGATGTACACCCCGATGGCCCGGAACGGCGAGGCGGACCAGGCGGACATCTGCGCGCCGGACGGTGCGGCGCACGGATCGAAGCCGAGCCCCGTGTACGTGCCGGGCTGTGCAGCGACGGCGGACGCGGACATGGCCTCGGCCCGGCCCGCCGGGGCTGCGGACAGGGTCACCGCCTCGGCGTCGGCGTCCAGGTCGGCGCTGTCCAGAATGGTCTGCGCGGCGGTATCGTCCGTGCCCACCGAGGCGGTGACCAGCACTCCGGCTGCCGGCACAGCCTGGCGTATCCGCCCGGACGGGGTACCGCCGGTCCGCGGAGACGCGGCCCTGGCGGCGCCCTTGGGCGCGATGCGGGTGGAGCCGTCCACCGACTTCCGGCCGGTCGCGTCCAGGGGCTCGATCACCAGCGCTTCGGTGCGGCCGACCAGCCCGGCCGGACAGGTGGCCTGACCGGCGTCGGTGGCGTGGCCGAGGTAGACCGCGTGGTGATCGAAGCGCACACAGGTGTCCGGCTGCGCGGCCAGGTCGATGACCGGCCAACTGCTGGGCACACGTATGTGATAGCCCCGGTAGGAGACATCCTTGGCGCCGTCGGCGGCGTCGGCCGGTGCTGCGGCGGTGGCCAGGGCGGCGGTGCTCAGTGCGGCCAGCGCGGTGAGCACCGTGGTCGCGGCGCGCAGGCGTGCTCGTGGTGGTCCGGGCAGTCTCATGGCACTCCAGGTCGGCTTCTGGGATGGACAGGACATGCGCCTTTCACCCGGACCACGGGGTCGGCTCGCACCGCCGTGCGGCGCCGCCGTGGGCAAGGCAGGCGAAAGGTAGCGCGTCATTGAGTTGCACTGCACTACCTATTGCCGAAAATTTCTTACCAAGCTGGCGAAGCCGTGCGATCACCAACCATGCCTAGCGGTCCGGAAGTTCGAGCCGAAGCTCACGGAGCGCAGCTCCCGGGTGTGGCGGTTTCGGAAGTCCCCGCCCCGGGAATGACGGACTGCGCAGCGATGTTGCGATGTCCATGACCTTCTTTGTCGACGTGACGGTGCGCGGCTACGAGCTCGATACACAGGGACATCTGAACCAGGCCGTCTATCTCCAGTACGCCGAGCACGCCCGGTGGGAGCTGCTGCGAGCCGCCGGCCTGCCGCAGGAGAAACTGCTGGCCAGCGGCGTGGGTCCGGTCGCGCTCGAAGTGACGGTGAAGTTCCTGCGGGAGCTGCGCGGCGGCGAACAGGTGCGGGTGACCTGTCAGTTCGTCTACGGCAGCGGGAAGACCTTCGAGGTGATGCAGAAGATCATCAAGGAGGACGGCACGGTCGCGGCGGAGGTGACGGGCGTGGCGGGCATGCTCGACCTGGCCGCCCGCAGACTCATCGCCGATCCGGCCGGCCATCTCGCCTCTCTCGCCGGAAACCCGGACCTGCTCAGCGGCTGACCGCAGGGTGGCCCGGTTGTACGAGAGGCGGTGCGCATGGTGGCCCCGCCTCATGTGTGACGTCGGCGGAGCGCCCGCTCTCGTTCAAGGGGCGAAGGATCTGTTCAGCCGGTCCCGTGCCCGTGGTGCGATGCGCGGCAAAGTACGATGAGTCTCGTACCATGGGGGTTCCGGACGAAGCGACGACAGGAGCCGACGTGATCGCGACCAGCGCCACCGCCGCGAGTGGCACCGCCACCCCGGGCACCGGTGCCCGCGTGCTGGCCCACCCGGCACGTGAGGAGATCCGCATCGAGGCGGTGCTCCACGCGCTCTCCGACCCGATGCGGCTGCGGGTGGTCCGCGAGCTGGCCGCCGCCGAGGGCGAGCTCACCTGCTCCCGTATCGAACTGCCGGTGTCCAAGTCCACGACCACGCACCACTTCCGGGTGCTGCGGGAGAGCGGCATCATCAGCCAGACCTACCGGGGCACCGCCAAGATGAACGGGCTGCGCCGCGCCGACCTGGACGCACTCTTCCCCGGACTGCTCGACAGCGTTCTCGCCGCCGCGACCCGGCAGGCGGACCGGCTGGGCGAAGGCTGACAGCGCGCGGGTCCGTCCACGGTCCTCGATTCAGTGCCGGTCGCTGTGTGCGGCCTCCAGCAGTCCCGCCCAGTCGGGGATCTTCACGGGCCCACGGCCGAGCGACCGCCCCAGTGCCGCTTCCGCCCGCTCGATCGACTGCCAGCCGTCCCACTCCACCGGCCGCAGTCCCCACGCCCGCATCGCGGCCACCGGATCGGGGGCCGCCGGCCGCCCCTCGAGCAGTGGCGCGTCGTCCAGCAGCGACTCGACCGTCTCCTTCGCGCACGACCGGTTCGAGCCGATCACTCCGGTCGGCCCCCGCTTGATCCACCCCGCGACGTACTCGCCGGGCGACGGAACCCCGTCGCGCAGCACCCGCCCCGCGAGATGGGGCACGGTGCCGCGGGCCGGATCGAACGGCAGACCGGGCAGCGGCAGCCCGCGGTAGCCGACGGCCCGCAGCACGAGCTGGGCGTCGATCTCCTCGTAGGTACCGGTGTCCTGTATGCCCCCGCCGCCGTCCGGTGCGGTACGCGCGAACCGCACCCCGGCGACCCGCCCGTCCCGTTCGAGGAGCTCGACCGGGCGCAGGAAGAACCGCAGGTGGATCGTGCGCACCGGGTCAGGCCCGGCGGCAGGGACATCGGCCTCCGCCCACCCGCGCAGCACCTCGATATTGCGCCGCGCCACCGCCGGCAGCGGCACCGGTGAATCCGTCGGCGCCCCGGCGGAGGCGTAGGCCGGATCGCGGGCCAGCTCCGCGCTGTCCACCACGACCCGCGCTCCCGGCAGCCCGCCCAGCTCGCGCAGCTCCTTGGTGGTGAACCTGGCCTGGGACGGTCCGCGCCTGCCCGCCATGTGCACCTCGCGCACCTGGCTGCCGGCCAGCGCACCGAGCGCCGGGTGCGGGACATCGGTGGGCCGCAGCTCCTCGGCGCTGCGCGCGAGGATCCGCGCCACGTCGACCGCCACGTTGCCGACCCCGATCACCACGACCGAACGGGCCTGCAGAGCAAAGTTGCCGGCTGCCGAATCGGGGTGCGCGCTGTACCAGGAGACGAACTCGGTCGCCGAGTGGCTGCCGGGCAGATCCTCGCCGGGAACGCCGAGACCGCGGTCGGTCGCCGCCCCGACGCAGTAGACCACCGCATGGTAGAGCTCGCCCAGCCGATCGGGCGGCAGTGCCTCCCCGCCCACCTGGACGTTGCCGAGAAAGGTGATCCGCTCGTGCTCCAGGACGGTCCTCAGACTGTTCTGCAGCGACTTGATCTTCTCGTGGTCGGGGGCGACGCCGTAACGCACGAGGCCGTACGGGCAGGGCAGCCGGTCCAGCACGTCCACCCGGACACCGGGCACCCGGGACTGCTGGACCAGACACTGCGCGGTATAGACCCCGCTGGGCCCGGAGCCGACGACGGCGACACGGAGCACGGTGCACCTCTTCCCGGAGTGTGCCTCCAGCATCGCACCGGTCGGCGGGGCAGGGGAGAGACGCGGCCGCGCGGCGCGTCAGGTCAGTGCGCGCATCCGGTCGATCTCGACCGTCTGCTGGGCGACGACGTCGCCCGCCATCTCCTCGACCAGAACGTTGTTCCCCTCCGCGAGGGCCTCGGTCGCCATCGTGATCGCTCCCTGGTGGTGGGTGATCATGAGCTTCAGGAAGAGTTCGTCGAAGGCCTTGCCCTCGGCCGCGCGCAACTGCTTCAGCTGCGCCTGCGACGCCATGCCGGGCATCCCGGCATGGTCGTGGCCACCCGCACGCTTCTCGCCGCCATTGTGTTTGAGCCATCCTTCCATGGCACCGATCTCCGGCTTCTGGGCGGCGGAGATGCGCTCGGCGAGCCGCTTGACCGGGATGGACGAGGAACGGGACGGCACCAGCGCCGTCAACTCCAGGGCCTGGGCGTGGTGCTGGATCATCAGCTGTACGTAGCGGAAGTCCGCCGAGTTGGGGGTGTCGTCGACGGTGGCCTTCGCCGCTTCCTCGGCGGACAGCGTCTGCGCAGGCTCGCCGGGCTTGCCCGGTGCCACGACCGAAGGGCCCCCGCCTGCCCGTGATTTCGCGTCATGGTCTCCGCCGCCCGCATCGCACGCGCCGAGTGAGAGCGTGGCGGCCGCGACGACGGCGACGACCAGGGATCTGCGCATCTGCTCCACCTGACGGTATATCAACAAGGTTGTCTCCATCGGTATATGGGGTGGTTGCAAATCGTTCGGCGCACTTGCGCGATCTCAGGTGGCGGGAACTTTCATTACGTTCCTGTTGCCATCTGTTGGGATACCCATGGGAAGGACGATACTGCCGGGGTCAGTCAACCGTTCAACCACGCATTGGTACAGGGGAGGACGCAGTGACTTCGTTGCACACCACCCGAGTGCGGCGCAGACGTCTGGGTGTGGCGGCAGCCGCCGCCGGGCTCTTCGCCACTCTGCTGATGGCCGGACCAGCGGCCGCGACACCCGACCCCGGTGATCACCCAGCCACCGGTGCCGGTCTCTCCGCGAGCCAGGAAGCTGTGGCCGCGGCCGCCATCCAGGACGGCGAGATACCCGGCGTGGACGAGATCGTCCACAGCGACAACATCACCCCGCTGGCGAACATCCCGAAGGACGCGCTCAAGGGCCTCAACACGGACCTGGCGTTCCAGGGGAAGTACGCCTTCGCCGGGAACTACGACGGCTTCCGGATCTTCGACATCAGTAACCCGAAGTCCCCGAAGACCGTCGCCCAGGTCCTCTGCCCCGGATCACAGAACGACGTCTCGGTCTCCGGGAACCTGCTGTTCCTGTCCACCGACTCCTCGCGCAGCGACAACTCGTGCGCCAGCACCACCCAGCCCGCCACGGAGAAGTCCTCCTGGGAGGGCATGAAGATCTTCGACATCAGTGACAAGCGCAACCCGAAGTACGTCGCCGCCGTCGAGACCGCGTGCGGCTCGCACACCCACACGCTGGTTCCGGAGCGCAGCAGCGTGTACGTGTACGTGTCCTCGTACTCGCCGAGCGAGACGTTCCCCGACTGCCAGCCGCCGCACGACGGGATCTCCGTCATCAAGGTGCCGCGCAAGTCGCCCGAGAAGGCCGCGATCGTGAACTTCCCGGTGCTCTTCCCGGACGGCGGTAACCCGGGTGCGCCCACCAACCCGGGAGTCTCCAAGACGACCGGCTGCCACGACATCACGGTGCTGCCTTCGAAGGACCTGGCCGCCGGCGCCTGCATGGGCGACGGCCTGCTGTTCTCCATCAAGGATCCGGAGAACCCGAAGATCATCGACCGGGTCCAGGACAACGTGAACTTCGCGTTCTGGCACTCGGCGACGTTCAACCAGAAGGCGGACAAGGTCGTCTTCACCGATGAGCTCGGCGGCGGTGGCGCCGCCACCTGCAACGAGGAGATCGGGCCGAAGCGCGGCGCCGACGGCATCTACGACATCGTCGGCAGGGGAGACCACCGCAAGCTGGTCTTCCGCAGCTACTTCAAGATCGACCGCCCGCAGGCCGCCACCGAGGTCTGTGTCGCCCACAACGGTTCGATCATCCCGGTCAAGGGCCGCGACCTGATGGTCCAGGCCTGGTACCAGGGTGGAGTCTCGGTATGGGACTTCACCGACTCCTCGGCGCCGAAGGAGATCGCCTACTTCGAGCGCGGGCCCGTCAGTCTGGACGCCGTCACCACGGCCGGCCCCTGGTCGGCGTACTACTACAACGGCTACATCTACTCCAACGACATCGCCAAGGGCTTCGACGTGCTGAAGCTCGACGACCGGCGGACCGACCCCGCGAAGCGGGTTCGGATGCCGGAGCTCAACGTGCAGACGCAGCCGGACTACTTCGACCACTGACCCGGCGCGCAGGCATTGCCGGACCGCATGCTCACGCCGAGTGCCGCCGGGCGGATTCCCGCCCGGCGGCACTCGGCCGCCAACTGTGGTGCGACGCCTCGTTGACCGGCGTCCGGCGCGGGCGCATGCTGTACCTCTGCGTTGACCGGTTCATGCCGTCCGCCATCAGTGCGGCCCCCGGCCGGTGCCCGGCGGACCCGGTCGAC
Organism: Streptomyces sp. NPDC005262; assembly: GCF_042872425.1. Classification (NCBI taxonomy): domain Bacteria; kingdom Bacillati; phylum Actinomycetota; class Actinomycetes; order Kitasatosporales; family Streptomycetaceae; genus Streptomyces; species Streptomyces sp. NPDC005262. The sequence goes on from NZ_JBIAKK010000016.1 coordinate 174,065, forward strand.
CGGGGTGGCTGCCTGATTCCGGCGACGCAGGGGATCGCCGGAATCGGCTGTTCCTTACGCGGCTTCGTACCTGTGGGCCCGCCCGCCGCGCCACTCGACCCATTCGGGGCTGTCGAGGATGTGCTCGGGGTCGTCGAGCCCCGCACCTTCCAGGAAGACGATCACATCGTGATCGGAATGGGCCAGCCCCAGGATCTGGAACCGCCCGTCACGCTGCACGGTGACGCGGCGCCCGCCGGAGGGAGATGGGCCGAAAATCACGATCGGGGGAGAATTCATGCCTCCAGGGTGCGACGCGCCGAGGGCGGCTGCACAGTGAATGGCCCAGTCGGTCGGGTCGTCAGGCGGCAGACCTCGCACTCCCGCCGGTCACCGCGGCCCACTCCACCAGCAGTCGCTGGTACTCCTGCTCGTCGTCCGGTGAAAGACATCCGCCGGAGCGCTGCCACAGGTCACGAATCTCTTCATTCACCACTGCGGCGGAACGCATGGAATTGGAGGAGTGCGGAGAACGGGACATGCCTACAGGCTAAGGCCCCGATGTGACAATCCGACCCATTGGGCGTCAGGGACATCTCTCACATGTCTCCGTGTCCGGATCATGGAACCAACCCGAGCTCCCGCAGTCCGTCCGGCCGTTGCTCCACAGGCAGATGGTCCACGAAGCGCACCTCGCACCCCAGTGCCGCCGCTCCACCGTCCGCGTGTCGGCTGTCGCCGACCATCACCACATGCGTGGGATTCTGTCCGACAAGCGTGCAGGCGATGTGAAAAATCTGTGGGTCCGGCTTCTGGATCCCGTGCTCGTACGACAGGACGTAGGCGTCGACAAGGGCGTCCAGACCGTGGGCGCGGAAGACCGGTCGAAGGTCCCAGCCGATGTTGCTGACCACGCCGATCCGGACCCCGCTCGAGTGCAGCGCCCCCAGCACCTCGGCCGCATCCCGGTACGGGCGCCACGCCGCCGGTGACTTGTGCCGGTCGTACAGCGCGTCGTACAGCCCGGGATCCGGCAGGCGGACCTGGCGGGCCAGCCCGGTGTACGCCGCCCGGTGCCGTTCCGCGCTCTCGTCACGGGTGGCCCACACCTCGGCCAACCGGTCGGGCACGCGTTCCGGGTCCGGGCCGCCCGGCAGCGCCCCGGCAGTCGTCAGCCCCTCCACGTACCGGTCGAAGTCCTCGTCGGCCACGGTCGCCCCCCGCTCGGCGAGGACCGCGCCCAGCCAGGACCGGACCGATTCGACACGGAAGAGGGTCCCGGAGAAATCGAAGAGCGCGCCCTTGAAGACCATGGGACCGATACTTGCCGCTTCAGGGACGACGCGGCAAGCCCGCCCCGCCCGTGCCGTCCCGCCCACGGTCCTCGTACCGTGCGAACGCGGCGATCGAGAAGGCGACCACCGCCGCCCCGAGCAGCCAGCCGCCGAGCACATCGGTCAGCCAGTGGACCCCCAGGTAGAGCCGGGTCAACCCCACCCCGATCCCCGAAACCCACGCCACCGTGAGAGCCGCCCACCACACCCGCCGCCCCGCGCCGTGCCGGCGCAGCAGCCATAGCAACAGGCCGCAGCTCACCACGGCCGTCATGGCGTGTCCGGACGGGAACGCCGCGTAATGGGCGGAGTCCACCGGGTCCGGCCACCGAGGCCGCTCCCTGCCCACGGCAGCCTTCAGCCCCTGCTGCAGCAGGGTGGCGAGCAGGCTCGTCGCCGCCACCCATCCCGCGAGCAGCCGGGCGCCGCGGCACCACAGCCCCACCACGGCGACGGCGATCAGGGCACGCATCGTCCAGGGATCCCACACCCAGTCCGTCAGGATCCGGTTGGCGTGGACGAGTCCGGGCTCCGTCACCGCCCGCCGGTGCAGCTCGTCGGCGACCGTACGGTCCAGCGACATCAGCGGGGACCAGCCCACGGTGACCAGGATCGACAGCACCAGGGCGAGGGATCCGCAGACGACGGCCGTCCCGAGGGCCGGTACGGCGGCGGGCGGGCGGTCCGGCGGGGAAAGCGGTGGTGAGGGGGAACGCATGGGGCGATCTTCGCGGACGGATCGCCGCACCGGCTATCCCAGCGCGCGGAGTCCCGGCACGAAGGCCACCAGGAGCGGCACCACCGGCACCAGGGCGGCCGCCGCGGTCAGCCGCAACCGGCGTCCGGCGGTCAGCCGCTCCACCGGGGACAGCAGCCGGTTCACCCGCAGCGGCAGTTGCGCGTCCGGCGTCGGGGACGGGCCGAACACGCCCCGGTCCTCGTTCAGTTCGACCAGCGCCAGAGCGATCGTCAGCCGTCCGTAGCGCCGCGACGCAACGTCGTCGGCGGCCAGTTCGACCAGCCGGTGCATCTCGTCGCGGAACGCGGCGAACACCGGGACCTGCGGGAACCCCGTCGCAAGCGCCGCGGAACAGTGCAGCAGCCAGTCGTGCCGTGCCCGGGCGTGCCCCTGCTCATGAGCGAGCACCGCATCCAGCTGGCGGCCTTTCAGCCGGCCAAGTGCCGCGGTGGTGATGACCAGTTGGGGTGCAGCCCCCGGCAGCCACCAGGCGTCCGGACGTTCGCCCTCCAGCACCACGAGCGGACCGCTGCCGGCCTCCTCGCCGGGCATCAACGGGGAACGGACCAGCAGTTCGGCCCGGCGCCGCCTGCGCCGCAGCCGTGCCCGGCGGATCTCCCGGGTCAGCATCGCACCGCTCCAGACGCCGCCGAGCGCCAGCAGTACGGCGATGACGGCGGACCACGGCCCGTACGCGGCCAGTGCGTATGCCTCCACCACGGCACGGGGTGCGGGCGCGAACACCTGCCCACGTACCGCCTGCCAGGCGGCGGCCGCGCTGAAGGTCATGGAGAGCCCGAAGGACAGCAGCACCCCTGCCACCACGCACTGCCACACCCACAGCGCCACGACGGGCTCGCGCTCCGGCCATTCGGCCCGCGCCATCAGCCGCGGGGTCACGACGGCGGCCAGTGCACCGAGCAGCAGCAGCGCAAGCGAGACCAACATGGCGTCAGCCTATGAGCGCCGCACTACCCACGGGTATGGCTGCGCTCGGCAAGTGACGTACGCCACGGATCGCCGGGCCTCCTGTCTCACAACGTGAGCAGCATCGCGAACATGGCGATCCCCATGGTCAGCCTGCAGGCCAGCGCGAGCTCGGGCCGTGCGCCCCAGGTGCCCCCGGTCGGCCCGCCGCCCGCGCCGACCATGGCGGCGACCGGTATCAGCCGCGCCCCGGACCGCAGCACATAGGCGGCGTAGTAGACCAGCAGCAGCCCGGTCAGCAGCGGCAGTCCCCCGGCGACCTGTGCCATCTGATGCCCGCCGTGCCCGGTGGCCCCCCCGTGCGCCGCCGCGCCACTGCCGGGCGCCGCCATCACCACCGCCATGTAGACCATCGCCAGCGAGCCCACCAGATGGTGCAGATGGTGACCCTTGTGCCGGGCGAACCACAGGGCGCGTAACGCGGCCCCGCCGAACAGCACCACGTACACCGCCCATCCCCACGTGGGCGGCGTGACCACCGCGGCGGGCACCGCCATGGCCGCCATGCCGAAGCCCATCAGGGCCTCCGCGCGCGCCGTTCTGCGCTCCTCCTGCGTCCCGCCGCGCATCCGCAGCAGGCAGTACGCGCCCGTCACCCCGCACAACGCCATCAGCAGCCAACTGGACATCGCCGGTCCGTGCACAGTGCACCTCCCCAGGACGTACGACGTCGGTGTCGACTAGTCGATGCCCCGGCCGGGCAGGTCGTACGCGGCGCACGGATGTACGCGGGGAGCGCGTGGCAGGAACTCGCCGTAAGGAAACACCACTTCCGCGCCGTCGAGGGATCAGGGCCGGAAGCGCAACGGGTGGTCCGCGGGCACCTCGACGACCGCGATCCGGACCCCGTCGGGATCGGAGATCCACATCTCCACGAGCCCCCACGGCTCGCGCACCGGTGGCCGCTCCACGTCGATGCCGCGGGCCGACACTTCCTCGTACGCCGCCTGGACGTCCGCGACCTGGACCCACAGCCGCAGCGCGGGCGAGGGCGGCGTCGCGGAGCGCCCGGAGACCTCGAGGAAGCCACCGCCGAGAAAGTAGACCGTGCCCCGCTCGGGACCGGTGCCGAACTCCCGGTACACCGGGAGCCCGAGGACCTCTCCGTAGAACACCCGTGACCGCTCGGGATCCGTCGGGCTCAACAGGACCCTGCTGCTCAGCACATGCACCATGGGCCAGACCCTAAGGGCTGTCCCGTGATCCCCGGCGGACGCGCGACGACAGCCGCGGGACCTCGCCGCGTCGTCGGAACGCCCGAGTACGCCCGGTACGAGGACGCCCCTCCGCCTTGATGCACAGCATCCGACGCCGCACGCTGATCCACCAGGGATCACGGGACATCCCTTGGGCACAGAGCTCCGGGTTACGCTGCTGCGGCACGGCCCAGCAGAGAAACGGAGAGCCTCACCATGGACACCGCCCCGCCCCGTGACTCGGGACAGCTGACCTTCCGCGACGCGACAGACGCCGATGTGCCCGCACTCGTGACGCTGATCGAGTCGGCGTACCGGGGGGACTCCAGCCGGGCCGGGTGGACCACCGAGGCGGACATCCTGGACGGGCAGCGGACGGACCCGGACGGGGTCCGTCAGGTCGTCGACACCCCCGGCAGCCGGCTGCTCGTGGTGGAACGGGACGGCGAGCCGATCGCCTGCTGTCAGCTGGAACACCGCGGTGAGGCCGCCTACTTCGGGATGTTCGCGGTCCGCCCCGAGCTGCAGGGCGGCGGCCTCGGCAAGATCATCATCGCCGAGGCCGAGCGCACCGTCCGGGAGAGCTGGGGCGCGACCGAGATGCACATGACCGTGATCTCGGTGCGCGAGGAGCTGATCGCGTGGTACGAACGCCGCGGCTATCGCCGTACGGGAAAGCTGACCCCCTTCCCGTACGGCGACGAACGCTTCGGCATCCCGCAGCGTGACGATCTCGCCTTCGAACTGCTGATCAAGGATCTGAAGGACGTCTAGCAGTACCCGGTACGACTGGCCGCACGCGGTGGACAAGGACGACCGGCAGTGCCACGAACCGCGACTACGCCGTGAAGCGGCCGGCGCGGCGGATCTCCGGGAAGTCGGTGGTCCCGCCGTCCAGCCCCAGGCCGCGAGCCAGGCGCAGATGATCCTGGGTGTTCACCACCCAGCCGATGACCTTCAGACCTTCGGCGTGCGCCTGCTCGACGACCTCCAGGGTGAGGCGGCGGATGTTCAGCACGAGCGTCGCCGCGCCCACCGCCTTGGCCCGGTCCACCACATCGCTCTTCCAGCGGCTGGCGACGAGCGCGGTCCGCACCCCCGGCACGAGTTGGGCGATCTCGGCGACCGCCTCGTCGTGGAACGACAGCACCTCGACCCGGTCGACGAGATCGCGCCGCAGCATCACTTCGGCCAGTGCCCGGGCGGCCGCCACATCCTTGATCTCCGCCTGCACGGGGGAGCGCACGGCGTCGAGCACCTCCTCGAAGACGGGCACCCGCTCGCCCTGCCCGGCATCGAGTTCACGCAGCTCGGCGAGGGTCTTCTCGGCGATCAGGCCCGTGCCGTCGGTCGTACGGTCCACCTCCGCGTCGTGCATGACGGCGAGCGCGCCGTCCTTGCTGAGATGAAGGTCCAGCTCGATGGCGTCCATTCCGGCCCGTTCGGCGTGGACGAACGACCGCAGAGTGTTCTCCGGCTCGACACCCATCACCCCGCGGTGACCGATGGTGAGAAAAGTCAAGGCAATCTCGCTTCCGTCGACGGCGGCTCCCCGCGTGCTGCTCCTACCCACGCGGCAGTACGGCACTACAGCCTTGCGGCAATTCGGCATTCGGCAGCCTAGCGACCCGGCGCGAGGAGGTGGGCGGCCCCGCGCGGGGGAGTGGCGCCGTGACTCTGGATCTCGGCGGCGCCGAGCAGGAACCCCGTGATGACGGCTGCGACCAGGACGGCACGGATGCTCACGCGGAATCTCTTCCGTTGGGTGGGTGATGCGACAGGGGGCGGTACGGCAGGCGGCGGGGGTGGAATGCAGTCCGTCCTACCGCCGGCGGCAGGTGTGCCGCGAGCCGTGTCACTCGTGCGTGGGCGCGCCGTGCGCGGTCCGAACGAACAGGCGTGTGAGGCGGAGGCGCCACACCTCTCGTCCGGCCGACGGAAGCCGTCGCGGGAGTGGGGTACGACAGGAAAAATAGCGGTGACCATGGGGGGTCGGCAGGATAATTTTCTGGGGCCCACTTGTCTCGAGGAACCGCACACGGATACGGTTGCTTAACGCGAGGTTCTCCCGTGGAGGAAGTGTGATGACGGAAATTCTTGTGCACGATGCCGCCGCCGGCGCGATAACTGCTGCCCAGCGGGTGGTTGAGCAGCCGGCCTGGCCTGCGCTCAAGAATGCCGTGGAGGAGATCCGCCCCTGGCAGTCGAAGGACGGCTCGATCGACTTCGACGCCGACGGCGCGCCTTCCCTCGCCACCGTCCGGGCGACGCTGGACCGGGTGATCGCCGCGATCGAGGAGCTTGCCCCGCTGCTCCCGCACGACGCCGCGTACCACCGCGCCCTTGTCATGGACCTGCGTCGCTGGGCGGACGACGGCTTCGGCGTGCCGGACTTCCTGGACTCGCTGCTCGCCTTCCAGCCTGCCAGGAACCGCGCCGACGGCCTGCAGCACCTGGTCGTCTTCGCGATGTACACGCAGAACGGCAACCCGGACCGCAACCTCGAAGCGGTCGTGCTGCGGATGGTCTGGCCGGAGTGGCTCGCCGAGCTCGAAGCCACTCGTTATGACAACCCGCTGTTCTGCGGCATCACCTTCGAGGACTTCACCTCCGGCTACGACACCAACTCCGCGGTGCTCTTCCCGGAGACGATCGCCGTGCGCGAGGCGCCCGAGCGCTTCAGCTGGGGCGGCATCTTCTGTGACCGCGAGGCCGCTCGCTTCCGTCGCGTCACCGAGGCCTCCGTCGAACTGCTCGGGGTCGAGCTGCCCGAGGACATCCGTGACATGGTCGGCGACCAGCAGCGCTGCGAGCAGGCTTTCGTGCTCTGGGACATGGTCCACGACCGCACCCACAGCCACGGCGACCTGCCGTTCGACCCGTTCATGATCAAGCAGCGTCAGCCGTTCTGGATGTACGGCCTGGAGGAGCTGCGCTGTGACCTCACCGCCTTCAAGGAGGCCGTGAAGCTGCAGGCCGACGGCTTCCCGCAGGGCCGCGATGTGCAGTACGCCGTGCTGTTCGACCGGATGTTCCGCTTCCCGGTCACCGGTGAGCGCGTCCGCAACTACGACGGTCTCGGCGGCCAGCTGCTCTTCGCGTACCTCCACAAGCACGATGTGATCCGCTGGACCGACAACACCCTGAAGATCGACTGGGACCGCGCCCCGCAGGTCACCAACCAGCTCTGCGGCGAGATCGAGAAGCTCTACCGCGACGGCATCGACCGCCCGAAGCTGGTCCACTGGTTCGCCGCGTACGACCTGGTCGCGACCTACCTCGCCCCGCACCCCGGCTCCCGCTGGGCCAAGGGTCCGGACGCCCTGGACCTGACGCAGCCGCCGCGCAAGCTCGTGGACGACGTGCTTCCGGACGAGTTTCCCCTGAGCATGTTCTATGAGGCGCTCTCCAAGAAGCTGAAGCATGTGATCGCCTCCACCAAGGGGATCACCGCCGCGCACGCCGAGCAGGCAGCCGCGTGAGCGCCCGTACCGAGGAGGCGATGGCCATGAACGCAAACGGCACGGGCAACGGCAACGGCGTGCTCGAAGGCGCTGTCATCGCGGTCGCAGGAGCCGCAGGACCGGCCGGCCGCGCGACGCTGCTCAGGCTCGCGGACGCCGGTGCGATCGTGGTCGCCTCGGACGCGGACCCCACCCGGCTGGCCGAGGCCGTCGACGCCGCGCGGTACGCCCACGGTGGCGCCACCGTCACCGGCGACACCGTCGATCTGCTCGACCTCGCCGCCACCCGCGAATGGGCGGCCAAGACCGAGAAGGAATTCGGCCGGATCGACGGCCTGGTCCACCTCGTCGGCGGCTGGCGCGGCAGCGCCACCTTCGCCGAGACCGACCTCGCCGACTGGGATCTGCTGGAGAAGCTGCTGATCCGTACCGTGCAGCACACCTCGCTGGCATTCCACGACGGCCTGCTGCGCAGCGACCGCGGCCGTTTCCTGCTGATCAGCGCGGCCGGGGCGAGCCACCCCACCGCGGGCAACGCCGCCTACGCCGCGTCGAAGGCTGCGGCCGAGGCCTGGACCCTCGCGCTCGCCGACGCCTTCCGTAAGGCGGGGGGCGACGCAGGGCCGAAGACGGCGGCTGCGATCCTGATCGTCAAGGCACTGGTGCACGACGCGATGCGCGCCGAGCGCCCGAATGCGAAGTTCGCGGGTTTCACCGACGTCAAGGAGCTGGCCGATGCCATCGCCGGCGTGTGGGAACGGCCCGCCCCGGAAGTGAACGGAAAGCGTCTGTGGCTGACCCCGCAACCATAAGGACCGACGCGCGACGTCACCACGATCCGCAGGTGCGCGGTTTCGCCAGTGACAACTACGCGGGTGCCCACCCGGAAGTTCTCGCGGCCATCGCCCTGGCCAACGGCGGTCACCAGATCTCCTACGGCGAGGACGACTACACCGAACACCTCCAGCGGGTCATGCACAGCCACTTCGGCTCTACCGCAGAGGCGTTCCCGGTCTTCAACGGCACGGGCGCGAATGTCGTCTCCCTCCAGGCGATGACCGACCGCTGGGGCGCGGTGATCTGCGCCGAGTCCGCGCACATCAACGTGGACGAGGGTGGTGCGCCGGAGCGTGTCGGGGGCCTGAAGCTGCTGACCGTGCCGACGCCGGACGGCAAGCTCACCCCAGAGCTCATCGACCGGCAGGCGTACGGCTGGGACGATGAGCACCGGGCCATGCCTCAGGTCGTGTCCATCACGCAGAACACCGAACTCGGGACGGTCTACACGCCCGACGAGATCCGTGCCATCTGCGAGCACTCCCACGAGCGGGGCATGAAGGTCCATCTCGACGGGGCGCGGATAGCCAACGCCGCGGCGTCGCTGGACGTACCGATGCGCACGTTCACCAACGCGGTCGGGGTCGATGTCCTCTCCTTCGGCGGCACCAAGAACGGGGCGCTGTTCGGTGAGGCCGTCGTCGTCCTCAACCCGGACGCCGTACGGGCGATGAAGCACCTGCGCAAGCTGTCCATGCAGCTCGCCTCGAAGATGCGCTTCGTGTCGGTGCAGCTGGAGGCGCTGCTTGCCCGGGACCTGTGGCTCCGCAACGCCCGCCACGCCAACGCCATGGCCCAGCGGCTCGCCGAGGGCGTCCGTGCGGTCGACGGCGTGGAGATCCTCCACCCGGTGCAGGCCAACGCCGTCTTCGCACGGCTGCCCCACGAGGTGAGCGAACGGCTCCAGAAGCGCTTCCGCTTCTACTTCTGGGACGAAGCCGCCGGTGATGTGCGCTGGATGTGCGCCTTCGACACCACGGAGGACGACGTCGACGCCTTCGTTCTCGCGCTGAAGGAAGAGATGGCCAAGTAGCGCGATTCGTCGTATGAGTATGCGGCCGACCGGAAATTGATTGCCTTCCGGTCGGCCGCATCCGTATGCTCTGCGCGCATGGAGCTGACACAGCAAGTCCCCGAGCTATCAGCCTATCTCGCTGCTGACGAGACCATCGATCATCGGCATCCGCTTGTGAGGGAGACCGCAAATCGTCTCCGTGCGGAGACTATCGATGCATACTCATACGCGGTCGCGGCCTATGAGTATGTACGCGACACCATTGAGCACTCCGTCGACTCGGGTGATCTGAGGGTCACCTGGCGGGCCTCCGACGTCCTGGCCGCCCGCAATGGCATCTGTCACTCCAAGTCCCACGCCCTGGCCGCCCTGCTGCGCGCTGCAGGTATCCCGGCCGCGCTCTGCTACCAGGGCTTCGCCGACGACGACGGGAATCCGGGCGTGCTGCACGGCCTGATCGCCGTGCGCCTGCCGGGGCGGGACCGGTGGGACCGTCAGGACCCGCGCGGCAACAAGCCCGGTATCGACGCGCAGTTCTCGCTCGACGAGGAGCGCTTGGCCTGGGCGATCGGACCGCAGTCCAATGGAATGGACTATCCAGTACTCTATGTAGCACCACACCCGGCAGTTCTGCGCGCCATGCAGAGTGCCGAGGACCGCACGCAGCTCTGGCGCACTCTCCCGACCGCGCTCTGAACCGTTTCGAGGCAAGGCAGCCGATGACTCCGACGCTCACCGTTTCCGACGACGTACGCATGCTCGCACCCGGCTTCACCTACCTCGCCGTCGAGGCGCGCGGTCTGGTCAACGGGGAGAGCAACGAAGACAGTTCGGCCCTGCTCGACGATGCCACCCGACGGCTCGTCGCGCGGCTCGATGGCAGGGCGCCGCACGAGGACCCGCATGTCGCCGCCTGGCGGGACACCTACACCGCCTTCGGCGCCAAGCCGTCCCGTACCCGCAACTCCGCCGAGGCTCTCGCCAGGCGGGCCCTCACGGACGCCGGTCTGCCGCGCATCAACCTGCTGGTCGACCTCTACAACGCGATCAGCGTCGCCCATCTGATCCCGGTGGGTGGCGAGGACACCGACCGCATCAAGGGCGCCATGCGGCTGGTGCGCTCCACCGGCCAGGAGCCGTTCCGCACCGTCGCGGGTGGCGAGGAGGCCGTGGAGCACCCCGAGCCCGGCGAAGTCGTCTGGTGCGACGACGAGGGCGTCACCTGCAGGCGGTGGAACTGGCGGCAGGGCGTACGCACCCGGCTCACGGAGGAGTCGGTCAATGCCTTGTTCCTGCTGGAGAGCCTCGCCCCCATGACGATCGGCGAGCTCGAAGCCGCAGGCACCGAACTCGCCGAGTCGCTGGAGAAGCTCAGCCCGGGAGCGCGGATCACCGTCCGCACCCCGGAGTGACGTTTCAGCCGTGGCCGTGACCCGGCCGGGTCAGCTCGTCTCGCGCACCTCGGCGGCCGTCGGAGCCGTGCCGCCCAGATGCGTGGGAACCCACCAGGTGTCGCTCGCGTCCCTCGGCCGCACCGGATACGCGCGCTGAGCGGCTTCGAGGAGCTCCTGCACCCGCTCGCGCAGCCGCCGGGTGATCGCACCCGCGTACTGGTCGGTGGGGGCTTCGACCGGCTCGCCGACCCGGATCGTCACCGGGATGTGGCTGCGCCTGAAGTTGCGCGGCCGGCCCTTGGTCCAGATCCGCTGGGTTCCCCACAGCGCCATCGGGATCAGCGGTACGCCGGCCTCCTGGGCCAGTCGTGCGGCGCCCGACTTGAAGCTCTTCAGGGTGAACGACTGGGAGATGGTCGCCTCGGGGAAGACGCCGATGATCTCGCCGGACCGAAGCGAGGCGAGTGCGTGCGCATACGCGTCCTCGCCCTGCTTCCGGTCGACCGGGATGTGCTTCATGCCGCGCATCAGCGGCCCGGAGACCTTGTGCCGGAAGACCGAGTCCTTCGCCATGAAGCGGACCAGCCGCTTCTGCGGCAGAGCGGTGAGGCCGGAGAAGATGAAGTCGAGATAGCTGATGTGGTTGCTGACCAGTACGGCACCGCCGGTCTTCGGGATGTGCTCCGAACCCTGAGTGTCGATCTTCAGGTCCAACGCCTTGAACATGGTGCGAGCGGCGCCGATGACCGGCCGATAGACGAGTTCTGCCATCTGGGGAAGACCCTTCTTCTGCGCCTGAGGAGGGTTCTCCCGGCGGAAGTTACGCAGCCGTAGGTTTTCGGCATTGCGCCGATCGTGCCCCATGTGCGTCGCGCTGGCCAGTCTCCGCGGGCACGGGGCGCGAGATTCTCGTCACGTGGAACGGCCGGGAATGCCTCCGCGTCCCGTGGTGCTGACCCTTTGCGAAGAGCTCTGACAGGAGGCCGAAGGTGGACGGGCAGAAGCATGCGAGCAGGCTGGACGCCGCCCAACTCGGCGCGGAATTGGGGGAGCGGGCCACCCTTGTGCAGTTCTCCAGCGCGTTCTGCCAGCCCTGCCGGGCCACCCGCCGCACGCTCGACGAGGTGGCGCGAATGGTCGACGGCGTCGCCCACGTCGAGATCGACGCCGAGGCGCATCTCACTCTCGTGCGCGAGCTCGACATCAGCCGTACCCCGACGGTGCTGGTGCTCGACGCGGCCGGCCGGATCGTCCGGCGGGCGGTCGGGCAGCCACGCACCGTGGATGTCGTCGCGGCACTGGGACGCGCGATGTGACGGACCGTGATGCATCTCCCACATTGCGGAACCTACTTGACTGCACCCACCACGCATCGTCAGTCTGACGCTATGCCGCCGGAACTCCTTCTCCACAGCCGGGCCCACGTGGACCTGGCCCGCAACGCGAGTGCGCGCTGTCCGGGTGCCTGAGCACCCACGGCCCCGTACGCCTCCCTCGCAGAAGGACATCTCCATGACGGCTTCGCCCGAGCTCGGCAGCGCCCGCACGGCATCCCCCGACCTCCTCCGCTCCGTCTTCCGGCAGCACGCCGCCGGTGTCGCCGTGATCACCGCCGCCGGTGACCGGCCGGTCGGCTTCACCGCCACCTCCCTGAACTCCGTCGCCGCCGAGCCGCCGCTGATCTCCTTCGGTGTGGGGACCTCGTCGTCCAGTTGGCCGGTCGTGTCGGAGGCCGAGCACGTCGGCGTACACATACTCGGCGAGCACCAGCGGGAACTGGCCGCCACATTCGCGCGCAGCGGCGCCGACCGGTTCGGCCCGTCCACCGATTGGCGCAACGGACCGGAAGGAGTGCCGTTGCTCCACGGAGTGCTGGCGTGGCTGGTCTGCCGCGTGGTGGCACGCATCCCGGCGGGCGACCACCGGATCGTGATCGCGGAGGCGGTCGTCGGCGATCCGGCCGGCGCCGGCCGTCCGCTCCTCTACCATCAGGGGCGTTTCACGGCGCTGCGGGACTGAGAGATCCCAGGCGGCGCACGGGCGCCGAGGGTCGGCTAGGTCACAGTCAAAGCGCTTGCTCATGGGTGCCGCACTGGGTGTACTGACGAGTAATATTACGGTCGGAGCGTCGGTCGCCCCGACCGGAATCCGCCCCATCAGGCGCCTATGCTGCGTGCATCAAGGCAGCCCAGAAATGACGATGCAGTAGGAGAGCCGGCGTGAGCTTGAGGATCGTTGTCTGTGTGAAGTACGTGCCCGACGCCACCGGTGACCGGCATTTCGCTGATGACCTGACGCTG
>NZ_JBIAKK010000017.1:0-180610 GCF_042872425.1 Streptomyces sp. NPDC005262
TCATCTAGAGCCGGCTGTTCGGTCCGTTCCTCGTTCCCTTCGTTAGTTGCAGGAGATTGAAGTCCCATGGCTGAAGTTCTCGTCTATGTCGATCATGTGGACGGTGCTGTCCGCAAGCCCACGCTGGAGCTTTTGACGCTGGCGCGTCGGGTGGGTGAGCCGGTCGCTGTCGCGTTGGGTGCCGGTGCCGAGGCCACCGCTCCCGCGCTCGCCGAACACGGCGCGGTCAAGGTGCTGACCGCGGACGCGGCTGAGTTCGCCGATTATCTGGTCGTGCCGAAGGTGGATGCGCTGCAGGCCGCGGTGGAGGCGGTGTCGCCGGTCGCGGTGCTGGTGCCGTCGTCGGCCGAGGGTAAGGAGATCGCGGCGCGTCTGGCGGTCCGGATCGGTTCCGGGATCATCACGGACGCTGTGGATCTGGAGGCCGGGGAGCGGGGTCCGGTGGCGACGCAGTCCGCGTTCGCGGCGTCGTTCACCACGAAGTCCCGTGTTTCCAGGGGTGTTCCGGTCATCACGGTGAAGCCGAACTCGGCGCCGGTCGAGGCGGCCCCGGCTGCGGGTGCGGTGGAGTCCCTGGCGGTGAGTTTCTCGGCGCAGGCGACCGGCACGAAGGTGCTGTCGCGGACCCCGCGTGAGTCGACCGGGCGTCCGGAGCTGACCGAGGCGGCGATCGTGGTCTCCGGTGGCCGGGGTGTCAACGGTGCGGAGAACTTCGCGATCATCGAGGCGCTCGCGGACTCGCTGGGTGCGGCGGTCGGTGCCTCGCGTGCCGCGGTCGACGCCGGCTGGTACCCGCACTCCAACCAGGTCGGCCAGACCGGCAAGTCCGTGTCCCCGCAGCTGTACATCGCGTCCGGTATCTCCGGCGCGATCCAGCACCGGGCCGGGATGCAGACCTCGAAGACCATCGTCGCGATCAACAAGGACTCCGAGGCCCCGATCTTCGACCTCGTCGACTACGGCGTCGTCGGCGACCTCTTCCAGGTCGTCCCCCAGCTCACCGACGAAGTCAACACCCGCAAGGGCTGATCCTCCGAGGGGTTTGTGCCCGTTCTCGACGGTCCGGGGCCGCGTGGTGTGTTCTCACCGCGCGGCCCCGGACCGTTTCCGATCACCATTGACGCAGGTCCGACAGCCTTATAACTTCACTATACGGATTACTGATTCCGGGAAGCGGAAACAGTGCGAGTGTGGAGGGTGCCGAAAATGGGTCAGCAGGAGAAGGTGGCAACGAGCCTCGCCGGTGCGGTCAGCGAGGAGATCAGTGCCTCCCTCACCGCAGTGGATGCCGAGCTCGCCCGCCGCTACCCGGGAGACCCCGGCACCCGCCAGCCCGTCCACACGGTCTATGTCCCCGGCGACGTCTTCACCGCCGGCACCATCCGCTCCTGGGGCGACCAGGCGCTCAAGGCCCTCGACGAGCATGCCCCCGACGCGGCCTCGCTCGCAGCCGTCCTCGGAATCCCGGAGGAGCTTGCCGCGCCTGTCCACGACCGCGTACGCGCCAAGTTGGGCCGCGAGCCCGTCGAGGACCTGCGCATCGACTTCGAGGACGGCTACGGACCCCGGCCCGATGCCGAGGAGGACGAGGCGGCCGCCCGAGCCGCCCGGCTGATCTCGGAGGCGTACGAGAACGGCACGGCGGCCCCGTACATGGGCATCCGGATGAAGTGCATGGAGGCTGCCGTACGCGACCGGGGCATCCGCACCACGGACATCTTCCTCACCGGCCTCATGCGGGCGGGCGGCCTCCCCGAAGGCCTGGTCCTCACCCTTCCCAAGGTGACGTACCCCGAACAGGTCACCGCCTTCGTCCGGCTCCTCGAAGCCTTCGAACAGGCCCACGGTCTGCCGTCGGGCCGGCTCGGCTTCGAGATCCAGATCGAGACCAGCCAGTCGATCCTGGCCGCCGACGGCACCGCCGCCGTGGCCCGTATGATCGACGCCGCGTGCGGCCGTGCGACCGGCCTGCACTACGGCACCTTCGACTACAGCGCCTGTGTCGGCGTCAGCGCCGCCTACCAGGCGAGCGACCACCCGGCCGCTGACCACGCCAAGGCCGTCATGCAGGTGGCCGCCGCAGGCACCGGCGTGCGCGTCTCCGACGGTTCGACCAACGTCCTTCCTGTCGGCCCCACCCACCAGGTCCACGAGGCCTGGCGACTCCACTACGGCCTCACCCGCCGCGCCCTGGCCCGCGCCTACTACCAGGGCTGGGACATGCACCCGGGCCACCTGCCGACCCGCTACGCGGCTGTCTACACCTTCTACCGCGAGGGATTGGAACAGGCCGCGGCCCGACTCGCCGCATATGTGGCCAAGGCGGGCGGCGACGTGATGGACGAGCCCGCCACCGCCAAGGCCCTCAGTGGCTACCTGCTGCGCGGCATCGACTGCGGTGCCCTGGACACCGCCGAGGTCGCCCGCCTGACGGGGCTCACCCGGGCCGACCTCGACGCCTTCGCCTCGCCGCGACGCGGGGGACTGACTGTGACGGCGCCCTAAGGGGTGTCCCGTAATCCCTGGTGGATCGGCGTGCGGCGTCAGATGCGTTGCATCGCAAGACGGAGGGGCGTCCTCATACCGGTCGTATTCGGGCGTTCCGACAACACAGCGAGGTGCCGCAGCTGTCGTCGTGCGCCCGCCAGGGATTACGGGACAGCCCTTAGCTGCACCGACCCGTGTGGTTCGGGCCCGTGCCGCAACCCGCCCTCCGGACGGCGTGGGCACCGGCCCGTACCGTCAGCCCCGCAGGAAGGTCTCGACGGTCCCGCTGAAGCGGAAGGGATCGTCGAGCCACGGGAAGTGGCCGGCGCCCGGCTGGACGGCGAGTTCGGCCTTGGGGAACAAGCCCGCGACGGTGGCCGCGACGCGAGGAAGCGGACCACTGTCCAGCTCGCCCGCAAGGATCAGCACCCGGGCGTCCAGCGTGGCGACGGCGTCACGGGCCGCGGCAGGGGCGAAGGCGCCGTCGGACGCGTAGATGTCCGCGGCCTCGTAGTTGCTCTGCTCGACGTCGGCTGCTGCGTGGGCCCGGGCGGCCGCGTCCCAACGCCCGTAGAAGAACGGGGCGATGGCATCCCAGTCGGCGTCGGTGGCGGAGCCTGCCCGGACGGCCTCGTACGCGTCCCGCGCGGTCTTGAACCACGGTTCGGCCGTGCGCTGAGCGGCGGCTTCGCGACGGTGCTCCTCGGTGAAGTCGACTCCGAGGGCACGCGCACGGGCGGTGATCAGCGTAAGGGTCCGGACGCGCCGGGGATGCCGGGCCGCGTGGAGGATCGCGAGATCGCCACCGGCGGAATGCGCCAGCACGTCCACGCGGTCCAGACCGAGGTGTTCGCGGAAGGCCTCCACATCGGCCACCTGCCGGTCGACGCGGTAGGTGGCCGGGTCGGCGGGGATGCCTGAGTCGCCCGTGCCCCGCAGGTCGAGCATGACCAGTCGGCGTCGGCTCGACAGCCCACCCAGATCGCCGAGGTAGGCGGAGGCGCGCATGGGGCCACCGGGCAGGACGAGCAGTGGCTCGCCTTCACCCACGAGGTGATAGGCGAGTTCGGTTCCGTCAGCGGCGGAGAAGGCAGGCATGGCGCAATCCTGATGACCGTGCGACGGAGACGACAAGCGGTTTACGCAGAGCTCCTCGGCCATACCGGTCGTCGCCTTGTGAGGACCGGGTGGCACGGGAGCCGAAAACGGTGAGGATAGGGGAACCGACTCGCGAGGAGACGCCATGACCGATGCAGCTTGCCGCCCCGCCGACCTCCGTGGATCCGCCGCCGCGCTCCTGCCCGAACTGGTCGCGCTGCGCCGCGCCTTGCACCGGGAGCCCGAAATCGGCCTGGAACTGCCGCTGACGCAGGCGAAAGTACTGGCAGCGCTGGACGGGCTGCAACTGGAGATCACCCTCGGCAAACAGCTCGCCTCGGTCACGGCCGTGCTGCGCGGCGCGCTGCCCGGTCCGGTGGTGCTGCTCCGCGGCGACATGGACGCGCTGCCGGTGCAGGAGACGAGCGGGCTGCCGTACGCCTCCGAGATCCCCGGCGTGATGCACGCCTGCGGCCACGACCTGCACACCGCCGGACTGGTCGGCGCCGTACGGCTGCTCGCCGAGCGGCGCGACACACTGGCCGGAACCGTGGTGTTCATGTTTCAGCCCGGTGAGGAAGGTGACGCCGGGGCCCGGGTCATGGTCGACGAAGGTGTGCTCGATGCCGCGGGCGCCAGGCCGGTGGCCGCATACGCCCTCCATGTCGCGTCCGCGCAGCTGCCGCACGGTGTCGTCGGCACCCGCTCCGGACCGATCCTGGCCGCCGCCGACGCCCTCGACGTGACCGTGCGCGGGCGCGGCGGGCACGGGTCCAGTCCGCACAGCGCCCTGGACCCGATCCCGGCCGCCTGCGAAGCCGTAACAGCACTGCAGACCATGGTGACCCGCCGCTTCGACGCCTTCGACCCGGTCGTCGTGACCGTCGGCAGCTTCCACGCGGGTACCACCCACAACGTCATTCCCGACGAGGCCGTGTTCTCCGCGACCATCCGGTCCTTCTCCGCCGAGGCGCGGGCCCGTGCGCACGAGGAAGCACCCCGGGTCGTACGCGGCGTCGGGGAGGCACACGGGATGACCGTGGAAGCAGTCGTCGACGAGGGCTATCCGGTCACCGTCAACGATCCCGGCGAGGCGGCATACGCAGCCGAGACGGCGAGCCAACTGTTCGGAGCCGACCGCTACTTCGAGCTGCCGAACCCGATCGCCGGGGCCGAGGACTTCGCCTTCATCGGTCAGCACGTCCCTTCCGCCTATCTGATGCTGGGCGCCTGTCCTGCCGATCTCGACCCCACCACAGCCCCTTACAACCACTCCCCGGAAGCCCTCTTCGACGACTCCGTGCTGGGTGACGCGGCAGCGCTCCTCGCGCAGTTGGCGCTGGGACGCCTCAGCAGGGGCTGACGGACCGGGAACGCGGACCCGGCCACCGCACACCGGCCGGACGCTCGGCCCTCCACGTACGTCCGTCACGGACGCGCCGCCGCCGCGTCCGCGGGAAGCTGATCGAGCCCTGTCCGTGGACGCCCCGGCTCAGGCAGGCGGCAGTTCGCCGGAGCCGCGGGCGATGAGTGACGTCGGCAGTTCCACCCGAGCCGGTGCGTCGTCGGCGCCGTCCAGCCGGCGGAAGAGGTGCTCGGCCGCCGTGCGTCCCACGGCTGCGGCGTCCTGGGAGATGACCGTGATGCCCAGCAGGTCGGCGAGCTCGATGTCGTCGAAGCCGACCAGGGCGACCGGGCGTTCCCGGTCCGCCAGCACACGTACTGCCGTGACCGTCACACGGTTGTTGCCGGCGAACAGGGCGGTGACGGGTTCGGGGCCGGAGAGCATCGCCTCGGCCGCCGCCCGGACCCGTGCGGGGTCGGTGGAGCCGAGGGAGACCCAGGAGTCCTGGACCGTGATCCCGGCGTCCACCATCGCGGCGTGATAGCCGCGCAGCCGCTCGGTGGCGGTGTGGATCCGGGGCTGGTCACCGATGAATCCGATCCGGCGGTGGCCGTGCGCGATCAGATGCTCGACACCCTCCCGGGCGCCGCCGAAGCTGTCGGAGAGGACGATGTCGGCGTCGATCCGGCCGGCCGGCCGGTCCACGAAGACGGTCGCGATGCCCGCCTTTATCTCCGGTTCCAGATAGCGGTGGTCGTCACCGGCCGGGATCACGATCAGTCCGTCCACCCGGCGGGCGCACAGCGCGAGCACGAGTTCCTGCTCGCGCTCCGGGTCCTCCGCGCTCGACCCGTTGATGAGCAGGGCTCCGTGCGCGCGTGCCACTTCTTCCACGGCGCGGCTCAGCGGCCCGTAGAAGGGGTCGGCGAGATCCTCGAGGACCAGGCCGATGGAGGCGGTGCGGCCCTTGCGGAGCACCCGCGCGCTGTCGTTGCGGCGGAAACCGAGCGCCTCGATCGCTTCCTGCACCCGGCGCTCCGTGTCGGGCGTGACTCCGGGCTCGCTGTTGACCACGCGGGAGACCGTCTTGAGGCCCACTCCGGCGCGGGCGGCGACATCCTTCATGGTCGGCCGGTTGCCGTAACGGGGCTCGTGATGACGGGCGGTCTCTGCCACGGTGCGCTGTCCTGTCGTCGGGTGCGGGGCTGTCCGGCGGGCCCGCAGTCGGTGCTGCGGAGCGGGCCGGAGGCTGTGGCGTCGAGCATAGGCCCTGGACAACGTTGTCAGCTGAATGGAGACTATGCAGACCATTTACTGAAGATGCAGGTCCCACCCCCTCACCCATCCGGAGCCCACACCGATGCATACCGACCTCGTCGCCGCGCTCGACATCGGCGGCACCAAGATCGCCGGCGCCCTGGTGGACGGCACCGGTGCGCTTCTCGTACGGGCGCAGCGGCCGACGCCCGCACGGGAGAGCGGCGAGACGGTGATGGGTGCGGTGGCCGACGTGCTGGCCGAGCTGACCGCTTCGCCGCTGTGGGGGCGGGCGACCGCCGTCGGCATCGGCAGCGCCGGCCCGGTGGATGCTTCGGCGGGTACGGTCAGCCCCGTCAACGTGCCCGGCTGGCGCGACTTCCCGCTGGTGGAGCGGGTACGGAAGGCCGTCGGCGGGCTGCCCGTCGAGCTGGTCGGCGACGGGGTCGCGATGACCGCTGCCGAACACTGGCTGGGTGCGGCGCGCGGTTATGACAACGCGCTGTGCCTCGTCGTGTCGACCGGGGTGGGCGGCGGTCTGGTCCTCGGCGGCAAGCTTCACCCGGGCCCCACCGGCAATGCCGGTCACATCGGTCACATCAGTGTGGATCTGGACGGCGACCTGTGCCCGTGCGGTTCGCGTGGCTGCGTCGAGCGGATCGCCAGCGGACCGAACATCGCGCGACGCGCCCTCCAGGGTGGCTGGCAGCCCGGCCCGGACGGCGACGCCACAGCCGCCGCCGTGGCCGCCGCCGCCCAGGCGGGACATCCGGTCGCCATCGCGTCGTTCGAGCGCGCCGCCCAGGCGCTGGCCGCCGGAATCGCCGCCACCGCAACGCTCGTCGAAATCGACATCGCTGTGATCGGCGGGGGAGTGGCGGGCGCGGGCGAGGTCCTCTTCGCCCCGCTGCGCCACGCCCTGCGCAACTACGCCACGCTCTCCTTCGTGCAGCAGCTCACGGTGGCTCCCGCGGTGATGGGCACGGACGCCGGCCTGGTTGGCGCGGCGGCCGCCGCATCGTCGGTCAGGCCTGGCGGGACGGCAGCCGCGGCGGTGCTGAGCGGCTGAACCCGGGCCGGCGGCCGGGCGGTTCCGGCTGCCGAATCGCGCGACGTCGACCGGCCTCGGGAACCATCGGTACCGCGGACATCGATGAGAACGATCGCGGCCGTGGGCGGATGCCGTCGCCGCCGTAGGCGGACCGGGGGTCGAGGAACATCCGACCGAGGACCGGCGCGAAGCGAACGTCGGTCCTGTTGGGCAAGTGCCGGAGCATCAGCGGCCGGACGCCCGTGAAGTCTTCCCGTGTTCCCCCGAGAGCGCAGCCGGGCTTCGTCTCATGGCTGTGACGATCGAGCCGGCTGTCTATCCGTGGTCCTGACTTGGCGGGGCGGTATCGTTCGAGGTTGTCCCAGGTTTGGTGTGGAGGACTTCGCGGGCCTGTTCGGCGGCGCGGGTGATGCTTTCGCTGATGAAGTCGAGGAAGCGGGCGATGTTCTCCAGGCGGGTGGCGGCGGGGGTGTGGGGGCCGAGGACGGCGACGCCTTGGCGTGCGGTTTCGACGAGCTGGTCGTTGGCTCGGGCGCTGGCGATCGTCGCCTGGTAGAAGAGCTCGTCGTCGACGACGTAACGGTCGCGGCGGCGTTCGTCGCGTTCCCGGCGGACGAGGCTCTGGCTCTCCAGGAAGGCGATCGACTTGGAGATGGACGCCGGGCTGACCTGGAGGCGCTGGGCTAGCTGGGACGCGGTGAGGCTGCCTGCGTCGGTGGTGAACAGACAGGTCAGCACCCGGGCCGCCATCTTCGTCAGGCCCGAAGCCATGAGGACGGTGGTGAACGTCTCCTCGTACTCGGCCACGGCCTCGGCGTCGCGTCCGTGCGCCTGGGGGACCGATTCCGGCCCTCTGGAGGAGGCGGGCCTGCGGCGGTGGGCGCGGCGTTCGGTGGCGCGGTGGGCCAGGTCGGCGCGGTAGGCGGTGGGGCCGCCGTTGCGCATCACTTCACGCGTGATCGTCGAGGTCGGACGGTCGAGGCGTCGGGCGATCTCGGCGTAAGGGAGGCTGTCGGCCAGCCCCAGCGCGATCTGCTGGCGTTCCTGCTGAGTGAGTCTGCCTCCCGGCATCGCGATCTCCTCGGTGATCCTCGTGACGGTCCCTGGTCCCCTCACTATAGCGTTCACTTCTCATCCATTGCAATGATTGGCACGGCTGTCGTTGCGTTACGCGTGAGGTCGTTGCAACAGTTTATCGGCCTCTACCTGCGTAGATATAAGTTCTGCGCAACGAAGGCGTTGTCTGATTATGGAAAGCAACGTAGCGTTTCCGGTGTCAGAAACAGCGAACGAGCACGGGAGAGAATGATGCAGAAGTTCGAGACCCCCGTCCCGATCTCCGCCGTCCTGGACATCCCCGCGGGACGCATCCGTTTCATCGCCGCCGACCGGGCCGACACCACCGTCGAGGTCCTGCCCGCGACCGCCTCGAAGGGCCGCGACGTGAAGGCGGCGGAGCAGATCTCGGTCGAATACGGAGACGGCGTCCTGCGTATCGCGGCCCCGGAGGCGAAGAGCCAGTTGCTCGGCTCTTCCGGGTCCGTCGAGGTGACCGTCCAGCTGCCCGCCGGCTCGCGCGTCGAGGCCAAGGCGGCCGGCGCCGAGTTCCGGGGTGTCGGACGGCTGGGCGACGTCGCTTTCGAGGGCGCGCAGGGCTCGGTCGAGCTCGACGAGGCCGCGAGCGTCCGCCTCACTGTGCTCGACGGTGACGTCTCGGTCGGCCGCCTGGGCGGCCCTGCGGAGATCAGCACCGCAAGGGGCGACATCCGGATCGCCGAGGCCGTGGGTGGCACGGTCGTGCTGAACACCCGGTCCGGCGACATCTCGGTCGCCGCCGCCGCCGGCGTCTCGGCCGCCCTGGACGCCGGCACCGACCACGGCCGTGTCAGCAACGCCCTCAAGAACGATGGCGCCGCCGAACTCGACATCCGTGCCACCACCTCCCACGGCGACATCACCGCCCGCAGCCTCTGAAGGAACAGAGCCAGGACCGTCCGGCTGTGCCAAACGCGATCGAGATCCCCTCGGTCGTCGCCGAGGACACGGCCGTCCGTCCCGAGGGGGCCCGTGATCCACGTGCAGGGCCTGGAGAAGTCGTACAAGACCCCTAACGCGATCAGGTGGAACACATGACGAAGAACAGCACTTCCTCGACGAGTTCGAAGTGGACCGGCATGGTGCCGGTCGACGATTCGGCCCTGGCCGTCACCGATACCGGCGGTCCCGGTATCCCTGTGCTCTACCTCAACGGCCAGTTCGCCACTCAGGGGTACTGGCGGCGGGTCATCGCTGAACTGGGGGCGGAGTGGCGGCACATCACCTACGACGAGCGGGCCCGTGGCAGATCGAAGCGTTCGGCAGACTATTCCTTCGAGGCCGCCGTCCGGGACGTCGATGCCGTTCTCGCGGCCAGGGGTGTGGACCGGGCGTTGGTGGTGGGCTGGTCCTACGGGGCGTTCGTCGGGGCGCACTGGGCCGCCCGGAACCCGGAGCGTGCCTTGGGCGCGGTGCTGGTCGACGGCGCATTCCCGTACGACTGGCTCGACGAGGCCATGGAGCAGCGAATCCGGAAACTGTTCCGGCGGATGAGCTGGTTCCTGCCGCTGCTGCGCCCGACGGGCCTGGCCCCGCGGATGACCGCCGAACAGCAGGCGAACAGCAACATCGAGCTCGGCAGGCTCTCCCGCGAACGCGAGCTGGGTCCCGTGCTGGACGACATCACCGTCCCGGTGCGCTACGTGGTCGCTTCGGGGACGTCCTTCGGAAGCCGTGGTGACGAGCAGGAACGGATTCGCACCAGCCTCGATGCCGTGACCGCCCGCAACCCGAACATCCGGATCGGCGCGAAGGTCGCCAGCAACCACGGTGCGCTCCTCAAGAAGGACTTCCCGGCCATCGCCGAGGCCGTACGTGAGGTCGCCGCCCTCGACCGCGGGGGGCGCTGAGGACGCGACCGGCGGACCGACGACGACTACCCGTCCTCACCACCGTCGTCGGCACCGTGCAGCTCGGCCGCGTCCGGGCCGGACCGCGACCGGCATCCGGGCCGTCGTGACGCCAGGCCCGTACGGTGTGCCTGCCCGGCACGCGTTCCGGACCTGGCGCCCGCGCCGCCTCTGCGCATTCGTGCCGGACCTGGCACCTGCGCCCGACCTGCGCGCCCGTACCGGACCTGGTGCCGGGCCCGGGCCCGGCACCAGGCCCGGACGAGGTCCGGACCGGCACCGGCCCGGGCGCGGCTGCCGACCCGGCTCAGTACCCGGTTCTGCTCAGCACCCCATCCGCAGGTCCGCCCAGTCCGCGTGGTCGGAGTCGACGCCGTCCCCGCCGTCGGTGACCACCAGACGTACCACCTGCGCACCGCTCACATCCGCGGTGATCGGCTGCGCGGCCATCGCATTGGTCAGAACCCCGGTCGAGGCCACCTTCGTGCCGTCCGCCCAGATCTCGAACGCCACGGTGCCCTTGGCACCCTTCTCGTCGTCGACGCCGACCTGCGCGGTCACGACGCTGCACGCGCCGGCCGCGTAGAACTCGACGGCGCTCTGCGCGTGCACCCCGAGGCCCTTGGCGAAGACCGTGCCGCCGACGGTCAGCGGATTGCCGTCGCCCGCGTTGCTCTCACCGTTGCTGGTGTCCTTCTCGACCGGTCCCCAGCCGTTGGAGGCGGAGAGCTGCGGCAGATCGCTGAGATAGCTGCTGCCTGCCGGTGGCGCCACCACCACATGGGCCTGGAACGGGACCGAGGACCGGACACGCGTCCCGACCGGTGAGCGGTACTGCGCCGAGAGCGTCAGATCGTACGTACCGGTGGCCGTTCCCGCGGGGGGCGTCACCTGCCAGCGTGTGGTCAGCGCCGTGCCGGTCGGCACGGTCGCGGACCCGGTCGGCGACAGCGCCTTGATCTTCCAGCCCGATGGGCCGGTGAGCGCCGCGGAGACCCTCTCGGCGGGTGTACGGCCCAGATCGGTGACCGTCGTCGTCAGCGGCGCGGCGCGGCCCGCCTGCACCAACGGGCTGCCGTTCAGGCCAAGTTCCACGGCGGGCGGATGCGCGGCCCACTTGCGGTCGGCGGCGACGCGCAGCAGGACCGTGCCGTGTGCCGGGACGGTCGCCGAGATGGTGCCTGCCGTGTTGTACGTCGTGTGCTCCCAAAGGTCGCGCATCGTGTACGCGGCGGCCTGCGGCAGCCCCGCCGCCTCGGCGGTCGTCGAGATGCGCTGAGCGCTCCCGGACTCGTTGAAGAGCGCCACGACCCGGCTGCCGTCCTGCATCTCCTTGGCGACGACCCACCGTCCGTCGGTGGAGGAGAGCACAGTGCCCTGCTTGCCCAGCGGGTCCTGATCGACAGTGATGACCTCTCGGTTGGAGAGGATCTCGAAGGTCTCCGGCGTCGCCTTGCGCAGATCGGAGCCGATCAGCAGCGGCGCTGCCATCACGGACCACATGGAGAAGTGGGTGCGGTACTCGGTGTCCGTCATTCCGCCGTTGCCGACCTCGAGCATGTCGGGGTCGTTCCAGTGCCCCGGTCCCGCGGCGGAGGCGAGCGGCAGGTTCTGCTTCATGATCGACAGCATGCTGCCCCAGCTGTCACTGATGTCGCCTGTCGTGCGCCAGAGATTGCCGACGTCGGCGGCCCACTCCCAGGGCTTGTTCTGGCCCCACTCGCAGATGCTGTAGACGATGGGACGGCCGGTGGCCTCCAGTGCGTCACGCATGGTCGTGTAGCGCAGCTTCGCATCGACGCCCTGGTTGTTGCAGTTGTCGTACTTGAGATAGTCGACGCCCCAGTCCGCGAACTGCTGCGCGTCGCTGTACTCATGGCCCAGCGCACCCGGCAGGCCGACGCTGTCGCACGTCTTGGTGCCGGCGCTGGTGTAGATGCCGAGCTTGAGCCCCTTGGAGTGGACGTAGTCCGCGACGGCCTTGATGCCGTTCGGGAAGCGCACCGGGTCGGCCTCCAGCTTGCCGTCCGCGTTGCGCTGCGGCTTCGCCCAGCAGTCGTCGAGGTTGACGTACTGGTAGCCGGCGTCCTTGAGGCCCTTCTCGACGAAGATGTCGGCGATGCCCTTGACCATCGACTCGTTGAACTCCGACCTGCAGTGGGTCGAGTTCCAGTTGTTGAACCCCATCGGCGGGGTGAGCGCGAGACCGTTGCCGGACCGCGGGCCGGCCGTCGTGACAGGGGCCGGAGCCGGTGAGTCCGCCACGGCGGGAGCGGTTGCCCCTGCCGTACAGAGCAGCCCGGCCGTCAGCGCTCCGATGACTCTTCTGTGGCTGGTGCGGGTTGTACGGGTTGGAAGATGACGCATCGTTACGTTCCTCCATACTCGTGCCGGATCGGATGGCGTCATGTGCACGCCAGTAACGCGCGATTACGTTAGGGCGTGTTGAAGTCTGTTGGAAGGGGAGCGGTAACGGTTGTTCGGTATCTCGTCAAAACCCTTGACGGCACCTTGGCTTGGAGGTGAGATCCAATCGCACGTTCGGTTGTGTTGGGTTGGCATCCCGGAGGAGGGGGTCATGGCGCACTCTTCGTACGACAGTTCAGGCGTGCCGGGCAGTGTGGCAGGACATCGGATGTCCCGGCGAAGTCTGTTGCGGGGCGCGGCAGTCGGTGCGGGCGCGATCACGCTGCCTTCGCTGCTCACCGCATGCGGCAGTGGCCCCGGTGGCGACGGCAAGACGATCCACATGGGGTCGAATTCGTCCGACCCCATTCCGAAGAAGGCGTTCGCCGATGCGTTCAAGGCGTACGAGGCGCAGTCCGGTGGCCGCAAGATCGCGGTGAACACCGTCGACCACAACACCTTCCAGGAGAACATCAACAAGTACCTGCAGGGCAATCCGGACGATGTCTTCATGTGGTTCGCCGGCTACCGGATGCAGTTCTTCGCCAAGAAGGGTCTGCTGTACGACATCAGCGACAACTGGCAGCACTACGAGGGCTTCTCGGACGCGCTGAAGGCCCAGTCCACCGGTGAGGACGGCAAGCAGTACCTCACGCCGTACTACTACTACCCGTGGGCCGTCTTCCACCGTAAGAGCCTCTTCACCGACCGCGGCTACCAGGCGCCCAAGACGCTGGACGAGTACGTGGCGCTCGCCAAGCAGATGAAGAAGGACAAGCTCGACCCCATCGCGTTCTGCGACAAGGACGGCTGGCCCGCGATGGGCACCTTCGACTACATCAACATGCGGACCAACGGCTACGAGTTCCACAAGAGCCTGATGGCCGGCGAGGCAGCCTGGACGGACAAGCGGGTCAAGGAGGTCTTCGACACCTGGCGACGTCTCCTCCCGTACTGCCAGCAGGGCGCCAACGGGCGCACCTGGCAGGAGGCCGCCACCAGCCTGCAGAAGAAGGAAGCCGGCATGGCGGTCTTCGGCCTGCCGCACCCCGGCGCCCAGTTCCCGAAGGGCGAGCAGGAGGACATCGACTTCTTCCCGTTCCCGGTCATCAACCCGGAGCACGGCCAGGACGCCGTCGAGGCCCCCATCGACGGCTTCCTGCTGGCGAAGAAGTCCAAGAACCTCAAGAACAAGAAGAACGTGGAGAGCGCCAAGGACCTCCTGAAGTGGCTGGCCACCGGGAAGGCCGAGGACATCTACCTCAAGAGTGACCCCAACAACATCGCGGTCAACGACCAGGCGGACATCTCCCAGTACTCGGCGCTGCAGAAGAAGGCCGTGGAGCTCGTCTCCGGCGCGAAGCAGATCTCGCAGTTCCTGGACCGTGACACCCGGCCGGACTTCGCCTCGACCGTCATGATCCCGGCCATCCAGCAGTTCATCAGCAACCCGAACGATGTGGACGGTCTGGTCAACGGCATCGAGCGGCAGAAGAAGACCATCTTCGCCTCCGACTGAACCTGGAGTACCGACCGTGTCGTTCCTCTCGGCGCGGCGAACCGAACGACGGGGCCCGCGGCGATTCTCCGGCCGCGACCTCGTCGTCATCGGTCTGCTGCTCGGCATACCGGTCCTGCTCGACATCGCCGTCGTGTGGGGCCCGACCCTCGCCTCCGTCGTGCTCTCCTTCACCAGCTGGGACGGCATCGGCGACATCAAGTGGGTCGGCACGCAGAATTACGCGAACCTCTTCACCAACTACCCGCAGTTCTGGCCCGCCGCCCGGCACAACCTGCTCTGGCTGGCCTTCCTCGGCCTCGTCGCCGCGCCGTTCGGACTGCTCCTCGCCGTACTCATCGACCGGGGGGTGCGGTTCAGCCGCTTCTACCAGTCGACGCTGTACATGCCCGTCGTGCTGTCGCTCGCCGTGGTCGGCTTCATCGCGCAGCTCATCTTCTCCCGTGACCAGGGCGCCCTCAACGCGATCATCGGGGACACCAAGTCGCCGACCGACTGGCTCGGTGACCCGGACCTCAACATCTGGATGGTCCTGCTCGCCGCGGCCTGGCGGCACACCGGCTATGTGATGATCCTCTACCTCGCCGGGCTCAAGGCCGTCGACCCCTCGCTGAAGGAAGCCGCCGCCATCGACGGAGCGAGCGAGGCCCAGACCTTCTTCCGCATCGTCTTTCCCACACTGCGGCCGGTCAACGTCATCGTCGGCGTCATCACCGTCATCGAGTCCCTGCGCGCCTTCGACATCGTGTACGCCGTCAATCACGGCCGCAACGGACTCGAACTGCTCTCGGTGCTCGTCACCGACAACATCATCGGCGAGGCCAGCCGGGTCGGTTTCGGCTCCGCCATCGCCGTAGTCCTGCTGACCGTCTCCCTCGGATTCGTCGTGACGTACCTGGTCCAGGAGCTCCGAGGGGAGAAGAACCGATGACCGTCGACACCGCTCCCGCCCGACCCGCCGCACAGCCCGCGCCTTCGGCACCCGCAGTCGGGCGCCGCAGGATCCGCCCCGGCCGGCTCGGGGTGCACGCCTTCCTGATGACGGTCTCGCTCGCGTTCCTCGCCCCGCTGCTGCTCGCGGTGTACGCCTCGCTGCGGCCGTACGAAGAAACCTCCGAGCACGGCTACTTCTCGCTGCCGAAGCATCTCTCGTTCGACTACTACCGGCAGGCGTTCACCGACTCGGGGATGACGAAGTACTTCGTCAACACGATGATCATCGCTGTCCCCGGGGTACTCGTCACCCTCTTCCTCGCCTCGTTCGTGGCCTTCGCGCTGGCCCGGCTGAAGATGCGTGGCGGGATCGTCCTGCTGATGCTTTTCACGGCCGGGAACCTGCTGCCGCAGCAGGTGATCGTGACACCGCTGTACGTGGTGTTCAACCGCATCCCGCTGCCGTACTGGATGTCCGACTCGATGACGATGTACGACTCCTACTGGGCCGTCGTCGTCGTGCAGATCGGCTTCCAGATCGGCTTCTGTGTCTTCGTCCTCGCCAACTTCATGCGCACACTGCCGCAGGAGATCCTGGAGGCCGCCATCGTCGACGGCGCGGGCGTATGGACGCAGTACTGGCGCATCACCCTGCCGCTGTGCCGCCCGGCTCTCGCCGCGCTCGGCACACTTCAGTTCACCTGGATGTACAACGACTTCCTCTGGGCACTGGTCTTCGTCTCCGACGGCGACAAGCTCCCCATCACCTCGGCCCTCAATAACCTTCGCGGGCAGTTCTTCACGGACTACAACCTCCTGGCCGCGGGCTCGGTGATCGTCGCCCTGCCGACGCTCGTGGTCTTCCTGCTGCTCCAGCGCCACTTCATCGCGGGACTGACGCTGGGGTCGAGCAAGGGGTAGGACCTGACCTGCAACAGGGTCATGCGCTCATCCCGGCCAGGGGCGACACCTGGCGGCCGTGCCGCACTCGCGGAACCTCGTCATCACCCAGCTCCGACAGGAAGAAGCCCCGCCGACCGGGTTATCGGTGGCGGGGCTCAGCCGCCCCGCGTCCTGCGCGGACCGGAGCCCCATACCGACGAAGTTCGGGACGGCCTTCCGCTCGGCGGGCTTGTCATCGGACAACGGTTGCTTCGGCATGGAGCCGGTAGGCCCTGTTCTCGTATGGCGACGGCCAGGTGGTGTGTGCCCTGTATCGCTCGGGGCTGTGGTCGTACAGCTCGGCTACGCCGGCGAGGCCACCGCTGTCTGCAACGTGGGCTGCCGAGTGACTGCGCGTTTCGGGGGCGTTCGCCGGTGAAACACAGTCCACCCGACGACAGCCCCGCTACCGGGGCTTCTGTACGGCGAACTCGTTGCCGTCGGGGTCGAGCATCAGCACCCGGCCGCCGTCGCCCTCGCCGGTGTCGGTGCGCGTCGCGCCGAGCGAGGTCAGGCGGTCGACCTCTGCCTGCCAGTCGGCGTCGGTGGGGAGCGTCAGCTCGAAGTACAGCCTGTTCGTGCCTGTCTTCGGCGCCACCGGAGGACCACCCCATGTGATCTTCGTACCGCCGTTCGGCGATTGGATCGCGGTCTCCTGGTCCTGGTCCCAGACCAGCGGCCACCGCAGCGCCTCGCTCCAGAAGTAGCCGACCTTCTGCGTACCGTCGCAGGCCAGCGCTCCGATGAAGCCGGTGTCGGCGAGGAACTTGTTGCCCGCCTCGATGACGCAGAACTCGTTGCCGTCCGGATCGGCGAGCACCACATGTCCATCTTCCGGGAGTTGGCCCACGTCGATGTGTTTCCCGCCGTTTTCCAGCGCCCTGGTCACCGTCTGCTGCTGATCCTCCGGGGAGGTGCTCGTCAGGTCGAAGTGCGCCCGGTTCTGGCCGATCTTCGGCTCCTGGCTCGGCAGGAAACGGATGCGGAACCCGGCGGCATCAGGGGGCAGGATCGCGACGTCGGCGTCCGGACCGTCGGCCAGCTCCCAGCCCAGGACCCCGGACCAGAACCGAGCCAGGCTCGACGGCCGGGTCGCATTGAAGCAGATCGCGAACAGTTGACTGGTCATACCCCGTGCATCTCCGATCCACTGACGGTCGATACGGCGCCTTGCCCTCCCGGGCCAGCGCAGCCTAGGGGCGGTCGTGCGGTACTCGCATCCGAGTTTCCGTCGCGGGGGAGTCCTGTCCCCCTACAAGGGGACGACGATGCGGAACGGCACCGTTGTCCACAGCACCGGCGGAGCCGGTCCGTCGTGCCGGGGCGGCACTCGCCGTCGCACTGATATCACCCGTTCAGCTCAGGTGATCGGCGAGGAGGAAACGGCAGCCCGGAACAGCACCCGGCGTTACTCCCCACCTGGCCGTAGCTGAACGACATACTCGTGGTGTTCCTGCTGCTCCAGCGTCACTTCGTCGCGGGGATGACGCTGGGGTCGAGCAAGGGGTGGAGCTCTCCATATCGGATTCTGATGCTTTGTCACAACCCACTGTACCCAATGCCGTTGGACCACGACTCACTATGATCGCCTGCACATGGACGTGAACGCGGAGAACGAGATGATCGCCGTCCCGCCGGGGCGCGTGACGTTGTCGGATCGGCGGACGCAGCGGAGCTGGTCGGTCGATCTTTCGCCCTACCTGCTGGCCGCGTTCCCGACCACTCAGGCGCAGTACGCACAGATCACCGGTCGACGGCCGAGCAGTGGGCAGGGCGAACGGTTGCCCGTCGAGGGCGTTTCGTGGTGGGACGCGGTCCGCTTCTGCAACGCCTTGTCCCGGCGTGAGGGGCTGGCCCCCGCCTACCGCGTCCGTGGCGAAGACGAGAGCGTCGAGTGGGACACATCCGCCGACGGATACCGGCTACCGACCGAAGCCGAGTGGGAGCACGCGTGTCGTTCCGGTTCGGCCGATGCGCGGTACGGGCGGCTCGACGAGATCGCCTGGTATCGCGGCAACTCGCAGGAGCGGATGCACGACGTGGGCGGCAAGCAGCCCAACGCGTGGGGTCTGCACGACATGCTGGGAAACGTCTGGGAGTGGTGCTGGGACATCTACGACGCCGAGGTCTACGGCACCTATCGGGTGCTGCGCGGCGGTGGGTGGTTCGACGAGCACTGGAGCTGCCGGGCCTCGGTGCGGCGCCGAAGCCACCCGACCTTCCGGGTCGACGACGTGGGATTCCGCATCGCGCGTTCCGTCTTCTCCGAGGTTTGAGGGCGACGTCGCCGGCGGCCTGAGCTCCGGCTGCCCGCTGCGCACGGACAGCCGGGCGCTTTCCGCGGCATCCGACGGGCCCGCTGACCTGGCGACCTCCACGAGCCGGATCAATGCCCCCGGTCCGCCGACTGCTGCGGTACGACCACCAGGAACGCATCCTCCTCCAGGTCCATCACGACCTCGGCCGCCATGCCCTCGACACGGCGTGCTGCCGCGAACTCCTCCGCAGGCCAGCTGCCCCGCGGACCGCCCGCCGGGAACCGCTCCAGTACTGTGCGCCGCACGGTGTAACCCCCTTGCCCTCGACGGCTCCAACGACCTCCCGCCGTCGTCGTTACGGCCGGGCGGACGTCCGGACTCGTACAGTGGGACGCCCGTCCACGGCTTCCGGCGGCCCCGTTCGTGCAACAGGATCGCCACGGTCGGGTTTTCGCGGCAGGGTGTTGCGGGCAAGCCACAGGGGGCTACGGAAGAGGGGGAACCGTGATCGTCTGGGTCAACGGTGCGTTCAGCGCGGGCAAGACGAGCGCCGCGCGCGAACTGATCGATCTGATCCCGAACAGTACTTTCTACGACCCCGAACTGATCGGCGGGGCGCTGAGGTACCTGCTGCCCCAGAAGAGACTGGCCGAGGTGACCGACTATCAGGATCTGCCGATCTGGCGGCGCATGGTGGTGGACACGGCAGCGGCTCTGCTCGCCGAGCTGCCGGGGGTGCTCGTGGTGCCGATGACGTTGCTGCGGCAGGAGTACCGCGACGAGATATTCGGAGGGCTTGCCTCCAGGCGCATTCCGGTGCATCACGTGCTGCTCTCACCTGAGGAAACGATCCTGCGGCAGCGGATCGCCGGTCGTGATGAAGTACCGGACGACCCCGAAGCGAGCGAACGCGTACGGCAGTGGGCCTACGAGCACATCGAGCCCTACCGGGCGGCCCTCGACTGGATCACCGCGGACGCCCACACCATCGATACCAGCACACTGACCCCGCAGGAGACGGCCGAGCGCATCGCCGAGGCCGTACGCATCGGAACGGTCGGCGCGTGCGAGATCGTGCAGACGCCCGAGCCGACCGCCGAGACCCTCGCCGCCGGGGTGCTGCTTTTCGATGAACACGACCGGGTCCTGCTCGTCGACCCCACGTACAAGCCCGGCTGGGAGTTCCCCGGGGGAGTGGTGGAGCCGGGCGAGGCACCGGCCCAGGCCGGGATACGGGAAGTGGCCGAGGAGATAGGGATACGGCTCGACCGGATACCGAAACTGCTGGTCGTCGACTGGGAGCCACCGAACCCGCCGGGGTACGGGGGGCTGCGGCTGCTCTTCGACGGCGGCCTGCTGCGCCGCGAGGAAGCGGACCGGCTGCGGCTGCCCGGCTCCGAACTGCGCGGCTGGCGGTTCGTCACCGAGGCGGAGGCCGCGACGATGCTGCCACCCGTCCGGTACGAACGGCTCCGCTGGGCCCTGCGGGCCCGCGAGCTGTCGACCGTGCTCAACCTGGAAGCGGGAGTCCCGGTCGGCTGACGTCCGCGACACCGCCGCGGAGTGCTCCCGCCGGTACCGGTCCGGCGGGAGCAAGGCGGGATCAGGCCTTCTTGGACTCCGCGTAGTTCCGCAGGAACAGTGCCTCGGCGACCGACAGCCGCTCCAGCTCCTCGGGCGACACGCTCTCGTTCACCGCGTGGATCTGGGCCTCCGGCTCGCTCAGGCCGATCAGCAGGATCTCCGCCTCCGGGTAGAGCGTCGCGAGGGTGTTGCAGAGCGGGATCGAGCCGCCCATGCCGGACGACTGCATCTTCTCGCCGGGGTAGGCGGTCTCCATGGCCTGTGCCATCGAGGTGTACGCCGGGCTGGAGATGTCCGCGCGGAACGGCTGGCCCTGGCCCACCTGCTCGACGGCCACCCGTGCACCCCACGGGGCATGCGCTTTCAGATGGGCGGTCAGCAGCTTTGTCGCTTCGGCGGCGTCATGGCCCGGCGGTACCCGCAGGCTGATCTGCGCCCGCGCCGTCGCCTGCAGCGATGGCGTCGCGCCGACCACGGGCGGGCAGTCGATGCCGATGACGGTGACGGCCGGCCGGGCCCAGATGCGGTCGGCGACCGTGCCCGTGCCGATCAGCTCGACGCCGTCGAGCACCTTCGCGTCCGAGCGGAACTCCGCCTCCGGGTACTGCAGTCCCTCCCAGTCGGCGTCCGTGGCGAGCCCGTCGACGGTCGTGGTGCCGTCCTCGGCGCGCAGCGACGCCAGCAGGTGGATCATCGCGGCCAGCGCGTCGGGCGCGGCGCCGCCGAACTGTCCGGAGTGCAGGTTCCCTTCGAGGGTGTCGAGCGTGACGCGGAGCATCGTCATCCCGCGCAGTGTCGCGGTGACCGTCGGCAGACCGACCCGGAAGTTGCCCGTGTCGCCGATGACGACGGTGTCCGCGGCCAGCAGATCGGGGTGGGCCTCCGCGTACCGCTCCAGGCCGCCGGTGCCCTGCTCCTCCGAGCCTTCGGCGATCACCTTGACGGAGACCGGTACGCCGCCGTTCGCCTTGAGCGCGCGCAGGGCGAGGAGGTGCATGATGAAGCCGCCCTTGCAGTCCGCCGCGCCGCGGCCGAACCAGCGGCCGTCGCGCTCCTTCAGCTCGAACGGCGGGGAGAGCCAGGCGGACTCGTCGAGCGGCGGCTGTACGTCGTAGTGCGCGTAGAGCAGCACGGTCGGGGCACCGGCCGGACCGGGCAGGAAGCCGTAGACCGACTGGGTGCCGTCGGGGGTGTCGAGCAGGGCGACGTCCTGGAAGTCCTCGGCGCGCAGTGCGTCGGCGACCCAGTTGGCGGCCGCCTCGCATTCGCTCTTCGGGAACTGCGCGGGATCCGCCACCGACTGGAAGGCCACCAGCTCGGCCAGCTCCGCCTTGGCGCGGGGCATCAGCGAGGCGACGGTCTCGGAAATCGGATGGGCGGTCATGGGCACGCTCCTCGTGGGTGCGACGTTATGTGTACGAATCCGTCTGCACGAACGCCGTGGGTGCGGCGTTGCATGTATGGCGAACGCACGGTCGATCCTCCCACAGCGGAGGACGGCCGCAACGCGCCGTAGGATGCCGTGAGCAGTGTGGGCCACTGGTCGGGATCGGGAGCAGAAGCACATCGTGAGCAGCGAGAACGCAGACGCCGGACGTGAGCTGGAAGAGTCGTCCGTGTGGGACGTCGTCGTAGTCGGCGCCGGACCGGCCGGAGCCTCCGCGGCATACGCGGCGGCAGTTGCCGGCCGGCGGGTATTGCTGCTGGAGAAGGCGGAACTGCCCCGGTACAAGACCTGCGGCGGCGGCATCATCGGGTACTCGCGTGATGCGCTGCCGCCCGGGTTCGAACTGCCGTTGCAGGACCGGATCCACGCGGTGACGTTCTCGCTCAACGGCAGGCTGGCGCGGACGCGCCGTTCCAAGCGGATGCTCTTCGGGCTCATCAACCGGCCCGAGTTCGACGCGGGCCTGGTCGAGGAGGCGCAGAAGGCGGGTGCCGAACTCCGGACCGGAGTGACGGTGACACGGGTCGAGCAGCACGGCGCCGCGGTCCCGGACCGGCGCACGGTCGCCGTGGTGCTGTCCGGCGGCGAGACGGTCCTCGCCCGTGCGGTCGTCGGCGCCGACGGCAGCGCGGGACGCATAGGGGCCCATGTCGGGGTGAAGCTCGACCAGGTGGACCTCGGCCTGGAGTCGGAGATCCCGGTCCCGGCCACGGTCGCGGAGGACTGGGCGGGGAGGGTACTCATCGACTGGGGCCCGATGCCCGGTAGTTACGGCTGGGTGTTCCCGAAGGGCGACACCCTGACCGTCGGTGTGATCTCGGCGCGCGGTGACGGCGCGGGGACCAAGCGGTATCTGGAGGACTTCATCGCCCGGCTCGGCCTCGCCGGTTTCGAGCCGAAGATTTCCTCCGGTCATCTCACGCGCTGCCGCAGCGACGATTCGCCGCTCTCGCGCGGGCGGGTGCTCGTCTGCGGCGACGCGGCGGGCCTGCTGGAGCCGTGGACCCGTGAAGGCATCTCGTTCGCGCTGCGTTCGGGGCGGCTGGCCGGTGAGTGGGCGGTCCGGATCGCGGAGTCGCACGACGCGGTGGACGCCCGCCGCCAGGCGCTCAACTACGCGTTCGCCATCAAGGCCGGACTGGGCGTCGAGATGGGTGTCGGCAGGCGCATGCTGAAGCTCTTCGAGCGCCGCCCGGGCATACTGCACGCGGTCCTGACGGGAATCCGCCCGGCCTGGAAGGCGTTCGCCGGGATCACCCGGGGGACGACTTCGCTGGCCGAGCTGGTCCGTACGCATCCGCTGGCACAGCGCGCCCTGTCGGCGATGGACCGCTAGACGGACCAGGGGGACAGGGTCTCCGCACCGGCGGACCGAGGGGCCGGCGGAGTCCGGGGAAGCCGGAAGGTCCGGAAGGGCGGGCCGGCCGGTACGTGGCGGCCGGGACGGGCTCTGGAAGGCCCTCGGTGACGGGCCGGCGGGACGGCGCGCGGCGCGGCCGGCCCGGTCCTTGGCCGGACGCAGGTACTCCGGCCGGTCAGGCCCCGATCGTGACCCGGAAGACCGGGTGGTCGGGGGCGATGCGGCGCAGCTCCTCGACGGACGAGTCCGGGCCGACGCCGCCGAAGAACACGCCGACCTCCGCCTTCCACCGCTTGAGGTACGCGCGCAGCAGCTCGGGCTTCTCGTCGTCGGGAACCTCGGTGGCGGTGAAGACGTCGACCTTCCTGCCCAGGTGGAGCTCGCCGCCGCCGGCCGCGCGCATGTTGTGCGTCCACTGGACGTGGCCACGGGGCGCGACGAGGTACTGCCGGCCGTCCACGGTCAGGAGGTTGACCGGGGTACGGCGCCACTCGCCGCTCTTGCGGCCGCGGACCGCCAGGACCCTCGAGCCCCAGACGCTGATGCCGCGCCGGGTGATCCAGGCGACGGTGCGGTTGAAGACGTTGACCGTGAACCAGCCGGGCTTCTGAACGTGCACGGACATCGAGATTCCCCTTCGAAAAGTGTGAGCACTGCTCTCGCTTGAGATCAGTGTGCACGTGCTTGGTGCTCAAAAGCAAGAGCGCCGCTCTCGTTATTGGTCGGTGCTCCAGGTTCATGGCAGACTGATCGCCATGAGCACCATCCGAGGAGCCAGGGAACGGGCCCGTATCGAAGTCACCGCCGCCATCAAGGACGAGGCGAGGAAACAGCTCGCAGCCGACGGCGCCGCAAGACTTTCGCTGCGCGCCGTCGCCCGCGAACTGGGCATGGTCTCGTCCGCGCTCTACCGCTACTTCCCCAGCCGCGACGAGCTGCTCACGGCCCTGATCGTGGATGCGTACGACGCCGTGGGCGAGGCCGCCGAAGCCGCCGACCGGGCATCCTGCGCAGACCCGTCCGCCTCCGCCCGCCACCTCGTCCGCTGGACCGCGGTCGCCTGCGCGGTACGCGACTGGGCCCTCGCCCACCCCCATGAGTACGGTCTGATCTACGGCTCGCCGGTGCCCGGTTACACCGCGCCCCAGGCGACGGTCGGCCCCGCCTCCCGCGTCGGCCTCGTCCTCATCGCGATCGTCGGCGACGCCTACCGCACGCACGGTCTCGCGCTGCCGCCGCTGGCCGCCGAACTGCGTTCCGAGGCCGAACGGATGGCCGCCGACTTCGCCCCCGACCTTCCCCCGGCGGTGGTCCCCCCGCTCGTGGCCGCATGGTCGCAGCTCTTCGGGCTGATCTCCTTCGAGACCTTCGGGCAGTTCAACCGGATGGTCGAGGCGCGGGAGGCCTTCTTCCGGCAGGCCGTCGGCGAACTGGCGCGTCACGTCGGACTGCTCGGCGACCGGGGCGGTCGTGAGCCGGGCACCGGTGCCTGAGCCCGTCGCGGCTCTTTGCCCGCGCCCGCTCGCAAGCCGCGCCGTCGGTGTACTCCGTTGGGAGTACGCGTGATCACCACGCCCGGCTGACGCCGCTGCCGTGGCCCGCCGTCTAGCGTTGCCGGTATGGAAGAGCAGCGCTCACACGGAAGCGGCGATCCCCCTCGGGTGCAGGGCGGACAGCCGCAACGGCGGTCCTGGATGCACGCGGGCCCCGGCGGACCGTGGGAGCATGGCGGGCCGCCCCGCTGGCTGACACCGAGGAGCGCGCGGTCCGCCGCCCGCCTGCCGTGGCCGTCCACGCTCCTGCTCGGTGCGATCGTCATGATCGGCTCGACCGTCGCGGCCCGGGGCCAGCTCGGCGAGCGCGCGCCGTTGGACCTCTTCGCCCGGGCCCTGCTCTTCATCGCCGTCGCCGTGCTCCTGCTGCGCCACCGCCGCCCCGTCCTGTCGGTGTTCGTCTCCGCGGCCGCGGCCACGGTCTATCTCGGGGCCGGCTACCCGTACGGTCCGGTCTTCCTGGCCGTCGCCGTCGGTTGCTTCAGCGCCGTTGTCGCGGGGCACCGGCGGGCCGCCTGGTCGGCCGTGGGGATGGTGTGGGTGGGGCATCTGCTGGTGGCCCACTGGCTCTACCGCTGGCTGCCGCCGAACGGCGACTCGGCCGCACCTTGGGGGCAGGAAGTGGGCGTCGCCGCCTGGGTGGTGGCGATCGTCGCGGCAGCGGAGTTCGTGCGTGTACGCCGTGAGCAGTGGGCGGCACAGCGGGCCGAGAGGGACGCCGCGGAGAAACGGCGGGCCGACGAGGAGCGGCTGCGCATGGCCCGGGAGCTCCATGACGTGCTCGCTCACAGCATCTCCGTCATCAATGTC
Organism: Streptomyces sp. NPDC005262; assembly: GCF_042872425.1. Taxonomy (NCBI): domain Bacteria; kingdom Bacillati; phylum Actinomycetota; class Actinomycetes; order Kitasatosporales; family Streptomycetaceae; genus Streptomyces; species Streptomyces sp. NPDC005262. The sequence continues at coordinate 24,996 of NZ_JBIAKK010000017.1, forward strand.
CAGGCGGGCGTCGGACTCGCGCTGCTCGACTCCGATCCCGAGCAGGCGCGTACGGCCCTCACCACGATCAAGGCGGCGAGCAAGGAGGCGCTCGGGGAGGTCCGTCAGGTCCTCGACACGCTCCGTACCCCCGGTGACGCGCCCCGGGCCCCGGCGCCCGGCCTCGACCGGCTGCCCGAGCTGGTCGATCAGGCGGCGAGTGCCGGACTGACCGTCACGGTGGAGACGGACGGCGTACGGAACGCCGTCCCGCCCGGTGCGGATCTGGCGGCCTTCCGGATCGTGCAGGAGGCGCTGACGAATGTGGTGCGGCATTCGGGCTCGCGCAGCGCGCGGGTCCGGATCGGTTACGGGGCAGGCCGCATCGGGCTCCGTATCGACGACGACGGACCCGCCACCGGCGGTGACGCGGGAGGCAGCGGCAACGGCCTGGCCGGGATGCGTGAGCGGGCCGCCGCGCTGGGCGGCACGATCGAAGCTGGCCCCCGGCCCGACGGAGGCTTCCGGGTGCGGGCCGAACTCCCCCTGCGTTCGGCGCCACCGGAAGGCACCGCCCCGGACGCGACGGGGGACCCCGGGCAGGACACGACACGGAACACGACGGGATACCCCGGGCAGGACACGACGGGGGACACTGTGCAGGACACGACGGAGGAGACACCGTGATCCGGGTACTGCTCGCCGATGACCAGCTGTTGGTCCGGGCCGGTTTCCGCGCCCTGCTGGACGCCCAGCCGGACATCGAGGTGGCGGGGGAGGCCGCCGACGGCGAGGAGGCCGTACGTCTGGTGCGCGAACTGCGTCCGGACACCGTGCTGATGGACATCCGGATGCCGCATCTCGACGGCCTCGCCGCCACCCGCGCGATCACCGGCGATCCGGAACTCGACGACGTCAAGGTGGTCATGCTCACCACCTTCGAGCTCGACGAGTACGTCTTCGAGGCGATCCGCTCCGGCGCCTCCGGCTTCCTGGTCAAGGACACCGAGCCCGAGGAGCTGCTGCGGGCGGTACGGGCCGTGGTGGGCGGCGACGCCCTGCTCTCGCCCGGGGTCACCCGTCGGCTGATCGCCGAGTTCGCGGCCCGCTCCAAGGAGCCTGCGGCTGCGACGGGACTGAGCGAACTCACCGAACGTGAACGGGAAGTGATGACTCTGGTCGGCATCGGCCTCACCAACGAGGAGATCGCCCGCCGACTCGTCGTCAGCCCGCTCACCGCCAAGACCCATGTCAGCCGCACCATGGTGAAGCTCGGTGCTCGCGACCGGGCCCAACTCGTGGTGCTCGCCTATGAGTCGGGGCTCGTACGCCCCGGTTGGCTCGGCTGAGACGGAGCCGGGGCCTGCGGGCCGTCCGTGCCGGCCGGACGCCGTCCGCCACGGCGGGGAAAGCCCCACAGCACATCGACGAGGCGGGCGATGAAGACGACGGCTGCGACGACGGCTCCGATCCGGTCCAGCACATGTTCGGCCGTACGGGGCAGATCGAGGTACACGGTGGTCATGGCGACCGCCACGAACGCGGCCGCGGCCAGAAAGGCCGCGCTCACCAGAGCGAAACCGATCTCGACGGTCATGGCGTCCCGGTCTTCCTGACTTCGGCGTCCCACGTCCGAAGTGTCACAGGGGCGGTGGGCGACGGACAAGGATGCCTCGCCGTCCACCGCCCCGTTCCCCTCGCCGGTCAGCCAAGGGGGGCAGTGCCGGGCCGGTCAGTCCCGGACCGCCACCTTCTGCGCGGCCGACTGCTGGGCGGCCGATGCCTCGGCGGCGGCCCGGTCGCCCTCGGACGACGCGACCAGCACGGAGTGCTGCACGGGCCTGCGGCGACGCAGCCCGGTCAGCGTGATCAGCAGCCCGGCGAACGCGATCGCCGTCACCACCACGAGACCCGGCCGGTAGCTGTCGAGGACCGCCTGCGAGGAACCGTCCCCGCTGCCGTGCGCCGTGATCACCGCGGTCACGACGGCCAGGAAGATCGCCCCGCCGACCTGGATCGAGGTGTTCAGCAGGCCCGACACCATGCCCTGTTCGTCGTCGTCGACCCCGTTGGTGGCCTGGATGTTGAGCGACGGGAAGGTCAGTGCGCAGGCCGCGCCCAGCAGCAGCATCGAGGGCAGGATGACCGCCGCGTACGACGGTGTGAGGGTGATCCGCAGGAAGAGCCCGTAGCCGACGACGAGGAAGGTGAAGCCTGCCGCGATCACACGCGGCGTCCCGAACCGGTCGACCACATCACCGATCTTCGTCGACGACAGCGCGACCAGCACCCCGGCGGGCAGGAAGGCCAGCGCGGTCTGCAGGGCCGACCAGCCGAGCAGTGACTGCATGTACTGGGTGACCAGGAACTGGAAGCCGACGTAGCTGCCGAAGAACGCAGCTGCGCCCAGTTGCGCCCTGACCTGGCTGCCGGAGCGCAGCACACCGAGCCGGATCAGCGGGTTCGCGGTGCGTCGTTCGATGGTGACGAAGACGGTCAGCAGTACGGCGACGGCGAGGAACGACAGCAGGGTCCGGGCGGAGGTCCAGCCGGCCTCCGGGGCCTGGACGACAGTGAACACCAGCAGCAGCATGGAGGCCGTACCGGTGACGGCGCCCGGCAGGTCGTAACCGCGATGGGTATCCTCCCGGTCGCTGTGCGGGATCAGCCGCAGCCCCGCCACCAGGGCGATCAGTGCGATGGGGGCGGGCAGCAGCATGGTCCAGCGCCAGGAGAGCTGGGTGAGCAGACCGGACAGCACCAGGCCCATGGAGAAGCCGGTGGCCGCGCACGTGGTGTAGATGGACAGCGCGCGGTTGCGCTGCGGCCCTTCCTTGAACGTCGTGGTGATGATCGAGAGCCCGGCCGGTGCGGTGAACGCCGCGCTCAGCCCCTTGATGAAGCGGCTGGCGATCAGCAGCGGCCCGGAGTCGACGAATCCGCCGAGCAGCGAGGCGAGGGCGAAGACGCCGAGCGCGATCAGGAAGACCTGGCGCCTGCCGAGCAGATCGGCCGCGCGGCCGCCCAGGAGCAGCAGTCCGCCGTAGCCGAGGATGTACCCGCTGACGATCCACTGCAGGGTCGAGGTGGTCAGATCGAGGTCGTCGGCGATGGACGGCAGGGCGACGCCGACCATGGAGACGTCCAGCGCGTCCAGGAACATCGCGGCGCAGAGCACGAGCAGGGTGCCCCACAGGCGTGGGCTCCAAGGCGCATGGGAATCGGAGGCGTTGAGCGGAGAGGTCATGACCACGAAGGTACATGCACATGCATTGAATGCAAGTGCATTTAATTCCGATGCAACAAACGGCTCCAACTCTGCTAACGTGCGGTCATGGCAGCGAACAAGCCCGAGCGGGTGCTCGTCGACGAGTGGCGGGACATCCTTGCGCTGCATGCCAGGACGTTGTGCGAGCTCGATCGTGAGCTGCACCGGCACGGCCTCGGCGCCAGCGACTTCGAGGTGCTCGACGTCCTGGCGGAGAGCGCGGCGGAGGACGGCGGCGCCGCCTTTCGCGTACAGGAGCTGGCCTCCCGGGTCCATCTCAGCCAGAGTGCGCTGTCACGCCTGATCGCGCGGCTGGAGAAGGACGAGCTCGTGTGTCGCGGGATGTGCAGCGAGGACCGGCGCGGAGTCCGGGTCGAGCTGACGGCGAAAGGCCGGGCGCGTCATGCCGAGGTCAAGCCGCTGCAGCGGTCGGTGCTCGCCCGGATGCTGGACGGCGCGACCGGCTGAGGGGGCTACCGGCCGCCGCAGGGTTCCTCGTTCCCGTACGTCTGTCAGGACCAGGTGACTCCGGAGTTCTCGCACCAGAGGCGGGCCAGTCCCCGGTCACCCGTCACCGTGACCGCGGTGAGCGGCAGCCTGTTCCAGAGCGTCAGATAGAGCCCCTCGGCCGTGCCACTCAATTCGCAGTCAACGGACCCTGCCCGATGTGTGTCGGCCTCCGATTCGCGTACGGCCTGCGGCGGCTCCGGCGAGAGCCGTACGGTCCATGCGTCGCCCGTGTCCGTGGCGCGTATCCGCAGCGTGCGCGGTGCGTCGGTGCGCACTCTGCTCTTCGGGCGGGCGTGGAACCCGAACAGCAGCTCGTCGATCCCGTCCAGCGCCTGGCCGGCCGCCACGCCCGAGAGCGGGCCGCCGCGCGCTGACTCGGCGTCCACCCGGTGAATCGTCGTCTCGTGGGCCTGCCGCCGTGCCCAGAACGCCAGCGGGGAGGGCGCGGGCAGAAAGGTCCAGCACTCCAGGTCGGCCGAGGCGCTCTCCAGCGCGTTCACCAGCAGGCCGTGACCTTCGCGGAACCAGTCGAGCAACTCCCCGCCGTCCAGATCGGGTTCGCCCCCGTCGTGGTGGTACGAGGTGTGCCCCTCGGCGACGTAAGCGGTCGCCCAGCGGTGCACCATGCCGGTGTGCCGGAGCAGATTGCGCACCTGCCAGCCCGGGCATGTCGGCACCGAAGCGCCTGGCCCGGCCTGCTCCGCCGCGCCGGCCAGCAAGTGTCCTGCGTCCGTGAGGGACTTGACGTGGTCCGTGGTCTCCATGGCGGAGATGATGCCAGTGGCTCAGACGACCTGGGGACGGGCGGTACGGGATCGTCCCCCGCCGCGCACCATTCGTACTCAACCGGGCCCATGTGCGTGCAGCGGAGGTCTGTCCCGTCCACGGCGATCAGGCACGGGCCGTCGCATGCCGTGCCGCGTACCCCAGCGCCGCCGCCGCACCGGCGAGCACCGCCACCGTCGTGAGGGCCAGCGGCAGCGAGAACCAGTCGGCCAGGAACCCGATGGCGGGCGGTCCGAGCAGCATCCCGCCGTAGCCGATCGTCGACGCGACGGCGACTCCGCTCGGGCCGGCCAGCTCGCCGGCCCGGCCGACCGCGACGGGGAAGATGTTCGCCAGGCCGAGTCCGGCGACGGCGAAGCCGAGAAGGGCGAGCCAGGTGGTCGGTGCCAGCGATCCGAGGAGCATTCCGGCCGCGCCCGTCGCGCCGCCCGCGACGAGCGTGCGGGTCTGGCCGAGCCGTTCGAGCAGAGCGGTGCCGGTGAGCCTGCCCGCGGTCATGGCCAGGGCGAACAGCGAGTATCCGGCGGCAGCGACGCCCGGACGGGCGTGCAGGTCCTGAGCCAGATGGAGCGCGCTCCAGTCGGCCAGGGCCCCTTCCCCGTACGCGGTGCAGAGCGCGATCACGCCGAACAGCAGGACCAGGTTGCGGGCCCGCCCGGCCATCCGGCGCGGCGGCCCGGCAGGGTCCGCCGCGGTCGCCGCCCGGGGAGCCGGGTACCGGAGCAGGGTCGGTCCGGCGGCGGCGGTGACCAGCAGTCCGACCCCGGTGAGGATGAAGAGATGGGTGGCGGGGGAGAGGCCACTGGCGACCAGTCCGCCGAGCCCGGCGCCGAGCATGCCGCCGAGGCTGAACGCGGCGTGGAAGCTCGGCATCACCGGGCGCCGCAGGCCGGCGACCAGATCGACCGCGGCGCTGTTCATCGCGACGTTCATCGCGCCGTACGCGGCGCCGAAGACCAGCAGGACCAGACCGAGCGCGAGGGCCGAATGCGTCTGCGCGGGCAGGGCGATGGCGAGCGAGAGGAGTACTCCGCAGACCACCGTCAGAGGATGGCTGCCGAACCGCCTGCACAGCCTCCCGGCGAGCATCATGGTGATGACGGCTCCGGCGGAGACCCCGAGCAGGGCGAGGCCGAGGGTGGATGCGGAGGCGCCGGTCTGGTGCTTGATGGCCGGGATACGGACCACCCAGCCGGCGAAGAGGAAACCGTCGAGGGCGAAGAACACGGTCAGCGCGGTACGGAGGCGGGCCGACGAGGGTGGGGCGGTGTCTCCGCCAGGTCCCCCCGGTAGGGCCGTCCGCAGTTTGTTTAGTTGCGGCACAAAAGAAGCATAGGGGCCCGTGGACAAGGGATGCAAGACGGCGGACCGCCAGGGCCGACCCGGTCGAAAGGTGCGATCACGGCGACCGGGAGGAGCGATGACGGTGACGGGAAGAGGTGATCGCGGTGAGCAGGAGGGGTGGCCGCCATGGGCCGGAACGGCGGCCGCCGTGGCAGCACCCGGGCAGGAGCGCCCGACCGGAGCGTCGGCAGTCGCTCCGGATCATGGGAGACTCGCCCCCATGAACGGCAAGGCGACCACCACCCGGACGAAGCTGGAGAGGGGCCGGAGCGCGCTCGGGCCCGCCCTGGAACTGGTCCACACAGGACGCGCGCCCACCCGCGCTGTGCTCACCTCTGAGCTCGGCGTCACCCGCGCGACCGCCGGTGCGGTCGCCGCGGAGCTGGAGGCGCTCGGTCTCATCCGCGTCGACTCAAGCCCCGGTTCCGCGGCAGGCTCGCAGGGCCGTCCTTCGCACCGGCTGGCCGTCCGCGAGTCCGGCCCGGTCGCCATCGCCGCGCAGGTACATGCCGACGGGTTCCGTGCCGCGCTGGTGGGGCTCGGCGGACGGCTCGTCGCCACGGATCCCGGCTGCGTCACCGTCACATCGGACCCGGCCCAGGTCGTGGGCGAAGTCGTCGACGCATGCGCCCGCTTGCTGCGCGACAGCGGGCTGCGCTGCGTCGGTGCGGGCCTGGCCGTCCCGTCCGCCGTGGCCGAACCGGAGGGCACCGCTCTCAACCCACTGCACATCGCCTGGCCGGCAGGTTCCCAGGTCCGTGAGATCTTCGCCACGTGTGTACGTGAAGCCGGCATCCCCGGCCCCGCGTTCACCGGAAACGACGTCAACCTCGCCGCGCTGGCCGAGCACCGGCACGGCGCCGGCCGCGGAGCCCAGCATCTGCTCTGCGTGGCCACGGGCCATCGCGGCGTCGGCGGCGCCCTCGTCCTCGACGGCCGCCTGCACACCGGAAGTTCGGGGCTGGCCCTCGAGGTCGGCCATCTCACCGTCAATCCCGAGGGGCGTCCGTGCCACTGCGGCGGGCGCGGCTGCCTCGACGTCGAGACCGACCCGCTGGCCTTCCTCGTCGCCGCCCGCCGCGAACCGGGCCCCGAGGAGTCACTGCTCAAGCAGGCGAGCGACTTGCTGCGCACGGAGTACGAGGACCCGGGGGTACGGGCCGCGTCCGACGAACTGATCGACCGGCTCGGCCTCGGACTGGCCGGACTCGTCAACATCCTCAACCCGGACCGGATCATCCTCGGCGGACTGCACCGCGCACTGCTCGACGCCGACCCGGAGCGGCTGCGCGCCGTCGTCGCCGATCGCAGCCTGTGGGGGCGCAGCGGCAGTGTGCCGATCCTGCCGTGCACGCTCGATCACAACAGCCTCGTCGGCGCGGCCGAACTGGCCTGGCAGCCGGTGCTCGACGACCCGCTGGCCGCACTGGCCTGAACCGGCGGGGCGCCCCGTGTGCCGCTGCTCCGCGGTCCCCGGAGCCGCACGCTCGTAGCCGTGCCGGGAGTGGTCGCGCGGCAGGATCACGCGGTCGGCCCGAACGCGAACGCCCGCGCAGGATTCTCGATCAGTATCGCGTCCAACAGTTGCTTCCCCAGGGTGCGTTCGAGCTGAGGCCGCAACCGGCGCAGCAGATGCGGCATCCCCGGCGTCTCCGGCACCGTCGTGTCGCCACCCAGCAGCAGCTGTCCGCCGAACCCCGCGTCGGCCAGCGCCGCGAGCTCCTCCGGCAGACGCCAGTCCGTCGCATGGTTCGCCCGAGACGGACCGTCGAAGGCGAGAACGGCCCCCGCACGCGCCGCCTCGCGCTGGGTGAAGCCGTCCGGCGACCGGCCCAGGTGGCCGAGGACCACATGCTGGGGAGCCACTCCCAACTCCCCGCACAGCAGGTCCAGCACATCGAGTGCCGCCGTGCCCAGCTCCAGGTGGACCGCGATCGGTGCGCCCGTCCGTCGGTGGGCGTGGGCGGCGGCTGTCATGGTGAGCCGGGCATGGTCGTCGACGGTGTGGAAGGCGCCCGCGACCTTGATCAGCCCCGCCCGTACGCCCGTGGTGCCGATGCCTGTCGTCAGCTCCGTGACGAAGAGGTCGGCCAGGCCGTCCCGGACACGGCCGAGCAACTCCTTTGTGTAGTGCGCTGCTTGATGCAGACCGGTGGCCGCCACCACATGCGTGCCCGTCGAACGGGACAGCGACGCAAGCGTTTCGGCCCCGCGTCCCATCCCGTACGGCGTCCACTGCACCACCGACCGGCCCCCGAGAGCCAGGAAGTCGCGCAGCCGCCCGGCCGCTCGCTCGCGGTCGCCCAGCTCCTGGCCCGGCAGGGCCGGGCTGCGCAGAAAGAGATGGTCGTGGGCGTCGCACACGCCCAACTCCCCCGCAGGGATGTCGCCGAGGACTGTGCGAACCGTGGCTACCACTGCCTGCCCTCCCCGAGCCGATCGCGCTCCGGCGTGGACAGATGCAGCACCTCGTAGCGCTCTCCGGGCGCCTCGGGGGCGTCGTGCTCCCAGAGCGTGAAGTGGAGCAGCTCCCAGCGGCGGGGGTCGACAGCCAGCGCCGTGGCGACCGAGCCCGGGGCCTTCGCCCGGGTCCCGCTCTCCTCCAGCGCGGCCTCGACCGCGTCCGCCGGGGCCACCGAGGCCGGGATCGGCGCGCGGTGGCGGGTGGCCGTGCGGGGGAGGGCGGCCGACGCGGGGCCTTCCGCGTACGACAGGCCGGCCCAGTGCTGCACCTCGGGACGGCCGAAGTCGTCGACGACGCCCTGGAATCCGGGTCCCCAGAGGAACGCGTTCATGCCCTCGGGCGCCGTCCACAGGTACAGCGGCGCGTACTGATTGACCGGCGAGTGCGCGCCGTGTTCGCGTATCAGGTATGCCTTGATGCCCAGGCCGGGGAAGGTGTCGAGGAGGTGGCCCCTGGTTGCGACGCGGGTGCGGATGATCCCCATGTCGTAGTCGGCGGGCAGGGTGATCTCGTACTGCAGGGCATGCATCGCGTACTCCTCAGGCAGTAGTGGTGCGCGGGAGGGGTCAGGCGGAGCCGGTGCGTGGGGCGAGCAGCGAGAGCAGGCCCCTGACGCCCGCGTCGAAGGCCGCGGTGGAGCCCGAGGCGCGGGCCAGCACATAGCCGCCCTGCACCGTCGCCACCACCGTCGCCGCTATTTCGTCCGGGTTCAGCGAGCGGTCGAACTCGCCCTGGTCCAGGCCCTGCTGGACGATCTCACGGAGCCGTCCGCGCAGCCAGCCGATCGTCTCGTCGACGGGTGCGCGCAGCTTGTCGCTGGCGATGACGTCCGGGTCCATCGTCAGCCGGCCGACCGGGCAGCCGCGGAGCACGTCGCGCTCGCGCCGGAGGTACGCCGAGATCCGTTCGTACGCCGATCCCGGGCCGCCCAGCACCAGTTCGGCGGCGGCCCGCAGCTCCGCCGCCGTGCGCACGATGGCGGCGAGTGCCAGATCGGGTTTGCCCGCGAAGTGGTGGTACATGCTGCCCTGGCCGGCGCCTGCGTGCTGCTGGATGGCCTTCGGACTGGTGCCCACGTATCCGCGCTCCCACAGGAGCTCCTGGGTGGCTTCGATCAGACGGTCCGGAGTGCTCATGAACGCACTGTACATACTAGTAGGTACAGAACGCCAGGGAACATGTCCGGTCAGCGGGAGCAGCTGCCCGGAGGCCGCGTACTCCTACGGGGGTACGCACACGGCCGCTGGCCGTACGACGACTCGGACCCCCTTCCGGAGCCAGGCTCGTCAGCGACAGAACAACAGCGCAACAGAACCTCGCACCGAGGGAGCTGACCGAGATGAACACCCTGGCGTACTCCGGTGGACCCGGACCGTGGATCCTCCTCTTCCCACTGATCTGGGCGGCCGTCGTCGTCACCGTCGTCACCGTGCTGCGCCGTACCGGCCGGCGCGGCGGCCGGTACGGTCCGTGGAGCCTGCGCACCGCTCACGGCGCTCCAGGTCTCCCCGGCGAACAGTCGCCCATCACTCTGCTCGGCCGTCGTTTCGCGGCGGGAGAGATCGACGAGGACGAGTACTGGCGACGGCTCTCCGTGCTGGACGAGCAGTTCGGCCGCACCGGTCGGGGAGGTGCCGCATGACCACCACGGTCAGCGCGACCGCCACCGCCACCGCCGCCCGCGTCGTCGACGCCGTGAAGATCTACGGGACGGGCGACACCGAGGTCAGGGCTCTGGACGGGGTGAGCGTCGACTTCCCGGCAGGCCGCTTCACCGCGATCATGGGGCCCTCCGGCTGCGGCAAGTCCACCCTGATGCACTGCGCCGCCGGACTCGACACCCTCACCTCCGGCGCCGCCCTCATCGGTGACACCGACCTCAGCGTGCTCGACGACCGCAGGCTCACTCTGCTGCGCCGGCAGCGCATCGGCTTCGTCTTCCAGGCCTTCAACCTGATCCCGACCCTCACGGTCGCCGAGAACATCACCCTCCCCATGGACCTGGCCGGCGAGCGCGGTGACCAGGAGTGGATCGATGCCCTCATCGATACCGTGGGCCTGCGGGACCGGCTGCACCACCGGCCCGGCGAACTCTCCGGGGGGCAGCAGCAACGGGTCGCCGTGGGCCGCGCCTTCGCGGGCCGCCCCGATGTCGTGTTCGCCGACGAACCGACCGGCAATCTCGACTCCCGCTCCGGCCAGGAGGTGCTGCGGCTCCTCGGCCGCACCGTCCGGCACACCAGCCGTACGGTGGTCATGGTCACCCATGACCCGGTCGCCGCCGCCCACGCCGACGAGGTCGTCTTCCTCGCCGACGGACGCCTCGTCGACCGGATGCCGGATCCCACCGCGGAGCGCGTGCTCGACCGGCTCAAGGCCTTCGACCTCACACCCGGCACGACGGCGGGGACGTCATGACGAGCACCCGCGCCTCTGTGCGCCTCAGTGTCTCCTCGCTCCGTGCCCACAAGCGGCGGTTCGCCGGTACCTTCACTGCCGTACTGCTCGGTGTCGCCTTCCTCGTGGGCACGCTCGTCATGGGCGACACCCTGCGGGCGAGCTTCGACACGATGTTCGCCGACGCTGCGAGCGGCACCGACGCGGTCGTCCGCAGCGCCGATGTGGTGACGGTGTCCGGCGAGGGGGAGGGCACCCGGCAGCCAGTGAGCACCACCCTGGTGAAGAAGATCGAACAGACACCCGGTGTCGCCGCCGCGGCAGTCGACATCCAGGGCGCCGGCCAACTGCTCGGCGCCGAAGGCAAACCCGTCGGTGGCCAGGGCCCGCCCACCCTCGCGGGCAACTGGATCCAGGACCCGGAGCTCAACCCGTACGAACTCGCCGAAGGGCGCGCCCCGTCCGCGTCCGGTGAGGTCGTCATCAACCGCGGGACCGCCGACAGGGGCGGGCTGAAGATCGGTGACACGACCGTGCTGCGTACCCCCGACCCCGTGCGTGTCACGGTCGTCGGCCTGGCCACCTTCGGCGGCGAGGACGGCATGGGCCAGGTCACCTACACCGGGATGACGCAGGCCGACGCCGAGAAGTACCTCACGCCGAAACCCGGCGAGGCCGCCGGCATCCTGGTGCGTGCCGGGCCCGGCACCAGCCAGCAGGAGCTCGTGGACGCGCTGACTCCGATGCTGCCCGAGGACACCGAGGCCATCACCGGCCAGGCCGCCGCCACGGAGAACCAGAACATGATCTCCGGCGCGTTTCTCGGCCTGTTCACCACGCTGCTGCTGGTGTTCTCCGGAATCGTCCTGCTGGTCGCGACCTTCTCCATCCACAACACGTTCGCGATCGTCGTCGCCCAGCGCACCAGGGAGAACGCACTGCTGCGCGCCCTCGGTGCCTCTCGCCGACAGATCCTCGGGTCGACTCTCGTTGAGGCCGCCGTCGTCGGCGTGATCGCGTCCGCCGCGGGACTGGCCGCCGGCATCGGCATCGCCGCCGGGCTGCAGGCGCTGTTCCCCGCCGTCGGCTTCCCGTTTCCTGAGGGCGCGCTCGTGATCGGCGGTGTCTCGCTGCTGCTGCCGCTCGCCGTCGGCGTCATCGTCTGCCTCGGCTCCGCCCTCCTGCCTGCCGTTCGCGCGGGACGCACCGCACCGCTCGCGGCCCTGCGCGAGACCGCCGTCGACGACTCGGCGGCCTCCCGGACCCGCGCCGTCACCGGCGTCGCGCTGCTGCTCACCTCCGTCGGCGCGATCACGACCGGCATCCTGGCCGATCCGTCCCTCCGGCTGTCGGCCGCGGGTGCGGTCCTGGCGCTCGCCGCGTTCGTCGTGCTCGGTCCGGTCGCCTCCCCGTACGCCGTACGGGTCCTGGGTGCGCCGCTCGACCGGCTGCGCGGGGTCACCGGCGGACTCGCCAGGCGCAACGCCCTGCGCAGCCCGAAGCGGACCGCCGCCACCGCAACCGCACTGATGATCGGTGTTGCCGTCGTCTCGCTCTTCACGGTCTTCGGCGCCTCCCTGAAGGCCACCATGAACCGGACGGTGGACCGTTCCTTCGCCGGTGATGTCGCCATCAGCGCGCCCGCGTTCGGCGCCGGTGGCAGCGGTCTCAGCCCCGGGCTCGCCCCCGCAGTCGACCGGCTGCCCGTCGTGGCCACCGCGGTCGGCCTCGGCAAGGGTGTGGCGGAGGTGAACGGGGCGGGACGCGCCCTGACCGTCACCGACCCGGCCGCGCTGGCCAAGGTCTTCGACCTCGGCATGGTCCGGGGATCGATGAACGCACTGGGCGCGAACGGCATCGCCGTGTCCGGCACCGAAGCTGTCGAAAGGAATCTGCACACCGGTTCCACCGCCCGGCTCACCTTCCCGGACGGCAAGCAGCAGACCTTCACGGTCCGCGCGCTCTACGACCGGTCGGAGCTGGCGGGCAACTATGTGATCACGCGACAGGCGTGGGCTCCGCACCGTGCGCAGGACTCCGACACGTTGGTCGCCGTGATGTTCGAGGACGGGGTGTCCACCGCCGACGGCAAGACGGCCGTCGAGAAGACCGCGGCGGCGTACGGCAGTCCGGATGTACAGACCCGTGGTGAGTACGCGCAGTCCTCGGCCGGCTCCATCGACATGATGCTCACGCTGGTCTACGCGCTGCTGGCGCTCGCGGTACTGATCGCGCTGCTCGGCATCACCAACACCCTCACCCTGGCCATCCATGAACGCACCAGGGAACTGGGCCTGTTGCGGGCGGTCGGACAGACCCGGAGCCAGCTGCGGGCCATGGTCCGCTGGGAGTCCGTCCTGGTCGCCGCGTTCGGCACGGCGGGCGGCCTGCTGCTCGGCGGATTCCTCGGCTGGGTGCTGGTCAAGGCGTCCGAAGGCGCGGGTGACGCCCCGTTCGCCTTCGCGTTGCCGCCGGAGCGTCTCTTGATGGTCGCCCTGGTGGGGATCGCCGCCGGGGCCCTGGCCGGATGGCGACCCGCGCGGCGTGCGGCACGTCTGGACGTGCTCCGCGCCATCGCCACCGATTAGACGAACGCCCGCGGGACGCACGAGGAGCGGAGCGCCTCCGGGCGCCCCGCTCCTCGCGGCATCTCAGATCCGCAAGCGAGGCTCCGAGGCGCCCGCCAGGGATTACGCGACAGCCCTCAGCCCACCGCGGCGGACCGGGCGTCGGTGTGGGCCACCCTCTCCAGGGAGGGGATGTCGACATCGCCGAACGGACCGTCCGTCGTCGCCCCGTACACCGAGTGCGGCCGCACGGCGAACAGGGAAGGGGCCGGAAGGGTGAACCAGACGACCTTCCCGGCCCGGCCCCGCGGCCGGACCCCCCAGCTCTCGCTGACCGCGGCGATCAGGGCCAGCCCGCGCCCGGACGTGCTGGACGCGTCGGCCTCGCGCACGGTCGGCAGCCGCGGGTCGTGGTCGTGGACGGAGACAGTCAGTCGTTCGAGCAGGAACTCGATCTCTACGGTGCACGTCTTGTCCGGCTGTGCATGCCGGTGGACATTGGTCAGCAGTTCGGTGACGCCCAGCGCTGCCTGGTCGATCAGAGGGTCCAGATGCCAGTAGCGCAATTGCGCCGAGATGATTCTGCGGACCTGACCGATCCGCGACGGCAGGGCCTGCAGCTCCACCGTGCAGTGCCTGCTTGGCTCGCTGATCACGGCTGCGACTCCCCGAAATAGGTCCGGAAGAAGACGGCGGAACGGAGTCGGCGGAGAGCCGGCTGCCGTTCCCGGGCCGGCGGACTGGATCGCAGTGTCACCGCCGGTGAACCATGAGTGACGTGTGTCCAATGTCGCCCAGGGGTAACGGCTCCGCAACTTACGGTGTCCGTACGGCTCCACTCCGTCAGTGCCACCGTGTCGACCCTGTGATTTCGGCTGTGCGAGGTCGGCCCGCGATGTCAGTCCAGTCGGGCGCCCGCACTGCGCAGCGCCTCGAGGAACCGGTGCGACGGACCCGCTCGGTCCCGTCCGTGGTCGCGCTGTCCCATCGTCAACCGGTAGCGCGTCCCGTTGAATCGCGCCACCGCCGAGTCCGTACCCGCGAACCAAGGCCGACCCGCGCTGACCACCCCCACCGGGGCGCTGTCGATCTCTCGGCCGCAGCTGGTCAGCAGAGCCACCCGGCCGTCCTTCACGATCACCTGCCCGGCTCTCGTGAGCGAGCGGGCCCATCGTTCGATCCGTACCCCCGTCGCACTGAACTCCGTTGCCGTCATGACTGCTTCGCCTTCCTCATGCTTCCGACGGCAAGTCTGCATGTGGCCCGGCCGGTGCACCAGACCGTATCGGGGTTGGATGTCGCAATTGCGCCAGGGTGGGCGGCAGTCGTCCGGGCCGCCGAGGCCAAGGCAGGGCTATGGACCCCCAAAGTCAATGTTTGTGCAGGTAGGGGGCATATCGTTGAGGTGCAGAGTCCGGGGGTCCGGGGGGTCCGGCAGTCCGGTGACGACGAGCAGGAGCGTGCTGATGGGCACCAATGGGCACAGGCTTGACGGCCAGGTCGTGGCGACCGTCGACGTCGACCGCACCGACCACGAGTACCGGGCCTGGCTGAATGACGCCGTGCGCAAGGTCCAGGCCGACGCGAACCGTTCCGCCGACACGCATCTGCTGCGCTTCCCGCTGCCCGAGGCATGGGGGATCGATCTCTATCTCAAGGACGAGTCGACGCACCCCACGGGCAGCCTCAAGCACCGGCTGGCCCGCTCACTCTTCCTCTACGGGCTCTGCAACGGCTGGATCCGGCCGGGCAAGCCGGTGATCGAGGCGTCCAGCGGTTCGACTGCCGTCTCGGAGGCGTACTTCGCGAAGCTGATCGGGGTGCCGTTCATCGCGGTGATGCCGCGCACGACCAGCCCCGAGAAGTGCCGGCTGATCGAATTCCACGGCGGCCAGTGCCACTTCGTCGACGACGCCCAGAAGCTCTACGAGGAGTCGGCCAGGCTCGCCGCCGAGAGCGGCGGTCACTACATGGACCAGTTCACCTACGCCGAGCGGGCCACCGACTGGCGCGGCAACAACAACATCGCCGAGTCGATCTACCAGCAGCTGAGGCTGGAGCGCTACCCGGAACCCACCTGGATCGTCGCCACCGCCGGTACCGGCGGCACCTCGGCGACCATCGCCCGCTATGTGCACTACATGCAGTACGACACGCGGATCTGCGTGCCCGACCCGGAGAACTCCTGCTTCTTCGACGGCTGGACCCAGCACAACGCCCTCGCCACCAGCGACTGCGGTTCACGCATCGAAGGAATCGGCCGGCCCCGGATGGAACCCAGCTTCGTGCCCGGCGCCATCGACCGGATGATGAAGGTGCCGGACGCGGCCAGCGTCGCCACGGTGCGCGCCCTGGAGCAGGCCATCGGACGCAAGGCCGGGGGTTCCACCGGCACCGGGCTGTGGAGCGCGTTCAAGCTCGTCGCCGAAATGCTGGAACAGGGCCGGACCGGCAGCGTCGTCACGCTGCTCTGCGACCCGGGCGACCGCTACCTCGACAAGTACTACTCCGACGGCTGGCTCGCCGGACAGGGCCTCGACATCGCCCCGTACGCCGCCACGATCGAGCGCTTCCTGGCCACTGGCATCTGGCCCCGCTGAGTCCCGTCCCTCACCCGCGTCCGGGTCTTCAGGCGGCGGTGGCGGCGAGCCGCTCGTCGAGATTGCGCACCGCGTCCCGGAACGCCCGGGCCAGCCCGGCCCGGCCCAGCCGCAGGGTGAACCGGAACGGTGCCGGTCCGTCGGCGGCGAACGTCCACTGCACCCTCGTGCCCGTCCCGGTCGCGGACGGGGAGAGCCGCCACTCCTCCAACAGGGCTTGCAGTGCGGGCGCGTTGGTCTCGTCGACCCGGTAGGCGTACCGCTCGCCCGGCTCCTTGGCGAGAACCGTCTCCTGGAACAGGGTGCCGCCCTTCAGCCGGATCTCGCGGCCCGCACCGGCCGCGGTGGGGCGGGCGGCCGTCACCGCGGTGAACCAGGAGGGCCAGCCCTCGACATCCTCGGCGAGCGCCCGGTACACCACCTCGGGAGGTGCGGACACCTCCGCGGCGAACACCAGCCGCAGCGGAGCGACCGGGACGAAGTCGAGGTCCACGGAGCGGAGTCGACGTGCCATGGAACGCACCTCCCGTGCGATCGGCCGCGGACACGCCCCGTCCACGAGGAGTCACACCATATCTGTCGTACCGTCAGATGTCCGCACCGGTGCGTGCTGCAGCTACCGCCGCTCAGGGCCGTCCAGGAGACCGTCCAGCACCCGGCGGAAGATCCGGCGGCCCGCACCGGAGAGCAGGGCGTCCCCCCAGTGCGGCAGCAGCCGGACGCGCAACTCCTCCACCCACACCACATGGGATCCGCACTCCGCCGGATACACGTCGATCGAGGCCCGGCCCAGCACCACGGAGCCGCGCTTCTCCAGCCGGCAGAGCCCGGCCCGGCCGGCCGCGGGCGGCGCCCAGCGCACCACTTCCATCGGGTCGTCGAACCCCAGCGGGCCCACGCCCGTGCGGGCCACGAAGACAGTCCCGATTCCGGTGGGGAGCCCCGGCCGGACTCTGATCCGGGTGAGCGGGAGTTGCGCCGCGTGCCGTTCCCAGTCGGTCACCCGGCGCCATGACTCGGCGGCAGGAAGGGGAGTGAATCGCTCGATCCGGAAGACGGCCACAACACGATCCTAGGACGTGACGGCCGCGGCGCGCGCAGAGCGGAACGTATCGCTCGGCCCGTGTCGCCCGGTCCCTAGCTGCCGGACGGCTCGTCCTCGGCGGTCTCGCCCGCCACCACCAGGCCCGGCAGGTGCTCCTCGATCTCCTCGCGGGCCTGCGCCGACAGGCCGGAATCGGTGACGAGGGTGTCCACCTGCTCCAGCGTCGCGAACGAACTCAGGCCCACCGTGCCCCACTTGGTGTGGTCGGCGACGACCACCACCCGCCGCGCCGAGTGCACGAAGCGCCGGTTGGTCTCGGCCTCCGCCAGATTCGGCGTCGACAGCCCGGCCTCGACCGAGATCCCGTGCACCCCGAGGAACAGCACATCGAAGTGGAGCGAACCGATCGCCTGATCGGCGACCGGGCCGACCAGGGAGTCCGACGGAGTCCGTACCCCACCGGTGAGCACCACCGTGGCGGCCCCGGCCCGCGGTCCGCCCGTCGCCGCGGAACGCTGCGCGGTGTGGAATACATCGGCGACCCGCACCGAGTTCGTCACCACCGTCAGCTCAGGTACGTCCAGCAGATGCTGGGCAAGCGCATACGTGGTCGTACCACCGGAGAGCGCGATCGCACTGCCGGGCACGGCCATGGTCGCGGCCACCCGTGCGATGTCCTCCTTGGCGGTCAGCTCCAGCGTCGACTTCACCTCGAAGCCGGGCTCGTGCGTGCTCGCCTCGACGACCGGCACCGCACCGCCGTGCACCTTCTCGATGACACCCTGACGGGCCAGCGCGTCCAGATCCCGGCGGACGGTCATGTCGGAGACGCTGAGCTTGCGGGTCAGCTCATTGACCCTCACGCCTCCGCGCCTGCGCACCTCGTCGAGGATCAGGGCACGCCGCTGCTCCGCGAGGAGGTTCTGATTCTCGCTCAACGCCGGGTCCGGTCCTTCCCTCTCGCCTGCAGCAGGCTGGCCGTCTGTCGGACGGGGTCATCCTGCCACGCAGCTCCGTCCGGCGCCGCACTGGGGAGATTCGGTGAGACAGGTGCCACCTCGGCAGCTGTTCCGCGATTCTGGTGACTGCGCATCAGCACACCGCCGAGAACGTCGCGAGAGCGAGAGAGCGAGTCACCCACGTGCCCCCTGTCACCCAGGCCCCGCAGAGCAAGGGGGCCGCGCTGGAACTGCTCGTCCACGGCGTCGGCGGAGCCACTCCCCAGGACATGCTCGACGATCCGCGTATCGCCCGGGTCACGGGTGATGCGACGGCGGCCATCTACCGGCGCACCGGGGACGTCGACGCCGAGCAGCACCCCGAGCGGTACCGCGACCAGCCCATCGAGGAGGCCTACTGCTGGTCCAACCTCACCTCAGGCAACGGTTCCCGCGCGCTCTGGCTCCTGCTGCTCCCGTTCATGGTGGTCAACCTGGCCCACTGGATGCGGCCCACCGCCAAGGCCCGTACCCGCGCGGTGCGGCTGTACGGCGTGCTGGTCCGGCTGGTCGCCCTCAGCCTCACCGTGCTGTTCACCGCGGCAGCCTGCGAGGTCGCGCTCGATCTGGTGGCCTGGCAGTGCGCGGGCGTACCCGACTGCTCGAACCGGCGGTCCTGGCTCGGCTTCCTGTCGACGGCGCAGGGTGGCTGGTGGTCGCAGCCGGGCCGCCGGCTCGCGCTCGCGGCCCTGGTGCCCACCGCGCTGGTGGGACTGCTCTGGTTCCTGTCCAACCGGTCCTGGAGCGCGTACGAGTCGCAGCGCCCCCTCACCGGCGCCGAGCCGGACGATGAGGCTCCTGACGAAGACGGTCCCGACGACGTTCCCGCCGACCTTTCCGCAGGCGGGACCGATGCCACCTCCGCCCCCGTCGGCCGCCCCGCCCTCGGCCGCCCCGGTTTCTGGTACGGCCGGCGGCTCGTCGCCCGGCTGCGGGCCGCGCACACCGCCGCCGGGTTCCTGACCGTGGCGGCCTCCGTAGCGGGCGCCGCCGCCCGGCACGACCGCGCCGTCAGCGGCCCCGTGCCCGGCCTCCTCGGCCGGCTGATCGAGGCAATGCTCGTGCTGGGCACCCTCGTTGTGCTCTGGGTGGTCTGCCGTCGTGGCCGCAGCGAGCGGCGGATCGACAACCGGCTCGACCGCGCCGTCATCAGCTGCCTGCCGGGCGCCGCCCTCGCCCTGCTCGTCCTCGCCGTCATGTACGCCGCCTGGTCCCGCCCCGGCTGGGTCTCCGCGGGCTCGCTCCCCGGAGACGTCACGTTCCGTGTCCTCACCCTCGGCCAGGGCGCCCTCGTGGTCGCCCTCACGGTGGTGGCGCTCGGCCTGTACCGCCGGACGCCCGAGCCGCGGACGGTCATGCACGGACTCGGTGGACCCGCGGTCGCGATGCTCGCCTGTGCTCTCGGCGGCGTCATGACCGGCGGGGTCGCCCAGCGCGTCGCCGACTGGCTCGACGGCCCGGGCACTCCCGGCATGGGGCGGGCCTCCGTCATCGACGGGCCGCCGGTGCTGCTCAGCTGGCAGGCCTCCGTCATCCCCGTGCTCCTGGTGCTGTTGCTGGTCCCCGTCGCCGTGCTGGGCGTACGCACCTGGCTCGCCGCCCGCGCCCTGGAGCCGGAGATCGACCAGGAGTACGGGCAGAAGCGGCCGGACACCGCCCGCACCCGGCAGATCGCCAGGACCCGGGTCATGGCCGCGCTGACCGACTCCGCGCCCGGGCTGCTCGGCCTGGTCTCCGGCGCCACCCTGCTGCTCGGCGCGGCGGCCGTCGCCGGCGCGTGGGCAAGCGGAGAGGTGCCGGGACTGGCGCTGGACGGTGCCGGCCCGTTCATCGAGTCGGTGGCGGAAGCCGCACAGTCGACCGGATCGTGGATGGTCGGTTTCGGCTTCGTGCTCTTCGTCACCTGGGGGCGGCGCGCCTACCGTGATGCTTCCGCCCGGCGCACCATCGGCATCCTCTGGGACGTCGGTACGTTCTGGCCGCGCGCCGCTCACCCCTTCGCGCCGCCGTGCTATGCCGAGCGCGCCGTCCCCGATCTGGCTTCCCGGATGTCCGGCTGGACCGGCCGCACCCGCGGCAGGCTCGTCATCTCCGGCCATTCCCAGGGCAGCGTCCTCGCCGCGTCCGCAGTCTGGCAGCTGCCCGCCGGGGCCCGGAAGCGTGTCGCCCTGCTGACCTACGGTTCGCCGATCGAGCGGCTGTACGGGCGCTGGTTCCCGGCCTACTTCGGTCCCGGACCGCTGCACGGACTGCACCGCTCCGTGCACTGCTGGCGCAATCTGTGGCGGGCCACCGACCCGATCGGCGGCCGGGTCCGGCTCGACGACGGTTCCGGGCCCGAGGTGGACCGGGGGCCGCTGCGGGACCCGCTGGTCTACGGGCGTACGCCCGAACACCCGCTGCCCGAACCGGTGCTGGGTCACTCGGACTACCAGGCCGACCCGGTCTTCGCCGAGGAGAGGGCCGCGCTGCTCGCCCGGCTCGGCCCGCTCCTGCCCCGTCAGGCCGACGGGGGCTCCGGCGAGGCTCAGGGGAGTTCCGGCAGGTCCTCCGGGTAGAGCAGGGTGAGGTCGTCCGTGCTCGGCTCGGCGAGCTGGGCGACCCGACCCGCATGCCGCTCGACCATCGACTCGAAGGTCTGCCGGGCCGTGCGGCCGTTGCCGAACGCGGGGCCCTTGGGCAGCTCGGTGAAGTACTTCAGCAGCGCGTCCCCGGTGCCCTCGGCCAGGCTGTACTCGTGCTCCTCGGCCTGCTGTCCGACGATCCGCAGCAGTTCGGCGGGCTCGTAGTCGCTGAAGGTGATGGTCCGTGAGAAACGGGACGCCACACCAGGGTTGACGCTGAGGAACCGCTCCATCTCGTGGGTGTAGCCGGCGACGATGACGACCACCGCGTCCCGGTGGTCCTCCATCAGCTTCACCAGCGTGTCGATCGCCTCGCGGCCGAAGTCCCGGCCCGAGTCCTCGGGTGACAGGGCGTACGCCTCGTCGACGAACAGCACGCCACCGCGTGCCCGGTCGAAGGCCTCCTGGGTACGGATGGCGGTCGAGCCGATGTGTTCGCCGACCAGATCGACCCGGGACACCTCGACGAGATGCCCGCGCTCCAGCACGCCGAGCGAGGCGAGGATCTCGCCGTACAGCCGGGCCACGGTGGTCTTGCCGGTGCCGGGGGAGCCGGTGAAGACGAGATGGCGCCGCACCGAAGCGGCTTTGAGCCCTGCCTCCAGACGGCGGCGACCCACCTCGATCATGTCCGTGAGGGCCCGCACCTCGCGCTTGACGCTGTCCAGGCCCACCAGCGCGTCCAGTTCGCCGAGAACGGCGCCCGAGGTACGTACCGGCTCGGTGGGCACGTCGATGACGGAGGCCACGGCCGCACGCTGCGTGGGTACCGCACCGAGCACCCCGGGGGCCGCCTCGGTCGCCGTCAGCACCGCGGGCGGCGGGGGAGGGGGAGTGCGAAGCCCGCTCTCGTCGCTGGTGCAGTCCTCCACGACCGGGCCCGCCCCCTGACCGTCGGCGTGCGAGCCGCCTTCGGCGAACTCGTAGCCTCCGCGGGCACACCGCTCCGTGCGGCATCGGGTCAGCGTCGTACGGCAGCCGTCCATCACATGGAAGCCGTATCCGTCGCTTCCGGTGACCCGGCAGCTGTGGAACGTCCCGCGACCCTCGGCCGAGACATAGAAACCGGCCTCGGCGGGCGAGGTGACCGTGCAGCGCTCGATGGTCGGATCGGCGCCCTTGGTGACGATGACTCCGGTCTGCGCCGCGTCGATGGTGCAATTGTTCAGCGTGCCGCCGCTGCCGTGGTCACGGAACCAGGCACCGGTCGACGCCTCCCTGATCCGGCAGTCGTCGAGCTGCGCCGTCGCCCCGTCGCTCACCGACACCGCCGTGTTGCGGACCTGGGTGAGATCGCTGTCGACGACATCGGCGCGTGAACCCCGGTCGAGGACGAAGATCGCGTCCGGCACGTCGTGGACCCGGCAGGAATCCAGTATCACGGTCGCCCCGTCGCTCACCCACACCGCCGGGTAGTCACCCGTACTGTCGTGGATCTCGCACTGGTTGGCGTCGACCCGGGTACCCGGGTCCCACACGGAGAGGCCGTTGCGGCCGAAGCGGCGCACCGTGGACCGGGTCAGCGTGAGCACCGAACGGGAACGCAGATCCACCGCGTTCTCCGGGATGTCATGGATGTCGCAGTCGGCGAGCGTCAGCACCGCATCCGTGTCGAGCGTGACCCCGTCCGACGAAGTGCGGTGCACCGTGCAGTCGGTGAGATGGGCGGCGGCGCGGGCCGTCACCTGTATTCCGCTGCCCTTGATCTCGTACACCTCGCAGCCGACCCCCTCCAGAGCGCTGCCCTCACCGGTGACACTCAGCCCGGCGCCGGAGGCGTGATGGATGCGGCAGCGCTCCAGCCGCGGATGCGCGCCGTCGCGCACGGCGACCCCGGCCTGTCCGGCCGCGACGATCTCGCACTCCTCGAACACCCCGCCCGCACCGTCGAGTACGGCGATGCCGACCCCGGCGGGGTTGTCGACCGTGCAACGGCGCACGGTGGGGCGGGCCGCACCGCGCACCTCGATCCCCGCGGCGGACCGTGTCACGATCCGCAGATCCGTCAGTTCGGGAGCACCGTCCTCGATGAGGAGCGCGGGGGCCGCCGAGTCCTGGCCCTCCACATGCAGATCCTGGACGACGGCGGAGGCGCGGAGCGTCAGCGGTACACCGTCGACCGGCGCGATCCGTACGGAGCCGACGGAGCCCTCCGGGCCGCGCAGCGTCACCGCGCGGTGCAGGACCAGATTCTCCCGGTAGGTGCCCGGCGCGACGGTGAGGACATCACCGTCCGCCGCGGCCTCCAGGGCCGCGGTGAGGGAGGCGTATTCGCCAGTGCGGCGCCGCCACCGCGATGTGCCGGTGTGCGTCACCTGGACCGTGCCCTGTGCCATGGCGCTGCTGTGCCCCCACCTCGTGCGTGTGCGATGCCCTGACCACCGGTCTCTCGGCAGCGGTCATTCCGGGTCCGCCCGCCGAAGAGGCGGGCGGGCCGGTCCACCGTAGCGCGCGCGGAGGGCGGGAGTTGACGCGAACAGCAGCTCGTCAGCTGCCGGTGCCCGTCCTGCCCCAGTCCGGACCGGCCTCCGCCCATGCCCGGTCGAGTTCCGCGTACCGCCGTTGCACCATGCCCCATACGACCAGACGCCGCCCGGTCTCGATCAGACCGACGCAGACCAGCGTCACCCCGAACCCGGCCAGCGCCGCATGCGTGCGGGCCGTCGCCGCGTCCATGGGGCGCGTCGCCGGGCGGCCCTGCGGATCCGTCCAGATCTGCACCCGGGCGCCGGGCTCCGTGACCCGGGAGGAAGTCACCACCCTGCCCCTGAGGTGTGTTCCGTCCGGGGCCTTCCAGCGCGCCAGCACCGACGTCTGTGTCGCACGCTCCGAGGGCACCTCGGGATCGGTGACCAAGTGCCGGGCCCCCGGCGCAAGGCGCACCACGACCGCCGTCGTGGCATGGCGCTGCGTCTGCTGGAACCGCACCGACTGCTGCAGGACGTCGTCGGTGAGCGCCCCGCACAGCCAGCCGAGCGCCGGCGCCGCGAGCACCATCAGCAGCAGTGCGACCAGAGCTACCCATGCCTCGCGCCGGTCGGTGGCGCGGCGCAGGGGATTGTGCCTCCACCGCCAGACTCCCGATACCGCTCGCACAGTTCTGCACCCCCTTCCGCATCCGTCATAACCTGATACGGCACAGTTCGCGCGCTGGAGCAGTGAAGAGAGAGCTACTTCACCCCGTCCAACGCACGGGCGACCCCGGTGAGTTCCCCCTCGACCGGTGCGCGGTGATCAGGTGGTGACGAGACGGCCGGGCAATTCCGTGCGCGGCTGCTCACGTGGTGTGACGGCCCGGTCCGCGGCGGCGGTGGGCATCCGGCAGTGGTCGCCGTCGAGTCCCCATGGCTCGACGGCAACGCTGTCTGGATGCATGGGCACAGCACGCAGTGCGGGAGGACGCGTGCCCGCATCCTGCCGGTCCCCGGACAGGCCCGTGTGCGGCGGGTCGCTCCGGCGCGGTACGCCTTGCTCCGTCCCTCCGGCTCAGTACCCCCGGCCCTGGTACGGGCGGTTGTACGGGTCCTCGTACGGAGAAGGCGTGGGTGCGGGCCGCGGCGACGCGGGGCGCATCGACTCGTACCCGGTACCCGGCGCGGGGCGCTGCTGCTGGGGCTGAGGCGTCTGATAGCCGCCACGCATCCCGGTCGGCTGCTGCGGGATGTAGGGCGTCGGGGCGTGCTGCAGATGAGCCGGCTGCATCGGCGCGTAACCCTGCTGCTGCGCGGCCATCGGCTGCGGGTAGCCGTAGGACGGGCTGGGCTGGGAAGGTGCCGCGGGAAGGGCCGGGAGCGCCGCCGGGAGCGCCGGCAGGTAGCTGTTGCCGCTGTCATAGGCGGCAGGCACTCGGATCGGGGCGATCTGAGGGGTACCCCGCTCCGCGACCAGGGAGTCGTAGATCGGAGTGTCGGGGAACGACGGTGCGGCGTAGTAGCCGCCGCCGTAGGTGGAGCGGGGGGAGGTCATGGAACATAAGTTAAGCCCACGATGTGCTGGTTGGGGAGCCCGATAAGAGGGTTGGTTTACGAGATGTGAGTGAACCAGGATCCCCAATGCGAGCGAACTTGGGAAAAAAGGGCGCCCGAGCGCGTTGGAATCGTGTAAAGGGCGAGTTCACCGGGGGTTACCGGCAGATCGCCGGACGGGGTCGGTCATCGCTGTGGGCTCCGCGAGGGCGGGCGGATTAGGTTGGCCCGGGAAAGACTTCGGCAGCCGTACTCGCGATGGGGGCGAGCATGACCATGCTAAAAGGAACCAATGTTCCGGTGGCGGCTCAGGCCGTGCGGGTCGAATTGGGGTGGCGTACCACGCCGGGCGCACCGGACGTGGACGGATCGGCCCTCCTTCTCGTGTCGGGAAAGGTGCGCAGCGACGCGGACTTCGTCTTTTACAACCAGCCGGTGCACGACTCGGGCGCGGTACGTCACGAGGGCAGACGGAGCGTGGCCGACGGCGTCACGGACAACCTCGCGGTGGACCTGGGGCGGGTGGAGCCCGTCATCGACCGCGTCGTCCTGGCCGCCTCGGCGGACGGTGGCACCTTCGGGCAGGTGACGGGGCTCCACGTACGGATCATGGACGCGTCGGACGGCACCGAGATCGCGCGCTTCGACAGTGCCGACGCGACGGTGGAGACCGCGTTCATCCTCGGCGAGCTGTACCGGCGCCAGGGGGCCTGGAAATTCCGTGCCGTGGGCCAGGGGTACAGCAGCGGTCTCGAAGGTCTCGCCACGGACTTCGGTATTTCCGTCGACGAACCGCAACATCCCCAGCAAGCGCAGCAGCCTCAGCCGCCCCGAGCGACGACACGAGTTGACCTGCCGCCACCGCCGCAGGCGCCCCCCGGGCAGCACCCCCAGTCGCCGCCTGCTGCCCCGATGGCGTCACCCGCACCTCCGGCACCCCCTGCCGCTCCGCCGGTCGCGCAGCCCGTCCGGCTGACCAAGGTGACGCTCACCAAGGAAGCGCCCTCGGTCTCCCTCGCCAAGCAGGGCGGCACTTCGGGAGCGATGCGCGTCAATCTCAACTGGCAGGTGCGCAAACAGTTCACGGGCTGGGGCAGCAAACTCGGCAGAGCCATCGCCAACCACGCGGACCTCGATCTTGATCTGTGCGCCCTCTACGAACTGACCGACGGCAGGAAGGGAGTTGTCCAGGCGCTCGGAAACGCCTTCGGCGCAATCGGGCAGCCCCCGTATATCCATCTCGACGGAGACGACCGCACCGGCGCCGTCTCCACAGGCGAGAACCTGACCATCAACCTCGATCACAAGGACCGGCTCCGCCGCGTCCTGATCTTCGTCACCATCTATGAAGGCGCCCGGAGTTTCGCCGATCTGCACGCGACCGTCACCCTGCAGCCGCAGCACGGCGCCGCGATCGACTTCTCGCTCGACGAATGCACCGTCCCCTCGACGGTCTGCGCGCTCGCACTCATCACCAACAACGGGGGAGACCTCACCGTGCAGCGCGAAGCCCGATATCTCGTACCCGAGCGCGGGGTGAGCCCGCAGCGCACGATCGACTACGCCTACGGGTGGGGGATGAACTGGACGCCCGGCCGTAAATGACCCCCGGGCCGTCCGGTCCCGCCACCGTCGGCGGGCCGGTACCACCATCCGCTCAACGGTCCGGCGCGGCCTCCGGACGGGCGTAGGTACGCCCCTTCCAGGCCGCGCCGCGGCCCCGGTAGTGCTGCAACGCCGAATCGACCGTCATCAGCAGGTAGAGCACGGCGGTGAACGGCAGCAGCGGGGCCAGCCAGAGCGACTGCCGGTAGAAACCCAGCATCGGCATGTACGTCCCGGCCATCACCGCCCACGCCGCGCCACCCGCCCACGCCGCCGACGCGTCCCCGCCCAGCACCCCGGCCGCGAGCGTGACCGGCGGTGCGAGATAGACGAGCGCGAGGCCCAGCACCGTACCGACGAGCAGCAGCGGGCTGTGCCGCAACTGGGCGTACGCGCTCCGCGAGACCATCCGCCAGAGATCCGCCAGCCGGGGATACGGCCGCACACTGTCCACCCGCTCCGCGAGCCCCAGCCAGATCCGGCCGCCGCTGCGCCGCACCGCGCGTGCCAGCGACACG
Source organism: Streptomyces sp. NPDC005262 (assembly GCF_042872425.1). Classification (NCBI taxonomy): domain Bacteria; kingdom Bacillati; phylum Actinomycetota; class Actinomycetes; order Kitasatosporales; family Streptomycetaceae; genus Streptomyces; species Streptomyces sp. NPDC005262. Next base: position 51,666 of record NZ_JBIAKK010000017.1, read on the forward strand.
TCGTCGATCACCGCCTGCCGGATCGACTCCGGCACCCGTGCCCGCTCCGCGGCACCGGTCCGCAGCAGCACGCACCCGCCCGCCGCGGCAGCGGTCCGCGCCGTCGCCCGGTTCACCCACCGGAACGGATAGAGCTGCGCGAAGAAGTACACGAAGGCAGGCACGACGAGACGCTCCCACGCACTCGCCACCCTCAGTCGCGCCATCTGCGAGACCAGATCGAACCCGCCCGAGCGGGCAGCCGCGACCAGCTCCCGCAGACTGTCCGGCTCATGCGCGATGTCCGCATCCGTCAGGAGCAGGTACTCCGGCGCCGGCTCCCGGGCCCGTGCCAGGGAGATCCCGTGCCGCACGGCCCACAGTTTGCCCGTCCAGCCCGGCTCGGGCTCCCCGGGCGACACCACCGTGACCGGAAGTCCGCCGTACCGCACGGACAGCGCACGGGCAAGATCCCCCGTGCCGTCCTTGCTGCAGTCGTCGACGAGGATGACCTCCGCGGCCCCCGGATAGTCCTGCGCCAGCAGCGACGGCAGACTCACCGGCAGCATGTCCGCCTCGTCACGGGCGGGCACCACGATCGCGACCGACGGCCAGCCGTCCGGGGCCGTACGCCGCGGCAACCGCTGATCGGTCCGCCAGAAGAACCCTTGTCCCAGCAGCAGCCACACCCACGCGGCCAGCGAACCCACGGCGATCCAGGCAACGGCACTCATTCGCCGCAGTCTGCCCCACTGTGACGAGACCGCAAGGGCGGTCGACTATGGTGACCGGGTGAAGATCGCGCTCATGGACTCCGGAATCGGCCTGCTCGCGGCGGCCACCGCGGTACGCCGGCTGCGGCCCGACGCCGATCTGGTGCTGTCCTCCGACCCCGACGGCATGCCGTGGGGTCCTCGTACGCCGCAGGACGTGACCGCCCGCGCGCTCGCAGTGGCCCGCGCGGCCGCCGCCCACCGGCCCGACGCACTGATCGTCGCCTGCAACACCGCCTCCGTACACGCCCTGCCGACGCTGCGCGCCGAGCTGGAACCCACACTGCCGGTCGTGGGCACCGTCCCCGCGATCAAGCCGGCCGCGGCCGGTGGCGGTCCCGTCGCGATCTGGGCCACCCCCGCGACCACGGGCAGCCCGTACCAGCGCGGACTCATCGGTGACTTCGCCCGCTCGGTCGCCGTCACCGAAGTCCCGTGCCCCGGTCTCGCCGACGCCGTGCAGAACGCGGACGAAGCCGCGATCGACCGTGCCGTCGCCGCGGCCGCCGCTCTCACCCCACCGGACGTCAGGGCCGTAGTTCTGGGCTGTACCCACTACGAACTGGTCGCCGAGCGGATCCGGGCCGCCGTGCAGCAGCCCGGCCTGCCGCCCGTCACGCTGCACGGCTCCGCCGGGGCCGTCGCCGCCCAGGCGCTGCGCCGGATCGGCGCCGCACCCGCTCCTTCGGCCGAACCGTCCACCTCGCTCACCGTGCTCCTCAGCGGCCGCGCCGCCGAGCTGCCGGACGCCGCCCTGGCCTACGCCGAGGGCCTGCTGCTGGGCGCCGTCAGCCCTGCCCGCTGAGCCTGCGGCGGCCCGGTGAGGGCCGTCGGACCCGTCGCGGCCGCCCGGATTCTGAGTACGCTGCTGCCATGAGGGACCACCCCCGAAAACCGACGCATGCCGGAGCCGAGACGCCTCCCGCCGTCTGGACCGGCCGGGCCACCAACAAGGCCCAGTGGGTGCTCGCCGCCGCCGGTGCGGCCTGCACGGCCCTGGGCATTCAGCTCGCCGTGAGCTCCAGCTGGACCTCCGGCGTCATCCCGTTGCTGATGTCGGTGATCGGCTGCGTGGCGGCCGGACTCCTCATGCTGTTCGGCACGCTCGCCTTCGTGAACGTGGCCGTCCGGGTCGACGGGCACGCCCTCGAAGTGCGCTGCGGCCACATGGGCCTGCCGCGCCGCCGGATCCTGCTCACCCACGTGGTGGGCGCGGATTTCGTACCCCGGGTCACCCCCCGCCAGTGGGGCGGCTGGGGTTACCGCTGGCGCCCCGAGCAGGGCACGGCCGTGGTGGTACGCAAGGGAGAGGGCCTGGTGCTCAGGCTCGGCGACGGCCGGACCTTCACGGTCACGGTGGACGACGCGGAGGCGGGAGTACGGTTCATCCGCGAGCAGCTCCAGCTGCCGGCGGCCGGCGCGGCGGCCGGTGCCTGAACGGGTGAGAGCCTGAGTGGTTCGGCCGGCCCGACCGGTCAGAGCGGGGGGTGATCCGCCCGCGAGCCCCGTTCGGCCGTAGTCGGCTTCCCTCGCGTGGAACGTCCCGCATCCTCGTGACCCTCCGTACGGGTCCCCTCGGCCGCTCCCACCGGGTCCGAAGCGGCGTTGCCGTCCCCGATCGGCAGCCGGGCCGATGCCAGCCCCGCGAGCAGTCCTGCGCCCGCCGTCACGGGCGTAAAGCTCAGTGCGTTCCCGACACTGGCCAGGGCCGCCAGCGCGGTGAGAGCGGCGCCCGCCGTCAGGACGACTGCCGTGGAGCGGGGAGAACGCCAGAGCACGTACAGCAGCCAGCCGAAGGCCGCACCCAGCAGCGTCACCCCCACCACGCCCTGCTCGGCGGCCTGCTGCAGTGGCGCCGAGTGGGGCTTCCCGTCGGACCGCAGGGTCTGCCGGGCGGTCGGGCTCAGCTCGGCGAACCGGTCGGGTCCGACGCCCAGCACCGGATGCTCCTTGGCGAGCGTCACCGCGTCCTGCCACAGAAGCACGCGGTTCCCGGTGAGCTCGCCCTCCAGCGAGATCATCAGGCCGTCGGGCAGCGCCTCCTCGGCCACGGCCCATGACGCACCGACGACCAGCGCCGTGGCCAGTGCGAACCCGGCGAGCCCGAGCAGCCTGCGACGCATTCTCGCCGCGGCCAGCGAACAGAGCAGCACCCCGAGCGCGGCGACGAAACCGGCCACAGACCGCATGGTCAGCGCGGCGCAGGCGGTTCCGAACGCGAGCAGACGCAGTGCGAGGCGCAACGGGGCGCGCCGGGCCGCCGCGGCCGCGCAGCAGGCGGCGCCCGCAGCCAGGACCAGCAGCGCGGCCGCCGCCCCGGTGTGACCGGGCGCGATGTCGACGGCGGCGGTGGCACCGGGCAGGCCACCGCTGTGTGAGAGGAGGGCCACGACGAGGGCGGCGACGGCGGCGGCCGTGGCGGTGGCCACCGGCAGCAGCGTGCCGCAGATCCGCCCGCAGGCGAAGCCCGCCGCGACGGCCAGCAGGGCCAGCAGCACGCCCTCCGGCCTGGTCTCCCGCCCGGCCGCGCTGACCAACGACCAGATCGCGCAGGCGGCGAGAATCACCGCTCCGGCTCCGTCGGACGCGTTGCCGCGCTCCCGAGCCGCGTACCCGCCTGCCGGTGCAGTCATCCGTCCGACCCCCCGAACTGTGACCGTCCCGTCCGCGACGGCCGGATGCGACCGGTCGGCGGGGGACTGGCGCACACGGTAACGGCAGTGGTGCGACTTTGTGGAGGAAAAGCGCAGGAACGATCCGGCGGGGAGGGTTCCGGCAACGGCACGGGACTGCCCGCACACAGCCGACCACCGTAGACTCCGCCTGGTGAGCGCCACCATCACCCCAGTCGACGACCCGCAGTCCACCCCTCCGGCCGAGGGCAGACGGCTCCTGCCGGGGCTCGTACGGCCTGCCGCGGCCGTGCTCTCGGGGGTGATGCTGTACCTGAGCTTCCCGCCCCGGCCTCTGTGGTGGCTGGTTCTGCCCGGCTTCGCACTGCTCGGCTGGACCCTGCACGGCCGTCGGTTGCGCGCCGGTTTCTGCCTCGGCCTGCTCGCCGGCCTCGGCTTCATGCTGCCGCTGCTGCACTGGACGGGCGAGGAGGTCGGCCCCGTCCCATGGCTCGCGCTCGCCGTCGCCGAAGCGCTGTTCGTCGCGGTGGGCTGCATCGGGATCGCCGCCGTCTCCCGGCTCGCCTGGTGGCCGGTCTGGGCCGCCGCCGTCTGGACGCTGGACGAGGCGGTCCGGGCCAGGGTGCCCTTCGGCGGTTTCCCCTGGGGCAAGATCGCGTTCGGACAGGCGGACAGTGTGTTCCTGCCGCTCGCGGCCGTCGGTGGCACACCGTTGCTCTCGTTCGCGGTGGTGCTGTGCGGCTTCGGCCTCCTCGAAGCGGTGCGTTCCTTCCGTACGTACCGCAGCACCGGTCAGGTCCCCCGAGCCGCGGTCACCGCCGCGGCCGCGGCGGTACTCGTACCCCTTGCCGGAGCGCTGGCCGCGCTGCCGCTCGTCGACGACTCGGCGGAGGACGGCACCGCGACCGTCGCAGCGATCCAGGGCAATGTGCCCCGCCTCGGACTCGACTTCAACTCCCAGCGCCGCGCCGTCCTCGACAACCACGCACGCCGGACCGAACAACTCGCCCGCGAGGTGAAGGCGGGCAAGGTGCCGCAGCCCGACTTCGTCCTGTGGCCGGAGAACTCCTCCGACCTCGACCCCTACCGCAACGCGGACGCGCGGATCGTCATCGACGACGCCGTGAAGGCGATCGACGCCCCTACCGTCGTCGGCGCGGTCGTCGAGCCCGACACCGGCAAACTGCGCAACACCCTCATCCAGTGGGACCCGGACGGCGGCCCCGTCGCCACGTACGACAAGCGCCACATCCAGCCCTTCGGCGAGTACATGCCAATGCGCTCCGTCGCACGCGTCTTCAGCTCGGACGTCGACCGGGTGCAGCGCGACTTCGGACCGGGGAAGAAGGTCGGCGTCTTCGATCTGGCAGGCACCCAGGTGGGGCTCGTCACCTGCTACGAAGCCGCTTTCGACGATGCCGTACGGGACACCGTCGAACACGGCAGCCAGCTGATCGCCGTCCCCAGCAACAACGCCACCTTCGGCCGGAGCGAGATGACGTACCAGCAGCTGGCCATGAGCCGGGTGCGGGCCGTCGAGCACAGCCGGTCCGTCGTGGTCCCCGTCACCAGCGGGGTCAGCGCGATCATCCGCCCGGACGGGACGATCGTCCAGCAGACGAAGATGTTCACCCCGGACGCGCTGGTGGACAAGGTGCCGCTGCGCTCGTCCCTGACCCCCGCGACCCGGCTGGGCACGCTCCCCGAAGGGCTGCTCGCACTGATCGCCGTGGCGGGACTGGGTTGGGTGGCCGTCCGGTCGGTACGGGTCCGCCGCGGGCGGTGAGCCGTACCGGGCGGGCCACGTATGGTCGTCCCCATGGCGACTCCTGACTTCATCCGCGAACTCCGTGTCACTGCCGGTACTCAGCTGCTCCTGCTGCCGGGCGTGACTGCCGTGGTCTTCGACGACGAGGGCCGGGTGCTGCTCGGGAGACGCTCCGACACCGGCAGATGGGCGGTCGTCGGTGGCATCTGCGAACCGGGGGAGCAGCCGGCCGTCTCGGCGGTCCGCGAGGTGTACGAGGAGACCGGCGTGCACTGCGTGGCGGAGCGCGTGGTGCTCACGCAGATGCTCGATCCCGTGCAGTACGCGAACGGCGACCGGTGCCAGTTCCTGGACGTCACCTTCCGCTGCCGGGCGACCGGGGGCGAGGCGCGCGTCAACGACGACGAGTCGCTGGAGGTGGGCTGGTTCCCGGTCGACGCCCTGCCGCCGTTGAACGAGTTCGGGCTCCTGCGGATCAAGCAGTCGCTCACGGACGAACCCACCTGGTTCGAGCCCTCGGGACAGCAGTGACGCAGTAGCAGCAGCCGCTCATGCGGGCGCCGGACGGGCTCGACCACTCAGCCCGTCCGGCGATTCCATCACTCACACAGTCAGATGCTCATGCGGTACGGGCGTCGGCCGCCACCGCCGCGGACGCGTCCGGCTCCGGTGCCGCCTCGATGTTCTCGAGGTCGCGGTGCCGGGTCTCCTTCGCACAGACGACCGCCAGCACGGTGATGAGCGCCGCCGCGATCACATACAGCGAGATCATTGTCGAGCTGTGGTAGTTCTCGAGCAGCGCGGTGGCGATGAGCGGCGCCGGGGCACCGGCTGCGACCGACGAGAACTGAGCACCGATCGACGCACCCGAGTACCGCATGCGGGTCGCGAACATCTCCGAGAAGAAGGCCGCCTGCGGCGCGTACATCGCCCCGTGGAAGATGAGTCCGACCGTGACGGCGAGCAGCAGGCTCCCGAAGCTGCGGCTGTCGATCAGCGCGAAGAACGGGAACATCCACAGCCCTACACCGACCGCCCCGATCAGGTAGATGGGCTTGCGGCCGAACCGGTCCGACAGCGCGCCCCACGCCGGGATGACCGCGAAGTGGATGGCGGAGGCGATGAGCACGGCGTTCAGTGCCGTCTGCTTGCTCAGCTCAGCGGCAGTCGTCGCGTACACCAGGATGAACGCCGTGATCACGTAGTAGCTGATGTTCTCCGCCATCCGGGCCCCCATGGCGATGAGCACATCCCGCCAGTGGTGCCGCAGCACGGCGACGAGCGGCATCTTCTCGGCCGCCGCGGCGGCCCCCTTGCGCGCCTCGGCCTGCGCCAGCGCGGCCTTGAACACCGGTGATTCATCGACAGAGAGACGAATCCACAAGCCGACGATCACGAGCACACCGGAGAGCAGGAACGGGATGCGCCAGCCCCAGGACCCGAAGGCGGAATCCGACAGCAGCGCGGTGAGCGCGGAGAGCACCCCGGTCGCGAGCAGCTGCCCGGCCGGCGCCCCGGTCTGCGGCCAGGAGGCCCAGAACCCACGCCGCTTCGCGTCCCCGTGCTCCGACACGAGGAGCACGGCCCCGCCCCACTCACCACCGAGGGCGAAGCCCTGCACCAGTCGCAGGACCGTGAGCAGTACCGGAGCGGCGACACCGACGGTGGCATGCGTCGGCAGCAGCCCGATGGCGAAGGTCGCCCCACCCATCAGCAGCAGACTCAGCACCAGCAGCTTCTTGCGGCCGAGCCGGTCACCGTAGTGTCCGAACACCAGGGCACCGAGCGGCCTGGCCGCGAAGCCGACCGCGTAGGTGAGGAAGGAGAGGAGCGTTCCGACGAGCGGGTCGGACTCGGGGAAGAACAGCTTGGGGAAGACGAGAGCGGCTGCTGACCCGTAGAGAAAGAAGTCGTACCACTCGATGGTGGTCCCGATGAGGCTTGCGGCGACGATGCGCTTGAGCGAGCGGGTGGTCGGTGGAGCGGATGCCGAGGCGGCCATGGGTACCACTTCCGGACGGTTGCGGGGACGTTTCCGTGTCGCCACACCGTAGGAACGGGCAGGTCAGAGGCGTATGTGGTGGGAGACCATAGTTCTCGGGTCGGGTGTGCGCGGGGCCACCATGACAGGCGTGTCGGGACTGCATCGACGACCGTATGAAGGCCCGCAGTCGCCTGTCCGAGTTGCGTCGTCCGGCCGAGGCCGCCGCCGGCCCGTAACGGGTGCGGTCCGTCCGCGCCGGTTGCCGGTCAGCGGCGGACGGGCAGACTCCAGCGGTACGGAGCGATGAGCCGGTCGACCGACTCGGGGCCCCAGGAGCCCGGGGTGTACGGCTCGACCGGTGGCGGGTTCGACAGCAGCGGGGCGGATGCCTCCCACAGACGCTCGATCCCGTCGGAGCGGGTGAACAGGGACTGGTCTCCCAACATCGCGTCCAGGATGAGGCGTTCGTATCCTTCGAGCGCGTACATCGAGTTGAAGGAGTCGCCGTAGTCGAAGACCATCCCGGCCCCCTCCAGACGCATGGCAGGGCCGGGCTCCTTCACCAGGAAGCGGGTGGCGATCCGGCCGGGGTCGTCGAAATCGATCACGAGCTCGTTGTTCCGGGCTTCTTCTGAGCCGCCCTGCGCCGGCAGCGGGAACATGCGCAGGGCCGGTTCCCGGAATCCGAGTGTCACGACGTGCCTTCCCTCTCGGAGCGACTTGCCCGAACGAAGGAAGAAGGGCACACCGGCCCACCGCCAGTTGTCGAGTTCGACGCGCAGCGCGATGAACGTCTCGGTGTCCGACCGGGGATCGACACCCGGCTCGTCGCGGTACCCCTCGTACTGGCCACGGACGACCTGTGCCGGGTCCAGGTGCCGCATGGACTGGAAGACCTTTCCCTTCTCGTCCCGCAGCGACTTCGCCGTGAGTACGGCCGGGGGCTCCATCGCCAAGAATCCCATGAGCTGGAAGAGGTGAGTGACGATCATGTCCCGGAAGGTGCCGGTGCCTTCGAAGAACTGTGCCCGGCCCTCGATCCCGATCTTCTCCGGCACGTCGATCTGCACATGGCTGAGGTGGTCGCGGTTCCAGATGGGCTCGAAGAGACCGTTGGCGAACCGGAGGGCGAGGATGTTGTCCACGGACTCCTTGCCGAGGAAGTGGTCGATGCGGAAGATCCGGGACTCGTCGAACACGGAGTGGATCGTCGCGTTGAGGGCCTGGGCCGAGGGGAGATCCGTGCCGAAGGGTTTCTCCACGATGACGCGGGCGTTCTCGGCGAGGCCGGTCGCGCCCAGCATCTCGATCACGGAGGCGAAGGCATTCGGCGGCACGGCGAGGTGGAACAGCCGGCGGGGCCGGCCTCCGACGGCCTGCTCGGCCTTCCGCACGGCGGAAAGGAGCGGCTCGGGGTCGTCGGAGTCCGCCGCGCCGAATGTCAGCGCTTTCTCGAACTCCTGCCACTCCGGGCCTTCCGGCTTCGATCTGCCGAACTCGGCGGTCGCCTCCCGGGCCCGTTCGCGGAAGTCGTCGTCGCTGAGCGCGGCCTGGGACGGTGCCGAGCCGACGATCCGGTAGCGGGCCGGCAGCAGCCCTGCCTTGGCGAGATGGAACAGTCCTGGCAGGAGCTTGCGCCGGGCGAGGTCACCGGTCGCACCGAACAGCACGATGACGTGGTCTTCGGGGACCGGACCACTGCTTTCGGAGCCGGGGCCGCTGGTCATGGTTCACCGCGCCTTCTCGGCGTGACCGCCGAATTCGCCGCGCATCGCGGACAGCACCTTGTCCCTGAACTCGCCCAGCCCGCGCGATTCGTACCGCTCGATGAGCGCGGCGCTGATGACGGGCGCCGGCACGCTCTCCTCCACGGCCGCGACCACCGTCCACCGGCCCTCTCCGGAGTCGGAGACCCGGCCGGCGAAATCATCGAGTTCGGGCGAGCGGGACAGCGCGTCGGCCACGAGGTCGACCAGCCAGGAGCCGACGACGGAGCCGCGGCGCCACACCTCGGCGACCTCGGCCACGTCGATCTCGTACTGATAGGCCTCGGGTTCGCGCAGCGGGGCGGTCTCGGCGTCGACGGAGCGCGAACGCAGGCCCGCGTCCGCGTGCTTGATGATGCCGAGCCCCTCGGCGATGGCGGCCATCATCCCGTATTCGACCCCGTTGTGGACCATCTTCACGAAGTGGCCTGCGCCGCTCGGGCCGCAGTGCAGATAGCCCTGGGATGCGGTTCCGTCGGTCCGGGTCCTGCCGGGGGTGGGTTCGGCGTCCCCGGTGCCAGGGGCGATGGCGCGGAAGACGGGGTCCAGCCGGGCTACCGCCTCGTCCTCGCCGCCGATCATCAGGCAGTAGCCCCGCTCCAGGCCCCAGACGCCGCCCGAGGTCCCGCAGTCGACGTAGTGGATCCCGTGCGGAGCGAGCTGCTTCGCTCGGGTGATGTCGTCCCGGTAGTACGAGTTGCCGCCGTCGATGACGGTGTCACCGGGGTCGAGCAGGGCGGCCAACTGGTCCAGTGTCGAATGCACCACGCCGGCGGGGAGCATCAGCCAGACGTTTCTGGGCTTCTCCAGCTTGTCGACCAGGTCGTGGAGGGAGGAAGCCGCGGTCGCCCCCTCCTTCTCCAGCTCCTGTACGGCCTCCCGGTCGAGGTCGTAGACGACACAGCGATGGCCGTCACGCATCAGTCGGCGCACGAGATTGGCGCCCATCCGGCCGAGCCCGATCATGCCGAGCTGCATGGGTGTGTCAGTGGTCATGGCGGACTTCCCGTTCTTCAGAGCGCGGTGGTGACGGATGACTGCGTCGGCGGACGAGCCGTGGCCGCACGTCAGGTCTTACGATCCTGGAGCTGATGGTGCTGGTCGCCGTTTCGGTCGCCGGTCTGCAGGTCGAGCCGCCGGCGCCACCGTGCCGCCGGCGCGGCGGAGCCTTCCCAGGAACCGGCGGCCACCTCTTGGGAGTTGAGCACGTCCTCGCCGTAGATGTCCTCCAGCCAGTTGGTGTGGTAAATGGTGTCGAGGTAGCGCTCGCCCAGGTCCGGGCCGATGGCCACCGCGGTGAGTTCGCGCGCGTCATGGCGGGCCAACCAGTCCGTCGCGCCGCTGACCACCGTGCCGGTGGAGCCGCCGAACAGGAATCCGCGCCTGGCCAGACGATGACAGGTACGGACGGTGTCCGCCTCCTCGACACGTATCACCTCGTCCACATAGGACTCGTCGAGCAGCGGCGGTCGCATACTCATCCCCAGTCCCGGAATCATCCGGCGGCCCGGCGAACCGCCGAAGGACACACTGCCGACGCTGTCCACCGCGATGATCCGCACCGGGCGGTGCCATTCCCGGAAGTAGCGTGCGCAGCCCATCAGGGTTCCGGTGGTGCCGGCCCCGACGAACAGCACGTCCAGCCGCGGGAACTGGCGGGCGATCTCCGGCGCCGTCGTGCGGTAGTGCGCCTTCCAGTTGCTCGGATTGGTGTACTGGCTGAGCCACACATACCGGTCGTCGGAGGCGCACAGCGCGCGGATGTACTCGATTCGCGCGCCGAGAAAGCCGCCGTTGGTCTCCTGGTCGGCGATCACGTGCACCTGGCTGCCCAACGCCTCCATCATCAGCCTGGTCGACAGGTTGCCGCGGGCGTCCGTCACGCACAGGAACCGGTATCCCTTGCTCGCCGCGATCATGCTCAGGGCTACGCCGAGGTTTCCGGACGAGGACTCGACCAGGATCGATTTCGGCGTCAGGACTCCATCTTGCTCAGCGGTCTCCACCATCTCGGTCGCGGCCTTCAACTTGATCGAGCCGGCGAAGTTGAAGCCCTCGCACTTCAGGTAGAGCGAGTGCCCGAAGACCGACCGAAGGTCGACATAGAGCTTCTCTTCGTTGAATGCGTAGGGATCGGATATGACGGGCACCGTGGTCTCCTCCATCTGGCGCAGAGCAGTTTCGGAACGTTCATCCGACCGTGGGCGGGCTTCTCGCCGCGGCCGGCAGCCCGTGTCCGACCGAGCCGGAGGGCCCTGTGTCAGCGGCCGCTGTTCCGTGCGTCCTGACTTGCTGCGACGTGACCGGGGATCTCTCCCGGGACTGGCCCTGTGCCGGCCTCCTGGGATCTCGGCCGGCTCATCCGTACCGGCTCAGTTCGTGGAAGAAGTCGTCGACGACGTGCAATTCGCCGCTGCGGACCACTTCGTCGTAGACGTCCTTGCCCACCGCGAGGTCGAGCACCCCGAGGCCGAAGGGCGAGAACACCACCGGCCGGTCCGTCGGCACCGTCACGCGCGCGGCCATCACGTCGTCCAGCGTGCCGTGCAGGAAGTCCCGGTTGCCCGTGAGCTGCTCGGCCAGATGCGGCGACGTGTCGGCCTTCAGGCAGTGCTCGACGTCATCGACGATATTGGTCGAGGCGAGCAGGATCTCCGGCGCGAGGTCGCGCAGGGACACGTGCAGCACCAGTGGATTGTGTGCGAACCATGACAGGTCGCTGACATGCGGCTGGCCGGCGACGGTCGCGAAGACCACCAGGTCGCTGTGGCGGATCAGCTGCTCGGCGCTGTCGTGCACGGTGATCCGGCCGGTGGTGTCCGACTGCTCCAGGTAGCACCGGAAGCCTGCCGCACTGTCGGCGGACAGGTCGTGCACGCCGATCTCGTCGAACGCCCAGCCGGTGCCGGCCAGGAAGGTGTGGATGTAGCGGGCGATCAGGCCCACCCCGAAGAACCCGACACGCGTCGGTCGCGGCCGGTCGCGGCTGAGCCAGTCGGCAGCCGACGCGGCCGACGCCGCCGTCCTGGTGGCGCTGATGATCGAGCTTTCCAGACAGGCGAACGGGTAGCCGGTGTCAGGGTCGTTGAGGATCAGAACGGCCGAGGCCCTCGGGATGCCGGCCGTCACGTTCTCCGGGAAGCTGGAGATCCACTTCAGGCCGTCCACCCGTGCCTCCCCGCCGATCGACGCGGGCAGCGCGATGATCCGGGAGGACGGGCGGTCGGGGAAACGCAGGAAGTACGACGGCGGGTTCACCGAATCACCGGCGCCGTGCACCCGGTAGGTGGCCTCGACCAACTCCACGATTCGTTTCTCGCGTCCGTGCAGCGCGCGCTGGACCTGGGCACCGGAGATGACCGCGAACGGTGGCGCGGTGATCGGCGCGGACGGAGCGGACTCCGTTGCGGTGGAAGCGACGGCGGTCATCCTGCAGTCACCTCGACGGTCGGCGAGCAGTCGGTCAGATGTACCGGGTCGGCCATGGCGACGAGCACTTCGCGCGGTCCCTCGAAGGGCTCCCTGCTGTGCGCGGTGCGGATGTTGTCGACGAGCATCAGGTCGCCGTCCTGCCACGGCTCGCGTGCGGTGCCGGCCTCGTAGACGCTGTTGATCAGCTGCACGACGTCCTCCGCGATCGGGTCACCATTTCCGAAGCGGGTATTGAACGGCAGCCCGTCGGCGCCGTAGAGGTCCACCAGGTACTCGCGCACCTCGGGGGCCGTCGTCCACTCGTTGAGGAAGGCGATCTGGTTGAACCAGCAGCGCCGACCGGTGACCGGGTGACGCACCACGGCGCTGCGGCGCTGTCTGGTGCGCAGTCCGCCGTCGGGCTGCCACTCGAAGGTGATGGCGTTGGCGCGGCAGTAGCTCTCGACGGCGCCACGGTCATCGGTGCCGAACGCCTCGGCGACGGTCGCCCCGATCTCGTCGTTGTAGCTGCGGGTGAGGAGCCAGCCCTCCCGCTCGAAGCGCTCGGTCAACTCGGCGGGCAGCGCGTCGAGCACGGCCTGTGAGTCGGCCACCGCGGTCGCTCCGCCGTCGGTGGGCGCGTTGAGACACGCGAACATCATCATGCCGGGGAACTCGAGCGTGTAGCTCAGTTCGTGGTGCATGCACATCGGCTGGTTCGGCGGCCACTTCGATGAGGAGTACACGCCGTCGGAGTAGGTCCGTCGGGGCGCGAAGACCTCCTTCTCGGTCATCAGACCCGAGGCCAGCGTCGAGAAGACGGCGCCGGTTCCGGCCGCGTCGCGCAGCCCGAGGCCGCGGACCAGGACCGAACCGTGCTCGGCGACGACAGCGCGCAGCGCGTCCCGGTGCTCGGCCACCCAGCTCAGCGCGTCGCCGGCGGCTTCGGCCCGCAGCAGCGGGGGTTTGCCGGGTTCACGTTCCACGTCGACCAGCGACGCCGTGGACAGGAACGACATGTCGATGTCCTTTCAGTTGCCACTCAGGAAGAAGCGAACAGATCTGCGGCGCGCAGCACGGCTTCTGCCGCCTCGGCCGGACGGGTGCGCAGGAAGTAGTGGCCTCCGTCGGCGAGTTCGTGCAGGTCGACCTGCTCGGCCAGGAGCTGCCAGTCGCGGTACCGGTGGGGGTACTCCGCTGCGCTCGGGTCGTCGGCGGCAATGACCACGGTGACCGGCGCGGACAGCTTGGGCGCCGGTGGACTGTCCAGTGCGTCGGCGAAATACTGGTGTGCGGACACGCAGTCGTGCCGGTAGGCGGCACCGATGTGCTCGGCGTGCCGCGCATCCAGCTCACCGAGCTCGGCGTATCCGCCGTCCGCGCTCAGCGACGCGGCGATCTCGGCGTCGCTTCGCCCGGCCAGTTCCGTGACGGTGGCGCGCCGGTCGGCGGCGCTGCCGAGCAGCTGCGCGCCGAGGAACACCCGCTGGACGTCCACCCCGCGCTCCTGCAGCTTTCTGGCCGTCTCCACGGCCAACGCGGTGCCCGAGGAATGGCCCCACAGCAGGACCTTGGTCAGGCCACGCCGGATGATCTCGCCGACGACCTGTTCGACCACCTGTGCCATCGGCGCGAACGGTTCGTTCCCGGCAGCCATGTCGTGACCGGGCAGCTCGACGGCGTGGACCGCCGGGCCACCGGCCCGCAGTGCCCTGGCCATCGGCTGGAAGTTCACCGCATTGCCGCCGGCGTAGGGGAAGCACACCAGGGCAGCGGGCTGCGTACCGTTCGATTCCGACAGTGACTGGAGCAGCCCGGAGCGCCGCTCGGACCTGCCGTCGACCAGCCCGGCGAGATCGGCAAGGACCGGGTACCGGGTGATGTCCTTGAGAGACACCGCACGGTCCAGGGTGATCGCCAGCTTCACCGCCGACAGCGACGTGCCGCCCCGGTCGAAGAAGTGGTCCCGCCGCCCGATCTGGTTCTCCGGGATGCCGAGCACCTTCGCCCATGCGGCCGCCAGTTGCTGTTCGGTCGGCGTGTCGGGCGAGCGGTACTCGTCCTGGACGGCGCCGAGTTCTCCGGCGAGTGCCCGCAGAATCTTCCTGTCGATCTTGCTGTTGGCCGTCAGCGGCAGACTTTCCCGCCAGTGGAAGGCCGACGGCACCATGTACTCGGGCAGCGAATCACCGAGGCGGTCCAGCAGGACCCGGGCCTCGAGTTGCCGCCGACCGGAGTAGAACGCCACCAGGTGCTTGCTCCGGTCGGCCCGCTCGGTGACCACCACCGCACCATCGCGAACACCGGGCACCCGCAACAGCGTGTTCTCGATCTCGCCGATCTCGATCCGGAAGCCACGAATCTTCACCTGGTTGTCCCGGCGCCCGAGGAATTCCAGCTTGCCCCCGGGCTGCCAGCGGCCGTAGTCGCCGCCCCGGTACAGCCGGGCACCCTTACGGTGCGGATCGGCGAGGTAGGCCTGTCGGGTGCGCTCGGGGTCGTTGACGTATCCGCGGCCGACGCAGACGCCGGAGAAGACGATCAGACCGGGGGCGCCGAGCGGCACCGGGTTCAGATGCTCGTCGACGACGTACACGTGCACGTTGTTGACCGCGGGACCCAGCAGGATCCGGTCCCCGTCGGGCACGCGGTCCATGACCTCGTGGTTGGTGTCGTCCGAGGTCTCGGTCAGACCGTAGGCGTTGACCAGCTTGATCCCGGGCTGGGCGGCGAACCAGCGCTGGGCGAGTTCCCTCTTCAGCGCCTCGCCGGTGACCGACACGCACCGCAGGTCCGGCAGCTCGCGGGGGTGCTGCTCCAGACAGGAGACGACGACGTCCAGGTAGGAGGGTACGACCTGGAGGACGGCGACCCCGCCGTCAACGATCCTGTCGACGAACCGCTGGACGTCCAGGATCACCTCCTGCTCCACCAGCAGGGTCCGCCCCCCGACCAGCAGCCCGGACACCAGTTGCCACAGCGAGATGTCGAAACACTGGGGTGCGGTCTGGGCGACCACCTGTCCCTCGCCGATCTCCAGGTCGTCGATCTTGGCGTAGAGGTGGTTCAGCATGCCTGCGTGTTCGCACATCGCGCCCTTGGGCTCACCCGTTGAGCCGGAGGTGAAATAGATGTACGCGAGCTGGCCCGGTGCGACGCGGAGGCCCAGATCGTCGTCGGCATGGTCCTCCTCGTAGGCTGCGCCGACGAAGAGCTTCTGGATTCCGGACAGGGAGCCGAGAGCCTGGTCGAGCGTGGAGGTGCTGCCGGGTTCGGTCAGCACGAGTCCGCATGCGGCACGGGAGAGCATGGTCGCGACGCGATCGGCCGGGAAGTGCGGCTCGATGGGCAGGTACACGCCGCCGGCCTTGAAGACAGCGAGGACCGCGGCCATCCAGTCCAGGTTGCGCTCGGTCACCACCGCGACGACACCCTCGGGGCGCAGCCCCCGCGCCAGCAGGGCTCGTCCCACTTGGTTGGCGCGCGCGTTGAGTTCCCGATACGTCAGCTGCTGCTCCCCGTGCACCGCCGCGACGGCATCCGGGTGAGCCGCCACCCGCTGCTCGAACAGCTCGTGGAACCGGTGGTCCGGCAGCTCCCGGCGTGGACCGGCGAGTTCTTCGAGCTGGAAGTGGAGTTCCTCGGCGGAGAGCAGGCTCTGCCGCGCGTGCTCGGCGTCCGGATCGGCGGCGATGAGCGTGAGCGCGGTGAGGTGGTAACCGGCGATCCTGACGGCGCAGTCCGCGTCGAGCGCGTCTTTCCGGTACCGCAGGCGCAGCACGAAGTTGCCGGCGCGTCGTGCAAACCCCACCCGCAGCACGGTGTTGCCGGCGATTTCGCCGTCCGAGCCGTGCGGATCGAACACGGTCTCGACGGGCGGTTCGGCCAGGCCCAGTTCGCGCCTGAGCTCATCGACCGGAAAGTCCTTGTGCGACAAGAGATCCGACGCGGCCCGATGGGTGTCCAGCAGCAGCGTCCGCCACGAGCCTGGGTCGGTCGTCAGACGGCAGGGCAGTGGCCGGCCGGCCGCCACGGTGACGTAACCGGTCGCGACCTCGCGCTCCCCGGACAGCGCGGCAAGCACCTTGGCGTGCGCGGCCAGCAGCACGGAGTCGAGCGGCACCGCCAGTTCCTCGGCCAGCCGGCGCAACGCTGACACGACCTCGTCCGGGACCGTCTTTTCGTGTTCGCCGACGCCCGTCACCGGATCGAGTGTCCACCGCGGCATTTCGGTGTATCCACCGGCGAGGAGCACGGTGCGCCAGAACTCCCGGTCGGCCTGCACTTGCATTCCCATCTGGTCGTCCCTCTCCATTCACCGTCGCCACCGAGCCGTTCGCGCCGACAAGGGCGGCGCTGCTATCCCTTCCGCGTCAGTGCCTCGGGCTGATGAAGGGCATCGCGCATCTCCGTGGCGGGGTTTCCTCCCCAGCGTGCGTGCTGTGGGACCTCCTCGCCTTTCATGAGGAAGGAGTCGGGGGCGAGTACCGCGCCGTCGCCCATCGTCACGCCGTAGTGGACGTGGGCTCCCACACCGAGGGTGCAGCCGGCGGCGATGGTGCTGCGGTCGGACTTGAAGGTGCCGTCCTCCTGCGAGTGACACTGGATCTTGCTTCCGGCATTGAGTGTGCAGTCGCTCCCGATGGTGGTGAGCGTCCGCTCGGTCAAGTAGCAGCCGTCATCGAAGACCCTGCTGCCGATCCGAACACCCAGCATCCGCCAGATCACGTTCTTGAAAGGGGTGCCGTTGAAGATGTTGAGGTACGTGTCGGGCACCTTCCACAGGCGCTCGTGCCACCAGAAGTACGGGTCGTAGATGGAACACAACTGCGGTCGCAGGGCGCGGAATGCCGCGATACCGCGTTCCACCAGTACGAAGTAGACAGCGGTGAACCCGAGACTGGACACCAGGAACACGGCGATCAGTACATGCCCGTAGGAGTCGTACAGTTCGGCGTTCGCGAGGCCGAGCATCGTGAGCACGAAGAAGTGCAGCCACCGCACGAGCAGGAAGAACACCATCGAGCGAATGTTGTAGCGGTTCTTCGCGGCGAGGCTGCGCCGCAACTCGTCGCCGGTCCGAAGACGGTCGAACCGGGAGTCGCGCTCGACCGACCGGGGAATCTCGAAGCACGGCGAGCCGAGCAGGCCCACCCCCTCGCGCACCTCGCCGTCGAGCGGAACCATCACCTTCGTCGCAAGGAGACAGTTCTCACCCGTCCTGGCCCCTGACGGATAGGCGATGTTGTTCCCGAGAAAGTTGTACGGCCCGATCGAGGCCCGGGACACCCGGAAGGACGTGCTCGAGAAGTCGGCGTTCACGATGGAGAGCCCGTCGGCGACCATCGTCCCGCTGCCGACGGAACACAGATACGGGGTCTCGTGCTGCACTTCCGTGCCGAAGTTCGAACCGGTCTGCTCGACCCGGGACAAGTCGTACCCTAGGCCGCGCAAATAATGGACGATGTAGGAGCTGTCACCGAACAGCCATTTGAAGAACTTGATGTTGGTCATGCGCCCGATCGCCCGGTGCGCCGAGTAGTGGAACCCGTACAGCGGATAGACCTTGTCCGGCTCGACGACCAGGTTCAGCAGGCGCGGAACGGTGAACAACAAGGCCAGACCCACGACGACGAAGCCGAAGAACAGCACCAGGGAAAGGATGAGCGCGTCGATGTAGAGATCCGGAGATGTGAGACCCATCGTGCCCGGGTCCAGCCGGTTGTGCAGGGCCGGAACCAGAGTCACCAGCATGTAGGCGCCCCCGACTGCCAGCGGCACGTAGAGGAAGAACAGCTGAAGCACGGTGACAAGGCCGAAGCCCGCCCGGCGCAGCGTGCTGCACCTGGCCGGCCCGATCCTGAGGTAGTCGTGCTGCGTGAGCTGTGCCGGGGATCCGTGCCAGCGCTGACCGCCCGGGACCGCCTGGCCGCTGTACAGCGTGGACGTGTGGCCGAGCTGCGCCCCGTCGCCCATCGATGTGTCGATGTCGAGGACGGTCTTCTCACCGATGAACACGTCCCGGCCCAGGGTGACGCGGCCGGTCTGGATACGGCCGGCGTGCGCCCGGTAGCAGAGGAAGTACGAGTCCTTGCGGATCACTGTGCCGGCGCCGATCGTGAGCAGGTCGGGGCAGACCGGAACGTTGCGGGAGAGGATCGTGACCCCTTTGCCGATCCGTGCGCCCAGGGCCCGCAGGTACAGCACGTACAGGGGATTGCCGACGAAGAAAATCATCGGGTTGGCGTGGATCAGTACCTTGACGGTCCAGAAACGCAGATACGTCAGTCCCCAGACCGGGAACTGGCGCGATTTCCACCGGCCGACGAGAAGCCATTTGGCCGCGATCGGGAAGGTGCACAGACCGACGAAGCCGGCGCCGCCGAAGACGAACGATCGCAGGTAGATGTCGATCACATCCGAGCCGGCGGAGACCCATGCGTAGCCCAGGTCGGCAACAAGTCCGGCGAGGAATGAATACCCCAGGAAAAGCAGGAACTGCAGCGTTCCGCAGAGGGCGTACCGCACCGTGCCGGCCGGGGCCACCACCTCGTTCGACGCCGGGACCGACGACTCGACAGGGGGCGCGGCCTCCGCGAGCCCGGTCGCCAGGCTTCGGATCGTCGGGTTCCGGTAGATGTCCTTCATCGACGCCGACGGGAGGTCCGTCCGCTTTCTGACCCGTGCGCAGAAGTGGGCCATCACCAACGAGTTGGCGCCGAGGTCATCGAAGAAGTGACTGTCGACCGACACCCGTTCGACGCACATGACGTCAGCGAGCACCTCGGCGAGATCTCTCTCGATGCCGGTCTCCGGGTCGGTGTACCTGCACTCGTCGATCGCAGATTCATTCGGCCCGGGCGTCAGGACTTCGAGGGATTTCTCCTCCATGCGAGCTCCTTGAGGAACTTCCGGGAGTCGTCGGCCACGACGGTCGGCGCCTTGTACGCGCGCTTTCGATGGCCGGATCGAGTGGTCCGGAAGTCATGAGGCCGGGATTCTTTGTCCGTTTTCCTGAACCGTTGCCTCAGTCTCAGCCGACCACCGTCGGACTGCCACTCGAACTGCCCGTTTCATTCCTGCCCACGGTTCCGACCAGCGGGGCGGGGATGAGCTGTGTGTGGTCCTGCCCCACTGCATATGAGTGGCGTGTGCCGGCCCGGGAGGGAGCCGCGCCGGGGGCGCATGAAAGCCAATGGGGAGAGCGCCGCGGGGTGGTGACGGCACCGCGAGACGCCACGGAGTCGAGAGGGCGGAGCGACGCCCACACGTCCCTCGATGGTGGCGCGGTGGCACACGCGGCCGAAACCATCTCATGTGAATCGATCCATGAGGTACGGCCATCCGGGGGGGTGACGACTCCGTGACCGCGGCCCTCACCTGGATGTCCCACCGCGCCTACGACGCGGCCACCGCGATGCCGCGGGTCGCCGGCAGCACGGCTCGAGTCAGCGCTCCAGGATCAGGGCCAGACCCTGCCCGACACCGATGCACAGCGCGGCCAGACCCGTGCCCGAGCCCGCTTCGGCGAGCTGGTGGGCGACGGCTCCGGTGATGCGGGCGCCGGAGGCTCCGAGGGGATGTCCGAGGGCGATGGCTCCGCCCCTCGTGTTGAGGACGTCGGAGTCGAGGTCGGGCAGGGCCGCGAGGCAGCCCAACGCCTGGGCGGCGTAGGCCTCGTTGAGCTCGACGGTGTGCAGGTCGCCGAAGTCGCGCCCGGCCTTCGTCAGGGCCTTGCGGATGGCATCGACCGGGCCCAGACCGAAGTACTGCGGCTCGATGCCGGTCACGGCGCTCGCCCGGATCCTGGCCAGCGGCTCACGACCGATCTCGGCCAGCCCGGCCTCGTCGGCCAGCAGCAGGGCTGCAGCGCCGTCGTTGAGGGGCGAGGCGTTGCCGGCCGTGACCGTACCGCCCTCACGGAAGACGGGCTTGAGGCGGGCCAGCGCATCGAGCGACGTGTCGTCCCGGATTCCCTCGTCGCGGGACAGGTCGACACCGTCGACGGGAACCACCTCGGCGTCGTAGGCGCCGTCCCTCCACGCCTGCGAGGCCCGCCGGTGACTGGCGAGTGCGAAGGCATCCTGGGCCTCGCGGGTGATTCCGTACTTCTCGGCGATCAGCTCGGCGCTCTCGCCGAGCGGGATGGTCCACTCCTCGGGCATACGCGGGTTGATCATCCTCCAGCCCAGGGTGGTGGAGTACAGCTGCTGGTTGCCCGCCGGGAAGCCCCGTTCCGGTTTGGGCAGTACCCATGGTGCGCGGCTCATGGACTCCACGCCGCCTGCCACCGCGATGGAGGCATCGCCGAGCGCCACTGCACGGGCGGCCTGGATGACTGCCTCCATCCCCGAACCGCACAGCCGGTTGACGGTGGCTCCGGGGACCGTGACGGGCAGGCCGGCCAGCAGTACCGCCATGCGGGCGACATCGCGGTTCTCCTCCCCGGCGCCGTTGGAGTTTCCGAAAAGCACGTCGCCGATGAGGCCCGGGTCCAGGGCAGGGCTACGGTCGAGCAGACCACGCAGTACGCCGGCGGCGAGGTCGTCGGGGCGCACTGAGGACAGCGCCCCGCCGTAGCGGCCGATCGGGGTACGGACGGCGTCGACGACGTAGACGTCCCGCAGGTACTCGTTCATCGGGACTCCTTGTGGTGGAGAGAGATCGGGTGGTGGGTGGTGCCGGCCCGCCGGTCCGGGGCGCTGTCCAGGAGCCTCGGCCGACGGGCGATCAGGGGGATGGGCCGACCGCGGTCAGCCGAGGGTGCCGGACACTCGTACCCGCGCGGCGGTACGGCTGACGACATCGTCCGTGCTGACGCCGGGAGCCGTTTCGACGAGGACGAGACCGTCCTCGGTGACGTCCAGGACTCCGAGGTCGGTGATGATGCGGTCGACGCATGCCCTGCCGGTCAGAGGCAGGGTGCACGTCTCGACGACCTTCGGGCTGCCGTCCTTGGCGCAGTGGTCCATCACGACGATCACCCGCCGGGCGCCGTGGATGAGGTCCATCGCACCGCCCATGCCCTTCACCATCTTTCCGGGGATCATCCAGTTGGCGAGGTCGCCGGCGGCGGAGACCTGCATGGCCCCCAGGATCGCGGCGTCGATGTGACCGCCCCGGATCATCCCGAAGGACAGTGACGAGTCGAAGAAGCTCGCTCCCGGCAGCACCGTGACCGTCTCCTTGCCCGCGTTGATGAGGTCCGGGTCCACATCCGCGTCGGCCGGGTAGGGGCCGACGCCGAGGATGCCGTTCTCCGACTGGAGCACCACGTGCACCCCTTCGGCGATGTGCTCGGGTACCAGCGTGGGCAGACCGATGCCGAGGTTCACGTAGTCGCCGTCCTGGATCTCGGCCGCCGCGCGTGCGGCCATCCCGTCCCTGGTCCAGGCCATCAGCGCCGCACCGCCCCTCGTACCGGAGGCGCGGAGACAGTGCGCCGTTCGATCTGCTTGTCCTCGGCCTGCTCCGGAGTCAGTCCGACCACCCGCTGGACGAAGACGCCGGGGAGATGGACCTCGTCCGGGTCCAGCTCGCCGGGCTCGACCAGCTGCTCCACCTCGGCGACGGTGACGCGGCCGGCCATGGCGGCGAGCGGGTTGAAGTTGCGGGCCGAGCGGTGGAAGACGAGATTGCCGTGCCGGTCGCCCTTGGCGGCGCGGACGAGTGCGAAGTCGGTGGTGATGCCGTGCTCGAGCACGTGACGCCGGCCGTCGAACTCGCGTATTTCCTTGGGCGGTGAGGCGACTGCCACGGTGCCGTCCGGTGCGTAACGCCAGGGCAGGCCGCCGTCGGCGACCTGGGTGCCGACCCCGGCGGGGGTGAAGAACGCGGGGATGCCGCAGCCACCGGCTCGCAGGCGCTCGGCGAGCGTGCCCTGCGGCGTCAGCTCGACCAGCAGTTCCCCCGAGAGATACTGGCGGGCGAACTCCTTGTTGTCGCCGACGTATGAGCCGGTGACACGGGCGATGCGACCCGCGGCGAGAAGGATGCCGAGGCCGCCGCCGTCCACACCGCAGTTGTTCGACACCACGCCGAGTCCGCTCGCGCCGGTCGCGTACAGCGCCTGGATCAGCACGTTGGGAACACCGCTGAGGCCGAAGCCGCCCACGGCCAACGATGCTCCGTCCATGACGCCGGCCAGCGCCTCCTCGGCGGTGGCGACCACCTTGTCCATGTGCACTGCACTCCGTTCGGGTCCGGCAGACCGCCGGACCGGCGTCAGCCTCGGTTCGAATGATCCTTTGTGGTGCCTGGTCCGTGCCGTCAGCACTGGAGTACGGCCCTCAATGCGCCGAGCAGCTCGGCGGAGGCCGAGGAGCCGGCCTGTGGTGCCCGGGCGGACCGCCAGGCGATGTGTCCGTCCGGACGGACGAGCACGCAACCGTCCTCGGCCGTCCCCGATGCCCGGCGCCACTCGCCGTAGGCGTCGCGGCTGTTCTCGGAGCCGATGCGCACGCACTTCAGCGGAATCCCCAGGGTGTCCCCGCAATCGTCCGCCGCGGCCTCCCACACGCCACCGGACAGCCCGGTCAGCACGGTGAAGGCGCCCTTGCCGACGATGTCCAGCGTGGACAGCCGGTCGCCGTCGCCGTCGACGAGCCAGGCGTGCGGAACCTTCGCGCCCGGCCGGGTCGAGGGCTGGTGGAACAACTCCGGATCCCGTGCCCACACCTCGCCGGCGTCACCGTCCGGGACGACCGCGGAGGAGACGTAACGCTGGTTCATCTCGACGCCGTGGGCGTTGAACTCGTAGTTCTTCAGCTGGATGGCCTCCTCCAGCGCCTGCCGCCGCTTGGTGCCGTCGGCCGTCTCGCCGCGGCATGCAGCGAGGCCGTTCGCGATGTCGTCCTCCTCGCTGTACTCGTCGAGTCCGAGCGCCTGGAAGATCGGGCCGAACTGGTCGCGGCTGAGGTTGGCGCGGTCGACGATCTGCTTGCCGACCGGGGCCCGCTCCGCGGTGTAAGAGTCCAGCAGCCCGGGCCCGGCCTGACCACGGATGACCATGGCGAGCTTCCAGGCCAGGTTGTACGAGTCCTGGATCGAGGTGTTGGAACCGAGGCCGTTGGACGGCGGGTGCCGGTGCACCGCGTCCCCGGCGCAGAAGACACGCCCGGACGAGTAGGTCGTGGCATAGCTGTGGTTGACCGTCCACAGCGAGCTCGACGTGATCTCGACGGGGATGTCCCGGTCGCCGATGAGGTCGTGGACGATGTCCCGTGCGGTCGCCTCGTCCATCTCCGGCGGGGGCTGGTCGATGTCGTATCCCCACACCAGCAGCCATTCGTTCCACGGCCGCACCATGCGCACCAGGCCCATGCCGATGCCGCCCATATGGGCGCCGGGACGCATCACCCAGTACAGAACGCTCGGGCGGTGGGCCACGTGCCGGGAGAGATCGGCCTTGAAGGTGATGTTCATGCTGCCGGCCTTGCCGCTCTGCCCGGCGATCGGCAGGCCGATCTGCTCGGCCACACTGCTGCGGCTGCCGTCCGCACCGATCAGATAGCGGGCACGCACGGTGAACTCGTCTCCGCGCAGCCGGTCCCGGAGCCGGGCGGTGACTCCGTCGGCGTCCTGTTCCAGGCTGAGGAACTCGGTGTCGAAACGGACCTTGGCGCCCCGCTCCGCGGCGTTCTTCACCAGGATCGGTTCCAGATAGGTCTGCGGAAGGTCGATCATCTGCACGGGGCTGGCGGCGCCGTACTCGGTCGCCGCGTGCGGGCCGGTGCCCCAGCTGCGGATCCGGCCGATCTCCTCGCCGGCCAGGGCGGTGCACAGGACGGTGTCGCCCATGAGCTCGGCGGGGCTTCCGGCCGCGGCGGCCTCGGCGTCGACGCCGAGGTCGCGCAGCACCTCCATGGTGCGCTGATTGGTGATGTGCGCGCGGGGGGTGTTGGCCAGCCAGCCGTACTTGGTGACCAGCATGGTGCGGATTCCGTAAGTGGCCAGAAGCAGGGCCGCGGAGCCGCCGGCGGGGCCGCTGCCGACCACAAGGACGTCGGTGTCGTAGGCGTGGGTGGATTCCATGGGACTGCTCCTCTCAGCTTGCCGGTGCGTCGGCGACGCGGGCGATGCGGAAGGTGAACTGAAGGCTGCGCCACTCCCCGTCGACGGCGCGGCCGTCCGGGGTCGGGCCGGTGCGGGGCGCGAAGTCGATGACGAGGCCTTCCTTGACGCCGAACACGGTGTCGGAGTCCAGGTAGGGGCCGCCCTTCACGAACAACTGGGTGACCAGGCGCCGGTGGCCGGGTGCGGAGATCATGAAGTGGAGGTGGGGAGCACGGTAGGGATGACGGTTGACGGCCTGGAGCATCTGCCCCACCGGACCGTCGTCCGGGATCGGATACTCGGCCGGCAGGATCGTCCAGAAGCGCAGTCGTCCCTCGTCGTCCGTGCGCAGGCGCCCCCGCAGTACCGGGCCTTCGTGCTCGGGCAGCTGGACGTCGTAGAAACCGTCCTTGTCGGCCTGCCACACATCCACGACGGCGTCCGGCAGGGGGCGGTCCTCCGTGTCGGTGATGCGGATGTCGGCCCACAGCGGAGTGCCGGTGACACCCCGCGAGATGTCGGCGCCCTGCGCGGTCTCCGGCGGGCCGTCCGTGTAGAACGGTCCGAGCACCGCCGACGGTGTGGTCTCGGGGGTGCGCGAATTGGTCAGCAGGTCGACGATGCTGGAGACGCCGAGCGTGTCGGACAGCAGCACGAACTCCTGACGGGTGCTCGAGCAGATCTGCCCGGTGCGGGTCAGGAAGTCGACGGCGTGCTGCCACTCCGATTCGGTGACGTCGTTGCTCGTCACGAAGTGGTGCAGGTGCCGTACGAGGTCACCGAGCAGCTGCCCGACCCTCGGATCCGGTGCGTCGGCGAAGCTCGCCACCACCTGCTCGGTCAGGTGTTCCAGGTCCGTAGTCGCCCCGGGTGCCGGGGGAGCCTGCACCGCGGGAGATGCCGGACGGCGGCCCCGCCAGGCATCCTGCAGCAGGCTTTCGATGCCCTGGTACGTCAGTTCCCGGGGGTTCGGGTACGGCGTGGCGACGGCCAGCCGCGCGGCCTCCGGCAGATCCGCTTGCGCCATGCCCAGCCGGCCCAGTGAGGTGGGGCCTCCCACGGAGGCGATCAGGTCGAACACCCCGCTCGGGGCGTCCGTCACGCCCAGCGCTTCGGCGATCCGGTTCATGACGTCCCGGGCGGCAGGGGCGTTGTACGCCATGGCGTGCGGCAGGATCACCGTGTGTGTTTCGGCGTGCGGCAGGCCGAACGAACCGCCCAGCGTGTGGCACAGCTTGTGGTGGAGTCCCATGCCGACGGAGGCGAGGCAGGTACCGGCCAGCCATGCCGCATGGAGAAGGTCGGCGCGTGCCGCGGTGTCGGAGGGCTCGGCGACGAGAGCCGGCAGCGCGCGGGCGATCCTGCCGATCGCGTCGAGCGCCATGCCGTCGATCACCGGGTTCGCCTGCGGCGAGTACAAGGCCTCCACGGCGTGGGCCAGCGCGTTGACTCCGCTGGTGACCGACATGCCCACCGGCAGGTCACGGGTGAACTCGACGTCGTAGACGACGGTCTCGGGCAGAATCGCCGGCGACGACTGTGTGATCTTGCGTCCGCCCTGCGTCTCGCCCAGCACGGGGGTGACCTCGGAGCCCGCGTATGTGGTGGGAAGGATCAGCTGCGGAAGATCGGTGCGCAGCGCCAGTGCCTTGGCCAGCCCGGTCGTGGAACCGCCGCCGACAGCCACCAGACAGTCGGCGGAGTGCTCCCGGAGTACGTCGAGCGCTCGCTCGGTCACCTCCACCGGGGTGTGCATCGCGGCACCGTCGAACTCCGCCACGGTGAGCTCCCCGAGGACATCCCGCACTCGGGCGGCGGCCTCGGCCACCGCCGGGCCGGCCAGGAGCAGAACTCGGGAACGTCCGAGCCGCTCGACTTCGTCGCGGACCTGACCGACCGTTCCGGCGCCGAAGATGACCCGCGAGGGGTGGGAGGTGTGGACGAAGTTCCTCATCGCTTTCCGCCTTCGTGTGCCGTGGGTCCTTGGATGTCTGCCACCGAGTGTCGGGGCGGTGGACATCCCGTTTCCTGCACGTTTCGCGCGTATCTTCTGCCGGATCGGCGCGGCGGCATGGCCGGGGGAGGGGCGGCGGACGGGTTTGAGCCACACCGGAAGGCGGCGCGGGGGCGCACGCGGTGGGCGGGGGGGAATGAACGCGGCGGCGCGGGACGCGGAATCGGAGGTCAGCAGGCCCGACGGAAGGCAGCGGGAGTCGTGCCCAGCTTGGCCCGCATCACGCGTGTCAGGTGCTCCTGATGGGAGAAGCCGCAGTGGGCGGCCAGGTCGGCGATGGGCAGCGTCGTGGTGCGCAGCAGCCGACGTGCGTGGTCCAGCCGCAGTTGGAGCAGGAACTGGTGGGGTGATTTGCCGGTGCTGGCCCTGAACTGTCTGCTGAACTGGCTCGCGCTCAGACCGGTGGCCGAGGCGAGCTCGGCGACGGGCAGCGGCTCGGAGATCCGTGTCTCCATCAACTCACGTGCGGACATGAGCTGCCGGCTCGTCAGCCCCGACGATGCGCCGCCGCGGTCCACCGGCCGGCCGGCCGCGTGTGCCCGGATGAGCTGAGCGGCGAGCGTGCCCACAAGGTGATCCACGTACGTACGGGCGGAGGGCTCCCGGAGCCGCACGACGCCGTCCAGTGCCAGGACGAGCTGCTCGATCAGCG
Source organism: Streptomyces sp. NPDC005262 (assembly GCF_042872425.1). Taxonomy (NCBI): domain Bacteria; kingdom Bacillati; phylum Actinomycetota; class Actinomycetes; order Kitasatosporales; family Streptomycetaceae; genus Streptomyces; species Streptomyces sp. NPDC005262. The sequence continues at coordinate 78,700 of NZ_JBIAKK010000017.1, forward strand.
GATCGGAGCTGCCCAGCTCCTCGGCGAGTTCCACCGTCCCGCCCCCACCGTGCGCTTCCTGCAGGACCGAGTCGCTGAGATACAGATGGACGGTGTCGAGTCCGCCTTGCAGCTCCACGTCCAGTGCACGGCCCGCAGGATGGAGGAAGATCCCGCCGGCCGGGATGCGCTGGGCCCGCATCGACCGGCTGATGCGGCGGCGGACGGTCACCGGGCCGCCCAGGTGCAGGATCAGCAGGTGGGTGGGTGCAGCCTCGAATGTGGCGTGATACGGCTGTTCCCGCTGGGTGGAGACGTAGACGTGCTCCCAGCCCAGTCCCGAGCTGGTCCGCTCCGGGCTCACCCCTGGTCGGCGCAGGATGCCAGTGGTTTCGAGGAGTCCCAGCTCAGGCATCGTTTCGCCCGAGGTCGAAAGTCCCATGCGATTCTCCCGTGCGGTCCGCGCCATATAGTTTTATTGAATGTTGGATCATTGTGATGTATTCCCTGCCGGGCCGCCCAGCGCTCGGCCGCTGATCCGGTCGGCCTTCGGTGGGAGTCTGCCGACTCGCACAGGCGGCGACGGCCCCTTCTGACCTGAAACCCGAGGTGAGCACACCTGAGCCGCGCGGGGAGGCCGCCGACCGCACCAGGTGAGGGGCGGGGTGGTCCCCGCCCCTCACGGGCGACCTCCGGCCGGACCAGGTCAGCGCCTCGCGGATCCGTGCGCCGTCCTGGAGCACTCCGACCGTCGCTCAGCAGCTCACAGGCTTCGTCCAGGAGCATTCGAGGTCGGTGCGCCCGGACTGCTCGTCCTTGGCGGCGGGAGCATCGGTCGAGGGACGGTCGGACCGGGCCGTACCCTGCGGTTGCCGGGCGCCCTTCACGCTGTAGCCGGCGAGCGCCGCTCCGACCGCATCCTCGATGCTCTTGACCGAGCTCGCGACGTAGTTGTTGCTGACGAAGCTGAAGACGAGCTTCCGGCCGTCGGCGTCCGTGACATAGCCGGAGAGTCCCGACACACCGGTCAGCGAGCCGGTCTTGCCGTGGAGATTGCCCGCAGCCGAGGTCCCGCACATGCGAGAGCGCAGCGTTCCGCCGGTCATCCGGTCGGACACGCAGGCGATCGGCAGGGCGTCGTACCACTCCTGGAACCACGGTTGATGGCGTACGGCGACCAGAAGTTCGGTGAACTGCTGGGTGGACACCGCGTCCATCCTCGACAGGCCGGAGCCGTCCATCTGGCGCAGGGCGGCGGGGTCCAACCCGAGGGTACGCAGGTGGTCGGCGATCGCCGACAGCCCGGCCGACCAGGTGCCGCTGCCCTTCACCTCGTAACCGATGGTCTTGACCAGCACCTCGGCATGGTTGTTGTTGGACAGCTTCAGAAACGGCGTCAGAAGATCCTTGAGCGGCATCGACGGATGGGAGGCCAGAGTCGTGGCACCCTGCGGAACGGCCTTGCCCACCACCGTCCCTCGGGTCACCTTCACTCCGTGTGCGGCCAGCGCGTTCGCGAAGACGGCGGCCGCATAGCCTGTGGGCTCCCAGACACTGGTCCACGACGTGGCGGGTGCGCTCTGGACGGGGATCTTGCCGCTGACCACGATGGTGTTGCTGCCGTGCATGCGATCGACGGTGACCGTACGACTCTCACCGGCGGTGACCGTGGTGGCACGGTTGTCGATGCGGACGTAGTCGTTGGACGGGGTGATCTTCACCGCGGGCGCTTCGCCGGGCGCGGAGCCCGGGGTCACCGAGAGGAGCACGGTGCCCGAGTCGTAGTCGGTGTCCGGGGCCACCGTCAGCGGCGAGATCTGCGACGAGTAGTAGGCGGACTCGTCGTCGGCCGCCCAGGACGCGCCGAGCCGGCTGCTGTCGAACCGGGTGTCGTCAGCGACCAGGCGGCCGGTGATCCTGCGGATCCCCGAAGCGGCGATCGTGGCGGCCAGCCGGTCGTAGTCCTCGGCCAGCATCGTGGGGTCGCCGGTGCCGCGAAGATACAGGTCGCCCTGGACCACGGACCCGTGACGGGAGCCGTCAGCGAGTACATCGGTGCTGAACCGGTAGTCGGGGCCGAGCAGCGCCATGGCCGCGGTCGATGTCAGAAGCTTGGTACTGGATGCGGGTACCAGGCGGCCGTCGCCGTTGCGTTGGTAGAGCGTCTGCCCGGTTTCGGCGTCGCTGACGACGACTCCGACCTGAGCGCCGTCCAGCCGGGTGTCGCCGAGAATCTGGTCAAGGGTTTGCGACAGGCCGGGCGCCGGGGAGTCCGCCCCGGCCGGAGCTCCTGAGGTGGCGGTGAGGGCCAGGCTCGCGGCGACGGCCCAGAGCAAGGCCCGATGACGGAATCTTCGATGAATCGTTGGCATGCGCATGGAAAGAGATCATCAGGCATCCGGATCCTCGGCGGAAGCCTTACGTCGTCCGGATCCTGGGGCAACCGGGCCCGGGTGGCAAGTGGTGGCGGCCCGGCAGGACACCTGGCGGCTGCCGCGACCGGTACAGCTCCCCGTTCATGCACTGAACATGGCCGATCCGGAGGGCATCTGATCCTGATTCAGACGACATTCGCTGATTCGATCGGTCCGGAATGGATCTTTCCCCGACTTCGTCGCGACGCACCTGTTGCGCGACGTAATTCTTGCCGGACCGAATCGATTACGAGGGCCGCGCAACGTGGTAACGCATCAGGCGCCAAGAGGTGCGCGCGAACTCATGCTGATCTGCAGGGTCTGATTCAACACGGCGTCCCCTCCGAGGAATCGGTCGAGTCGGACTGGATTGTGGGTGGAAGGAATCGAGTGGTGGAATGCACGCCTCTCGACTCCGCGGCCACTTCGCCTTCTTCCAGTGATCGCATTATCAACGCAGGGCGGCAAGTGGGGCGTTGCCGTACTGCTTTCGGAGCAGGCGTGCGCACCGCTGGTTTCGATGCGCAGGATCAGGACGGGTTCGTATGAGCAGCCGAGGCGCTGACTGTCATGAGGGCTGTCCCGCAATGCCGGGCCAAGATCTTCCTGTATTGCTGCGGCCTGCCGTGTGACCGATTCCTGCTTCCTCTGCGAACCGGAGGGGCCCGAGGGGTACTCGTCCGAAGAGCACGAAGAGAGATCTTGCGAATCCCGCCCGCCTTGCCGAGAAGCTGAAGAAGATCGATCCGGCAGCCTTCGACAGCTGACCGAGCGATGGCGATCACGGTGCGCCACGTCCGGACGGCTGGTATCCAGCGAGCCGGTGGCCGGGCGACGCTGCGCGGCGACAGCGGCACGGTGATCAGCACCCGGGCTCTCCGCCGTCATCGCGTGGCTTGTGCTGCCGGACGGCCCCGGTGGGTGGTCGGGGCGTTTGCGCACCATGACGGCCATTCCGATGGCGTACGGCACCCCCCGCGCCGTGGGGGGCGTCCTTCGCGTGAACCTGCGGGACCGGGCCGGTGGGCGACCCCTCGTGTGCCGCATCCGGTCGAGACGCGTGACACGCTGCCGCCGCCCGTGGAGGGGGCACCCGCCGCCCCGACCTGTCGAAGACCCCTCAGCAGCACACCAATGTCTTGAATGTCTGAATTTCGGCAATCGAGATGAATTGCTCTCTTTGCTGATGAATGAATGACCTGCACAGGTCGAGACCTTGCCTGCTGGGGAAATCGGTCATTTCGGACCAAGTGGTGAGAGTCACTTTCCGGGCCCGCGGACGCGGCGGCGTACTGCCCGGTTCCCTTCTGCGCCAAGAGATTTGGCTTCGCGGGCGAGGGTGAACTGCGAATAATCCCCCGACTCGATCTTGTAAATGAATTGTGATCGAAAAGTGGGGGCTTGTTCCGGCCGGAGTTTCTCGCTTACGGTCACCGTCAATCCGGATGGAACGCCGAATCCTGCCGCCGTCCGGGAATCCGACCACTCACGTACGGCAGGAGCGGGGGACCCAGGTAAGCAGCCGATCCGGTATCCGGAACGGCTAGGGGTGAAGTCGTATTCCCATACGGCCAGGCAACTCCAGCCTGAACCCGACAGCTCACCTCGTAGGCGACGGAGAGGAATGCACCATGCCCGCAACGGGTAACCACCGTCGTCGTAAGTCCAGTTCGCTGACTCGCGGTTTCATCGCCGTGAGCGCGGGCGGAGCCGCTCTCGCACTCCCCGTGATCGGTGCGACCACCGCCTTCGCGGCGCCGGCGCAGTCCGTCGCCGCCGTCACGAAGAATGTGGCGCCCGCTGCGGCCCCGGCAAAGGGAATTGCCGCCGCGAAGGCCGCGCCCACCGTCTATTCCGTGATAGCCGGTGACACCCTTTACAAGATCGCCGCTGGGCAGTCCGTGACGGGCGGCTGGCAGCAGCTGTACCAGGACAACCGCGAGGTCATCGGAGCCAACCCTGCCCTGATCCACCCGGGCATGAAGCTGACCATCGGTGCCAAGGCCGAGGCCCCGGCCGCCGACCCCAAGCCGGCCGCGAGCAGTGCCGCTCCTGCCACCACGAAGCCCGTGACCTACACGAACGACCTCGATGGCTGGATCAAGGAGTCGCTGGCTGTCATGGCGCAGCACGGCATCCCCGGCAGCTACGACGGCATCCACCGCAACATCATCCGCGAGTCCTCGGGCAACCCCAAGGCCATCAACAACTGGGACTCGAACGCCGCCAAGGGCACGCCGTCCAAGGGGCTCCTGCAGGTCATCGACCCCACGTTCAAGGCCTACCACGTGTCCGGCACGTCGATGGACATCTACGACCCGGTCGCCAACATCACGGCTGCGTGCAACTACGCCGCGGCCAAGTACGGTTCGATCGACAACGTGTTCGGGGCGTACTGACACGCAGTTGTGTTGATGCCGGTTCCGGATTGACGGGTGGCGAGGGTCCGAGGGGGCCTCGCCACCCGTTCCCGTCTCTGCCCGATCAGGGGCATGGTCCGGTCGCGACCGAAACCCCGGCGTCGTTGCCGGTGTCCGGCATGGTGTTCCGTCGTCCGCAGCCGGCGCAGGGCGTGGTGTATCCGGGCGCGCCCCGAGCGGCACAAGTTACCCACGGGTATGTAGTGACTTGACGCGCGAACGGCAGTAGAACCAGTTTCACTCTGTCGAGAGTGAGGCGTGTCACATGAGTGACTCTACCATGCATGATGCAGGCCACGAGGGCATTTCTCGTCGAAGATTCATCACAGGAACCGGTTCTATTTTAGGTACCGTGGCCCTCGCGGGTCACAGCACCCCGGCCCGGGCCGGGACCGGCTCCGCAGCCGCTCCGATCGACTCCGGGGCCCATGTTCCGGCCCTCGTGATCGGCACCGGATACGGCGGATCCGTCGCCGCTCTGCGTCTCGCCCGGTCGGGCGTGGACGTGCACATGATCGAAATGGGCATGGCCTGGGACACCGCCGGTCCGGACGGCAAGATCTTCGCCAACACGACCTCCCCGGACAGCCGGTCGTACTGGCTCCGTACCAGGACCAAGCAGCCCCTCAGCAACTTCCTCGGCTTCCCCATCGACAAGGACGTCACCCGCAGCACCGGGATCCTCGACGCCGAGGAGTTCAGCGGGATCACGGTCTACCAGGGGCGCGGCGTCGGCGGCGGCTCGCTGGTCAACGGTGGCATGGCCGTCACCCCCAAGCGCGAGAACTTCGCAGCCGTGCTCCCGTCGGTGGACGCCGACGAGATGTACGGGATCTACTACCCGCGCGCCAATGCCGGCCTCGGGGTCGGCACCATCGATCCCGCCTGGTTCGAGACCGCCGCGTGCTATCAGTACGCCCGGGTCGGGCGTAAGCACGCCCAGCGTGCCGGCTTTCCGTTCGTCTTCGTGCCCACGGTGTACGACTGGGACTACATGAAGCAGGAAGAGGCCGGAACCGTTCCCAGGTCGGCGCTGGCCGGCGAGATCCTGTACGGGAACAACTACGGCAAGAAGTCGCTGCAGAAGACGTACATCGACCGGATCAGGGCCACCGGCAGGGTCGTCATCTCGCCACTGCACAAGGTCACTTCGGTCGCACCGGCGACAGGCGGCGGCTACACGGTCGTCATCGACCAGATCGACACCGGCGGTGCCACCACGGCCACCAAGACCGTGACCGCGGACCGGGTGTTCTTCGCGGCCGGCAGCGTGGGCACCAGCAAGCTGCTGGTCAAGCTGAAGGCCACCGGCGCGCTCCCCGGCCTGAACGACGAGATCGGCAAAGGGTGGGGCGACAACGGCAACGTCATGTGCGGCCGGGCCAACCACCTGTGGGACCCGACCGGCAGCCTGCAGGCTTCCATTCCCACGGGCGGTATCGACAACTGGGCCGCCGGTGGCGCGTTCGCCGAGGTCGCCCCGCTGCCTACCGGGATCGAGACGTTCGCCTCGTTCTACCTGTCCATCACCAAGAACCCGAACCGGGCCGAGTTCGCCTGGAACGCCGCGACGGGCAAGGTCGACCTGAACTGGCAGACCGCCTGGAAGCAGCCGTCCATCGACGCCGCCAGAACGATCTTCGACAGGATCAACCAGAAGGAGGGGACGATCTACCGGACCGATCTCTTCGGTACCTACAAGATCTGGGGCGACCACCTCACGTACCACCCGCTCGGCGGCGCGGTGCTGAACCGGGCCACCGACAACTACGGCCGCCTGCACGGCTACTCCGGCCTGTACGTCATCGACGGCTCGCTGATCCCCGGCAACACCAGCGTCAATCCGTTCGTCACCATCACCGCGCTTGCCGAACGGAACATCGAGAAGATCATCGCCACCGACCTGTGACGATCAACGGCCGGGCAGCGCGCACACGGTGTCGAGGCCAAGCACATGGTTGAGCCGGCCGAACGCCAGCCATGACCCGATGCTCATGCTCAGCTCCACGACCTCGAGCTGGCTGTAGTGCGCGCTCATCCGGGACCAGAACGCTTCGTCGAGGTTGTGGTGATCGAGGGCGTACCGCTCGGCGTATTCGGCGGCCAACCGGGTCCGGTCGTCGAAGACGTCGGTGGTACGCCACTGGGCCACCGCGTCGGCGAAATCCTCCTCGACCTTCAGGCCGTCCCGTTCGGTCCGCCAGTCGAGACAGAAGACGCACCCGTTGATCTGGGCGATCCGCAACCGCGCGGCTTCGAACTCGCGCAGTCCCAGGGTCGTATGGGCGTACACCGCCAGCGAGAAGTTCGATGCGGCGGTCCCGATCCCGGGCACCATCTCGCCCCACACGTATTCGATCGCGTCCTTGCCCTCGGGGATGTCGATGTTCATGGTTGTCTCCTTCCGAGCCTGCCGGCTGCGGGGCGCAGCGGGACGTCGAGAGCGTCGTAGAGTCCTGGTTCCGCGTTCACGAGCCAGTCGATGGCGCTCACGAGCCGGCCCACCGCGGTGGCGTTCCCGCCCGCGGATCTGTTCTCACCCTCGTCGGTGGCCTCGACCGTGACCTCGATGCGGGGGCGGCCCTCGATGATCACTCGATGCGCGCCGTCGCCGTCGGGCGGCGTCGGCCAGTCCGGTGCGCAGGAGGGGTGAATGCGCGTGATGTGCTCGATGACGATGCGGGGTTCGCCGCCGACGATGCCCTGCACTTCGAATCGCACCGCGCCCTGGGTGCCGGCCTCGAACGTGCCCATCGTCCTGGTGCTCACCGTCGCGTCGAGCGGGCGTCGGACCAACGTCTCCCGGATGTCTTCGAGTTCGGCTCCCAGGGCCCTGGCCATCAGCCGTATCTGCCCACCCCACACCATGGTCGGGACGGTCGGCGCGAGCATCAGTGGCTCGTAGTCCATCGGCTGGCCCATGCCGACCAGGTACCGGACCGATTCCTCCTGTTCGTAGGTGGAGTAGTCGAAGATCTCCTGACAGCGGATCGCGTCCACAAAGGTGCCGAGTCCGCTGATCAGCAACGGGAGTACGTCATTGCCCCAGCCGGGATCGACACCGGAGACGAACAGCGAACCGCCACCCTCCGCGATGGCCGCCAGCACCGGATCCCGCAGCTCCGGCGGCGCGCCCAGCTGGTCGTACAGGGCATACAGCGCGGGGGTGACGACAACGGCCCCCGCCCGGATCGCCCTGTTGATGTCGGCGAGGGCGTCGTCGGGGCGGATGTCGCCGGACGCGGCGTACACCACGGCCCGGGGGCCGGTGGCCAGCACGGCACCGATGTCGTCGTTCGTCACGACCCCCAGCGGACGACCGAGCCCACCGAGCTGGCCCGCGTCACGTCCCACCTTGTCCCGGTTGTGGACCAGCACGGCCGTGAGCTCGAGCGCGGGATGGGCATCGACGGCGCGGATCGCGGCGCGGCCGACGTTGCCCGTACCCCAGACCACCGTGGAAATCATGCGCGGAGGGTAGCGAGAGGACCTATCACTTCCTAGTGCCGTGACGCGACGAGTTCGCCGGGCGGGGACAGGGGAGCCGGCCCCCACCGGGCCGCGGCTCGGGCTGCGCCCGCTACGTCGTCAGGACACCGGATACACCGCGGCACCGGGTGTCCTGTGCGCCGGGCTCGCGTGGTTGGTTGCGGTCATGCGGCCTCGGCCTCCAGACGGCCGGGAGCGGTGTGCGGCGAGCGGAGTATGCGGGCTGAGCACGCGGCCACGACGCAGAACCCGAGAGGCAGCAGAAAAGTCAGGTTGAGCGGCATGAAATGCGTCATCGGTCCGATGACGGCGGGGCCGGCGAGCATGCCGAGATAGCCCAGGCCGGCGACGCGCGAGACATTCTCCAGCCGCCTTGCAGTGGGCGGTGGGGGTCCGGGCGGATGATCTCCGCCTCGGCACTGTCGGCAGCAGTGTGGGGGCGGCGGCGTCACGTCAGTCCTTGCCGTCCTCTGCCACTGCGGATTCCGCTGCGGCGGCGGCCGATTCGGCGGCATCCACGAGTCGTTTCATGCGGGTGACCTCTGCGGGGCCGGTGGTCGCGGGGCGGTCGGCGGTGCCGCTGGCCTTCTCGTCACTACTGCGACCGCAGCCGGTGACCGCGATGAGAAGCAGGAGGGCGGCCGCGACAGCGGTGGCGGCGCTGCGGGCCATCACTGCTCGCTCCTGTTGTTGTCGGCCTTGCACCAGGTCTTGACCGCGGTCAGGTCCTTCTGGCGCTTCTCGAGGGTCGGAACGAGGGAGCGGCGGAACATGAGCTTGTCGTTGAGGTAGGTCTCGATCTCGGTGTGACCGGCCGTCTTCGCGTTTTCCACCCGCTTCGCCAGCCGGGCGACGGAGCCGCGCCGCGTCGCGTCCGCGCCGAGGCGGTTCAGGGCGTGTTCAAGGCGCTTCTCGATCTTCGGTACCCGCTTGCACAGCATGTGCGCTCCGTCGCCGGCAGGCGTGGCGTCCGGCGCCGGCGTTCCGCCGCCGGCCGAGGCCGTGCCTGCGGCGGCGAGCAGTGCGCCGACGGCTGTGAGAGCCAGGGCAGCGGTCTTGGCGGTCCTCATGACGGTGTCTCCTCCGGAAGCGGCGCAGGGCCCATCTGCCCGCGCATGAGGAGAAGTTAGGAGCCGTCTTTGTGGAAACCTTGTGGGCGCTCGGCGGTTGTGATCAGCCAGTCCCGCTCCGCCGGCAAGGGGATCTCGGTCTGCCCGCTGTCCTGCACGGGGAGCCGGACCTCGACCCGCGTGCCCCGGCCGCCAGGGCAGTCCTGGATCCGGACGCGGCCTGTGTGAAGGGCGGTCTGTTGCGCGACCAGGGTCAGGCCGAGTCCGGAGCCGGAGCTGTCGGGGCCGCGCTCGAAGCGATGGAACACGGCATCGCGCTGCGAAGGAAGGATGCCGGGGCCACGGTCGTCGACCGTCAGCACGGCGGTCGATCCCGTGGGGTGCCCGCCCGCACGAAGGCCCAGTTCCACCCGTGCGCGACCGTCCCCGCTCCGTCCGTGAACCAGAGCATTGGCCAGGAGGTTGTCGATGATGGTTCGCACCCCGGGCTCCCATGCGTGCACAGTCAGACGCGGCATGACCGGCACAGTGATCTCCGCCATGGGATACCTGCGCCTGGCGTCGGCCACGGAGGCGTCGATCACTTCGGTGAGGTCCACCGGGCCGAAGGAATCGGCCTCGACCAGGTCGCCCCGTCCGAGTTCCCTGAGCATCACCAACAGGCCCAGCAGTCGAGCGTGCTCGGCCTGGAGATCCCCCAGGACCTCATTCCGGTCCGCCGACGCGAGGTCCGGGTGCTGCGCGAGGATCTCCAGGTTCGTCTGCATGCTCATCAGCGGGGTGCGCAGTTCATGAGCCGCGGCGGCGGCGAACGACCGGGCGGTCGTCAGGGCCTCCGTGGTCCGTACGGCTTGTTCGTCGTACCGGGCCAGCACGGTCTGCAGAGTCCGCGCCAGGTCGTCGACCTCGGTCACCCCGGTCCGTGTGTGGTCGAGCCTCGCCGCGTCCACCCTCGGATCGAGGCCGCTGGTGCGCTGTTGCAGTCGGCGCAGCGGGCGGCCGGCCCGTGTGGCGACAGCCAACGCCATCAGACCGGACGTCACGGCCGCCAGCAGCGCCACGGTCACCACGCGCCGTCGTACGAGGGCCAGCTGGTCCCTGCTCGCGGTGTCGGGGGAGAACAGCCACAGCGTGCCGTGGACGCCGGGGCGCGAGCCCTGCACGCGGACCGACAGCACCCGCCAGTTCCTGGCCCCGTCCTCGACGGTGACCGGCGTCCGCGCACGGGTCGGCAGGGGCACGGAGGCGTCGGGCTGCGGACCGCCCGAGACGGTGCCGTGCGGTCCGGTCAGCCGGATACCGACATCCAGGCCGGAGGCGTACAACTGCCGTTCGCGGGCCTGCTCGACCGCCGCGGGACGGTCGGCGGCAGTGACCCGCAACAGCTGGCGGGCGTTCACGGCGGCTGCGTCGGCGCGCTCCCGTAGATGAGCGTCCTGCTCGGCATGCAGGTCGTGGGCGACCAGCAGGAGCAGCAGCCATCCCGCCGCCAGCACCAACACCGGCACGGTGGCACCGACAGCGAGCGCAATGCGGGTGGCCAGCTTCACGCGTTCCCACCCCCGCTGTCCAGGCGCAGGACGAAACCGACTCCCCGCACGGTATGGATGATCCGTGCCCGACCGCCGCTCTCCAGCTTGCGCCGCAGATAGCTGACGAAGGTGTCGACGGCATCTGTACGCACCTCGACGTCGTACCCCCAGACACGCTCCAGCAGCTGGTCCCGGGTGAGTACGATCCCCGCATTGCGTGCGAGGACCTCCAACAGCTCGAACTCCCGCCGGGTCAGCGCCAGCAACTCGGTGTCCAACCGTGCTTCACGCGAGGCCGGTTCCAGCACCAGACGGCCGACGCGGACCGTGTCCGTGTTCCTGGGCGGCCGTCGGCGCAGCAGAGCATCGAGCCGCAGCACCAACTCCTGCAGCGAGAACGGCTTGATCAGGTAGTCGTCGCCACCCGCCTGCAGCCCGGCGATGCGGTCCGCCGTCTCGTCCAGCGCCGACAGCATCAGCACGGGCAGGTCGCTGCCGTCCTCGCGCAAGGCGCGGCACACCTGGATTCCGTCGAGATCAGGCATGGAGATGTCGAGGACGACCACATCGGTCGTCTCCCGGCGCAGATGAGCCAGAGCAGGCCGCCCGCCCCCGGCAAGGGCTACCACGAAACCGGCCAACCGCAGTCCCCGCTCCAGCGAACGCCGGATCGCCGGATCGTCGTCCACCACCAGTACCTGTCCGCGACCGACGCCACTCATCCGGCCCTCCCTCCTGCGGTCCCTGCACCGGAGCGGTGCATACCTCGCCGTGACTACCGGGACAATGCCAGAGATGTGTCCCGCTCGTCCCTGGAGGCCTGATCGAGGGTGTGTGACGGAGCGGTTGTTCGGGCGGGCACGGTATGACCTGGCGATCCGCGGCCTGCTCGGAAGGGCCGTCGGAGCGAGGCTTCCCTGAGTCAGGACGGCCTGCCCGGCGTTGCCGCAGCCGCGAGTGTCGGCTGGAGGCGGCGGGCGACGCCGAGGTGATCGACGGTCCAGACGATGCGGACGGCTGTGGCTGTGGCCGGCCCGCTCTCGTCACGCAGGTCGCGGCGGAGGGCGTCGACCAGCCGGGCCTCGGCGGCAGGATCGCGTGGCAGCGGATCCGGGAGCGAGGTGTGCCGAACGAGGCTGATCGCCAGGTCGCGGTACCAGCCGGACACTCGACCGGCGACCTCCAGGAGCACCAGGCGAGCTTCGGCCCGGTCCGCCTCGATGGGCTGTTCGCTGCCGCGTCGCCATAGTCCGAGCACGGCGTCGGCGGCGAGGCGCAGTCCGACGACGCCGGTGACCAGGGTGGTCATGTCCGCCAGCGGCATACGTTTCGGCCCGCGTTCGGCGAGGTAGCTGCGGAAGGCGTCGTCGAGTCTTCGGGCGGCGGCGGCCGCCTGGCTCTTCTCCGGCAGCGGAGTGTCGGCCGGTGCGGGACCGGAACCGCAGAGGCCGACCGCGTAATCCACCGCCCCGGCCAGATAGCGCGCGCTGTCCGCGTACGCCTCGGCGAGGGCCTGGTCGACGGCGGCGGCGGCGCCGCGCGGCCAGAAGAACAGGCCCACCAGGACGCTGACCGCACAGCCGATGCCGATGTCCTGGATCCGCAGCAGTGCGATGTGCCAGTCCGGGTTCTGGCCGATGTTGAACATGATCACCAGGGTGATGGTGAAGGCCGCCTGGCCGGCGGCGAAGGAAATGACCGAGGGGGCGATGCCGGCGATCAGTACGGCGAGGGGCAGCAGGAACCAGAGCAGGGTGCCGTGGTGGCCGATGAGATGCAGCAGTCCGGCCCCGATGAGCGAGCCCGCGATCGTGCCGCCCAAGGCGCGGGCCGCGTTCTGCCCGGTGTTGAGCGCGTTCGAGCGCAGCACCGAGAGGGTCCCGAGGAGGACCCAGAACGAGTGCTGAACGCTCGTCAGGTCGGCCAGCGCGACCGCGACGCCCAGGCCGACCGTTCCCCGGAGGCTGTTGTGCAGCCAGACCGAGTTCGGCCGGAGATGGGCGGCTGCCCGCTCGCGGGCCGAGGCCAGCGGCCCCGTCAGGGCGCCGGGTTCGCGGCCGAGGAGCTGATCCGGCCAGCTGCGTCGTTGGGCCGCCGCTGCCAGGTCCACGTTGTTTGCGACCTGGAGGGTTGCGAAGCCCAGTTCCTGGGCGCGGAATGACAGGTCCAGGGCCTCGATGAAGGAGTGGGACTCCCACTCCGCACCAGGTTCAGGCGGTTGCATGGGCAGCCGGGTGGTCGCGCTGCGTTCCATGGCGGTCATGGCCGCGTGCAGGTCGACCGCGGCGGTTCGGAGGGCGGTGGGTGCGTCGTACGGTGCGTCGAGCAGGTCGGCTGTCCGGTCCAGGACCGCGGCGGCACCCCGTCGAACCGCGTGTGCCTCGGGATCGCAGGCGGAGGGGACGCGATGCGGGGGACCGCTCTCGGCCACGATGGTGCTCAGCCAGGTGAGTTCGTCGACCAGGCGGACCAGGGCGCGGGAGCTGGTGGACAGTCCGGTGGGCCGATAGGGGGTGGCGTCGAAGGCGGTACGGAGGTCGGCTGCCGCTGCAACGGTCTGGTCGGCGGTGTCCATGCACTGCCGGATGCTCGGTGCGTCAGGCTCTCCGCTCAGCCGGTGGGTGTCGGCGCGCAGTTGTGCCGCGGCGGCCCGGCAGACACGGGCGGCGTGCGGACCCAGCGGGTCGGTGGCGGGCCGGGGCCACAGGAGGGAGATCGCGAGCATGGCGCCGACCGACGCAAGGCCAGCTCCGGCGAGTCGCTCGGGCAGCTGGGACAGTGGTGCGGGCGATGCCACCGGCAGGACGAAGGCCAACAGCAGAGCGGTCGTCGCCTCCGCGAGGACGGAGCTGACCACGCCGGAGAAGAGCACCAGGAAGCCGACCACGACGGTGGTGATGACCGCGAGCCAGGTCTCGTCGGCCACGAGTGTGCTCAGGCAGATGAGTACTGCCCAGGCCATCGCGAGGCCCAGGTGAGCACGCAGGCGCTGCACCATCGGGCCGGTGAAGTCCACCAGCAGCAGCATCGAGAACGAGCCGAAGGCTGCAAAGGTAGCCATCGTCGGCGAGTGGAGCACCTGGCTGCAGAATGCGAACAGCGCGGGCATCACCAGTGCAGTGCGTGCGGCCCGGCGGGTGGCGGCCAACTCCGGATCGTGGGTACGCAACCACGCGAGGAGCTGCCCGCGCCGGATGTGGCCAGGTGTCTGCATGCGTTCGCGCACCTCCTGTCGCGGGGTGCCCGCGTATCCCGTCGACGGAGAGTATCCGCCCGGCCGGTCCGCCCGGCTCGGGGCTCGCGCGGCGTCGGGTGACGTTCCACCCGGGGCGATTCGATCAGGGTTCCTCGCCCGGAGCTCGGCCGGTCACGAAGTCGACAACCTTGCCTCGGTGAGGACGATCGTGCACCAGGGTGGCGTCCTCGAGGGCATCCGTGACACCGAACACGGCCCCGTGCGGCGGTACTGGATCAAAGTCCAGTTTGTGATCTCGCCGGGGCGGGGCGGGGCGGGGCGGGGCGGGTCGGGACGGGACGGGACGGACGCGGCCACGGCTGGTCCCGCCTGCTGGGTTTCATTTCGAGACGAACCGTATGCTGGCACCCATGAGGCGGACATCCTTTGCCCACTGGCCCTGCTCGGTGGCCCGCACGATGGATCTCCTCGGGGACTGGTGGACGCCGCTGGTGCTGCGGGAGGCGTTCTACGGGATCCGACGATTCGACGCGTTCCAGGAGTCGCTGGGAATCGCGCGCAACACGCTCAACGACAGGTTGCGGCGGCTGGTGGACGAGGGGTTGCTGGTCAAGCAGCCCTACCAGACCGACCCGGTGCGCCACGACTATGTGCTCACCGAGAAGGGGCGCGACTTCTACACCGTGCTGCTGGCGATGAGCCGGTGGGGGGACCGCTGGCTGGCAGGCGAGCAGGGCCCGCCGGTGACGCATTTCCACGACGTCTGCGGACAGGAAAGCCACGCCGAAGTGGTCTGTGCCGCCTGCGGTGAGCCGATGACCGCCGATAACACCCACCCTCGGCTGGGCCCGGGCTATCCGCCGCACCTGGCGGAACGGCCGGACGTGCAGGAACGGTTCACGGACTGACAAAGCGATCCGCAGAGACCGCGCCAAGCCTTGACAGGTAAGTCTATCTACGCAACTTTGGAGGTCAGGCCCTTTTCTTTGCAGGGATCTTCGGTACTGACAAGGGAGTTGTCGCGCCATGGAGTGGACGGGCGCGCGCTATGCGGACACACCCACGGCCGAGGTGCAGGCCTGGATCGCCGCCCCGCAGGAGCGGGTGTGGGAGTTGGTGTCCGACATCGCGCTGATGCCGCGCATGAGCTCGGAACTGCAGTCGGTGGAGTGGCTGGACGGGGCGACCGGTCCCGAGCCGGGGGCCCGTTTCGTGGGCCGGAGCAAGCACGATGCACTGGGGGAGTGGGCCACCACCTCCTACATCGTGGAGTACCAGCCGCCGCAGGTGTTCGCCTGGGCGGTGGAGGACCCCGAACACCCCACGGCGCTCTGGCGGTTCAGCCTCGAACCGCAGGACGGCGGCACACTCCTGCGCCAGTGGATGCGGATGGGACCGGCCAGGTCCGGCCTGTCCTTCGCGATCGACCGGATGCCGGACAAGGAACAGAAGATCGTCTTCGTGCGGATGCGGGAGTTCGAGGACAACATGGGCATCACTGTCGACGCGATCAAGAAGCTGGCCGAAGCCCCCGGAAAGGCGGATGCGTGATGCGCACGTCGACCACGATCGAGGCGTCCGGGGGCAATTGGCCGGAGACGGTGGACTTCGTGACCGAGGCCGAGAAGCTCGGCCTGGACATCTGCTGGGTGGCCGAGGCATGGGGCTCGGAAGCGCCGTCACCGCTGGGGTACCTGGCCGCGCGGACGGATCGCCTGCTGCTCGGCTCCGGGATCATCCAGCTCGGCACCCGCACGCCGATGGCCATCGCCCGAGCAGCGATCACCTTGTCGCAGATCTCCCAGGGGCGGTTCGTGCTGGGACTGGGACCGTCAGGGCCGCAGGTGATCGAGGGCCTCCACGGTGTCCCGTTCGCCCGCCCGCTGTCGCGCATGCGGGAGACCGTCGAGATCGTGCGGAAGGCGATGGCAGGCGAGAAACTCTCCCACGACGGGCAGGAATTCCAGATCCCGCTGCCGGGTGGGGACGCGAAGCCCATGCGCCTGTCGATGCGCGCCGAGCACGACATCCCGATCTACCTGGCGACCCTCTCACCGAAGATGCTGCGACTGACCGGCGAGATCGCCGACGGCTGGATGGGCACCAGCTTCGTACCGGAAGGGGCGAAGAAGGCCTACTTCGATCATCTGGACGCGGGCCTGGCCACTGCCGGCCGCCCGCGCGCCGACCTCGACATCTGCCAGGGCGCCGAGGTGGCCTTCGCCGAGGACGAGGAGGCGTTGCGCGCGATCGTGGCCGGCCGCAAGAAGGAACTGGCCTTCAGCCTGGGCGGGATGGGTTCCGTCGGTAAGAACTTCTACAACGACGCCTACAGCCGTCAGGGCTGGGCAGAGGTGGCCGCCGAGGTCCGGAAGCGCTGGCAGGCAGGGGACCGGCAGGGGGCGGCCGGACTGGTCACCGATGAGATGGTGCTGGGCACCACGCTGATCGGCACCGAGGACATGGTGCGCGAGCGGCTGGGGGTATGGCGCGACGCCGGGGTCGACACCGTCCGCCTCTACCCCGCCGGCGAGACGCTGGACGCCCGGCTGGCCACGCTCGGCCGGGCCCTCGACCTGGTCCGTGACCTGAACAGGACCGCATGATGCCCTCATCCGCAATGGAGTCGAACAGGCGTCGGCCGGAGCGGTGCAGGCCGCGGCCCGCGGGAGAGCGGTCACACCGCAAGTCGCTCGCTACAGGACCGATCGGCAGCCCGCAATTGAGGGAACACCCCGGCTCGGCCCGCCCGGACCTTGCCCCACAGGTCAGAGATCACGTCAGAGCCTCGTGCCGGTCGGCAACACGGCACGGGCGATGCCGGTGAGGTTCCCCTGCAGGACGAGGATCTCCCTGCGGTTCGATCCGTCGAGATCGGCCGCGTACACGTTCCCGGCCAGGTCGGTCACGTACATGCGTCCGTCGTCCGGATCGAGGGCGAGGCCGATGCCTTCCATCAGGTGGGTCGACAGGATCTCGGGCGTACGCCGGCCGCCCGGCGGGTCCATCGGCGAACGGTTCACACTGTTCCCCCGCGGCGGGTCCCCGCGATCCGTCCAGTACAGCGTGCGCTCCGTGAGGTCGAGTTCGAGGTCGATCGGCTCCGGCAGCCCCTCGAACAGAACCTCGATGTCGCCGCGTTCGGCCGCTCTCTGCCCGGCGGGCAGGTCCAGGCCGGCCCGCAGGATCTTCCCGAGCCCCGCGTCACTCGGGCCCTTCTGTGTCCAGTAGAGATGTCCGCCCACAGGGTCGACGGCGACTCCCACGCACCATCTGGTCTCGTCGCGACGGTCGTCCTCCCCCTGGCCCGTCTGCACGAGGGTTTCGACGTTCGAGCCGTCGAGGTCGCAGCGCATCACGCGCATGCCCTCACGGTCACCCCAGTACAGCTTCCGCCCGGCGGTCTCCAGGTGGAGTTGCTTGGGCGTATGCGTGACGCCGCTGGGGACGACCGTCGTCCGGTTGCCTCCGTCCAGGTCCACGCGTTCGATCGAGCCGTCGTTCTCCGGTGGAAGACCCATGTTCGTCCAGTAGATGTGCCCGGCCACGACATCGACGGCGACCCCGTCGGGGATCCTGCACCCGCTGACGACAACCTTCTTGTCGGAACCGTCGGGGTTCACGCAGAACAGCCGACCGCCACTGCTGGCCTCGAGCACGAAAAGCTTCTCCCGGCCCCCCGTCACGGTCCCTCCTTCGCCGGACGACCGGCTGCGGCGCCCGGCGGGCCGGACGGGTCGTACCGGGCGCGCACGGCCAGCAGGGCCGAAAGCATCGCGTCGCGCCGAGCGGCCAGTTCATCGACCGAGTGGCCGGCCGCCTCCTCCAGGACGCCACCCACGATCTTCTGTTTGAGCTCGGGCGTGAACTCGGGCGTGCCCAGTTCCTGCCAGGACGCCACCATTCGAGGCATGAGGGTGTCCATGAAGTGATCGATGCCACCCTCCCCACCGCCGAGATGCCACAACAGATGAGGGCCCATGACGCCCCATCTGAGCCCCGGTCCCCAGGACACCGCGTCGTCGGAGTCCGCCACGTCGAGCACCCCCTCCTGGACCAGGTGGACGACCTCGCGGTACAGCGCGGCCTGGATGCGGTTGGCGACGTGCCCGGGAAGCTCCTTCTTGAGGTGGATCGGCCTCTTGCCGATCGCGGCGTAGAACGACATCGCGTCCCGGATCGTCTCCGGGGCGGTCTTCGTGCCGCCGACGACCTCGACCAACGGGACGATGTGCGGGGGATTGAAGGGATGGCCGATGACGGTCCGCTCCGGACGCCGGCAGCCGGCCTGGATGACGCTCATAGTGATGCCCGACGAACTCGACGCGATGATCGCGCCCGGCGGCGTGGCGTCGTCGATGTCGGCGAACAACGGGACCTTGAGCTCCGGGCGCTCCGGCGCGTTCTCCTGTACGAAATCGGCGTCCGCGACGGCCTGCCGCAGGTCCGTGGTGAAGCTCAGGCGATCGGGCGAGGCTCCGGGCGCCAGCCCGATCGAGGCCGCCGCGTCCCAGGCCGCATCCACGTACGCACGCAGGGCCGCCTCCGCGGTGGGGGCGGGGTCGGTCGCCGCCACGTCGAAGCCTCGGACGAGAAAATGCGTCGCCCAGCTCGCACCGATGGTGCCGGTGCCGACGATTGCCACGCGGTGGACGGGTCTGTGTGCATTCATGGCTGGTCACTGCTCCTGGGAGTCGGACGGGGGCTGTGCGGGAGGCGGGCGGCTGACCTGGCCGGATTCAGCGGCCGTGCCAGACAGGGGCGCGCTTCTCGGCGAACGCCTGTGCGCCCTCCCGCGCGTCCTCGCTGGAGAACAGCCCGCTCGTGAGCTCGTCCTGGCGGGTGAAGGCGTCCCTCTCGTTCAAGCCCTGCGTCTCACGCAGAACCTCCTTGACGGCCGCCAGCGCCAGCGGTGCGTTCCGCGCGACGCGCCCCGCCAGCTCGCGGGCCGCGTCCAGCGCGGCGCCGGGTGGGGTCAGCTCATCGACGAGGCCGTACTCCTTGCCTTCGGCCGCGGTCAGCGGCTCGCCGGTGAGCAGTACGCGTGCGGCCACGTGGTACGGAAGGCGGCGCGGCAGCCTGACCAGCCCACCCGCTGCCGCCACGAGACCGCGCGTGACCTCGGGAAGCCCGAACCGGGCGTCTTCCGCGGCCACGATCAGGTCGCAGGCGAGCACCATCTCGAAGCCGCCGCCGAGTGCCCAGCCCTCGACCGCGGCGATCAACGGCTTGCGCACCGTCGTTTCGGTGAGCCCGCCGAAACCCCGGCCTGGGATCACCGGCAGCTCACCTTTGGCGAATGCCTTCAGGTCCATGCCGGCGCTGAACACCCCGCCCGCACCCGTGAGTACGCCGACCGACAGTTCCGGGTCCGCGTCGAGCAGATCCAAGGCCGACGCGAGCCCCACCGCGACCTCGTGGTCCACAGCGTTCTTCTGCGCCGGACGGTTGAGGGTGATGGTCAGTACGCCGCCGCGGCGCTCGTGGAGCACCGTGTCGGACGCTTCGGATGCCGTGCTCATGGCGACGCCGTGCCTTCTGCCGTGCCGGGGATCGTTCCCTGGGTGCGCAGCTCGGCGATCTCGGCGGGGCCGAATCCCAGCTCGGCGAGGATCTCGTCGTTGTGCTCGCCCAGATCGGGCGCTCGCTTCGCCGGCACCTTCGGCACCCCTCGGACGTTGACCGGACTGCTGATGGTTTCCTCCAGCCCGCTGACTCCCTCCAGCGGCACCACGATGTCGTTCGCGCGCAGCTGTGGGTCCTGCGCGGCCTGCTCCGGCGTCTGAATGAGGCTGTAGGTGACGCGTTCCCGGCCCAGGGCGTCCTTCCAGTGGGCGAAGGGCTGCGTGCGGAACTCGGCATCGAGCAGCTCGCTCAGCGCCGCGGAGTTCTTGACGAAGCCCTCGATGTCCGCGAAACGGGGGTCCTCGAGCAGCTCGGGGTGACCGATGGCCCGCGCCAGTCCCGGCCAGTGCGGGGGAGAGGCGACCAGCATGAACCACTCGTCGTCCGCGGTCCGGTAGGGGTTGATCAGCGGGTTCGCCGGCGCGCTCCGGTCGTGCAACTCGAACGGCGTGCCGCCGGCGAGTGCGCCGGCCACGAGCGTTCCCGTGGCCCAGACGCCCGCAGCAAGCAGCGACGTCCCGACACTCGCTCCTTGCCCCGTGCGCTCACGGCGGTACAGGGCGGTCGCGATCGCCGCGTAGATCGCGACCGCCGACATGTAGTCACCGCTGCCCCAGACCGGCACCGTCGGCGGGGCTCCCGCGTCCCGGGTGGAGGCCAGCAGTCCGCTGCGCGACCAGGCGGCGGTCAGGTCGAAGCCCGGCTGCCCGGCGTCGGGGCCGCTGTCGCCGAAGCCGGTGATGTCGGCGTACACGACCCGCGGGTTCCAGCCCGCGACCTCCTCGTAGCCGAGGTGCAGCTTCTCGCGTGTGCCGTGCGGGAAGTTGGTGATCACCACATCGGCCCACTCGACGAGGCGCTTGAGGACCGTGGTGGCCGACGGCGACTTCAGGTCGATCACCATGCCGCGCTTGTTGCGGTTGGCGAGGTGCCAGCTGTAGTTGGCCTGCGCCCGGGGACTGGGCGGCACGGAGCTCAGCCGCCGCTGGGGATCGCCCGTCCCCGGCGGCTCGATCTTGATGACGTCCGCTCCGAAGTCGGAGAGCACGGTGGCTGCGGCCGGTCCCGCGATGAAGCTCGACGCGTCGAGGACCTTGAGGCCGGTGAAGACGGATTCCGTGGTCATCTTCTTCACCTCACGAAGGCGCTCAGGCCGCCGGTCACGGCACGTCCGACGATCAGGGTCTGGATCTCCCGCGTGCCCTCGTACGAGTAGATGGCCTCGGCATCGGCGACGAATCGGCCGATCTTGTAGTCGAGGATGATGCCGTTGCCGGCCAGCAGTTCCCGCGCCCACCCCACGTTCTCGCGCATCCGCACGGTGCAGTAGGCCTTCGCCAGGGCGGACTGCTCGTCCCGGTACACGCCGGCGTCCTGCAACTGGGCCAGGCGCGCCATCATCCCGCACGAGGCCGTGGCATTGCCGAGCATCTTCACCAGCAGGTCCTGCACGAGCTGGAAGCTCCCGATCGGGCGCCCGAACTGCTCGCGCACCTTCGCGTACTGCAGGGCGATCTCGTAGGCGCCGAACATCACTCCCACCGCCTCCCACGCCACGCCGCTGCGCGTCTGGCGCAGGATCTTGGCGGTGTCCTTGAACGAGTTCGCGTTCTGCAGCCGGTTGGCCTCCGGGACGCGGCAGCCGTCGAGCACGATGTCGGCGTTCTGCACGATCCGCAGCGCCATCTTGTTCTCGATCTTCGTCGCGGTGAACCCGGGGGTGTCCTTCTCCACGACGAAGCCCAGCACGTGCTTCGTCTCGACGTCGCGGGCCCAGATGACGACCAGGTCGGCGAAGGTCGCGTTTCCGATCCACCGCTTCGCGCCGTCGAGGATCCATACGTCGCCGTCGCGGCGCGCGGTCGTCCGCAGGCCGCCGGCGACGTCTGAGCCGCCGTGCGGCTCGGTCAACCCGAAGGCGCCGATCTTCTCGAAGCGGCTCATCGCCGGCAGCCATCGCCGCTTCTGTTCGTCGGAACCGCAGGTGAGGATGGTGCCCATGGCCAGACCTGTGTGCACGCCGGCGAACGTCGCCACGGACGCGTCGACATGCGCCAGCTCCAGCGCGATGAAGCCCGCGAGGAGGTTGCTCGGCCTGGATTCCGGGGAGTCCGGGTCGGCCCAGTCCATCAAGCCGAGCTTCCCGAAGCTCTCGACCAGCTGGAAGGGGAACTCGGCCCGGGCCCAGCAGTCGTCGACGATCGGGGCGACCTGCGTGCGGAGGAACGCGCGAAGGGACTCGACCTTCTCCCGCTCGCTGTCCGACAGCAGTTCCTCGTAGGCGTAGAAGTCGGCGGGCAGCAGCCCTGCATCCAGGTAGGGACCGGACGGTGTCGGCAAAGCCGTCGTGCCGCTCATGGCAGTCTCCCTCAAGCGCTGTGGGGCGTGGCCCGGGGATCTGCGCCCGTCAGCGCTCTCCGTGCCCGGCGTTTCTGTTCTCGGATGTGATTAGACGCGGATCCGGAGCCGGTCCCCCGGACCCGGACCGCCCGTGTCGCCACGGACCACCCCACTGGCCCGTGGAGGTGAGGCGGTGTCAGTGGTGTTGCTGCTTTCCGGTCGGCCGTTTCGACCGAGTATGTGAGCCGGACAGTCGTCCGTCCGGTCAGCTCGGCCGGGCCGAGTGCAACTCGGGCGGCCGCGCATCCGGCGGCATCTCGCGGCGATCGCCGGCGTGGGCCGGGTGCGACGCGAAGCGGCGGAGGGCGATGCCGGCGACGGCCCCGGTCCTGTCATGTCCGGTGCTAGCGTCTGAGGGAAGTTCCGGGACACGGGGGAACCGAATGCAGGAACTGAATCGGCTCACCACGCTGCGGCGCCGGATCGTCCGGTACGAGCAGGGCGCGCGCGACGCGGTGACCGACCCGGTGGCAGTGACCGCCGCCGAGGAACTGTTGGCCCAGGCACCTCGACTGGATCTGGAGGCGGCCGCCGTACTGGCCTGGTTCTACTGGTATCTGCGTCTGGAGGTTGCCGGGCACGCACACGAGGAGGCGACAGGCGCCGCTGTGCGACTGTTCTTCCGGGTGCGCGACCTGGATCCTGATGCGGTGCTGCCCCCGCTCATGGAGCAGCAGTACGCGGCCCGTTCCGCCGCCCGGGAGCTGGACACGGCCCTGGCAGCGGCGCTCGCACGCGATGCCTCGCACAGACGGGATCCGGACGCGATGTATTGGGCGATCGCGGTCCTGACCGAGGCCGAGGTGCTGGCCGTCGAGGCCGGCGCGCACGCCGACCGCGTGGTCTACCGGTGCCTGCGCGGTCATCAGCTGTGCGCGCTGTACGAAGTGCTCGGCCGGGCTGAGGACCTGGACGGAGCTGTCGCCGATCTGAGCGACGCGGTGCGGCATGCCCCCGACGACCCGGTGACGGCGGCCGTGATGCGCGGTTACCTGGGCCGGGCCCTCTTACGACGCCATCAACTGCACGGCCGGCCGGAGGACCTGGAGGCGGCGTCGGCCGAGCTGCGCCAGGCCCACCGAGGGCTGGCCCCCCTCGGTCCGGACGACCCCGAGTGGGTCGCGCCCGCCCAGAATCTCGGCGCCGCTCTGCTTCTGGCCGGTCACCACGAGGAGGCGGCGGCCGTTCTGCGGCGCCTGCTCACCGTCCACCCTCAAGGCAGTCCCGAGGCGGCACAGACGCACCACATGCTCGGCAGCGCCTGCCGAGCGCTTTACCTCGGACACCATCGTCGACAGGACCTCGACGACTGCGTGCTCAGCCTGCGGGCCGCCTACGGCACGTCGTCGTCCGCGCCCGGGGCCGCACGGATGGGGGCCGAAGTCGCTCAGCTGCTCGCGGCCACGCTGCTCGACCTGTACCGCGTCGACGGGGAAGGCCGGTACCTCGAGGAGGCCGCCCGGACAGTCGGCGAGTGTCTGGAGCGTGAGGACAGGACAGAGGCGCGTATGCGGCTTCTGGTCCGCCGGTCGGAGGTGCACTACGCGGCTTACCATCACACCGGGGACCGCGACGAGTTGGATGCCGCCATCGCCACCGCCGACGAGATTCTCCTCGAAGCCGCAGCCGACGCCGATGCCTCGCTCTCCGTGCGATGGGAGTCCGCCATCGGCCCGACGCTGGCGCAGGCCCTGTGCGACAGGTTCCGTCTGGAGCCGGATCCGAATGACCTCGACCTCGCTGTCCGGACGGCACAGGACGGCGTGGAGCGGTCGGCCGAGGACGGTCGCAGCATGGCCGAATGTGCGTCCCAGCTGCTCGTCCTCGGCTACGCGCTCACACTTCGCGGGGAAGCATCCGGTTCACCATCGGACATGGACCACGCCGTCGAGGCCCTCGACGAAGCCCTCGCCCTCCTTCCTGCCGACGCACCGATGCGCGCTCGCACCCACGCCGAGCTGGGTAACGCGCTGCGGGCCCGTGCGGCGGTCTCCGGGGACGTCGGTGACCTCGACGCCTCGATCGCCGCGTACCGTGAGGCCGCTGCGGCCGACGTCGACCACTTCGTTCTCACCGGGTTCGCGACCGCGCGGCTCGACCGATTCCTGCGTCGCGGCGGGCGTGCCGATCTCGACGAAGCGGTCACGCTGAGCCGCGATGCCGCACAGGCCGCTCCGGAACACGAACGGCACACCGCGCTGCACCTGGCCGGGATCGCCCTGCGGTTGCGTTTCGACCACTTCGGCGACCTGATGGACCTGGCCGAGGCGATCGAGACAGGTGGACAGGCCGTGCGGGCGATACCGCCCCGCCATACGCTGCGCCCCGCCTATCTGTCGAACCTGGCACTGGCTCACAGCAACCAATTCCATGAGCTGGCCTCCCCGCTCGACCTGGACGGCTCGTACAGCATGTCGGCCGATGAGACCGATTTGCTGACGTACGACATCGACATGTCGATCAGCCTGTTGCGTGAGGCGGTTGACGGCGTTCCCGTCGGACACCGCTTCCGCCCGGGCCTGCTGGCGAACCTGGCGGACGCCCTGGCGGCCCGCTTCTCGGCGACCTCACGGTGGGCAGACCATCGAGCGGCGCTCACCAGCGTCGCCGACGCTCTGGAGGAGTGCCCCACGGGGCGGCCGGAGCGAGCTCAGCTTCTGCACCTGCGGGCACGGCTGCTGCTCAAGGGGGTCGACGCGCGCCCCGGGCCGGCCGCGGCAGCCGACCGGGCATCCGCCTCCGAAACGCTGCGGGAGGCCGCTGAGGCGGCGACGGCTTCGCCCCTGTTGCGTATGACAGTACTGCGTGAGCTGGCTGAGCAGGCCCCCGAACCGTCCCTCGCCCTGGCCGCCTACGAACAGGCGATGGCCTGTGTCCCCCTGATCGCCTGGCACGGCCTCGGCCGTCGTGACCGCGAGCGGCACCTGACCCGGATCGGACCCCTTACCCAGGAGGCCGCCGCCGTGGCCCTGGACGCCGGCCGTCCGGAACGGGCCGTCGAACTGCTGGAGCACGGCCGAGCCATCCTGTGGAGGCAGTCCCTCGACATCGATCCCGACCTGGACGCGGTACGCCGGACGGCGCCCGAACTCGCCGAACGGCTGGACCAGGTGCGCACCCGCCTGCTTGCCCTGGACGCCGGACCGAAGAGCCTGAACACCCCAGGTGACCATGCGGACCTGCGCACGGACCTGGCCCGCGACTGGGACGCGCTGTGCGAGGAGGTACGACATGTCCCCGGATGCGGAGACTTCCTGCTCCCGCCCGGCTTCGCCCACCTGCGCACCGCCGCCCGGAACGGCACAGTCGTCCTGATCAATGTCGCCGAACGCCGAAGCGATGCCCTGGCGCTGACCCCGGACGGGCTGACGGTGATCCCTCTGCCGCAGCTCAGTCCGGACGTCGTGCAGCAACGCGTGACCACGTACATGAGCGCTCTCGAATCGCACGAATACGTGGATCTGCTGCTGGCTCTTGACATGGAGCGCGACGCGGACGGACAACTCGACCTGCTCGGCCTGATGATGAGGGACGTCCTGAACTGGCTGTGGGACGATGCCGTCGAACCCGTCCTGGACGCGCTCGGCCACACCGGCGAGCCGACCGAAGGCGCCTGGCCGCGGGTGTGGTGGTGCCCTGCGGGCCCGCTGACCTTCCTGCCGTTCCACGCCGCGGGCCGCTACCACCCCGGACCCCGGCCGGGGGCCTGCGTACTGGACCGGGTCGTATCCTCCTACACACCGACACTGCGCGCCCTGATCAAGGCCCGTACGCGCCCGTCTTCCCGGCCCGGGCGGCGCCGGATGCTGCTTGTGGCGATGCCGGAGACACCTGGTCGGCCACCCCTCCCGGACGCGGAAGAGGACGTCGAGGCCGTGAGCGCCTTCTTTCCCGACCGGACCAGCGTCATGGTCGGCCCCGAGGCCACTCGGGATGCCGTGCGCCGAGCGCTGGGCGACCACAGCTGGGCACACATCACCTGCCACGGTGACCTGGACCCTCTCGACCCTTCGCACAGCGGGTTGCGACTGCACGACGGGACGCTGACCGTCGCCGATCTGGGCCGACTGCGTCTGGACGACGCGGAGTTCGCCTTCCTGTCCAGCTGCAGTACGGCGCTCACCGGCTACGGTCAGCCCGACGAGGCGATCCACATCGCCGCCGCGCTCCAGTTCGCCGGATACCGCCACGTGGTGGCCACGATGTGGACGGTGCTCGGCCGCTACGCTGGTTTCGTCGCCGACCATCTGTACAACTCCCTCTCCAGTAAAGGTGAGTTGGCATCCGAGGAATGCGCGCTCGCACTCCACTACGCTGTGCGGGAGCTGCGTGCCCAGCCGGGTATGGAACTGGCGATCTGGACACCCTTCATCCACACCGGCCCGTGAGGTCCAACGGTCTGCACTGCGGCTCACGAGCCGAAAAAGAGGATCGGTAGGCACGTTCGCATGATGCGCAAGGAGGCACTGATGGTGGGCGATGACGCGGGAGCCGGCGCCACCACTTCCACCCCGTCACCGAAGCCGCGCGGACGGCGGCCGCTCACCAGCCCACGCGAGGAGCTCCTCAACGGCCCCAAGCATGGCGGCCAGGCCGTGATCGCCGGCGTGGGACTGCCTGCACCGGCTTCCGGCATCCCTGACGCACCGGCCGGCGCGTCCGACAGCACGACGGCAGACGGTGCCGGGCGGCAGGGGGAGCACCGTACGGACGACGCGGAGAGCTGAGGAGCCATGCCCAGTTCCCTTCTCGGACTGGCTCTCTTCGTCGTCTGCCTGGTCCCGGGATTCATCTATGCGGCAGCCCGCGACGTGCGCCTGCCCGAGCGCACCTCGTCCGCGTTCCGCGAGACCACCCGCGTCGTGCTGGCCAGCCTCGCTTTCGACGGGATCGCCCTCGCGGTATTCGCGCTGATCCGTACGGCGGCACCCGGCCCCACCCCCGACACCGGACGCCTCGTGCGCGAGGGCTGGGCCTATGTGCGCTACGACTACGGGCAGTTGACGCTGTGGTCCTGCGCACTGCTCGTCGCTGCGTCCGCTGCCGCGCTCGCCGCCGCCCAGCTGCTGCCGCGCGGTCCGGGCCCGCTGTCGGTCGAGTCGTCGTGGTGGCTGCTGTTCGGCCGTTACCCGGCACTCACCGGGGCGAAGTGCACGTACGTCGGCTGCGAACTCGTCGACGGATCGTATCTGGCCGGCGTGCTCAAGCACTTCGCACACCAGGCCGAGGAGACGGGTGACCGCGAATTGGCCCTGGTCGCTCCCCTGCAATACCGGTCTCACGCCGGGGCGCCCTCCCGACCGCTCACCGATCACCAACTGGTGTCGGTGAGCGCACGCCAGATCAAGTTCCTGACCGTGACCTATCTGGATCACATCCCCCGGCCGGGGCAGGTCCCGGGCGCCAGACCCGAGCAGGGCGAGCCCGCACGATCGATGCCGGCCGACTCGCCGACGTCCACCGCGGTTACGAGCCCCGTTCGCCGAGGGGAAGACCCGTCGTGAGGTCATCCGCTGCACCATGGACTGCACCGTCGGGCGCGTCGGACTGCGAAGGTGTTCAGCGTCGAACGTCGTATCGAGTCGCAACGGCTACGTCGCGGCACGTGAACTTCTTCGAGGCCGAGCGTTCTGCTGTCGGCCGACACCGTCGCGGCCCCGATGGCATGGACGGCCGGATCGTCACATGAAGCCGATCTTCGTTCTCGTGCACAGTCCGTCCGTGGGCCCCTCGACCTGGCGCCCCGTGGCCGAACTCCTGACGGTGGCGGGATACCAGGTACAGGTGCCGTCCTTGCTGCGCATCGGCGCCGGTGCTCCGCCGTTCTGGCCCCGGATCGTCGATGCCGTCCGGGACGACCTCCGGCAGGGACCGGCCGGCAGCCCTGTCACGCTGGTGGCACACAGCAATGCAGGCTTGTTTCTCCCGGCGATCCGCTCGGGCCTCGACCATCCGGTGACCAGCTCGATCTTCGTCGATGCCGCGTTGCCGGCCCTGGTGGGGGCGACCCCTGTCGCCTCACCAGAATTGCTGGAGTTTCTCGGCCCGATGGCCGTGAACGGCAGGCTTCCACGTTGGACCGACTGGTGGGACGAGGAAGACGTCGCGCCCATGTTCTCCGATCCGGCGATGCGACAGACCTTCAGCGAGGAGCAGCCCACCCTGCCGCTTTCCTACTACGAGCAGCACGTCCCGGTCCCCGACGGCTGGGACGACCATCCCTGCTCCTACTTGCTGTTCGGCCCTCCGTACGACGAACTTGCCGCCGAGGCGCGCGAACGCGGCTGGCGTGTGGCACACCTGCCCGGCGCACACCTCCATCAGATCGTCGATCCTGCCGGCACATCTCGGCACCTCGTCGAACTCGCCACCACGACGTGATCCACTTCCGACTGACGCCTGAGCGCCGCCACCCACGCGAGCCCGTTCGAAGGAACCCGCATGAGCCGGATGTCCGGCACCGTCAAGTCCGCCCGCGCCCTGCTCCTCGTCGTGGGTGCGGGAAACATCGTCGCCGCCCTGTGGCTCGTAT
Source organism: Streptomyces sp. NPDC005262 (assembly GCF_042872425.1). Lineage (NCBI taxonomy): Bacteria > Bacillati > Actinomycetota > Actinomycetes > Kitasatosporales > Streptomycetaceae > Streptomyces > Streptomyces sp. NPDC005262. The sequence goes on from NZ_JBIAKK010000017.1 coordinate 107,357, forward strand.
GGGCTGCTGCCACCCTGCAGACCGGTGCCATGGGGCAGGTGGTGATCGGCCTGCTCCTCCTCGCGGCGCTCCCGTTCGGAGCGCTTGCCGCAGCCGCGATCGTCAGCGCCGCGAAGTTCACCACCGGCGGCCACCGCGTCCGTATCGGCGCAGTTGGCATCGGCTCATTGATTCTCGTCGGCTCATTGATCACCGCCGGCACCGCCATCAGCGCGAAGCTGCACAACGGCGCGTGGGGCGTTGACGTCGTAGCCGGCGCTCTCGTGATCGTCCTCTCGACCAAACGGGACGCCAGAGACTGGTTCGACCGTCCGCGCCAGTAGCGGAGACGCCGGCCCATGGCCTGCGACGGGTCGCACTCGGAGGACCTCACCGGCGTACCGCCGCCTCAGCGGCCAGGTCAGGATCGACACCGAGCTGCCGGGTGCCCCAGGAACGGTTGCCCGGCGTACAGGCGCAGTCGTTCGTACTGATCAACCCGCTTCCATGGGCGGCCGCTTGCGCCTCGGCGGCGGATGGGTTCGAACCCTCATGTGCGTACGCGGCCTGCGCGGATAACGGTGGGTGAGCCTTCGAGATGCGCGGGTACAGGCGCGCTGCTTCGCTGGTGTGGCCCGCTCTTCCCCGAAGACACCAAGGAGTGATCATGAGCGTTGCAGGCGAGTCCGGTGCCCGTGCCCAGCAACTTCTCCAGAAGGCACAGGAGATGGAACAGGCCGCAGAGCGTATCTCCGACCCGCAGGAGCGTCAGCGGCTGAAGGACAAGGCCCGCGAGCTCAAGCAGCAGAGCAAGCAGGCGAGCAGCGGGGACATCGACCCCACGGTGTGACAACCGTGTGTATGCGCCGGCCGGTGGCTGCCCCGCGACCTTCCAGGTGCGCGAGAGGCCATCGGCCGGTCATGTGTGCGGGCCACGCCGACGGCCCAGCTCCCTTTTTTACGCGCGATTCTCCGCGCCGGCCGTCGCGGCCGAACCTGGGCAGGTCACGTCGGATACGGGTCGTAGCAGTCCAGCGCGGGGTGGTAGAGCACCCGCCAGGTGTCCCGGTCGACGACCCCGGTCCTGCTCAGGCCGTGGCACCCCTGAATCCAGATGATCTTCTTCGCCGTGGCGGTGCCGAACACCCCGTCGACCGCGACTTTCGGAACGCCGCCCCACACGTTGCTCAGACACTGAGCCTGCTTCACGGAAGGACCGGTGCTCACGTGCGTGAGCGCGGGACGATCGATGGAGGACGTGTAGGGGCATGTCTTCTCGGCGGCAGCCGCCCCGGGCGTCGTCGTGGCCAGGGCCCCGGCGGTCAGCAGTGCTGCGCCGAGGGCCGAACACTTGCGGCGGATCATCTCGGGCACCCCTCTCCGTACGGGCCATGTGCACACCCATCCAGCATGGGGGCGCAAGCGTCGTTACGCGCATTTTCGAAATGTCGCGCCCGGGTGAGGGGCCCTGACGAACGCCGTCTCGGTGGGTGAAGGGGCCCGGCGGATCAGCTGTCGTCCGCCAGGGCCGCGTGGGCCGCGTGGAGGATCTCGTCGGACAGGGGGGAGCCGTGGGTCGCGCGGGCCAGCAGGAGGGCACCCACCAGGGTGGCCAGGCGGGCCAGGCCGTCTTCGTCGTCGGTGGCGAGCCACCGGCCGAAGTCGCGTACTCCCTCGATGTAGACGTCGTGGGCGGCGTCACCCGCGTCCCGGGCCATGTCGGCGGCGAGCGCGGCGGCGGGACAGCCGCCGCCGGCGTTGTCGCGGTGCCGGGGCGACAGGTAGTAGTCGATCAGACCTCGACGGGCGCCGTCACGCCGCCCGTCGTGCGCATCGAGCTCTGCCGCACGGCGCGCCTCCAGCTGGGCGAAGGCGTGCACGGTGGCCTCGCCGACCAGCGCGTCCTTCGACGCGAACTGCTTGTAGAAGCCGCCCTGGGTCATCCCGGCCGACTTCATCAGGTCCGCGACGCTGACGCCGGTGCCCTGTTCCCGGAACAGCCTGGAGGCGTTGGCGACCACGCGCTTCCGGTTCTCCTGTGCCTGTGCCTGTGACACGCGGCCCATCGGGCCACCTCCTCCACTTGGATGTCGGTTGCAATCTATCGTACGACCCTGTTTAGATTGTTAGTGAAATCTATTTTGGTCCGCAGCGCTCACGAAGGGTGGCCGCTGCGGCCGTCGCAGGGAGAAGCATGGGACCGAAGGACTCCGTCACCGGCGGCCACCCGCCCGGGCAAGGGGCCCACTCCGCGGCCGAGGCCGCCTCCTGGGTGCCGACCGGCTCGGTCGGCCGGGAGCTCGCTCCGCACGGCATCGCCGCATCCACCCTGCACGTCGGCCTCATGGACGTGGCCGACCACGTCCCCGCCGGTCAGAAGATCGACCCGATCTGGATGGCCACCCGGGCCCTGGACGGTCTGCGGCACGGACTCGCCGAGATCCGCGCCGACGACCTCGACCGCCAGGTCGGCCAGAGCCTGGCCACGCCGTCGGCCGCCGCCTGACGCGGCTGGGCCCCTGCGGCCTCGCGCGGTCCATCATCTTTCAGAACTCCGGAGTTACCTCATGACACCCACCGCCGGTCCCGCTTCCGCCCGCAGTGAGGAAGTGACCGCACCGCCCGGCTCCGTCCCCGGCGAGGCGTCCGCGCCGCGCCACCCGGGCCCGAGCAGTCGGCCGCCGCTGCGGACGCTGCTGCAGCCCGCGGTGATCGCCCTGGTCCTCGTCTCGGCCTTCATCAGTTGTTACGTCGGGCTGCAACGCGACCCGAAGCCGCATCAGCTGCCGGTTGCCGTCGTGGGCAGCACCCTCGCGCACAAGATGGAGCTGTCGCTCCGCGACAGCGTCGACGTACACCCCGCGGTGAGCGCGGCCGCGGCCCGCCAGGCCGTGGAACGGCACGACGTGGTGGCTGCCCTGAGCTCCCACGGTGCCGGACAGCTGAGCCTGGAGGTGGCCGGGGCGAACGGCCTCTCCACCACGGGCGCGGTCAAGAGCGTGGTGTCCGCGTACGCCGCGGGATCCGGCCAGCAGGTCACGACGACCGACGTGGTGCCGCTCGCTCCCTTCGACGGGCGGGGTCTCGCCGGGTTCTACGTGTCGTTCGGCGTCACCCTCGCCGGATTCGTCCTGGCCCAGAACGCGCTGGGCCTGGCGAACGTGCTCCACCTGCGGCACCGGTTCTGGCTGCTCACGGGCGTCTCGGTGGCGGTCGGCGCCGTTGCCGCGATCATCGCAGGCCCTGTCCTGAACGCGGTGCCCGCCCCGTTCTTCCCGCTGGCGGCCACGCTGGCGCTGCTGGCGGCCGCGGCGGCCTTCACCACGAAGCTGCTCGGCACCTACCTCGGCCCCATCGGCGTCCCGGTGGCGACGTTGCTTCTGCTTACGATCGGCAACTCCACCAGCGGCGCCACCATCAGCTCAGACCTGTTGCCGGCCGCGGCCCGTGCCGTCTCCGCCCTGTTGCCGCCCGGCGCGGCGGTACGGGCGGTGAGCGATCTGAGTTACTTCGACGGTGCCCACGCAGGAGCGCCGCTGCTCACGCTCGCCCTCTGGGCGGTGCTGTCGGCCGTGCTCGTGGGCGTCAAGTCCCGTCTGCGCCCCACCCGCCCCGCAGCGCACGCCTGATCTCCCTGCTCCCTCTCCGGGCGATGGCCGCCCGGAGAGGGATTGACGGGACAGCCCTCAGGCGGAACCCTTTCGAAGCAGGGCAGGAAGTTCGTGAAGGGAAGTGATCTCGTGTGACGGCGGGCTCAGCACGGGGTCGCGCGCCACGCGGGAACGGTTCAGCCATATCGAGGCACCCAGGCCCGCGTTGAGGGCTCCGCCGACATCGGTCACCAGACTGTCGCCCACGTGGCAGACATCGGCGGGCTCGAGACCCATGCGTTCGAGAGTGATCTCGAAAATCCTCGGATCGGGCTTGGACACGGCTACCTCGCCCGAGATCACGGTGAGGTCCAGGAACCTGTCCAGCCCGGTCGCCATGATCTTGTCCCGCTGCGCGTCGCCAGGGCCGTTGGTGACGAGCCCCAGCCGGTACGCGGCGCTGCGCAACTCACTCAGCGTGTTCACCACGTCTTCGAACAGGACGTAGCGCCGACGACGCTGCCGCTTGTATTCATCGGTCGCAGGACCGGCGAGTTCGGTGTGCCCGCACTCGTCGAGTGCCTGCCCCCAGCACTCCCTCCAGATGGAATCGGCATCCGGGATCCGGCCGGGCGGGTGCTGTGCCCCCTCCCCGCCCGACCGCATGTGGTCGAGATAGCGGCGTGTATAGGCGTCGTCGAGCGCGTCGGTATCGAGGTCGGGGGCGGACCCGGCCAGTACGTCGCACACCGCCCGCACAGTCGCCCTCCAAGCGGGCGTGCCGTAGTCGAGCAGAGTTGCGTCGAGGTCTAGCAATACCGCCTGGATCATGCGCAGAGCATACGCACCGCCCGCGTCATGAGAAGCCTGTGGTGCGGCGGCAGTTGAGCTGCTACGTCTGAGCGGTCGCGTACACGCAGCTCACGAATTCAGCGATCTGTTCATCGCTCAGGTTCTTCGCGAGATCGGCCTCCGTGATCATGCCGACCAGTCGGTGGCCGCCCTTCACGTCGATCACCGGCAGTCGCTTGATCTGATGTTGCTCCATGGTCGTCAGGACATCGGCGGCGTCCGCTTCGGCATCGATCCAGTGGATCTTGGCATTGAGGGATCCGGCCTGCACGGTTGCCGGGTCGATGCCCTCGGCGCAGCACTTGACGACGATGTCCCGGTCGGTGATCAAGCCGGTGAGCCTGTTGTTGTCTCCGCAGATGGGAAGGCAGCCGACACCCAGATCACGCATCGTCTTCGCCACCTCGAGCAACGACTCGTGTGCGCCGACGCACTGCACGCCACCGGTCATGATGTCTCGGGCCAGCAGCTTCTCGGACATGATGTCCTCCCGTCCTCGACCGGCGTGTTTCCCTGTCTTCGATCACAACACGAATGGCTCAGCCCCGCTTGCCGGCTGCGTCGGCGAGGTAGTGGATCCCGAGTGACCGCGAGCGGACCCGGCCAGGGCGCGGCCTGTGTGAGGGCGGTCCGGCGACCCTGCGTCGTAGTCAGCGCCTGACGCGCTGACTACGACGGCTCCACCTGACCGAAGCCCACCTCGAAATGCTCGACCGAGGCGACGCGCTGACCTTCCCTGTGCGCAACCTCCTCGCGGAGCCGGGCGGCACTGTCCTCGCTGGCCTGCATGGCCTCCTCGTCCTCCCACAGAGTCAGTGACGCAGCCTTCCCCGAGGCCCGGTCGACGAGGTAGAACACGCCGCGGAAGCCTGAAGCCTCCTGGATCTGCTGGAGAGTCGCTTCCCAGTTCGCCGTCAGGTCTCCCTCTGCAGGAACCGGTGAACCCTGGTAGGTGCTCAGCCTCGCGAACATGGCTGCCACCCCTTTCCTGGCCGACTGCCGGTCGGGCGGACAGGCAGCTTCAGGACCAGCGTGCTCCGGAGCACCGCGTGTCGCATGCCGAGCAACCCGGGATGCTCCTTCCGGGGGTGGCACGGTGCGCTTTCTGGGCTCCGACCTGCCGGAACAGGCAGACCCATCTCGGCCAGTGGCTCGAATTTGACATTAGCTTGCCTTATGAAAGATAAAGAAGGTCCTTTGGGCTGAACTTCACGCAGCGTGATATTCGACGTGTGGCAGCCGCCGACCGTCTACGCGAATGAGTAAAGCCGTGTCCCACGCCGCCGTCCCGGACCAGCCGACCGACCCCGCCGCGGACTGGGAGGCATGGCGCGCCGAGCGGCGGCGCTCCATCACTTCGCCCTCCGGGAACCTCGCCCTCGTGGAGACCCGCTGGGCCCCGGCCGGTGAGCACCCCGACCTCGATGCGGCCCGTGCCGGACAGCCGGAGAACGTGGCCGTCACCACGGTCCAGCGCACCGACCTCGTCACCGGCGAGCCGGAGCACGGTCTGCGCCTCTGGGACGCCAAGTCGCCCGCGATCCAGAACTTCGACCGCACCGATGTCTTCGCGTACGACCCGGCGTGGGTACTGGAGGCCTCGTACACCCCGGTGCCGGGCGCCCGGCGGGTCGGTTTCGAGCACATCCGTGACAATGGCGGTACCCGTGACCTCGCCGTGCCGGGTGACATCGCGCTCACCCTGGACGGACAGGAGTACGTGCTGAGCGCCTTCGACGACGACGGCACCCTGCTGCTCGTCTTCGGTGACCCCACCAACGGCGACACCACCTACGGCGCCGGGCGCTTCCTCTTCGTCACCCACACCGGCGAGGGCCGTGTCCTCCTCGACTTCAATCGCGCCTTCGTGCCGCCGTGCGGATTCTCCGACCAGTACAACTGTCCGATGCCGCCGCGGCAGAACCGTTTCCACCTGCCCGTCGAGGCCGGTGAGAAGCTCCCCGTCTTCCGTGACGGCTTCCTCGCGCAGCACTGATCAACCCCGTACTCCCGCCTCGCAGCACGAAAGCGCGTACTCCTCATGAGCATCAAGAAGACCTCTCTGTACGGCGGCGCCACCGCCGTTGCCCTCGCCCTGACCCTGACCGCCTGCGGCGGGGGCTCCAACGGGGGCGGCGCCGCCGGAGGCGCGTACGACAAGAACGCCACGGTCAACATCGGTTCGCTCTACGAGCCCCAGAACCTCGACAACACCGCGGGCGGCGGCCAGGGCGTCACCGAGGCGCTCAACGGCAACGTGTACGAGGGGCTGTTCAAGCTCACCGACGACGGCAAGGTCGAGAATCTGCTCGCCCAGGACTACAAGGTCAGCGGCGACGGACTCACGTACACCTTCACCCTCCGCGACGGTGTGAAGTTCCACAGCGGCAAGAAGCTCACCAGCCAGGACGTCAAGTACAGCCTGGAGAAGGTGACAGCCAAGGACTCGCAGTCCGCGCGCAAGAGCAATCTCGAGGTCGTCAAGTCCGTCGAGACACCGGACGCGCGCACGGTGAAGGTCCAGCTGTCGAAGAAGTCCATCTCCTTCGTCTACAACCTCTCCTACGTGTGGGTCATCAACTCCGACGCGAAGAGCCTCAAGACGAGCGAGGACGGCACCGGCCCGTACCAGCTGAACAAGTGGACCCGCGGTTCCGCTCTCAGCCTCGACCGGTTCGCCGGGTACTGGGGTGACGCGGCCAAGAACAAGCAGGTCGTCTTCCACTACTACAAGGACGCGACGGCTCTCAACAACGCGCTCCTGACCAACGCCGTGGACGTCGTCACGAGCGAGCAGTCGCCCGACGCCCTCGACCAGTTCAAGAGCAACCAGAACTACAAGGTCAACGACGGCAACTCGACGACCAAGCTGCTGCTCGCCTTCAACGACAAGGCCAAGCCCTTCACGGACGTCAAGGTCCGCCAGGCCGTCTCCTCCGCCATCGACGACAAGAAGCTGCTGGAGTCCGTCTGGGGCGGCTACGGCAAGCTCATCGGCTCCATGGTGCCGCCCACCGACCCGTGGTACGAGGACCTCACCGAGGTCAACGCCTACGACACCGCGCGAGCCAAGAAGCTGCTCGCCGAGGCCGGATACGAGAACGGCTTCACCTTCACCCTCGACACCCCGAACTACGACCCGCACCCGACGGCGGCGACCTTCATCAAGTCCCAGCTCGCCAAGGTCGGCATCACCGTCAAGATCAACACGATCACGCCGGACGAGTGGTACACGAAGGTCTACAAGAACCACGACTTCACGGCCACGCTCCAGGAGCACGTCAACGACCGCGACCTGGTCTGGTACGGCAACCCCGACTTCTACTGGGGCTACGACAACAAGCAGGTCACGAAGTGGGTCGAAGAGGCCGAGCAGGCTTCCGGCACGGCTGAGCAGACCGCACTGCTGAAGAAGGTCAACCGCCGGACCGCGGAGGACGCGGCGAGCGACTGGCTGTACCTGTACCCGCAGATCGTCGTGGCCGGCAGCAAGCTTTCCGGATACCCGGTCAACGGCCTCAACTCGCAGTTCTTCGCGTACGACATCGAGAAGGGCTGATGGCGCGGTATCTCTTGCGTCGCCTCGCCTTCCTGCTGGTGTCGCTGGCACTCGCGAGCGTGGTCCTGTTCGTGCTGCTGCGGATGCTGCCGGGCGACCCCGCCAACGCGCTCACCTCGGTGGGCGCCAGCCCCGAGCAGATCGCGGCGGCGCGGCACTCCATCGGCTCCGACAAGCCGCTGCCCGAGCAGTTCGTGCACTGGATCGGGCAGCTGGCCGGCGGTGACCTCGGTACGTCGTTCGTCAGCTCGCTGCCGGTCGCGCCCGAGGTCGTCTCGCGGCTGAACGTCACGATCCCGCTCACGCTCACGGCGTTCGTCCTGGCGGTGCTCATCGCCGTCCCGGTCGGCTTCGTCGCCGCGCACCGGCGCAGGACCTGGTACGGCGCGCTGCTCAGCGGAGTCTCCCAACTGGGCATCGCCGTGCCCGTGTTCTGGCTCGGGATGATCCTGATAGCCGTCTTCGCGCTGAACGCCGGCTGGCTTCCCGCAGGCGGCTTCCCGCCGGACGGCTGGTCGCAGCCGGCCGAGGCGGTCCGCTCGCTCGCCCTGCCCGTCATCACCATCGCGCTCGTGATGAGCGCGTCACTGATCCGCTACGTCAGGTCGGCCACGCTCGACGTACTGGACAGCGACTATCTGCGCACCGCCCGAGCCCTGGGCTCGTCGTTCGGGCGGGCGATGTGGCGGCACGGTCTGCGCAACGCCTCGGTGCCGGTGATCTCGATCCTCGGCATCGAGCTGGCGTCCACGCTGCTGGGCGCGGTCGTCGTGGAGTCCGTGTACGCGCTTCCCGGCCTCGGCTCGCTGCTGGCGACCGGCATCGCACAGCACGACTACCCGGTGATCCAGGGCGTGCTGTTCGTCTCCACGCTCGCGGTGCTGGTCATCGGCTTCGCCGCCGACTTCGTACAGCGGATCATCGATCCTCGGCTCCGCGGCAGGCTCTCCGGGGGTGTCCGATGAAGCAGTCGACGAAGCGCTCGTACACGCTGACCGTCGGATGTGTGCTGGCCGGCCTCATCGCGCTGCTTGCGCTGGTCTCGCTCTTCTGGGCTCCGTACGCCGCCGACGACACGTCCGGCGGGCGGCTCACGGGTCCCGGTGAGGGTCATCTCCTGGGCACCGACAAGCTCGGCCGCGATCTGTTCACCCAGCTGATGACCGGCTCCCGGGTCGCCTTCGAAGCGGGCCTGGGATCGGTCCTCATCGCGGCCGCCGTCGGTGTCACGCTGGGCGTGCTGGCCGCGTTCGCCCAGGGCTGGCTCGACGACACGCTCTCCGCGTTCCTCGACATCTTGATCGCCTTCCCGACGCTGCTGCTCGCGATGCTCATCGTCGCCGCGCACTCGGCCACACTGGGGTCCGCGGTGCTGGCGATCGGCCTCGCGCAGAGCGCGGTTGTAGGGCGGCTCGTGCGGGTCCTGGTCAAGCGGGTCCTGGCACAGGACTACATCACGGCCGCGCGCACGTCCGGCACGTCGTGGCCGCGGATCGTGGCCGGGCATGTGCTGCACAACATCTGGCCGACGCTCGTGGTGAACCTGGCCCTTCACTTCGGACTCGCGGTGCTGGCCGAGGCCGGCCTGTCCTACCTGGGCCTGGGGGCTCCGCCGCCCAACGCCTCGTGGGGCCGCATGCTCCAGGAGGCTCAGGCCACCTTCACCACGGCCCCGGCCGGTGCGCTGGCCCCCGGCATCCTGCTCGTCCTGCTCGTCATTGGTGTGAACCTCGTCGCCGACGGACTGCGCGACACCCTCGACCCGGCGGCCCGACGGAGGAGCGCATGAACATCCTCGACGTACGCGACCTCGTGATCCGTACGGCCGACGGACGCATCCTCGTCGACGGCCTCTCGCTGAGCATCGCCCCCGGCGAACGACTCGGCCTCATCGGCGAGTCGGGCTCCGGGAAGTCGCTGACCACTCTTGCCGTCCTCGGCCTGCTGCCCGACGGCATGACGGCCACCGGCAGCGCCGAACTCGCCGGCACCCAGATCGTGGGCGCGAGCGAGAAGCAGCTCACGGGTGTACGCGGCCGGGACGCCGCCATCGTCTTCCAGGAGCCGCTCACCGCACTCGACCCCCTGATGCGTGTCGGCAGGCAGATCGCCGAACCGCTGGGCAGAAGGCGAGGGCTCAGGGGCGCCGGGCTGAAGCGGGCCGTCGTGGAGGCCCTGGAGCAGGTGCGGCTGCCCGAACCCGACCGCATCGCCCACGCCTTCCCGCACGAGATCTCCGGCGGACAGCGACAGCGCGTCGCACTCGCCATGGCCCTGGCCTGCGACCCGAAGCTGCTCATCGCGGACGAGCCGACCACCGCACTCGACGTCACCGTGCAGTCCGACATGCTCGACCTGCTCGACACCCTCGTACGGGAACGGGGCATGGCCGTCCTCTTCGTCAGTCACGACCTCGCGGTCGTCTCGAAGGTCACCGATCGCGTCCTGGTGATGAAGGACGGCCGCGCCGTGGAGCAGGGCGACGTCCGCGAGATCGTGCGGGCCCCGCGCGAGGAGTACACCAAGGCGCTGGTGGCAAGCGCGCGGCAACTGGAATCGGCTCTCGACCTGAGGAGCGCACGATGACGCCCGTACTGGAGCTGAACGCGGCCTCCTTCGCCTACCGGGGACACACCGCGCCCGTCGTCGAGGACGTCTCCTTCGCCGTCGAGGCCGGGCACAGCCTCGCCCTCGTCGGCGAATCCGGCGCGGGCAAGACGACCCTGCTGCGGCTGCTGCTCGGGCTCGCCCGGGCAACCTCCGGGACCGTCCGGTTCGACGGCGACGAGCTGAAGCCGCGCGATCGCGAGCAGATGCGGCGCTTCCGGCGCAGCGTGCAGTGCGTCTTCCAGGACCCGTACTCGTCGCTGGACCCGCGTAGGCGTGTCGGCAGCATCGTGTCCGAACCACTGCGTTCCCTCGGTATCGACAGCCGGAGCACGGCCGGCCCCAAGGTGGCCGACGCCCTGGAGCGGGTCGGTCTCCCGGCCGACGCCGCCGAGCGCTATCCGCACGAGTTCTCCGGCGGTCAGCGCCAGCGCATCGCGATCGCCCGTGCGACCGTGTGCGACCCGCGGGTGCTGCTCGCCGACGAACCCGTCAGCGCACTCGATGTCACGACCCGGGTCAAAGTCGTCGACCTGCTCAACGAGTTGAAGCAGAAGCAGGGTCTGACTCTCGTCATGGTCTCCCACGACCTGTCGGTAGTGGCCTCGCTGTGCGAACGCACCGCCGTCCTGGAGCGCGGCCACATCGTCGAACAGGGCGAGACCGGACAGGTCTTGGGCGCTCCCGCGCACCCGTACACACGTCGCCTGGTCGAAAGCGTGCCGCGGCTGCCCGTGTGACCGTCGGTCCTGATCACCAGCCTCTCGGTACCGACCTGATCCGTGCTGTGCCGGATGCCTCCGACGCCGCACGGAGCTCAGCTCGCCCTCGCCCACGCGTAGCGGTGCTCTGGCCGGCCGGTGTCGCCGTACTTGAGACTGAGGCTGATGCGGCCCGCGCTCTCCAGATACTTGAGGTATCGCTGAGCGGTGGAGCGGCTCAGTCCGGCCCGGACCGCCACCTCGTGTGCGGACAGCGGTTCGTCCGCCGCCGTCAGGACGTGGCGGATGACCTCGGCGGTCGGTGCGGAGTGCCCCTTGGGCAGACCGGCCGCGGGAACGGCCTCCGGGGTGCGGAGAGCCCCGAAGATCTGGTCGACCTGCTCCTGTCCGGCCTCGCCCCGGCCGCTGCCCACGCCTTCGAGAGTGCGGCGCAAAGCCGCGTAGCTCTCCAGCTTGGATCGCAGACCGCCGAAACTGAACGGCTTCACGAGGTACTGCAGTGCGCCGTAGCGCATGGCGGTCTGCACGGTCGTGACATCGCGAGCGGCCGTCACCATGATCACGTCCGCCGTGTGGCCGAGCTGGCGCAGTCGACGTACCAGCGTCAGTCCCGTCTCGTCCGGAAGATAGTGATCGAGAAGTACGAGGTCGACATGGCTGCGTTCCAGGACGGACAGTGCCTGGGCGGCGGTGTGGGCGCGAGCGACCACGCGGAAGCCGGTCACCTTGGCGACGTACGCCGCGTTGATCTCGGCCACCCGGAAGTCGTCGTCCACCACGAGGACGTCGATCATTGCACCCCTCCCACTTCGGTCAGCTGCCGGACGGTGAGCGTCTCGGGCAGTACGACGGTGAAGACCGCGCCGCCACCGGCCCTGGCACCGACGCGGGCCACCCCGCCGTAACGCTCCGCGAGACGGCGTACCAGCGCCAGGCCGAGCCCACGGCCCCGATGTGCGGGGGACTCCTTGGTGGACCAGCCCTCGGTGAAAATCTGTTCGCGCAGATCGGGAGCCACGCCCGGACCGTTGTCGCTGACCCGCAGGACCGTCGCGGTGCCCTCCGCGCGGAGCTCGACCTCGATGAGGGAAGCGACGTCCAGCGCGTTGTCGATGAGGTTGCCCAGGACGGTCACCAGATCGCGCGGGTCCACGACGACGTCGGGGAGCATGGTGTTCGGGGAGATGTGCAAGGACGCGCCCCGCTCCGCCGCGATGGCCGACTTGCCCACCAACAGCGCGGACAACATGGGGTCGTTGACGCGTTCCGCGACCTGCTCCGCCGAGGCCCGGCGACCGTTGGCCACCTCTGCCACGAACTCCACCGCCGCTTCGTGCCTTCCGAGTTCCAAGAGTCCGAGCAGGGTGTGGAGCCGGTTGGCGTGCTCGTGGTCCTGGGCGCGGAGCGCGTCGAGGAGGCCGTGCGTGGAGTCCAGTTCGCGGCCGAGCAGCTCCAGTTCGGTGCGATCGCGCAGGGTGACCACAGCTCCGCCGTCACCGGTCGGCATGCGGTTGGCGATCAGCACGCGTCCCCTGCAGACCGTGAGCAGGTCCACGCCGTCGACCTGCCCCGTCAGCACCTCTGCCGCACGGCCCGGCGGCAGCACCTCGCTCAGAGCACGGCCGACGGCGTCCGGCGTCAGTTCCAGCAGACGCTGCGCCTCGTCGTTCAGCAACCGGATCCGGCCTCGCGCGTCGAGGGCGAGAACGGCTTCGCGGATGCTGTGCAGCATGGCCTCGCGCTCGTCCAGCAGCGCGGAGATGTCGGCGAAGGCAAGGCCATGGGTGCTGCGCTGCAGACGTCGCGAGACGGCCAGGGCTGCGAGGACACCCGCGGCGAGCGCAGCTCCCGCGTAGAGCAGGAGTCCCGGAATGGTGCCGAGCAGCCGCTCGCGGACGCTGTCGTAGGCGATGCCCACCGAGACTGCGCCGACGATCGTCCCGTGTGCGTCGCGGAGGGGGACCTTCGCGCGTGCCGAGCGGCCCAGGGTGCCGTCGTCGATCTGCATGATCTCCCGGCCGGCCAGGGCCGTACTGGGATCGGTGGAGACGTGTTTGCCGATCTGTGGGGTGTCGGTGTGCGACCAGCGGACCCCGTGGGTGTCCATGACCACGATGTAGAGCGCACCGGTCGCTCGCCGGATCCGCTCCGCCTCGGCCTGTACCGGGCCGCCGGGGCTCGGCTCGGTGCTGGTCAGGTCGTTGACCAGACGGGGTTCGGCGGCGGTCGTCTGGGCGATGGACAGAGCCTGGCGCATCGCCTGGTCGTCGAGCTGGTGGCTGAGCGGGGCGAGGAAGAGCCCGGTGACGAGCATGACCACCCCGGTCGTGATGGCGACCTGCGTGAGCAGGACCTGGGCGAAGACACGGCGAGGCCAGTGAATCCGCATGTGCTCGTCCTCTGCCTTCCGCCCGCCTGGGAATCTGCTGATCCGTTTGCTGTGTAAACGCAACGTAAACGTCGCTGCCGTCGCTGACCAGCCCTCGTAGCACTTTCGTTCTTCCGGCGTGAGCAGAACGAGCAGAACCGCAGGTTATGGGCAGAAGCATGAGTTGTGAGCGCAAGGGTGCCGTCGTGCCCGAGCCGCATTTAGCGTCCCGCCCCATGAACAGCGAAACGAGCCCCGCCATCGAACTGCGGGGGGCGAGCAAAGCGTTCCGGACTCCGTCGGGGGCGCTCCACACCGCCGTACGAGATCTGGACCTCACGATCGGGCGCGGTGAGTTCGTTGCCGTGGTCGGACCTACCGGATGCGGCAAATCGACCACGCTGACGCTGGTCAGCGGCCTGGAGGAGCCCACCGAGGGAGAGGTGCTGGTCGCCGGTGAGCCGGTGCGCGGCATCGGCGACAAGGTCGGCTTCGTCTTCCAGCAGGACGCGGTCTTCCCCTGGCGCACCGTGCTGTCCAACGTGATGGCGGGCCCCCGCTTCCGGGGCGTGCCGAAGCCCGAGGCGAAGGAACGCGCCCGGGAGTGGCTTGCCCGGGTCGGCCTGTCCTCCTTCGAGGACCGCTATCCCCACCAGTTGTCCGGCGGCCAGCGCAAGCGTGTCGCACTCGCGGCCACGTTCGTCAACGATCCCGAGATCCTGCTCATGGACGAACCCTTCTCCGCACTTGACGTGCAGACCCGGGCCCTGATGTCCGACGAACTGCTGGAGCTGTGGGCCGGGACCGGCGCCTCCGTCGTCTTCGTCACCCATGACCTGGAGGAGTCCATCGCGCTGGCCGACAAGGTCGTGGTCATGACCGCGGGGCCGGCCACCGTCAAGGAGGTCTTCGAGATCGATCTGCCCCGCCCGCGCAAGGTCGAACAGGTGCGTCTGGAGCCCAGGTTCCTGGAGATCTACCGGGAGATCTGGTCCTCGCTCGGCGAAGAGGTCCGTATCACCCGCGAGAGGGGTGCACTCGATGTCGCTTGATTCCGTCACCGCGAGCGCCGCCGTCACGAAGACCGAGCGGACCCAGGCCAGAGCGCGAGCCACCCGCAACCGCAGGTTCCTGGTGCTCGGAAGCCGGATCGCGCTGCTCTTCGCGGTCATCGGGCTGTGGGAGTGGCTGGCCCGGACCGCGGTCATCGATCCGTTCAACTTCTCCATGCCGTCGAAGATCTGGGACCAGATCCGCACCTGGGTCATCGACGGCACCGCGCAGGGCTCCCTGTGGGAGCAGATCTGGTACACGCTCTACGAAGCACTCCTCGGCTGGGTCATCGGTGTGATCGCCGGTGTGCTGCTCGGTATCGCGCTGGGCCGGATCCGGTTCGCCGCCGATGTCCTCGGCCCGTACATCAAGGTGCTCAACGCCCTGCCGCGCATCGTGCTCGCCCCGATCTTTCTGATCTGGTTCGGCCTCGGCCCCGCCTCGAAGGTGGCCTCAGCGGTCGTCCTCGTGTTCTTCCCCGTCTTCTTCAACGCGTTCCAGGGCGCCAGGGAGGTGGACCGCAACCTCGTCGCCAATTCCCGCATCCTGGGCGCCAGCAACCGCCAGGTCACCTTCCAGGTGGTCATCCCCTCGGCCACGTCATGGATCTTCACCAGCCTGCACGTGAGCTTCGGCTTCGCGCTCATCGGCGCCATCGTCGGTGAGTACATCGGTGCCACCAAGGGGCTCGGACTGCTGGTCGCCGCTTCCCAGGGCACCTTCAACGCCGCCGGCGTCTACGCCGCGATGGTGATCCTCGCGGTCGTCGCGCTGCTGGCCGAGGGCCTGTTGACCTTCCTCGAGAAACGGCTCTTCCGCTGGAAGCCGGCTGACGCCGACTCCGCACGCTGACGTCTGCTCCGCACGGCGGCGCCGACTCGGCGCCCCGGGCTGCCCGCCATTCGAATATCCGATTGCTTCATCACGAGGACGTGAACCAGATGCGTACACTCACCCGGGTCTCGGCCGTCGCCGTCGCCGGCGCACTCGCCCTGACCACCCTGACCGCCTGTGGCTCCGACTCCGGGTCCAGCGGCGCCTCCGACGGCAAGAACGCCAAGGTCAAGATCATGGTGGGGGGTCTCGACAAGGTCATCTACCTGCCCGCGATGCTCACCGAGCGGCTGGGCTACTTCAAGGACGAAGGGGTGTCGGTCCAGCTCCTGACCGAGCCGGCGGGCGTCCAGGCCGAGACGGCCCTGGTCTCCGGTGATGTGCAGGGCACGGTCGGCTTCTACGACCACACCCTCGACCTCCAGGTGAAGGGCAAGCAGGTCGAGTCGGTCGTCCAGTTCTCACAGGCGCCGGGCGAGGTCGAGATCGTCTCCAACCAGGCAGCGGGCGACATCAAGTCACCGAAGGACTTCAAGGGCAAGAAGCTCGGGGTGACGGGCATCGGCTCCTCGACCGACTTCCTGACGAAGTACCTCGCCGTCAACAGCGATGTGCAGACCAGCCAGTTCACACCCGTCGCGGTGGGAGCGGGGCAGACCTTCATCTCCGCCCTCCAGCAGGGCTCCATCCAGGGCGGCATGACCACCGACCCGACCGTCGCCACCATCCTGGACAAGAAGCTCGGCAAGATTCTCATCGACATGCGCACCCCCGAAGGCTCCAAGCAGGCGCTCGGCGGGCTCTACCCGTCCTCCAGCCTGTACATGCAGACCGAATGGGTCAACAGTCACAAGGAAACCGTCCAGAAGCTGGCCAACGCCTTCGTCAGGACGCTGAAGTGGATGTCCACGCACAGCGCGGACGAGATCGCGGCCAAGATGCCCGCCGACTACGCGCAGGGCGGCGGCAAGGCCCTCTACGCGCAGGCCATCAAGAGCACGCTGCCCATGTTCACCACGGACGGCGTCATGCCCGCGGATGGACCTGCCACCGTCGAGCGGGTACTGAAGGCCTTCAACCCGAACCTGAAGAACGCCAAGGTCGACCTCGACAAGACCTTCACCACGGAGTTCGTCAAGAACGCCGGCTGACCTCAGGCAAGCCGATCCCCCGAACGGCGGAACACGCCGTACGAGGCTGATGCGATACGGACCGGCGCCCGGCGAAGGGCGACAGAGGCGCTTGACGGAGAGGCCGATCTCTCCGTCAAGCGCCTCTGTCACCTTCTGGCTAAGGTCGACGAGGGGCCCGAGTACCTGATCGACGGAGGCTCCCATGGAAGTGAAACTCGAAGCACGCGACGTGGCCCCGCGCCTCGCCACCGGTGTGTTCATCCTGAACTCGGGACTGAGCAAATTGAGAGCGGACAAGGAGACGGCCGCGGGGGTGCACGGCATGGCCTGCATCGCCTATCCGTTCTTGAAGAAGTTGGACGCACAGCTCTTCACCCGGCTGCTCGCCTGCTCGGAGATCGCCGTCGGAGGGACGCTGCTCGCCCCCTTCGCACCGACCCGGCTGGCCGGAGTGGCGCTCACCGGGTTCTCCGCGGGGCTGGTCGGTCTGTATCTGAGGGTCCCCGGAATGCGGGAGCCCGGCAGTCTGCGACCCACCCAGAACGGCATCCCGCTGGCCAAGGATTTCTGGATGCTGGGTATGGGAATCGGATTCCTGGGCGCGCATTCACCACGCGGGCGCCGAAGCGCGAACCGGTGTCCGTGGCACCGGTGCGGACGTCGCTGACGGGACGACCCGCGTCGGACCGGCGGTCGGCGTCCGGAGCCCGCGATGCACGGGGCGTGCGGAGCGTGTCGATGGCGGGGTCCGGGCGCGGGAACGGCGATGGTGTTCGCATGAACAGCGCAGACCTTTTGAAGGACGCGTTCACACGAATTCAGGAAGCGGTGCACTCGGCGGTCGAGGGACTGTCCGCCGACGACCTGCACGTCCGGCTCGACGACGGCGCGAACTCGATCGCCTGGCTGGTGTGGCACCTCACCCGGATTCAGGACGACCATGTCTCGGATGCGGCCGGTGTGCAGCAGGTCTGGTTCTCCCAGGACTGGGCCTCCCGCTTCGACCTGCCCTTCGACAAGGGAGCCACCGGATACGGGCAGAGCAGTAAACAGGTCGCGGCTGTCCAGGTGGGTTCGTCCGACCTGCTGCTCGGATATTACGACGCCGTCCACGAGCAGAGCATCGAGTTCATCCGTGGGCTCCACCCCAGGTCCCTGGAGCGCATCGTGGACGAGACCTGGTCGCCGCCGGTCACCCTGGGCGTGCGCCTGATCAGCGTCATCACGGACGACCTGCAGCATGTCGGCCAGGCAGCATTCGTCCGCGGTTCGCTGGAACGCCGGTAGAACCGCTCACGGCCGGGCGGTGCGCGGGGGTGAATCCGTAGGCCGCCCGCTCCCGGCGACGGTGCCCGCGGATCACGAGTAGAAGTTGCGCTCCCACCGATGCTTGGCCAGCACGGCGAGCTGGTCGGCGGTGAGCGGACGTCCGTCGCTCAGGGCCGTGTTGCGCTCGACGTTGCGTACGGAGCGCATTCCGGGGATGACGGTGGAAACCGCGGGCGAACTCAGTACGAACCGCAACGCATGCTCGGCGATCTCATCGGGGGCGATGCCGAGGTCGGCGACGATAGCGGCCACCCGCTGCTCGACCTGTGCCGGGCGGTCGTCGCGGAAGTAGCGGTTGCGCCAGTCGCCCTCGGGAAACGTCGTACCGGCGGTGATCCGGCCGGTGAGGCCGCCCTCGTCCAGCGCCACCCGCACGATGACACCGACGCCTTGCTCCTCACAGGCCGGCAGCAGCGCGTCGGCGGGCGCTTGGTCGAAGAGGTTGTAGATGACCTGCACGGTGTCCACGGCGCCGCTGCGCACGAGTGCGAGCGCGTTGTCGGGCTGGTGGTCGTTGATGGAGACGCCGAACAGGCGGATCTTGCCCTCCTGCTTCAGTTCCGCGATCGTCTCCAGCCAGTCACCACGGCTTACCCAGTCATCGCTCCACACGTGGAACTGCAGTACGTCGAAGTGGTCCTGGCCGCTGGTGCGCAGACTGGTCTCCAGGCTCCTGCGGATGTGCTCGCCGGGGAACGCCTCTGCCGGGTCCAGGCCGTCGGGCGCCGGCCACGTGCGGTTCTTCGGCGGCACCTTGGTCGCGACGAGCACCTCGTCGTCGGCCCGCTCGCGGACGACCCGGCCGACGATTCGCTCGCTCTCGCCGTAACCGCGCGCCGTATCGATGAAGTTCACGCCGAGGTCGATGGCACGGTGCAGAGCGCGTACGGATTCGTCCTCCGTGGCACCCACCCAGCTGGACTCACCGATGCCCCACGCGCCGTATCCGATCTCGGACACGGACAGTCCACTGCGTCCCAGCTCGCGGTAGCGCACAATCAACCTCCACGTCATGGTCCTCGTCCTGACCGAGCCGAGGCTCCTGCCAGGAATCACGTCGACAATTGGCGACTCGGGCGCCGGGGTCAGTCGGGTTTTGCCGAGGCCGAAGCTGCTCGTACGTGGGTAGACGGTGCAGGTGCCGCGGAGCGGCCGCGGCGGCAGCCGTTCACTGCTGCCGGCCCCCTGTCCCGGCGCCGCCCGTGGCGTCCGGGGCATAGCGCGGCGCGTGCCGCGGCCAGGGTTCGGCGGCTTCGATCTGCGCGGCGAGTTCCAGCAGGCGCTTCTCGCCGCCGGGCTTGGCGACGAGCTGCACCGCGACGGGCATCGCGTCGTCGTCCACCCCCACGGGCACGGCGAGCGCCGGCCAGCCCGCGATGTTCCAGGAGCCGAAGAGGGAGGCCGTACGTGTGCTGACCGCCGAGGTGCGCAGTGCGCCGTGTTCGCCCCAGCGCCTCGCCTGCGCTGCCGGCCGGCTGAGTGCGGGCAGCAGCAGGACATCGACCTGCCCGAAGAAGCGTTCTGCCGCCTCGCTGCGCCAGCGGTCCCGCGCATGGTCCCCCCGCAGGTGCACAGCCCCCAGCGTCCTGCCGATTGCGGCCAACCGCCGGGTGCTCCGGTCGAGTTCGGTGCGGTCGAGGCCCTCGGCGCTCTGGTGCGCCGAGGCGTACCAGGAGCTCAGCGACGCAGGTCCCAGCCATGCCGGGTAGCGCCGGGTGTGCCCGGTCACCGTGTGCCCGAGCCCTTCCAGTAGTTTTCCGGCTTCCAGCGCGGCACGGCGGTATTGGGCGGCGATCGTGAAGCCCGGCGATATCGACCGGACCGACACGCCGATACGCAGCGGCCCCGGTTCGCCGAGCTGCGCGTAGTCCGGGTCACCGGCCATCACGGCCAGTCCGAGGGCTGCGTCCTGCACCGTGGTCGCGATCGGGCCGTTCTCGACCAGGTCGAACCAGGTCGGGTCGTCCGGTGCGTGCGGCACGACGCCGCGCCCGGGCTTGATGCCGATGGTTCCGCAGCAGGCGCAGGGGATACGGATCGAGCCGAACCCGTCGTTGCCGTGCGCCAGTGGGACGAGACCGGCGGCCACCGCGGCCGCGCTACCGCCCGAGGAGCCGCCGGGTGTGCGCTGCTCGTTCCAGGGGTTGCGGGCGATCCCGTAGACGCTGTCCGCCATCGGGACCAGGCAGAGTTCCGGCACGTTGGTCAGACCGATCACCACGGCGCCCGCCGCCCGCAGCCGCTCGACGATCACGTGGTCGGCGGAGCTGCGGTCCGGCGCGGTGGCAGCGGAGCCGCTGCGGGCCTGCTCGCCCGCGACAGCGATGTTGTCCTTGATCGCAACGGGGACCCCTGCGAGCGGCAGGGAAGCACGGTCGGCCCGCCGGTCCACCGCCTCCGCCTCTGCCTGCGCCTTCTCCACCCGCACGTACCGGAATGCGGACAGGCCCGGATCGAGCCGGGCGATGCGGTCCAGATGC
Organism: Streptomyces sp. NPDC005262; assembly: GCF_042872425.1. Classification (NCBI taxonomy): domain Bacteria; kingdom Bacillati; phylum Actinomycetota; class Actinomycetes; order Kitasatosporales; family Streptomycetaceae; genus Streptomyces; species Streptomyces sp. NPDC005262. The sequence continues at coordinate 127,863 of NZ_JBIAKK010000017.1, forward strand.
TGGCGGGTGACGTCGGCAGCGTCGGCCCGTCCTTCACGTACGGCGGCAGCGATGTCGACGGCGGTGCGGCCGGTCCAGTCAGTCATGGTTGATGAGTCAACCTCGGGCTGTCCGCACCGCCAATCCCTCTGCACCCGTGTTACCGAACGGTAATCTCTGGCCGCACGATGTGGGGAGGCCGTGGGACAAGTTGTGAGCGGGTTGCCGTGGAGGAGACTGGGAGCACGAGGACAGATGCAGGGCGAGGCTGGTGGACATGGGTGCACCGGACGTCGAGAACGGCACGGGCCGGCTCGACGCGCACACGATTCAGAACTCGGCCCGAGCCGAAGTCGGAGTGCGAGGCGTCATCACCGGATGGAGCCGGGAAGCCGAGCAGTTGCTCGGATACCCGGCCGAGTGGGTGCTGGGCCGCCCGGCGACCGAGTTCCTGGCCACGGCCGCGGAATCGGCGGACGCCGACGGCGCCATGACGGTGGTGCGTCATCGCGACGGCCGGACGGTGCCCTGCAGGCTGACCATGCGCCCCGTGGAATCGACGGGGGCAGGAAGCGGTGCCGACGCACGGTGGACGGTGACACTTGTCCCGACGGGGCCCCCTGAGTCGGACCTGGACCGGGCGCTGCTCGAGGCGCTGTTCACCCGGTCCCCGGTGGGGCTCTTCGTTCTCGACCCGCAGTTGCGGCTGATGCGGTTCAGCAGTGCTGCGGAAGGCATGCACGGTGCCCCCGCCGCGGGAGCGCTCGGCAAACGGCCGACCGAGGCATGGCCCGACTTCAGCCCGGAGCTGATGGAGCGGGTGTTGACTCGCGTGCTGGACACGGGTGTACCGGTGATGGGTTTCGAGAAGCAGGGCAAGCCCCCGGGGGATCCGGAGCACACGCACGTCTACTCGGTCTCCGCGTTCCGCCTCGAGGACGACGACGGTCGTGTCCTGGGCGTGGCTGACGCCGCGGTCGACGTCACCGAACGCCACCTCGCACAGGAGCGGCTCGCTCTGCTCGCCGAGGGCGGTTCACGCATCGGAACCGGACTCGATGTGATGCGCACAGCCCAGGAGCTGGCCGAGGTGGCAGTGCCCAAACTGGCCGACAGTATCGGCGTGGAGGTTCTCGAGCCGGTGCTCATGGGCGGGGAGATCTCTTCCGGCCCGGTGCGGCCCGGCGCCGTGCTGCGTCGGGCCGCGTCGCGGTCCAGGCGGTCCGACTCCGCACTGCCGGGCGCCTACCCCGTCGGCGAGTCCAGCACCTTCCCGCCGGCGTCACCGTCGTCCCAGGCACTCTCCGATCTGCAACCGCGCCTGATCAGCCCGCTGACCCCCGACAGCGACTGGGTGCTGAGCGATCCCGTTCGCGGCCGTCGGATGCTGGAGGAGAAGATCCACTCACTCATGTTCGTACCGCTGGTCGCCCAGGACCGTGCCCTGGGGATCGCCACCTTCTACCGCTGGGGGGAGCAGGGCCCGTTCCAGCAGGACGATCTCATGGTGGCCACCGAGCTCGGGCGCCGCACCGCTCTCTGCCTGGACAACGCCCGCCGCTACGTGCGCGAGCACGACTCGCTGATGGCATTGCAGCGCAGTCTGCTTCCGACGGGACCTCCCCGGAACAACGGGGTGGAGGTGGCCTACGAGTACGTGCACGGCGGGGCCGGCGGCGACTGGGTCGATGTCGTGCCGCTGTCGGGAGCCCGGGTGGCGCTCGTGGCAGGCAGTGTGCCCGGGCGCGGCATGGAGACCGCCGCCGCCATGGGACGGCTCCGCGCGGCCGTGCACACGCTCTCCGATCTGGACCTGGAGCCCGACGAGATGCTCGCGCGCCTCGATGACCTGGTGCGGCGTCTGGCCGACGACGCCGGTCCCCGGCGCGACGGCAACGAACCGCCCCACGAAGCAGGCTCCCAAGCGCCGCATGCCGACTCGGGTGCCTGGTGCACCTTCCTCTATCTGGTCTACGACCCCATCTCCCTGCACTGCTGTGCGGCCGGCGCGGGCCATCCCGGCCCCGCTGTCGTCCACCCGGACGGGACAGCGATGATGCTGGACGTTCCGTCCGCCGCCCCGCTCGGCCTCCCCGGGCCGCCGTTCGCAAAGACCGATGTGACGCTGCCGGAGGGCTCGGTGGTCGTGCTGCACACCAGCGGGCTCCTGCGGGCGCGCGGTGGCGACCCGGACGAGGCCCGACTCGCGGACCTGCTCGCCCGGCCGTCCGGCTCGGTGCAGGAGACGGCCTGCATGCTCACCGAGGCGCTCGTCCCGGAGCAGGCCGACGAGGACGCCGCCGTCCTCGTCGCCCGTACACACGCGCTGGACCCAGGCCGGGTCGCATCGTGGGACCTGCCGACGGACCCGGCCATCGTCTCCACGGCCCGGTCGCTCGTCACCCGCCAGCTCACATCATGGGACCTGGACGAGGAGGCGTTCGCCACCGAGCTCATCGCCAGCGAACTCGTCACCAACGCCATGAGGCACGCCAAGGCTCCCATCCGACTGCGCCTGATCCACGACCTCGTCCTGACCTGCGAGGTCTTCGACGGCAGCAGCACCGCGCCACGTCTTCGACATGCCCGCACCACCGACGAGGGCGGCCGCGGGCTGCTCCTCGTCGCCCAGTGCTCCGACCGCTGGGGAACGCGTTACACGCAGCGGGGCAAGACCATCTGGACCGAGCAGAAGCTGGTCCACGACGCCGGGGTGCCGGCCTGAACAGCCCATGTTCTCCCGGTCGGGACCCGGGTGAGGCCCGGCAGCCGATGCCCCATCGGATACTCCTGGCGAAGCAGGACGCGGCCTGATAGGTGACCGTCAGTACGTAGCGTCGTAGATCTGGACGTGGAAACCCGTTTCGCATGCGACCTCGGCGATCAACGAGGCGACCCGACCAGGGCAGCGTCGAGGTCTTCGTCGACGGCGCGTCGCAGGGGTCGGTGGACACCACCGCCACCACGCGCCAGGTACAGGCCGAGATCTTCGGCGTCGAGGGGCTGACCGCGGGTGAGCACACCGCGCAGATCGTGAAGCGCCGCGCGCAGTACACCACACTCGACGGTTTCAGGGTGACTGACTGAGAAGGACGGTCGCGAGGCTGAGGCGGCCGGTCCCCGCGCCATGGAGGGAGGGTGTCCTGTGCGCACGGGGTGCCGGCAAGCCCTGTGGCGAAGGGAGCACAGCAAGAACCGCATGAAGTTCTAAATGGTGCAAAGCGCGACAAACTAATTGAACGGTACTAGATTTCCGTCTGGGCGAAAGTGCGGTGTTGCGATCGGCGGGCCTGTGCGAACCGGAGCTGATGTGGCGGACGACGACCAGGCGGAACGCGAGCGCGCCTCCGGGTGCCTTCATCGGCTGACGCGGCCGTCCCCTTCTTTGTCGTGCCGACCGTCCTGGTGGCCGGCACACTCGCGCGTTTCGTTCTCGATGCTCCGGACGGTCCGATCCAGGTGCCCCTGGTCATGGGCGCGATGACTGCCGCGCTTGTCGCGATGAGGAACGGTCACAGCCGGTCCGCCGTACAGCGGGCCGGCCAGGGTGCGTCGTCGTACGCGCCGTACGCCGTCTTCGACGACCCGAGCCCCGCCCGGAGCGTGCTCCACGGCATCAGCGGCTTCCAGATCGAGATGACGCAACCCGTCGCAGCCGGTCCCACGGCCCAGTAACAGCCAATGCGTCCGTCACAGGGCGCGTCGACGAGGGAATTGATGACCGACTCCGACACCGGCACCACCCCGTCCGCCGCGGCCGAAGGGCGGCCTGCGGTCAAGCTGACCCTGTTCACGCTGACGACGATGGTCGTCGGCTCCATGGTGGGTGCCGGGGTGTTCTCCCTGCCACGGCGGTTCGCCGAGGAGACCGGAGTCGCCGGCGCGCTGATCTCGTGGGTCATCGCGGGCGTCGGCATGCTGATGCTGGCATTCGTGTTCCAGGCTCTCGCGGTGCGCAGGCCCGATCTCGACGCGGGCGTCTACGCCTACGCAAAGGCCGGTTTCGGTGAATATCTGGGCTTCTTCTCGGCGTTCGGATACTGGGCCAGCGCGTGCGTCGGCAACGTCACCTACTGGGTGCTGATCATGTCGACGATCGGTGCCGTCGCACCCGCACTCGGCGACGGCGACACGCTCCTCGCGGTGGTCCTGTCATCCGTCGGGCTGTGGGCGTTCTTCCTGCTCATCCGGCGCGGAGTGAAGGAAGCGGCGGCCATCAACCGGGTGGTGACCGTGGCCAAGGTCGTACCGATCCTGGTCTTCATCCTGTTGTCCCTCTTCTACTTCGACCCGTCCGTCTTCGCGGAGAACTTCGGCGGCGCCGACTACGCCGGTTCGCTGTCCCACCAGGTCCGCGGCACCATGCTCGCCACCGTCTTCGTCTTCCTCGGTGTCGAGGGAGCCAGCGTCTACTCCCGCCACGCCAAGCGGCGCGAGGACGTCGGCAGAGCCACCGTCCTGGGATTCCTCAGCGTCTTCGCCGTCTTCGCCTCGGTCACCATCGTGTCGTACGGAATCCTGCCGATGGGTGAGATCGCCGAGCTGCGCCAGCCCTCCATGGCCGGCGTGCTCCAGGCCGCGGTCGGCACCTGGGGCATGGCCTTCGTCAGCGTGGGGCTCATCGTCTCCGTGCTCGGCGCCTATCTGGCATGGACGCTTATGGCTGCAGAGGTGCTGTTCGTCGCGGCCAAGGACGATGACATGCCCCGCTTCCTGGGCCGTGCCACCGCGGCCCGACGTCCCCGTGCCCGCCCTTCTCATGACCACCGCACTGAGCCAGATCGTCCTGGTCGTCACGATGTTGTCGGACGACGCCTTCAATTTCGCCCTCGACCTGACCAGCGTGCTCAGCCTGATCCCGTTCTTCCTCGCGGCCGCCTTCGCCGTCAAGATCGCATTCGGGCCGGGCCGGGGGAGCGCCGTGGAGCGCGGACCTCGCCGGGAACTGGTGATCGCCCTGCTGGCGACGCTCTACACCGCGTTTCTGGTGTACGCCGCCGGACTGAGGTTCGTACTGCTCTCGTTCATCCTCTATGCCCCGGCGACTTTCTTGTTCGTCAAGGCGAGGCGGGAGCGGAACAGACGCCTGTTCTCGCCCGCCGAAGCGGTGATCTGCGCTGTCTCGATCGCCGGTGCCGTCGTGGGCGTGATCGCCCTGGCGGCCGGCTGGATCGAGCTCTGATCTGCCTCAGCCGTCCCGTCTCCCTCGCCCCATGCGGAAAGGCACACACCGTGACCGACACACCCACGTCCGCGCCGGTACTCGGCGTCCATTCCGAAGTCGGCAGGCTGCGCAAGGTACTGGTCTGCGCGCCGGGTCTGGCGCACCGCCGACTCACCCCGACCAACTCCGACGACCTGCTCTTCGACGACGTCATGTGGGTGGAGAACGCGCAGCGCGACCACGCCGACTTCGTCAACAAGCTGACGCAAGGCGGTGTCGAGGTCGTCGAACTGCACGATGTGCTTGCCCGGACGATGGCGATTCCCGAGGCCCGGACCTGGCTTCTTGACCGGAAGATCACCGCGAACGAGGTGGGCATCGGGCTCATCGACGACACACGCGCCTTTCTGGAATCACTCGATCCGCGCCGCCTCGCCGAGTACCTGATCGGCGGTCTCGCCACCACGGACCTGCCGCACGAGTTCCGCTCCGGGTACGTCACCCTGGCCCGCGATTCGACGGGCGCGCGCGAGTACCTCATGCCACCGCTGCCGAACACGCTCTACACCCGTGACACCACCTGCTGGCTCTACGGCGGCCTGACCATGAACCCGCTGTACTGGCCGGCCCGGCACGGCGAAACCCTCCTGATGAAGGCCGTCTACACCTTCCACCCGGACTTCATGGGCTCCACCGTGTGGTGGGGAGACCCGGAACTGGACTGGGGCCAGGCCACGTTCGAGGGCGGCGACATCATGCCCGTCGGCAACGGTGTGGTGCTCATGGGCATGAGCGAACGCACCTCCCGCCAGGCCATCACCCAGGTCGCGGCCGCACTCTTCAGGAACGGCGCCGCCGAGCACGTCATCGTCGCGGGAATGCCGAAGCTCCGCGCGGCGATGCACCTGGACACCGTTTTCACGTTCGCCGACCGGGACATCGTGACGGTCTACCCGACGATCATGGAGGCGGTCCACACCTTCTCCCTGCGCCCCGGCGGCAATGCTCCCGGTGTCGACATCACCGACGAGGGATCGGCAGCGTTCGTCGATGTCGTGGCCAAGGGTCTGGGCCTGCCGGGCCTGCGGGTGATCGAGACAGGCGGCGACGTGTACGCGTCCGAGCGGCAGCAGTGGGACAGCGGCAACAACGCCGTCGCCCTGGAGCCCGGCGTCGTCTTCACTTACGACCGCAACACGCAGACCAACACCCTCCTGCGCAAGGCCGGGGTCGAAGTCATCACCATCGTCGGCGCCGAACTCGGCCGTGGGCGTGGCGGCGGCCACTGCATGACCTGCCCGCTCATCCGCGAGGCGGTCGACTTCTGACACCGGCTCGCCCGCTCCGGGCACTCTCTCGCGCAGACGGTTGTGCTCCCGGCCCGTTCGTCGGCGGCCCCGGCCGGAGCGTGGGGTCACACGCCGACGACGGACACTGAGGCAGGCGGACCATGACGGATGACGGGATCGACTACGCGGCGGTGTTCCAGGGGCTGCCCGGCATGGTGGCGCTGCTCACCCCGGAACTAATGTTCGCGGATGTGAACGAAGAGTTCCTCCGCATGTCCGGGCGCACGCGCGAACAGGTGGTCGGCCGGTACCTGTTCGACGTGTTCCCTGACAATCCGAACAACCCTGCCGCGACCGGCATGCGGAATCTGGAGGCGTCGCTCGAGCGGGTGCTGGACACCGGCGAGCGGGACGCCATGGCGCTGCAGCCCTATGATGTCCAGTCCTCGGAGCGGCCGGGCGAGTGGGAGGAGCGGTACTGGAGCCCGGTCAACGCCCCGGTGTTCGGAGCCGACGGGCGGGTGGTCCTGCTGGTGCACCGGGTGGAGGAGGTGACCGAGCTCATCAAGGCCCGTGGCGGCCCCGACAGCGACCGGACCCGCGTGCTGGAGGCCGAGCTCTACACCCGGGCCCGGGAACTGCAGGAGGTCAACGAACGACTGCGGCAGGCCCACGCCCGGGAGCGTGAGGTGGCCCTCGCCCTGCAGCAGGCCATGCTGCCCGTCCCCGGACCCGTCGGCCGCCACCGCCCCGCCGTGCGCTACCGGCCCGCGGTCGGCTCGCTGAACGTGTGCGGAGACTGGTACGACCTGGTCGATCTGCCCGGCGACTGCGTCGGCGTCGCGGTCGGCGACGTCGTCGGCCACGGTCTTCGAGCCGCCGGCGTCATGGGCCTGCTCCGCAGCGCGCTGAGCGCCGCGTCCCGCGTCGCCCACGGCCCCGCCCAGGCCCTGGAAGTCGTCGACCTGTACGCCCGCTCGGTCGACGGCGCCGAGAACACCACCGTCGTCACGACCCGCATCGACTGGGACACGCACACCATCAGCTACAGCAGCGCCGGGCACCCCCCTCCCGCGCTGCTGCACACCGACGGCGCTGTGGAGTTCCTCGACCAGGCCACCGACCCCCCGCTCGGCGCCCGCCCGGACTCCGTCCCCCGGCCTCAAGGGACCACCGTCTTCGCCGCGGGGGACGCCCTTGTTCTGTACACCGACGGCCTGATCGAACGCCGCCGCGAGGACATCGACGTCGGCCTCGACCGCCTCGCCGACTCCCTCGTCCGCCACCAGGGCATCGACCCCGAACCCCTTGCCGACGCCGTCCTGCTCGAACTGCTCCCGCCGGGCGGCGCCATCGACGACGCCGCCCTGGTCATCGTCCGGCTGTGACCGTCCTCGCCGGCCGCGCTCCTGCCGCGCCCTGGCCCGGATCGTGCCCCGCGAGACGTGGCTGCCTGCGTCCAGGAGCGGAACGCCTGGCCCATGATTCCCTCATGAGCACACGTCAGCCGCCCGCCCAGCGGCACGCCTCCTGGGTCGAGCTGTTCTTCGACCTGGTCGTCGTCGCGGGTGTCCTCCAGCTCTCGCACCTGTTGCACGACAGACCGGCAGTCGCCGACCTCGGCCTGTACGTGGTGCTCTATCTGGCTTTCTGGATCGCGTGGGTCTGCTTCGCCGTCTACGGGAACGTCGAGGGAAGCCGCGCCTGGACGCCCGGCTTCCTGCTGGCGATGCTCGGGCTGGCCGTCATGGTCGCGGCCGTGCCTGGTATCCGTACCGACCACGCCCTGGCGTTCGCGATCGCGTACGCCTTCGTGCGCTGGCTGTCCGGCCGGCTCTGGCGGCCCGGACAGATCGTGGTGGACTGGCCGCTCGCTCAAGTGGGCGGCGGGACGCTGCCCTGGATCATCTCGCTGTGGGTGGATGCCCCGATGCGGTACTGGCTGTGGGCTCTCGGCCTCGCGTTCGACCTGCTGATCATGCTCACCGTCTCGGGCAGCCGCATGCTGCAAGACGCACAGGACCGGGTCCAGCGCTTCGTCCGGAAGCGAGGGCACTCCGATCGGCTGCCGGCCATCGAGGCGGCTTATTCCGATGTGCCGCACATGGTGGAGCGACTGGGCCTCTTCGTCATCATCGTGCTGGGCGAGGGGGTCGTCCGGATCACCTCGGCAGCAGCGGACACCGTCTGGGACCTGCCCATGGCCGGCGTCGCGACCGGTTCCTTCGTCCTGCTCGTCGCGCTGTGGAGCATGTCGCTGCTGCACGGCTTCGGCGGCGTGCCGAAGCCCGGTCCGGACGACCTGCCCGTGCGCGTCACCCTGACGCTGCACTGCGTGACATCCTGCGTGATCGCTGTCCTGGCTGCGGGGCTGGGGCTGGCCATCGCGCATCCGCACGGCCCCGCCCCGGACGAGGCACGCTGGCTGCTGGGCGTCGGCCTGGCCGTGTACTTCGGTGTCGGAGTGCTGGCCGCGGTGGTGGCCGATGCGCCATGGGGGCACACCCTCGCCTGGGCGCTGCCCTGTCTGCTGCTGACGCTCGCGCTCGCCGGATTCGCCGGCCACATCGGTGCGGTGGGGCTGATCTGGGGGCTGGCCGCAGCAGTGGTCTGGCAGATCACCTGCGCATCGGACGCGGGATCCCGGCTGCGCGTGCGGCGCCGGGTCTGACCCTCGTGAGCAGATTATTTTACCTATACGAAAACGGTTGCGGGGGAGGTGAGAGGGACAATAGGTCATGTGTCGGGTGCAGAAAAGAAGCAGGCGGCGAGCGGGCGGTCCGTGGGACGGCCGAGGAGGCTCGACCCCGACACGATGGTCGCCACCGCGCGCCGCATCCTCGAGGAAGAGGGCCTGGACGCCCTGAGCATGCGACGGGTGGCGAAGGAGCTCGGCAGCACGCCGATGGCGCTCTACCACTATGTACGGGACAAGGACGAGCTGCTGATGCTCACCCTGTCCGGGACCGCGGGCGCCTTGCCGCGCCCCGATCTGCCCGAGGACCCCCGCGCGCGGCTGCTCGCGGTCTCTGTGCACGCTCATGAGATCCTCCGCCGGATCCCATGGGTGCTCGACGTCCTGGCGCTGGGCGAGCTCACCGACAGGGATGTCCTGTGGATAGTGGAGGAGATCCTCGACTGCGCCCAGAAGTGCGGTCTCTCCCCGGCCCGGGCGGTACGTGCCTGCTGGACGATCTGGCAGTACATATACGGCGACCTGATCTTCCGCAGGGCCGCCGCCCGCCGTGCGGAGCACCCGCCGAGCAGGCGCTACTTCCCCGAGATGGTCACGGAGGAGGACGCGGAGGAGCTGCCGCGGCTCACCGCCATCAAGGACCAGTGGCGTGCCTACGCCGCCGACTACTCGGTTGCCGACGAACTCGACGCGATCATCGAGGGGCTCATCCGCCGGGGAACCCGCGGAGCGGACGAGCCCGCACCGCCGCCCTGAGGGTCCTGTGCCTCCGGATCCTCTTGAGGCACAGCGCGAGGGTGTGGGCGACAATGGGAGACGCAGGCAGCGGACTCGCCGCCGAAGATCGTCGGGCGGAGCCCCTTATGGATTACCCAGAAAGTTACGAGCTGGTATTTCAGGCATCTGCCGTCGAGGACGACGCTGTGATTGTTCGGCGGACTGCACGGGAGGGGGCCGGCGGTTATCCCATCTACGAGGACGAGACAGGCATCGTACGCGCGGAGATCAGCGAGAACGGCGAGGTGCGGATGATGGCCAGCGGCGGACACCAGGTGCTCGGCTCACCGCTGGTCCGTGCGGTCACCGAGCACTGAGCAACTCTGTGCTCGGTGCGGAATCTCCTTGACCCGTGGGTGGATTGGTCGGGACGCGGATACGCGCCCGTTCCGGTGGGTCGCTGCGGGGTCCGCGGTGGAGATCGGCATCCAACTGCTCGTTTCGGTACGGCCGGTGGGGTACCTCGTCCGGCAGTCGTCGCTCCCGCCGAGCCGTTCCCAGGGGCTGACTGCCGATCAGGCAGTCGTCGGCACGCGTGAATTCGAAGCGCGGATCGTCGCCGTGCGATGGCTTCCCTTCGACATGTCGACCACGTGTCGGCGCCTGTCCGCGGTCCGTCCGTGTCGGAAGGACGACACTGAGTAACTCCGCTCCGGGTGCCGACGGCAGAAGCCGGGCACCAACGGCAGAGGCCGATGGTTCGCCGCCCACTCATGGTCAGAGCGGCGAAACCATCGGCCTGTGCGTGGTGGTGGTCCTACTTGTGCGGTCGCGTCTCGCCGCTCATGTTGCTGAGCTGCTCGCTCTGCTCCTGCAGCTTCCGAGCCTTCTCCTCGAGCCGCTGACGCTGCTCGGGATCGGTGGCGCGCTCCGCGGCCTCGGTCATGTGCTTGGCCTTCTCGCGCATCTGCTGGGCTCGGCCACTGGTTTCGCCTGCAACGCTCATCGTCACTCCTTGACGCTAGGGAAGAGCGGGCTCCATCAGGGAACCAGCGTCGCGGGCTCTCCGCATTCCGAAGCGTTACGCTGCGTCACCGTCGGGGCTGCGCAGCCGTGGGCAGGCGTGACGCTGGCATGATCGGGGGCATGAACGAGCGCATGATCGCCGCGTGTGACGGGGCATCGAAGGGTAATCCGGGGCCTGCGGCCTGGGCGTGGGTCGTGGCCGATGCGCAGGGGAGCCCTGAGCGTTGGGAGGCGGGGCCGCTGGGCACCGCCACCAACAACGTCGCCGAACTCACCGCACTCCAGGAGTTGCTGGAGTCCACCGACCCGGGCGCGGAGATCGAGGTCCGGATGGATTCGCAGTACGCCATGAACGCGGTCACGAAGTGGCTGCCGGGGTGGAAACGCAACGGGTGGAAGACCTCGGCCGGCAAGCCCGTGGCCAACCGCGATCTGGTGGCCCGCATCGACGCGTTGCTCAGCGGCCGGACCGTGAACTTCGTCTACGTGCCCGCCCACCAGGTGGACGGGGACCCGCTCAACGCCCTTGCCGACCAGGCGGCCAGCGAGGCCGCCGTCGCCCAGCAGGCGGCGGGTTCCGCACACGGCTCTCCGCTGCCGACTCCCGCCCCTGCCAGGGCGTCCGGAGGCCGGAGCGGCGGTACGGCGGCGAAGAAGACGGACGGAGCGGCACGCCCCGCTCGCACCGGGGGCACCATCCGGGCCAGGTTCGCGGGCCGCTGCCACTGCGGAAAGCCCTACGCGGCCAAGGACATGATCGCCAAGAACCCGAACGGCTGGGGCCACCCGGAGTGCCGTACCGCGCCCGCCTGAGGCGACCGCCTGCCGGTCCGACGTCGGGAGTAGCCCCGTGACAGAGGCTCTCCGTGCCATGATGCGGCTCCGACCGCAGCGTCGTCGGTGCTCCGCCGACGCTGCGGGAACGGCTGGACGCTGGGGGGCGTATGGGATCCACAGGTACGGTGCTGCGTGAGTTGCGCGGCGCACAGAAGACCGCCAAGGGTGTGTCGCTCTACTCGCGGTACGTGAACCGTCCGGCCGGGCGGGTGCTCGCAGCCGGCGCCTTTCGAGCCGGGCTGACGCCGAATCAAGTCACTTCGGTCAGTGCGGTGTTCACCTTCTCCGCCATCGCGTCGGTGGCGCTGGTCCGTCCGTCCTGGGGGCTCGCGGCCGTCGTGTACGCCGCTCTGGTGGTCGGCTTCGCCTTCGACTCGGCCGACGGGCAGCTCGCCAGGCTGACCGGGCGGGGCGGGCCCGACGGTGAGTGGCTGGACCATGTCGTGGACTGCGCCAAGATGATCCTCGTACACACCGCTGTGCTGATCTCGTTCCACCGGTTCTTCGAGCTGCCCGGCGAGGGCTGGCTGCTGCTGCCGCTGGGCTTCCTGTTCGTCGCCGTGCTGACCTTCTGTGCCGGTCTGCTGCGCGAACAGCTCGGCAGGGCCGCCGCCCGCCCCGCACCGCCCGGCAGCGCCACGGCCCCGGTGTCCCGGGTGCGGGCCGTGGCGCTGCTCCCCGCCGACTACGGGGTGTTCTGCCTGGTGTTCCTGCTGCTCGGGGACGAGGCCGCGTTCCGTATCGGCTATGCCGTGCTCGCCGCCGTGCACGCGTTGTTCCTGGTGGCCTTCCTCGTCAAATGGTTCAGGGAGCTGAAAGCGCTCCGGGCGGCGGGCTGACGAGCGTGTCCAGTGCCCGGCGCAGCTGGGTACTGGACGTATGCACGGTGTACGGGAAGTAGACGACCTCCACACCGACTTCGGCGAAGTCGCGCTCGAGCCGCTTGCCCTTCTCCGTGCCCCGCCAGTCGTCTCCCTTGAAGATGACGTCGAACCTGACCTGCTGCCACGTCTCGACCTTGTCGGGCACGGTCTCGACGAACGCCGCGTCCACGTAGCGCACGCTGCGGACGATCTCGAGCCGCTCCGGCAGTGGAATCACCGGCTTGTGGCCTTTGGCGAGCGCGGCCATCTCGTCCGAGACAACCCCCGCCACCAGGTAGTCACACTGGCTGCGGGCATGCCGCAGGATGTTCAGGTGCCCTACATGGAACAGGTCGTAGACTCCCGGCGCGTAGCCGACCCTGTGCCCCATCCGTTCTCTCCCCCCACGGTGAACGTGACGTCCGTTTCCCGGATTCAGGTGTCCGGACATGGCATCCGGTCCTGCGGGATATCGGTATCGGTGTTGATGGTGCAATGACCTTACTGTGAAGACCACTTGCGCATCACGTGAACGCATAAGATCACTTTTGGGGTTGTTCCCAGGAGAACCCCTCCTGGCGCACGGAGGGCGAGTACCGGGGCGTGCGGTCACGCCGGTGATGAGCGCGGTCTTCGCCACGTCCTCCCCCCCTCTGAGGTCGCCGGAGAGGTGGCTGGGTCACCGAAATATCGGTATTTGCGCGATCTGCGGCAAAACGGCACCGCGGTGTACAGCTACTGGCACAATCCGAGCCATGACGACTGATCTCCCCGGCCCTCCCCAGGAATCCGTCCGCCCCCTCCTGCGACCCGGCGCCCGCATATTCGTCGCGGGCCACCGCGGACTCGTCGGCTCGGCAGTGGTGCGCCGCCTCACCGCCGAAGGCCACGAGGTGATCACCCGTGGCCGCGACAGCCTCGATCTGCGCGATGCCGTACCGACCGAGGCCTTTCTGCGTGACATCCGCCCGGACGCCGTGGTGCTGGCCGCCGCCAAGGTCGGCGGGATCATGGCCAACAGCACGTATCCGGTGCAGTTCCTCGAGGACAACCTGCGCATCCAGCTGAGCGTGATCGCCGGTGCGCATGCCGCCGGGGTCGAGCGGCTGCTCTTCCTCGGCTCGTCCTGCATCTATCCCAAGCGTGCGCCGCAGCCGATCCCCGAGGACGCCCTGCTCACCGGCCCGCTGGAGCCGACCAACGAGGCGTACGCGCTGGCCAAGATCGCCGGCATCGTGCAGACCCAGTCGTACCGGCGGCAGTACGGGGCCTCGTACATCAGCGCCATGCCCACCAATCTCTACGGGCCCGGCGACAACTTCGACCTGGATTCCTCGCACGTCCTGCCCGCCCTGATCCGCCGCTTCCACGAGGCGCGACACGGCGGCGCACCCGAGGTCACGCTCTGGGGCTCCGGCAGCCCCCGGCGCGAGTTCCTGCACGTCGACGACCTGGCCGCGGCATGCCTTCTGCTCCTCGAGCGTTACGACGGTGACGAACCGGTCAACGTCGGCTGCGGCGAGGACCTGACGATCCATGAACTCGCTGCCACCGTGCGGGACGTGACGGCCTATCAGGGCGGCGTCTCGTGGGACACGTCGAAGCCCGACGGCACCCCGCGCAAGCTTCTCGACATCTCCCGCCTCTCCTCCCTCGGCTTCAAACCGCAGATCCCGTTGCGCGACGGAATCGCCCGCACCTACGCCTGGTGGCTGGATCACCGGGACACCGACCGCTGACCACTGCCGCCCGGTCCGCCGGACCGGGCGGTCGCCGCAGCGCGACGGCCGGCCCCGCGGGGCCGGCCGACGTTCACTTCTCACATCCGGCTTCCCGCCGCTCTCAGTACGCCCCGCGGCCGTCGGTGACGGCGCGCAGCGTACGGGCCATGAGCCCCAGGTCCGTGGCCACCGACCAGTTGTCGACGTACCACAGGTCGAGCGAGACGGTCTCCTGCCAGGACAGGTCCGAACGTCCGCTGACCTGCCACAGGCCCGTCAGCCCGGGCCGGACCGCGAGCCGACGGAGCTCACGCTCGTCGTAGCGGGACACCTCCTCCGGCAGGGGAGGCCGCGGACCCACCAGCGACATGTCGCCCCGGATGACATTGAGCAGCTGCGGCAGCTCGTCGAGCGAGGTCCGGCGCAGTACCCGGCCGATCCGGGTCACCCGCGGATCGCGGCGCATCTTGAACATCGCACCGTCGTTCTCGTTCGCCGTCGCCAGCTCCGCCTTGTGCGTTTCGGCGTCCTCCACCATCGTGCGGAACTTCCACATGGTGAACGGCTGGTTGTGCTGCCCCTGACGGATCTGGCGGTGGAACACCGGACCGTCGGAGGTGAACCGTATTGCCGCCCCGATCAGGAGCAACAGCGGCGTCAGCAGGACGAGTCCGAGGACCGCACCGGTACGGTCCACCGCGGCCTTCAGCGCCATCTGCGGCCCCCGGCGCAGCGGCGGCACGATGTGCAGCAGCGTCAGCCCGGCCGCGGAGGCCGGACGCACCCGGCCTGCCGCGATGTCCGAGAGGTCCGACAGCACGGACAGCTGGAGCCCCCCGTCGTGCAGCCCCCAGGACAGGCGTCGCAGGCGTTCCCCGGAGAGTTGCGGTCCGGGTACGACGAGCGCCAGATCCGCGTCGTGGGCGAAGGCTCCGCCCAGGACCGTCGTCACGTCGTCGTCGGCCGGGGCGGGTGCGAGCCGCCCCGGCACCGGAGACTCACAGCTCAGTGACGCCGCGCCCACGGGTATGGCGGCCACCACGGTGTAGGCGTGGTCCGTACGGGAACCGAGCAGCTGCACCGCCCGGTCCACCCCCGGCGCCTCGCCGACCACGAGCACCCGGTGCACGGCACGCTGTCGCTCTCCCGGCCACGGGAGGTGACGGACCGTCGACACGACGACGGTTACCAGCAGGCCGGGCACCAGCGCCGCGACGGCGGTCACCGGCTGGACCGGCTCCCTGAACACGGTCGCGAGCACGGCCATCACGCCCATGAACAGCAGCCAGTCCCCCGGAGCGGTCAGCGCGCCCGCGAAGCCCGCCGGCCGCTGGCTCGTGTACCTGCCACGCATGGCCCTGACACCTGCCCACGCCGACGCGGACACCACGGCGGCGAGTTGTGCCCGCGGTTGCCCGTAGGCGCCCAGTACGATCCAGGCCGGTATCCCCAGGCCGAGAAGATCGGTGCAGACGATGAGCGGCAGGTACCGGCCCGGTCTCTTCTTCGGGCCCGGCCGGTGGTCGGAACGGTTGCGCTGTACGGTCGGGGCGCTCCACAGCTGTTCGAGTTCCGTGCTGTGCGGCCTGTTCGAAGCAGTCCGCGGACGTGGCGCCCCCGCCAGTCCCGCGGGTCCTGATATTTCGGATTCGGGTAGCTCGACATGCCCCATGAACCCCCCAGTCACAGTTGCATCTCCACAAACAGGACGCATCCGCCGATCCCGTGGACTGACGGATGCGCCCTCGCTCGGTGCACGATATCCACACACGTGCCATTTCGCTGGAGTTCTCGTGAAGTTCAGAACGCGAGCTGCCGCTTTGGCCTCGTCCCGATCCGGGCCGGATCACAGGGCCTTGTGGCCGGCTGTGGGCATTCGGGCGATTCCGCGCTGGATGGTGCGCGGACATGTCACCACCTCGTACGGTCGCCTCCGCGTCTGGGAGACTGGGCCGGAGGCGGCGAGGGCCGGCCACGAGCGAAAGAGGACGTGCGGTGACTCCCGCGGAGAAGAACTGGGCCGGAAACATCACCTTCGGTGCGCGGCGGCTGCGTACCCCCAGCTCGGAGGCGGAGCTGCAGGAGATCGTCGCCACCGGCACAAAGGTACGGGCGCTGGGCACCCGGCACTCCTTCAGTACCGTCGCGGACACGGCCGGAGACCTTGTGTCGGTGGCCGGACTGCCACGCACCGTCGACATCGACCGGGCGGCGGGGACGGTCACCGTCAGCGCGGGACTGCGATTCGGGGAGTTCGCCGACGAACTCCACCGGAACGGCTTCGCCCTGCACAACCTGGGTTCGCTGCCGCACATCTCGGTGGCCGGCGCCTGCGCGACCGGAACGCACGGCTCCGGGGTTGCCAACACCTCTCTGGCGGGTGCGGTCCGGGCGCTGGACATGGTCACGGCGGACGGGACCACCGCGCGGCTGACCCGCGGCGACGCGGACTTCCCCGGAGCAGTGGTCGCCCTGGGCGCCCTCGGCGTGGTGACCCGGCTGACGCTGGACCTGGTGCCCGCCTTCGACGTACGGCAGTGGGTCTACGAGGATCTGCCGCAGGCCCGGATCGGCGACCGGGCCGGGTTCGACGAGGTGATGTCGGCCGCGTACAGCGTCAGCCTCTTCACCGACTGGCGGGGCGGCCCCGTCAACCAGGTCTGGCTCAAGCAGCGAGTGAGTGCGGACGGACCGGCGGAGGCGCCCGCGGAGTGGCTCGGCGCGAGGCTCGCGGACGGTCCGCGCCACCCGATCCAGGGCATGCCGGCCGCGAACTGCACACGGCAGCAGGGTGTTCCCGGTGCGTGGCACACGCGTCTGCCGCACTTCAGGCTGGAGTTCACCCCGAGCAACGGGGACGAGCTGCAGTCGGAGTACTTCGTGGCACGGAGCGACGCTGCGGCAGCCTTCGCGGCGCTCGACCGGCTCCGGGACCGGATCGCCCCACTGCTGCAGATCGGCGAGATCCGCACCGTGGCCCGCGACGACCTGTGGCTGAGCCCCGCGAGCGGGACCGACGCGGTGGCCTTCCACTTCACCTGGGTGCAGGACATCGCCGCCGTCACACCGGTGCTCGGGGCGATCGAGGAGGCACTGGCACCGTTCGGGGCCCGCCCGCACTGGGGCAAGGTGTTCACGACCGCACCCGAGACGCTGCGCACGCTGTACCCGCAGTACGCCGCCTTCGAGAAGCTGACGACCAGGTCGGACCCGGCGGGCAAGTTCCGCAACGACTTCCTGGACCGTCACTTTCCGCAGTGACGCCGGGTGAGGGGCGTGCGGGGTGAAGCGGGAGCCCCGGCCGCCTGACGTCAGAGGCCGTCGCGTCTGTCCTTGTACCGCGACGGCCACGCGGCCGCCGATCTGCCCGGCGCGAGATGGTCCACCACGTCGGCCAGCTCCACACAGGCTTGCTCGATCCGGCGCCTGATATCCATCTTCTCGGTGACGATCGCCGCCAGCAGCAGCGCGGTCAGTGCCACGGAACCATTCAGGATCGCCAGGTTCAGCATCACTTGGAGGACGGTGTGTCCGGCGAACGGACCGACCGCCTCCCCTCCCGCGATGATGGCCAGCACGGACACCAGCAGAGCACAGGGCGCGCTGCCCGCCAGCTGGAAGCGCAGGGCGGCCCAGATGAGCAGCGGGAACACCAGATAGATCATCGACAGTTCGCTCCGCGTGGCCACCAGTGTGACCACGACGGAGGCGACCGCCAGTGCGGTCGCCTCCAGCCATCTGTCGTCGGCGCGGGGCAGCCGCGCCTTGCGCATGACGAGCATCAGCGGGGTGACCACGAGCACCCCCATGGCGTCCCCCGACCACCATGCCGCCCAGACCGGCCAGAAATGGCCTGCGGGCAGCTTGCCGTCGAGTACGAAGAGGACGGTTCCGGCCGTCGCGCTGATCAGCATTCCGGCCATCGCGCCGAGGAAGACCAGCACGACACCGTCGCGCAGCCGGTCCAGTTCCATTCGGAACCCGAATCTGCGCAGCATGAGGTACGAGCAGACGGGCGCCGCGGTACTGCTCATCATGATTCCCCAGTCGGAGAGCGTGACCGTGTCGGAGAGCGTGACGATGTTGAGCAGCGCGCCGAGGGTGATGCCGGGCCAGACGCCGATGCCCAGGTACAACAGGCAGCCCAGGGCGATTCCGGTGGACGGCCAGAGCGGGGTGACCGTGGCGCCGTGGACGGTCACCTTTCTCAGCAGACCGATCTGTCCTGCCCCGTAGTAGCCGGCGGCGACGACCAGGATGTGGAGCACAGCTGACGCCGTACGTCTGGTTCCCTCGCTGCGGATCACAGACCTCATCAGACACCGCGGCCCGGGACGCGCCGCTGCGTGACACGCTCGGCCCGGCCCCCCGGTCAGTCGGAGCCGACGGGGAAGCCCTTGTGGCGCAGGACCAGGACGGCCGCGTCGTCCTGGTGACCGGTGCGCTCCGCCGTGTGCATCACCTCGTCGGCCAGCGCCTCGGCCGACGCCGAGGTCCGGGCGGCCACCAGCCGCACCACCGCGTCCAGCCCCTCGTCGATCGGGAAGGAGGGCCCTTCGACGACTCCGTCCGTGACGAGCACGAACGCCCCCGGGGCGGTCAGCCGGTGCCGGGTGACCGGATACTTCTCCGCCGCGACACCCAGCGGCAGTCCGCCGGCGTCCTGCGTGATCCCCGACCGCCCGTCTGTCGTGGCCCAGACGGCGGACACATGTCCGGCCCGAGCCGTGCGCAGTTCCCCGGCGCGCGGGTCGAAACGGACGAACGTGCAGGTCGCCAAAAGGGTGGAGTCGATGGAGAGGAGCAGATCGTTCGTCCGGCCCACGATCTCGCCCGGATCCGAGGTGGTGGCGGCGATCGCCCGCATGCCGATCCGGATCTGTCCCATGAACGCGGCGGCCTCCACGTCATGGCCCTGCACGTCCCCGATGGCGAATCCGAGTGTGCCGTCCGGCAGTGGAAAGCCGTCGTACCAGTCGCCACCGATGTCCAGTCCGCTGCGGGCCGGTGAGTAGCGGGCGGCGGTCTGCAGCCCCGGGAGCGAGGGCAGGCCTGCGGGAAGCAGATCCTGCTGCAGCGCCTCGGCCAGCTCCACCCGAGCCTGATGCAGCTGGACCTCGTGACGTGCCCGGGCGGTGAGCTGCTGCAGCGTGGTGAGCAGTTCCTCGGCACTCGCGGAACGGCGAGGACGACGCCGGTTCATGGGCCGCTCCACACATTCGTTCGCGAGCCGCAACACGG
This sequence comes from Streptomyces sp. NPDC005262, assembly GCF_042872425.1. NCBI lineage: Bacteria > Bacillati > Actinomycetota > Actinomycetes > Kitasatosporales > Streptomycetaceae > Streptomyces > Streptomyces sp. NPDC005262. The sequence goes on from NZ_JBIAKK010000017.1 coordinate 147,395, forward strand.
AACTCATGTGGCGGGCGGATCCGGGACGCCTCCCGCACAGTCCCGCGGGCACTGCTCTTGCGGGCACTGTCCGGCGACGGCTCCCGTCGCAGTTGCCCTCCGCATCATATTTCGGCGCGGAAACTCCCGCAGGGTGGGCCGCCGGTCACGGATCCCGACGGGTCTCGGGGCGGCACGCCCCGGAGCGCGAACCGGGCGTGCCGGGTGGATCCTGAGGGCAGGACCGCGTGGTGGTGGCACAGTGCGGCCGGACGCGGGTGAGGGAGGTGCGCGATGACACGCACACTGGAGTGGAATGTCCACCTCGATCTCTCCGAGGAGAACGGTACGACCAAGGCCGAAGCCGTGCTGGACACCGGTTCGGAGAAACTCATGGGTCACGGGGTCGCCCGCTGCAACCCGCAGGACGTGGACATCCCCACCATCGGGGACGAACTCGCGGCGAGCCGTGCCATGAAGGATGTCGCGGGCCAGCTGATGAGAGCGGCAGATCGCGAAATGGAGGCGGTGGGCGCCGGACCCACGAAGGGGTCTCTGGGCAAGCCGTACGCCTGGACAGATGTGGCGGGCTGAAGCCGTAGGCCGCAAGGCGTACGGTCTCACTGCCGACGGCACATCCATGGACGCCTTCGTCGAGGGCCACGGCCTGCGGGCTCGCCGGACACCGCCCACGGCAGGTGCCGGTGACGCAGCTGCGGGCGGTGCCCGTCATGCGTGAGATCCTCCCGGCGCTGAGCCGCTGGTACGCCGCCGGGGAGCCGTTCGGGCTCGCCACCGTCGTCGCGGTCACCCGAAGCGCGCCCCGCGGCCCCGGCGCGGCGATGGCGGTGGGCCCCGGTGACGAAGTCGTGGGCAGCGTCTCCGGAGGCTGTGTCGAAGGAGCCGTCTTCGACCTGGCCACGGAGGTCGTCGAGACCGGCCGGGCACAACTGCAGACTTTCGGCTACAGCGACGAGGACGCCTTCGCTGTCGGGCTCACCTGCGGCGGTGAGATCACCCTCCTCGTACGCCCCGTGTCGGCCGCGACCGATCCCGCGTTCGGAGAGGTCGCCGCGTCGGTGGCGGGACACCGGCCGGTGGTGGTGGCCACCGTGACCGACGGCCCTGCCCGGCGGGGCGCCGCGCTCGCCGTATGGCCGGACACCGTGTCCGGTTCGCTCGGGAACAGCGGCCTCGACGCGGCCGTCACCGCCGACGCACGGGGCGAGCTGGCCCAAGGGGCGACGGGCCTGCGCCACTACGGTCCGCGCGGCGAGCGCCGTGAGGACGACGTCACCGTGTTCCTGCACTCGTTCGCCCCGCCTCCGCGCATGCTCGTCTTCGGTGCCATCGACTTCGCCGCCGCGGTCGCCCGGATCGGTGCCTTCCTCGGCTATCTGGTCACCGTCTGCGACGCACGGCCGGTCTTCGCCGACCCCCGGCGATTTCCGGACGGTGCGGAGGTGGTCGTCGACTGGCCGCACCGCTATCTGCGCTCCACGGAGACCGATGAGCGGACCGTCCTGTGTGTGCTCACGCACGATCCGAAGTTCGACGTCCCCTTGTTGGAGGTTGCTCTGCGCTCCCCGGCGGCGTACATCGGCGTGATGGGCAGCCGCCGGACCCACGAGGACCGTCTGGCACGGCTGCGGGAGACCGGCCTGGGCGAGACGGAACTGGCGAGACTTCGCTCGCCCATCGGCCTCGATCTCGGCGCCCGCACCCCCGAGGAGGTGGCCGTCTCGATCGCGGCGGAGATCGTCGCACTGCGCTGGGGCGGCACCGGCACCCCCCTCGCCGACAGCGCCGGGGCGATCCACCGGCCGCGACCGAAGTCCGTGTGAGCTCTCGGCCATGGAACCGCCGGCGTCCGAGCCGTCCGCTGCCTGCGTTCGACAGGCTGTACGAGCCTGCTGCCGGTGCGGCCGTGGCCGAGCCGGTGGCGAACAGCGCTGTGAGGGCCGCGGCGATCAGTGGGACGACCGCGATGAACGAGGCGGCCGTCCGGCCGCCCCGCCGTCTGGCATGCTGATTCTCTGTGCGCACTAGGAGTTCCTCTCACCGCCTGCGGTGTCCTCCGCAGGCACCCGTGAGGTGGTTGGTGCGGTGGTAAAGGCAGTTCCTCGGCCAGGGAACGATGTTCCGTATTCTGAACCGAGTTCTTGTACGCGATCAGCGGTGACGGTACGTCAACGTGATCCGACGGTCAATGAGTTGGCGTGAACAAGCGCGAGCGGACGCACCTGACCGACACCGGCGGTGCTTGCCACCGACGTTCGCACGGTCGGCCGCAGTTGATGGCTTCCGGCGAGGAAGCACCGGCAGCGCCGCGACTGTCCCCTTCATCAGGAAGACCCGGTTCCCGCCCCCAGCGGCCCGGGTCGGAGCCCACCGGTGGCGGGCGGACCACCACCGTGCATGCGCTGTCCGCGCTCCGCGTGACCGCACCCAGGGGACGGTGGTATGCCGGACGGGGGTGTGGGCGGGGCGCCGTTCATGTCCCTTGAGGAGGACCTAAGGGCTGTCCCGCAATCCCTGGCGGGCGTACTACGACGGCTACGGCACCTCGCTGCGTTGTCGGAACGCCCGAATACGTCCAGTATGAGCACGCCCCTCCGCCTTGCGATGCACCGCATCCGACGCCGCGCGCTGATCCACCAGGGACTACGGGACAGCCCTTAGCGTTGCCCCCGTCAGAGAGCGACTCGCACAACTTCGGGGCCGGGGTGACTTCATGTGCTGGAGTGCGACAGCCGATCTGGCGGCCGGTTCCGGCATCGCCGTAATCGGAGTGGTCTGCGTCGCGCGCACCCGCCGGTCCCGCGATCTGCCGCTCGCGGCGCTGCCGCTGCTACTCGGCGCCCATCAGATCATCGAGTCGTTCATCTGGAGCTCCGGCGGCGGCGCCGGCCCCGCCACGGTGGTCTGGGCCGTCATCGCCCTTCCACTGCTTGCGCTCTGGGTGCCGTCGGCCGTGCTGAGCGCCGCGCCGCCGCGGGCCCGGCGCCGACTGCTGCTCCCCGTCGTGGCCGGCGCCGCGACCGCCGCCTCCCTCGCGTACCGTCTGGCCACCAGCCCCGTGACCGCGGAGATCCGCGGTCACACCCTCGGGTACGTCCTCGACCTTCCGCACTCCGAACTGCTCGTCGCGGGCTACCTCGTGGCCACGGTCGGCTCCCTGCTGCTCGCCGGTGACCGCCTGCTGCGGCTGCTCGGCCTCCTCGTCGCCGTCGGGGCCGCGATCTGCGCGACGCTGTGGCGTCTGGAGTTCATCTCCACCTGGTGCGCGTTCGCCGCGGTGTGCTCGGTGGCCTTGCTCGGCTGGACGCACCGGCCCTTGACCGCGCGGACGGCGATGCCGCATCGATGAGGGGAAGGGGTGGTGCCCGGCCGGTCGGCCGGGTACCAGGCATGGGCCCTCAAGGGCTGTCGCGCAATCCCTGGCAGGCGCGCGACGACAGCCACGGCGCCTCGCTGCGTTGTCGGAACGCCCGAGTACGCCCGGTACGAGGACGCCCCTCCGCCCGGCGATGCACCGCACCCGATGCCGCGCGCTGACCCACCAGGGATTACGCGACATCCCTCAGCGTCCGCCGAAGTGCCGCTCCACGATCGCGGCGGCGTCCGTGCCCCGCGGCAGGATGCCGTACTGGTGGCCACGGTCCTCGCCCAGACGGGCGGCGACGAACGCCTCGGCCATGGACGCCGGAGCATGCCGCAGCATCAGCGAGGACTGCAGGGCCAGTGCCATCGCCTCGACCGTCGCCCGGGCGCGCGTCTGTGCGGAAAGGGGATCGCGCAGGTCCTCGGCCAGCTCGCGACGCACCCGGCGCACCTGCGCGTCGAGTACGGCACTGGCACCGGCGGTGGTCTCCAGCTCGGCCCAGAAGGCGTCCAGCGACTGCGGGGTCCTGGCGATGCCGCGCAGCACGTCGAGGGCGATGACGTTGCCCGAGCCCTCCCAGACGGCCATCACCGGCTGTTCGCGGTAGCGGCGGGCCAGTGGCCAGTCCTCGGTGTAGCCGTTGCCGCCCAGGCACTCCAGCGCCTCGTAGGCGTGGTGCGGGCCGCGCTTGCAGATCCAGTACTTGGCCACCGCCGTGGCCAGTCGGCGGAACATCGCCTCGGACTCGCCGCTGCCCGTCTCGTACGCCTGGGCGAGCCGCAGCGAGGTCCAGGTCGCGGCCTCCGTCTCCAGGGCCAGATCGGCGAGGACCGCCGTCATGGCCGGCTGGTCGACCAGTCGGGCACCGAAGGCGCTGCGGTGTTCCGCATGCCAGATCGCCTCGGAGACCGACTGGCGCATGCCAGCCGTGGTGCCCAGTACACAGTCCAGGCGCGTGTGGTTGACCATCTCGATGATGGTGGGAACGCCACGCCCCGGCTCGCCGACCCGTACCGCCCACGTGGAGTCGAACTCCACCTCGGAGGAGGCGTTCGACTTGTTGCCGAGCTTGTTCTTCAGCCGCTGGATACGGACCGTGTTACGGGTGCCGTCGGCCAGTACACGCGGTACGAGGAAGCACGTGAGCCCGGCAGCCGCCTGGGCCAGTACCAGGAAGGCGTCCGACTGCGGGGCCGAGAAGAACCACTTGTGACCGGTCAGCAGATGGGATCGGCCGTCGGGGTCGGACGCGACCGGGACCGCGCGCGTGGTGTTGGCGCGGACGTCGGAGCCGCCCTGCTTCTCCGTCATCCCCATGCCGAACGTCAGCCCCGACTTGCTGCCCGGGGCGATCAGCCGCGGGTCGTAGGAGCGGCTGAGCAGACCCGGCAACCAGTCCTGGCCCACTTCGAGGTCGCGCTGCAGGACCGGGACCACGGCGTGCGACATGGACATCGGGCAGGCGTGGCCCGGCTCGACCTGGGCGAACAGCATGAACGACGCCGCCCGGGCCACCGCGGCACCCGGCTTCGGATCCGCCCACGCCGCCGTGTGCGCGCCATGACGCACGGCCGCGCCGATGATCTCGTGGTACGCCGGGTGGAAGTCGACCTCGTCGACCCGGTTGCCGTACCGGTCGTGGGTGCGCAGCACGGGCGGGGACGTGTGGGCGAGCTCCGCATCGGTCTGGAACTTCGTGGAGCCGACCAGGCTGCCGATCTCGTGCAGTTCCGGCTCGTGCCACGCCGCACCGAACGTCCGGACCGCCTCGGCGAGCGGCACATTGGTGCCGTACTCGTCGAGGCCGGTCCGGGGCGGCGCCTGGTTGGTGACCTCGTGGGTGGGGTGCGGTGCGGGGGCCTCCGGCCGGAGGCCGGTCGGGGATGCGGTGACGGTCATCTCGCGGATCCTGTCTGATGTCGGCTGCCTGGTCGGCCGGTACGGGGGAGTGACGGTGGGGTGCGGGGGCCGGTCAGGTGCCGATCGCTCCCACGGCTCTGAGGCAGAGGGTGGCGATACCTGCCACGACCGGCTCCGGGTCGGTCCGCTCGCTCAACGGGGACAGCGGGCCGAGCAGCGCCTCACTGATCGCTCCGATCACCGCGGCGGCAGACAGCCGGGCGTTCTGTGCGGGCAGCTCACCCTTTTCGATGCCGGCCGTGATGACGGTTTCGGCGAGGGCGTGATAGCCGCGCCGGTAGGTCAGTCGTTCCGCCTCGACCAGCGGATCGACGGGCTCGGCGAGCAGCGCCCAGGCCGTACGAGGCGTGCGCAGTGCCCGGAACGCGAACACCTCGACCAGGGTGCGCAATTGCTCGGCCGCCCCGCTCTTCGCGCCTACGGCTTCCCGTACCGCGGTGAGCTCATGGCCGGCGACATGCCGGAAGACCGCGGCCAGCAACTCCTGCTTGGAGGCGAAGTGGTTGTAGACGCTGCCGGTGGCGACCTGGGCGCGCTCGGCGAGCGCGGAGATGCTGGCCGCGGCGTATCCACCTTCGGCCAGCAGCTGTCGTGCGGCGTCCAGCAGCCGCTGGCGATGCGCGAGCCGGGTCGCCTCGGTGCGGGCGGTGGGGCGGTAGGCCACGATGATCTGAACCTCGATTCATAACTTCACCTCCCACTGAACCACCGTTGTGCTCCGCGCGCAATGAGCGGGAACTGCCTGGTGGATGGCGGAAGTGGAACGCCTTTTCCCATTCCTGCGGCTAATCGAAATATCGTTCGAGGTGGGCTGTGGGGTGGCTGTTACAGAATTTGGCGCCTGTTGCGCGGGGTGCCCCGTGGCGCACACCGAGGGGTATGGGTGCGCGCAAAGCCGGGCGTGCCGATACCGAACGGGTGGATGCAGTGGTCAGTGATTGACGGATTTGCAGACATCGGATGCGTGTCGAATGCAGTCGCGTGTGACAGAAATGTCTGCATTTCGTAACACGTATCGGGGCGTGTGTCGTGAATCGGGTGTTCGGGCCAAAGTGTGCGTTCTCGGCATCACGCCGGGACCGAACAACGCTCGGACCTCGCGGTCCGGGCCAGCATCTGAGAGGTCTTCATGTCCCGTTCCGCACGGCGGTTCACCGCTTCCGTTCTCGCGGCCGGCGCCCTGGTGGCGGCCGCAGCACTCCCGGCTGCCGCCGACGACCACGGTCACGACCGCGGTCGGTACACGTATTCGCCCATCGTCCTGGGGCAGATCCAGTACGACAGTCCCGGACGCGATGACGGCTCCAACCGCAGCCTCAACGACGAGTGGGTCACCGTCACCAACACCAGCCGTCAGACGGTCAACCTCCGTGGCTGGACGCTCAGTGACGAGAGCCGCCGCACCTACCGGTTCGACCTGCGTCTTGCCGGCCGCTCCTCGGTACGGGTCCACACCGGCATCGGCCGCGACAACGGCTACCACGTCTATCAGGACCGCCGTCGGTACGTCTGGGACAACAGTGACACCGCGACCCTGCGTGACAGCCGCGGCTACCAGGTCGACTCCAAGTCCTGGGGCCGCCACCACGCCGGTTACGGCCTCGGCTACGGCCTTGGCTACGGCCTCGGCCTCGGCCTCGACCGCGACCGCGACCGCGACCGTGACAACCGTCGCGACCACGGGCGTGACCACGGGCGTGACAACGGGCGTGACCATGGACGTGACCACGATCGTGACCACGGGCGCGACCACGGGCGCGACAACGGGCGTGACCACGATCGTGACCACGGGCGCGACCACGGGCGCGACCACGATCGTGGCGGTCGTCGCTGACCCCGTGACGGCCGTTCCCTGACCTGGGAGCGGACCCCGCCTCTCGCTCGCGGCGCCCCGCGGCCGACCCGGCCGCGGGGCGCCGCACTCGTCATGGGCGGCCGGCGGCGGACTCGTCGGCGGTCCGGTGCGCGGCGCTGCGCGTCGAGCGGCTCCGTCAGTCGAGGCCGGGGACGTCCTGCTCGGTCCAGAGCGCCTTGCCGTGCCGCCCGTACCGGGTGCCCCAGTGGGCGGCGAGCTGGGAGACGATGAACAGCCCGCGCCCGCCCTCGTCGACGGTCCGGGCATGGCGCAGATGCGGTGCCACCGGGCTGCTGTCGTGGACCTCGCAGGTCAGGAACCGGTCCAGGATGAGCCGCAGCTGCAGGGGTGGGGTGCCGTACCGGACGGCGTTGGTCACCAGCTCGCTCACGATCAGTTCGGTCGCCTGGACCGTATCGTCGTCGAGCTCCCAGCCGTCGAGCCGGTCGCGCACGAGCGTACGAGCGATGGCGGGGGTCGTCCGGTCGTGGGCCAGTTCCCACGTGGCGACGCGATCGGGCGGCACACTGCCGGTACGCGCGAGGAGGATGGCCGCACCGTCGGGGACGCTGTCGGCCGGCAGCGTGTAGACGACGCCGTCGCACAGCTCCTGCAGAGTGCGGTGGGGGCGCGCGAGTGCGTTCCGTATCCGGGTGGCGGACGCGTCGTCCGGCAGCAGAGCGCCGGTGGCGAATGCCAGGATGCTGCCCTCGTCGAGTTCGAGGGTGGCGGTGGCGAACGGGGCGCTGTCGGCGGCGAAGAGCGCGGGCCCCTCGGGTACGTCGACGGCGGGCGCGCTGCCGTCGGGTGCGATGACGATCGGCGCGGGATGCCCCGCACGGGCGACCGTACAGGTGCGGGTGAACGGGTCGTAGACCCCGTAGACGCAGGACGCCTTGAGTGACTCCCGGTGCAGCGAGTCGCGCGGCGGAAGTGCGGCACGCTCGCCGGCGAGGCGGTCCGCCGCGTCGTTCAGCCGGGCCAGGACCTCGTCCGGCTCGAGGTCGAGACCGGCCAGAGACTGGATGACCGTACGCAACTGCCCCATGATGATGGCCGTTTGGAGTCCGTGACCTGCGACGTTGCCGACAACCAGGGCGGTGCGGGCGCCGGACAGGTTGATGGTGTCGAACCAGCATCCGCTGTTGCGCCCGGGCAGCAGGACATGCGCGGTGTCGACGGCGACCCCGGCGCCGCCGCCCGCCGGAAGCAGCCTGCGCTGGACCGTCGACGCGATCACATGGTCGCGCTCGTACCGGCGCGCGTTGTCGATGCTCAGCGCGACGTGCACGGCCGCCGACTGGGCCAGCGTGATGTCGTTCTCGTCGTACGGATCCGATCCCGGGCACCGGTACAGGCTCACCAGCCCGAGGACCGCGCCGTGCAGCTTCAGCGGGACCACCATCAGCGAATGGGCCTCGAGTGCCCGGATCACCCGGGCGGTCTGCGGATCCGAGACGAGCCACGGGGTGTCTGCGTCGAGCGCGAGAACACGGGGCTGCAGGTCCGACACCGCCAGGGCGAAAGGGGTATGGGCGGGCAGCCGGCGCGTGTCACCGATGAGCCCGCTCTGCTCGCCGACACCCTCGATACCGCGAAGGGTGGCCCGGCTGACACCGCGAAGGGCGGCCCGACGCAGCGGGACGTCCGGCCTCAGCGGGCCCATCGGAGGATCCGCACCGCGCAGCACGTCGTCCAGCACCTCGACCACGGCGAAGTCGGCGAATCCCGGCACAGCGGCTTCGACGAGCGCCTGGCACGTGGTCGCCACATCGAGGGACCGCCCCACGCCCTTGAGCAACCTGGCCCGGTACATCGCACGAGTGCGGGCCTTTTCGCGTTCGGTGACATCGACGACGGCGGCGAGCAGTCCGAGGATCTGCTCCTGTTCGCCGTTGAGCCGGAAGACGGTGACCGTGTAGCTGCGGCTCGGACCCGGCGCGTTCTTGATCCGGCCGTGGACCAGCCGATCGTGCACCGGAACACCCGTGTCCAGCACGCGTTGCAGTAGCTTCTCGAAGGAGTCCGGCCGGTCGAGATGGTACGCATCGGTGAAGTGACGCCCGATCGCCTGCTCGGCGAGGTCGGCACCGGCCAGAGAACTGATCCGTACCACCCGCAGCTGCGGATCCAGTACATGAAGGCCCACCACGGACTGGTTGAACAGTCTGTTGAGGAGCGCCGCGTCCAGACCGTCGTCGTTCATGGACGCGGGGACCGGTGCACCTGCGTCCGACACGGTGTCACCCCCATCAGGCTCCGCCACCCATGCGATTCGTCACGTATGCGATCAGCCTCCGGGCTCCTGGTCCGCCCCGCCACCGAGGAACGGCAGACGAGTGAATCCCGTCCGCAACTCCGGGCGGAGGACCGGTCCGAACCTCCCGTCACACGATCCGGAGCAGACACGGCAACCTTTTGGCGTCCGGCGGTGATCGCATCTGCGTCACCGGCCCCGGACGGAAGGCGCGCAACCGTGACTCATCCCTGTCTGCGATCCTCCCGCAGCCGCCGCACCGGCCGGCTGCGCGCTCCGGTCACCGCACTGGCGGCCGGTGTGCCGGCCGTCACCGGCACGGTCGCGGGGGCCGGCCCTCACAGGCGGCGACGGCCCGGCAGGCCGAGGCCCTGGAGCGCGGCGTCGTCAGCGTGCACCCCGGCACCGGCGATCTCATCAGCCGGCGCCGGCTCGCCGCAGGCCCCGAGGACGTGGCGTTCAACGGGTACCGGGCCGGTACCGAGGCCAACACTTCACCCGTCGGCCTGATCAAGGCCAGGAGGCCCTCGTGACAGGGCGCTTGACGATCGGGACGATGGGGGACATGCCACCTGTGACGACTCACCTGACACCCAAGTCCGGAAAAGAGATCACCCTCGACGACCTCCGTGAACTCGTCCAGAAGACCAAGGACGTGAACGGCAAGAGCCTCATCGTCACCACCGTCAACAACCGGCAAGCCAAGATCGGCCAAATCGACATAGACATCGCCGACTGATCAGAACACGGACAGCAGGCAGGCTGCGGCGACCGATGTGCGATTGAGCCCTGGACCTCATGGCCCGGGGCCTTCGTCTTGGATACAGACCGAGCGAGCGTCCACCGCCGCCGCCGGTCGTCCGGCACGGCTTGGCCGTCGGCGTCGCACCCGTCCCCCGCACAGCAGAACCGTCGGCACACTCCGCCGCAGGCGCGCAGACCCTGGCCGGCTACGTCAGCCACCCCTGCGACCAGGACAAGGCCAGGCTCACCATCGAGCAGGCCGTCGCTCAGCGGAAGACGTGGTGCGTTCCCTTGAGGCGAAGAGAAGAACGCCCCGACGTTTTTCAGTCACGCCTCTACCCCTATGGCTGGTTCGGGTGCATCGTTGATCGCGCGGGATCCCCGAAGCCTCCAGGCCAGGGCCCCGTTTCGGGTCCCGTCCGTAGCTGCGCCCGCTCGGCGGGGCCCGCCGCCCCTCCCGACCTCCCTGCGGGAGGGTCGGGGCATGCCCGGGCACATGTTGGTTCGTAGCGGTGCGCGCGACTGCCGCACCATTCGATCCGGCGCGGGTGGTCGAGCAACCGGGGGCCGTCGTGCCGGCCCGATCCCACGAAGATGGCCGCTGCTCCGGCATCTGCGGCGGGCACGCCCCTAAGGGCTGTCCCGTAATCCCTGGCGGGCGCACGACGACAGCTGCGGCACCTCGCTGCGTTGTCGGAACGCCCGAATACGACCGGTATGGGGACGCCCCTCCGCCTTGCGATGCACCGCATCCGACGCCGCGCGCTGATCCGCCAGGGATTACGGGACAGCCCTTAGGAACATCCCCACCGGTATCGATGCGGCCAGCCGCCGCGCCATTCGATCCATTCCGCGTTCTCGAGGTAATGCTCGGCGTCGCGGAGACCGGCCCACCGGAGAAGTTCGATGAGGCCCCAGTCGTCGTAGACGAGACCGACGATCTCGTCATTGATCGTGACCGCCCTGCCACCGGTGAGGGAGAAGCCGTGGACGACTATGGGGGCACTCATGCATCCAGGGTGCATCAGGCTGCTGCTCACAGCATCCCCGCGGCTGCCGTCCGCGGAACAGCGGCTGACCGGGACCGGGCGGCGATTCCGTCCGCTCGGCGCAGCCCCGCCCTTCACCGTAGCCCCCACGATTCACCTGAGGGCCTCTGCGATCTGCACGGCGGCCTGGGCGGGCGTGAGGTGCGTGGTGTCGACGACCTCGGCCTCGTCGTGCAGCCACGTGCGGGCCGCCTCGGCGTAGGGCTCGAGGTATTTGAGACGGAAGGGGGAGGGGCCGAGGAGTGTGTCCCCATCGATGCGCCCGCGGAGAGTGTCCTGGTCGGCGTGGAGCACGAAGTGCCGTACCGGAATGGCATGTTGCAAGAGGCCCGTGCTGATCTCGCGCCAGTACTGCTCGACCAGGACAGTCATGGGCATCACCAGAGTGCCGCCGGTGTAGTCGAGTACGCGGCGGGCGGTCTCGACCACGAGCGGCCGCCACGGCGGCCAGTGCTGGAAGTTGTCCGTCCCGGGCAGTCCCGGCGTGATGTCCATGAGTGTCTCGCCGACCTTCTCGGCATCGAAGACCCGTGAATCCGGGATCAGCCGCTGCACGAGTGCACTGGTCGTCGTCTTGCCTGCGCCGTGGGTGCCGTTGAGCCATACGATCATGGGACTCGACGTTACCGCTGTGCGGGCTGCGGGAACGGACAGCGCAGAAATCCGGTATGGCTTCGGCGTTTCACAGGTTGGTGTCACCACCAGGATCAGGTGTCACCTGTCTCGAAAAGTGGCATGACCTCTGGCCCGGGCCGGTTGTCATACCTGCCCGGTACCGTGGACTCATCACATTCGCGCCTATGGCTGGGCGCAGCTACCGAACCGCCCCGCCCCCGGAACAGCGCCCGGGAGCGGGGCGGACGCGCGTCGGCCCTCGGCCGATGTCCCGGGATGCAGGACAGCCGTCTTCGCGGCCGTCTCCCATGCGGACCGGCCCTGTTCGGTCGTCACGGCTTCGGCGACCACGGCAGCCTGGAACGTTTCTGCCGCAGTACGTCACCGCGCCCAGCACTCCTCGGTGTGCGGCTCGGTCAGGGCCTGCTCCTGCGGGGACGGAGAAGCCCGCGCCGGTTCGATCGGTTCGTCACTCGGTTCGGTCCCAGCCGGACCGAGTGTGGCGGCACCGAAATTCAGCCGGAGCCGCGCAGCTCACGCCGCCTCGACGGCATCCGTCCGGACCGCGACCGCCCACTCCACCAGCAGCCGCTCGTACTCCCGCCGGCCCTCCGGCGACAGCACGGCACCCGACCGCTCCCAGAGCGCGCGAATGTCCTCGTTGACCGCGTCGGGAGAACGCACGGGCGTGGCAGGCGAAGGGGGGCGAGACATACGAAAAGACTACGGCGCGGGACTGACAATGGCCCCGGCCGCGTACAGGGTGATGCGCCACGGAACGCCCTCGGTGGCGGGACGGCGACAGCGCCACGGCCGACCGTTTCCATGTCATGAGTGCTTTTCCGTGCCCATAGGTATATTTCCGTCAACTCCGCACGCGTGTCGCGGAAATGTTCATGCGTTCGGGTGCCGCTCGGTCATAATGCGTCGACCGGGGGGTGCGGAGACCTGTGCGTGACCCCGCGGAACTGGCGGTTCTCAGGAACCACTTGATCTCCAGGGGGAGACTTGCACAGACATATGAAGAGTGCGTGCGTATCCACCCTTGCCGCGGCAGCCGCCGTGGCGCTAGCGGCGGGCATGACCACCCCGGCCGTGGCGACAGCGGACAGCACGCAGGCGAGGGCCACGGGCACTCAGTTCGTGGCCCCGCACCACATCACACTCATCACCGGTGACCGCGTCTCCGTGGATGCCAAGGGCCGTGTCGTGATGTTCGAGCCCGCCAAGGGGCGCGAACACATACCCGTGGCCAAGCGCATACGCGACGGGCACACGCTCCTCGTTCCGAGCGACGCCCGGGGGCTGATCGTCGACGGCAAGCTCGACGAGCGGCTCTTCGACGTCACCGAGCTGAACCGCGCGGTGAACCGCAAGGCCCAGAAGGCGGGCCTGAAACTGATCGTCGGGTATCGCGGCGGGCAGGCCGCCGCCGCCAAGGCCGAGGTCCGCGAAGCGGGTGGCACGAAGGTCCGCCGGACCTTGAAATCGCTGAATGCCGACGCGCTGACCACCCCGAAGAGAGACGCCAAGGACATCTGGCAGGCGCTCACCAGCAAGCGGGCGGGCAGCGCCGAACGCGCCACGGCCTCCGGTGTCGACCGGGTCTGGCTGGACGGGATGCGCCGGGCGAGCCTGGACAAGAGCGTGCCCCAGATCGGAGCGCCGGCCGCGTGGCAGGCCGGTTACACAGGCAAGGGCGTCAAAATCGCTGTCCTGGACACCGGTGTGGACGCCACCCACCCCGACCTCCAGGGCCAGATCCTTGCCGAGAAGAACTTCTCCGCCTCGGCCGACGCGGTCGACCGCTTCGGGCACGGCACCCATGTGGCGTCCATCGCGGCCGGCACGGGCGCCAAGTCGGACGGGAAGTTCAAGGGCGTAGCGCCGGATGCCAAGCTGCTGAACGGCAAGGTGCTCGACGACAGCGGCTACGGTGAGGACTCCGGGATCCTGGCCGGCATGGAGTGGGCGGCCGAGCAGGGTGCCGACATCGTCAACCTGAGCCTGGGCGGCGCCGACAGCCCCGAGATCGACCCGCTCGAGGCCGAAGTGAACAAGCTGTCCGCGGAGAAGGGCATCCTGTTCGCCATCGCGGCGGGCAACGAGGGTGAGGGCGGGGCCGGCACGGTCGGCTCGCCGGGCAGCGCGGACGCCGCGCTGACCGTGGGAGCGGTCGACGACAACGACAAGCTGGCCGAGTTCTCCAGCCGAGGCCCGCGTATCGGCGACGGTGCGGTCAAGCCCGACGTGACCGCACCCGGTGTGGACATCACGGCCGCCGCCGCACCCGGTTCCGTCATCGACCAGGAGGTCGGGCAGAACCCGCCGGGTTATCTGACGATCTCCGGTACGTCGATGGCGACCCCGCACGTGGCGGGTGCCGCGGCGCTGCTCAAGCAGGAGCACCCGGAGTGGAAGTACGCCGAGCTGAAGGGCGCTCTGACGGCGTCCACGAAGCCTGGCGCGTACACGCCGTTCGAGCAGGGCTCGGGCCGGATCGCCGTCGACCGGGCCATCGGCCAGAGCGTCGTGGCCGATCCGGTCTCGGTCGGCTTCGGGGTCCAGCAGTGGCCGCACACCGACGACACCCCGGTCGTCAAGAAGGTGACGTACCGCAACCTCGGTACGACGGACGTCACCCTCGACCTGGCGGTGACGGCCACCGGCCCGAAGGGCAAGCCCGCCCCGGCCGGCTTCTTCACCCTCGGCTCGGACAAGGTCACCGTCCCCGCTGCCGGTACCGCCGAGGTACCGCTGACCGTCGACACCAGGCTCGGTGGCACGGCGGACGGCAGCTACTCCGCCTATGTCGTCGGCAGCGGCGGTGGCCAGACCGTCCGCACCGCGGCCGCGGTCGAGCGCGAGGCCGAGTCGTACACCGTGACGCTCAAGCACCTCGACCGGCAGGGGAAGTCCGCCGCGCTCTACGACACGAGTCTCGTCGGTGTCGGCGGGGACGTGGCGGACGTGTGGCTGGACCCGACGGGACCGACCGGAACGGTGAAGGTCCGTGTCCCCAAGGGGGCTTACGCGGTCAACACCGGCATCTATGTGGACCGGCAGGACTTCAGCAAGGGCGCCGACTGGATCTTCCAGCCGAAGCTGAGCGTCACCAAGGACGTCACCGTGACGCTCGACGCCCGTAAGACGAAGCCGGTGGACATCACTGTGCCCGACACGGCCGCGAAGTCGCAGTTCGCCTCGGCCGACGTCCAGATCGAGACAGAGCAGAGCGGCTACGGCTTCGGCTGGTGGCTGGACTCGTTCAAGGGCTTCCGCACTGCCCATCTGGGCGCACAGGTGACCGACGGCTCGCTGTCCCAGTTCTGGTCCGGTATCTGGGCCAAGGGCTCATCGACCGGCTACAACGTCGTGTTCGGCGGGCCGGTGAAGCAGGTCGCGACCGGCTACACCAAGAAGTTCACCACGGCTCAGCTGGCCAAGGTGAAGATCGGGATCGGCGCCTCCGCCGCCGGGAAGACCGGTGGGATCGCCCCGTGGGGCTACGTGCCCGGATCGTTCTCCAACGTCTCCGTCCCGTCGGAGCAGAAGCTCCCCGCCACCCGCACGCTCTATCTCTCGACTGCGAACAAGGTGAAGTGGAGCTTCGACTTCGAGCAGTACAGCGGGGTCGACTCCGACGGCTTCCCGCTGACCGACGCGTTCTACACGCTGGGTGCACCGCAGACCTTCGCGGCGGGCAAGAGCTACGGGAAGACCTTCAACACGGCGGTGTTCGGCCCGAGGATCGACAAGTCGTACGGTCTGTTCCGCGAGGGGAACGACCTCATCGGTGTGCTGCCGCTCTTCGCCGACGGCCAGACCCACTCCGGCTCGTCCGCCTACACCTCGGTGAAGACGTCGCTGTACCGCAACGGCACGAAGGTCGCCGAGAACGCGGACGCGCTGGACGGGCAGAGGTTCTTCAAGGTCTCTTCCGGTGACGCCGAGTACCGGCTCACGACCTCCGTGAAGCGATCGGCGAAGGTGGCGTCGGCGTCCTCCCGGATCGACGCCAGCTGGACCTTCCGGTCGAAGAAGACCTCTTCGGTCGCACAGCTGCCGGCCTCCACGGTGCGCTTCTCGCCCACGGTGACCCTGGACAGCAAGGTCACTGCGGGCCGGACCGCCTCCGTTCCGGTGAAGGTGCTGGGTGCTGCCGCCGGTACGAACCTCAAGTCGCTGACGGTGTACGTCAGTTACGACGCCGGAAAGACCTGGAAGAAGGTCACCGTCAAGTCGGGCAAGATCTCGGTGAAGAACCCGGCCAAGGGGAAGGCGATCTCCTACCGGGCCAATGTCACGGACAAGAAGGGCAACAAGTCGTCCGTGTCGATCTACAACGCGTACTACGGGAAGTGACGGCGCTCAGCCGCTGAACTCCGTGTGAGTGGCGGGTGATCCAAGGCGGCCTGCCGGGACGGTTCTCCGTTCCGGCAGGCCGTTCGCGTGCGCGGAGGTCTCGGTGTCGTGGTGCGGCCGTGCCGGGCGCCCGGCACGGCACAGCCACAAGTCACCGGCGCCGCTCAGATGGACGAGTATCCGGCCGGGGGCTCGTTGCCGGAGACCGAGGCCATCGCGGAGTACTGCGGTTACACGGGCCGCCCGGAAGGCGGCGGCTCCGGGGCCGACCGGGACGCCGTCGACTCGATGACGGGCGGCGGACCGGAAGGCTCCTCCGGGGAGGACGGGGACTGCGGAGCCGGCGGCTCGGTGGAAGGGGACTCGGTGGACGGGGACTCGGGGGTCGCAGATCCGCGGGACGGGGACCGGGGAGAGACGGACTCGGAGGGCGGGGACTCCGACGTGTCCGAGGCCGGTGGACACGGCTCCGTGGACTTCCCCTCGGGGGCCGACGGGCAGGGCGACGGCGTGTGCTCGGCGGGCGGCTTCGTCTTCCTGTCGCTGCCGCCGGTGTCACCCGCACCGCGGGTGAACCAGTCGCCGCTCCTCGGGTCGTACATGACGAACTTCTTCACCACACGCGGTGCGGGCTCCACCACCACGACGCCCGAGGAGCGGTACCCGGGCCAGGGCTCACCCTTCACCTCGGGACTGCCCTTCAACGGGACCGGCTCGAGCAGCGGATTGCCGCACGCGCAGCGCACCCGCGGCACGCCGCGGTCGTCGACGAGCACGGCCGTACCGGCCTGAAGCACCGCCTGATAGCTGGTGGCGGAACCGTCCCGGAACCCGTGGTTGGTGACCCGGGTGTCCAACCGCAGCTGGACTGGGGTGAGCGCCCGCAGATAGGTGCCGACGTCGGACGGATCGATACCCAGTACCCCGGCGAAGGCGTCGTTCTTGTCCGGTTCGGCCGTGAGCGCCTTGATCTGCTTCTCCACGTCGCAACTGGCGACCTTACGGGTCCCGCCGTACAGACCCGGGGCCGAGCCGTCCACACCCTGCGTGACGCCCGCCCCGGTCCTGGTCGGGGTGGGCGCCGTGGTCGGTGTCGCCGGGGCGTTGCTGCGCGACGTCGAGTCGGTGAACGGGTCCTGTCCGGCCGCTCTCGCCGGCTGCAGGAAGATTTCGCCGCGTGCCGTGGAACCGCCGTCCGGGCGGATGAAGACGACAGCCATCACGGCCACGGCGATGATCACGGCGGCGATCGTCGCCACCTTGGGCACGGACCGCCACCACGGGCGGCCGGTGCCGCCCCCGCTCGGGCCGCCGGGCCCTGAAGCCCCGCCCGAGCCGCCCGAGCCACCCGAGTCACCGCTGCTCGGCGGCCCGCCGGCGGAGCCGGACGGAGTACCCGGCGGCGGCACGGACGCCGGTTGCGTGGGGCCCGAGAGCGGGCCGGAAGGGGGACCTGTCGGGCGGTCGGGCGATGGCGGTTGGCTGCTCACGGCCTCTTCTTCCCCACGTAAGGATCCGTCCCCCTTTGTTCCCTTATGTGCTCATTGTGTGCGCGCGGACGGCGCGCCTCGCAAGCTGACGCCGTCGGCCCCTCCCAAGGGGCGGTCCGTCGCGCGCGTGCCTAGCGTGGCAGCGTGAGCCAACAGGCATCCAGCGACCGCGACCGTGCGCCGAGACCCGCGCACGGCTGGGGTCACGCACTCGTGACGGTGCTCGCCGGGCTGGTGGTCATGGTCGCCACCGCCGCCCTCGGCCTCTGGGCGGCGGGCGCGGCCGGCCTACCCGGCAACGGCTTCCCGCGCGTCGTCGCGGCCATCGTCGTGATGGCGGCAGGCGGATCCGTCGAGCTCACGGGCAACGCGGGGGACCTCGCCAGGACCCACGCGGAGTTCTCGGTGCTTCCGCTGTCGGTGACCCTGGCCGGAGCCCTGGTGATCGCCGCGGGATTTCTGCGGCCGCTGCGCCACCGGGCCGTTGCCGGCACGCGCGAACTGGCCGGCTGGGCCGCCCGGGTGGCGGTGCTGTGGGCACTGGTCCTCATCGGCCTGTCCGTCCTGGCCAGAGCGAGCTTCGACATTCCCGTGCGCGACATGACGGAGGCGGCCCTCGCGGACCTGCTGGGGGTCTCCCCGAAGGTCGGATTCCGGACCGATGTCCCCCTCACCGTGGTACTCGGCCTGATCTGGCTGGCCGGCATCCTCGTCCTGGCCCTGCTGGTAGCGCGCAGTGCTCCGCTCCCGGGCCGCCTCCTGCGCTTCCAGGAGTCGGTGCGCCCGGCCGCGTACGCGATGGTCGCGCTGCTGCTGGGGTACGTCGTCGTGGGACTGGTGGTCGCACTCGTCGTCCTGGCTGTCCGGGGGCACCCGGCCGACACCTTCGCCGTGATCCTCCTGGGGCTGCCGAACCTGGCCTGGCCCGCCTACACGCTGGGGCTCGGCGCGTCCTGGGAGGGGAAGGTGGATGGTCCCTTCGGGCTGCCGATGCCGCAGATGCTCGACTCGGTACTGCGTACGCCGGACATCTCCACGGTCAATGTCTCCACGCTCGCCGAACAGGACGGCCGGGCGTGGTGGCTGGTCGTCGCCGCCGCCGTGCTGACCGTGGCCGCCGCGTTTCTCATGGCGGTCCGCTCACCGCCACGGGTACGACCCTGGCAGCATGCCGTACACATGGCGGTGGCGCTCGTCCTCACCGTGCTGACCATCTGTCTCGTCGCGAGGGTCTCCGCGCACTACGGCGTGTCACTGCTCGGCATCGGAGACCTCGGCGGCGGCCTCGGCGGTGAGCTGACGCTGCGACCACGGCTGTGGTCCGCACTCGCTGTCGCCGCTCTCTGGGGCCTGGTCACCGGTCTTCTCGGCGGTTTGCTCGCCTCCAGGGTCGACCGGCGCGGAGAAGTGCCGACGAACGGCTGAGACGGGCGCGACCACAGCGCTCAGCGTACGAGCCCCGGGAAAACGGGAAGCGCCCAGTGCGGCGGCGCGGGCGGTGGCTCGGGCCCGGTGGCCCACGCACCGATTCGCTGGTCCACCTGCGTCGGCGGATGGTCCTTCCGCACCGTGCTCCGCGCTGCCGGGCGCAGTGCGGCGATGAACTGCAGACAGGAGTCGTACCGGTCGTCAGGGCTCTTGGCCAGGGCCTTCGCCAGGACGTCGTCGACGGCTGGCGGCAGATCGGGGCGCCGGCCGGTCAGCGGCGGCGGCGGGTCGAACTGATGGGCCCACAGCAGCGCCATGTCGTCGTCCCGCTGGAACGGCGGTACCGCGGCCAACGTCTCGAAGACCACACAGGCCAGGCTGTAGACATCGCACCGGCCGTCCACCGGGCGGCCGGAGATCTGCTCGGGCGCCACGTAGTCGAGGGTGCCGACGAACTGGCCCACCGAGGTGAACCCGGTCAGCGACAGCGACTTCTTCGTCAGCCCGAAGTCCGTGAGGTACACATGCTCCGGGTGGTCGCTGTCCGTGCCCGCATCGACCAGGATGTTTCCGGGTTTGACGTCCCGGTGCACCAGGTCATGGTCATGTGCGGCGTCGAGCGCGGACGCCACCTGCGCGGCGATCCGGACCGCCGCCGCGATCTGCATCGGTCCCTGACGGTCGATGAGGGCGCGCAGGTCCTGGCCGGCGACGTAACGCATCGCGATGTAGAGGATGCCCTCGGTCTCCCCGGCCTCGAAGACCGGCACGATATGCGGATGGTCGATCGAGGCGGCCACCCTCGACTCATGGGTGAACCGCTTCCTGAAGGTGTCGTTGCGGGCGAGTTCGGGGGCGAGCAGCTTGAGCGCGACCGTCCGGTCCAGCCGCAGATCCCTGGCGCGGTACACGACCGCCATGCCGCCGCGGCCGATCTCGCTCTCCACCCGGTAGCCCGCGATACGCCTGCCGAGCAGGTCGGACGGTCGGCCCACGGGCAGATCCGTGGCCTGACGCGGGTCGGGGGAGTGCGGGGGGACCGGCGCAGGGGCGGGGGACATCATGCGTCACCCGTCCGGGTGGGCGGATGGGCGCTGTCCGACCGGGGCTCGTCGACGGGCCACAGAAGCTGTGTCGGCCCGGCATCGGCGGGATCCGCCTGGCGGTATGCGGCCGGCCGCGCGGGGTCGACGATCTGCGTCGGCTCATGCATCTCGTCGGTGCCGGGGTGCACAGGCGCCTCGTTCGGGCGGCCCGGACCGGCCGACGACCGTGCGGGGTCGACGATCTGCGTCGGCTCGGGCTCCGGTGCGTGCATCTCGCCGGTCCCTTGCACAGGCGCCTCGCCCGGGTGGCCCGGACCGGCCGAGGACGCGTACGTACTCAGCTGCGTCCCGTCGCAGTACACCCAGCGCTCGCGTTCGGCGTCGTACAGCCACACCGCCTCGCCGTCGACCACCATGCCCACCCGCAGCCCCTGGGTACGACGGCGGAAGGTCTCCCCGTCGATCCGGCCCTCGGTCAGCTCCTCCGCGGCGCCCCGGTACCGGGCCAGCGACTCCTGGACCCGCGCCATCAGCGGCCGGGGGTCCGCGGTGCGCGCGAGCGGCTGACCGGGCTCCGGCGGGCCGTGCGGCACGGAGACGAGCAGCCGGCCGTCGACCCAGGCCGACCAGCCGTTTGCGCAGAGGATCCGTCCCCAGTCGCCGCGTCGGCCGACCAGCTGGACGGGAAGCAGCGGGTCGAGCGGCTCGGTCGGCCGGGACATGTCGGGCGCCTCCCAGGCGGACATCCCGTCCGATGGGACGACGTGTGTGGGGCGGAACTCCGGTGTCGCCATGGGCTCCCCGCCTCCACTACTTCCGCATGATGACGGGCTCGTGCCGGCGGAGCAGCCGCGCCACCACCAGTCCGAAGACGACCGACAGCACCACCAGCATCCCCATGTTCAGCAGCCACGCCGCCGCGGTGTGGTCGAACAGCGGATCCGAGCTCACCCTTCCCGGCACGATCCTGCCGAGCCCGATGGTCCCGCCCATCGCCGCGAGCGCCCACCGGGACGGCACCAGCCACGCCAGCTGCTCCAGCCCTGGCACACCGTGCAGTTTCAGCAGCGCACCGCAGAAGACGACCTGGACGATCGCGAGGAGCACCAGCAGCGGCATGGTGACCTCCTCCTTGCGCACCAGTGCGGAGACGACCAGACCGAGCATCATCGCCGTGAACGACAACAGGGCCACGGCCAGTGTCATTTCGACCAGCGGCGGCAGGAGAACGCCCTTGCCGCCCGGGGCGTTCAGATCGACGCCCGCCAGGCCGACGAGGGTCAGGACCACGGCCTGCAGCACCGTAATGGTGCCCAGGACAACCACTTTGGACATCAGATACGCCGATCTGGACAGACCGACGGCACGCTCACGCTGATAGATCGCCCGTTCCTTGACCAGCTCCCGTACGGCGTTCGCGGCGCCGGTCAGCACTGCGCCCACACAGAGGATCAGCAGCGCGTTGATCGCAGTGTCCGCGGTCAGTCGGCTGCCGGCCAGGGCCCGGGTCATCGCGCCCATCACGAAAGGCAGAGCGATCATGATGGCCAGGAAGGTCCGGTCGGCGCTCAGCGCGGCGGCGTACCGGCGGACCAGCGTCCGCAGCTGAGCGCCCCCGCTCCGGGTCTTCGGTGGCGGGGCGACCGGCGCGACCGTGGCGTGCGGCAGCCGGGGCTGCGCGGTGGAGTTCGCGATGTACTGCCGGTGGAACGGGGACGCGCGGTACTCCGCCGACCAGTTCCGGTCCCGGTCGATCTCGAACGCCTCGAACGCCTCCGGCCACTGCTCGAACCCGAGGAAGGGCAGCGCATCGTCCGGCGGCCCGTAGTAGGCGGTCTTCCCGCCGGGGGCGAGCACCAGCAGCCGGTCGCAGACATCGAGGCTGAGCACACTGTGCGTGACGACGATGACCGTACGTCCGTCGTCGGCGAGCCCCCGGAGCATGTGCATGACCGAGCGGTCCATGCCGGGGTCGAGCCCCGAGGTCGGCTCGTCGAGAAAGAGCAGCGACGGCTTCGTCAGCAGCTCCAGCGCGACGCTGACGCGCTTGCGCTGGCCGCCGGAGAGGCTGTGGATCGGCTGCTCCGTCCGTTTTTCCAGAGCCAGCTCACGTATCACCTCGGTGACCCGGGCCCGGCGTTCGGACGGGTCGGTGTCGTGGGGGAAGCGGAGCTCGGCGGCGTATCCGAGGGCGCGGTGCACGGTCAGCTGGGAGTGCAGGATGTCGTCCTGCGGGACGAGCCCGATGCGATGGCGCAGCTCGGCGTAATCGTGGTAGAGGTCTCGGCCGTCGTAGAGGACGCTGCCCTCGTCGGCCGGCCGGAGGCCGGTCAGCGCGTTGAGCAGGGTGGATTTGCCGGAGCCGCTCGGACCCACCACGCCGAGCAGACACTTCTCGCCGACCGGGAAGGAGACGTCGTCGAGCAGCTTCTTGCGGCCGCCCTCCACGGTGACCGCCAGGTCCTGTACATCGAGGGAGACCTCACCGGTGTCGACGAACTCCTGCAGTACGTCGCCGACCAGAGAGAACTCGGAGTGACCGATGCCGACGATGTCACCGGCGGCGACCGGGGCGCGGCCGACCAGTTGCCCGTTCAGATAGGTGCCGTTGTGCGAGCCGAGGTCGACGATCTCGTACGTGCCGTCCGGATGTGCCCGCAGTTCGGCGTGCCGGTGCGAGACGGTCAGGTCGTTGACGACGAGGTCGTTGTCGGCGCTGCGGCCGATACGGACGGTATGGACGGGCCGCGGACGCACGGTGGTCGGCTGCCGGAACGTTCCGGTGGCCGCGGGCATGGAGACCGCGGACGGGCGGTCGGCCGGGTGCAGCGCGGGGGGCGGCGGTTCCTGGCCGACCAGAACGGCACACGGCCCGTCCGCGGGGTGACCGAACCGGATGACGCTGCCGGGGCCAACGCCCGACTCATGGATGCGCTTGCCCCCGGTGTACGTACCGTTCGTGCTGTTCTCGTCCTCCAGGGACCAGTGGTCGGCCACCGGCCGGAGCACCGCATGGTGCCACGACACCCGGACATCGTCGATGACGATGTCGCTCAGGGGGTCGCGGCCGACGTGGTAATCCCGGCTCGGACTCATCACCGTGGGTCCTGCATCGGTTTCGAGCACGAGTTCGGGCGCGGTCGACGTGACAGGCCGGTCTACCATGCTCGAATTCTATCTATTGGTCCCTTTATGTGCTTGTGGGTCACTGCCGCTATTTCCCGCCGCAGCGGCACATACAGCCTTCACGACGGAGCCACCTCCCGCGTCACCACAGAGCCGCCTCCTGCGGCGGCCGAGGTCACGGGAGGCGGCTCTTCGTCGTCGCGAACGGACTCAGGCGCCCAGGGCGGCTGAGACGACCGCCTTGGCCTCGTCCTGCACCCGGACGAGGTGATCGGAGCCCAGGAACGACTCCGCGTAGATCTTGTAGACGTCCTCGGTGCCCGAAGGGCGGGCGGCGAACCAGGCGTTCTCCGTGGTCACCTTGATGCCGCCGATCGGTGCGCCGTTGCCCGGAGCCGAGGTGAGCACCGCCGTGACCGGTTCGCCGGCCAGTGAATCGGCAGTGATCTGCTCCGGCGAGAGCCTGGCGAGCACCGCCTTCTGCTCGCGATCGGCGGGGGCGTCGATGCGGGCGTACGCGGGCTCACCGAAGCGCGCGGTGAGTGCCGCGTACTGCTCCGACGGGGACTTCTCCGTCACCGCGAGGATCTCCGACGCCAGCAGCGCCAGGATGATGCCGTCCTTGTCGGTCGTCCAGACCGAACCGTCACGGCGCAGGAACGACGCACCGGCCGACTCCTCGCCGCCGAACCCGAACGACCCGTCGACCAGACCGTCCACGAACCACTTGAAACCGACCGGCACCTCGACGAGCTGCCGTCCGAGATCGGCAGCGACCCGGTCGATCATCCCCGACGACACCAGAGTCTTGCCGACGCCCGCCGCGGCCGGCCACTGTGCGCGGTGTGCGAACAGGTAGTTGATGGCTACCGAGAGGTAGTGGTTCGGGTTCATCAGCCCGGCGTCCGGGGTGACGATGCCGTGCCGGTCGGCATCCGCGTCGTTACCGGTCGCGATCCGGTAGCGGTCGCGCTGCTCGATCAGCGACGCCATCGCGTACGGCGAGGAACAGTCCATCCGGATCTTGCCGTCCCAGTCCAGCGACATGAACCGCCAGGTGGGGTCGGTCAGCGGATTGACGACCGTGAGATCGAGCCGGTGCTGTTCGGCGATGCGGCCCCAGTACGCGACCGATGCGCCACCCAGCGGGTCCGCACCGATCCTCACCCCGGCGGCACGGACCGCGTCGAGGTCGAGCACGGACGGCAGATCCGCCACGTAACTGCCGAGGAAGTCGTACGTCGACGTGGTCGGCGCCGCCAGCGCGCGGACATACGGCAACCGCCGCACCTCCTTCATGCCGGCCGCGATGATCTCGTTGGCGCGCTCCTGGATCCAGCCGGTCGCCTCGGATCCGGCCGGGCCGCCGTTCGGCGGGTTGTACTTGAACCCGCCGTCGCCGGGCGGGTTGTGGGACGGCGTCACCACCACACCGTCGGCGAGACCCGACGTACGGCCCCGGTTGTGGGTGAGGATGGCGTGCGACACCGCCGGGGTCGGCGTGTAGCCGTCGGCGGAGTCGATCAGCACCGTCACGTCGTTGGCGGCGAACACCTCGATGGCGGTGACCCGAGCGGGCTCCGACAGCGCATGGGTGTCCGCCCCCAGGAACAGCGGGCCGTCCGTGCCCTGTGAGGCCCGGTACTCGCTGATGGCCTGGCTGGTCGCGGCGATGTGGTCCTCGTTGAACGCGGTGGCCGTCGACGAACCGCGGTGACCGGAGGTGCCGAACGTGACCCGCTGGTCCGGCTCGGCCGGATCGGGGTGCAGCGTGTAATACGCCGTCACCAGTCGCGCCACATCGGTGAGGTCCTCCGGCCGCGCCTGCTGTCCAGCTCGTTCGTGCGGCATCTGCCCACTCCTCCGTATCGGTCGGTCGTCCTGCTCTGCCCGCCGGATCATTTTCGCCGGTGGCCGTCCGCGACCGGTGGCTGCCCCGCCGCACGGACGGCCACCGCGGCCGCATAGCCGGCCGGAACCAGCACATCGGCGACCGTCCAGCCCGCCGGCCCGGGCCGCGGCACCGGCCCGGTGCCCAGATGGTCGAGGGAGAGGTCGCGTGCCAGTCCGATGCCCTCGCCCTTGAGATACGCCTCCTTGCGCGTCCAGGCCCGGGCGAAGGCCACGGGCCGGTCCGACGCAGGGAGCGCCGCCAGCTCCCGGGACTCCGCCGGATGCAGCATCGCTCCGACCTCCGCCGCGGCCTCACTGCCCGGTACGGCCTCCACATCGACGCCCAGCGGCACGTCGGCGAACGCGAGCAGCGACAGGTCCCGGCTGTGCGAGAGCGAGAAGTGCACACCACCGTCGGTCGCGGGGCGGCCGTGCGGACCGCCGCAGGACGGGCACGGCTCGCGGACCATCCGTACGTCGCGGGGTTCGATGCCCAGCCGGGCACCGAGCAGTATCCGCAGCGCCACATGGGCCGCGACGTAGCAGCGGCGGTCGGCCGATGCGACAAAGCTCTCGGCGCGCCGCTGTTCCCCGGCATCGAGGATCCCGGGGGCCACCCGCTCGGCACGGTCACCGTGCCGCACGGCATCCACGATCCACAGGGCGGGTATCCGGGCAGGCCATGACGGCAGCGCAGCCCGGCTGCCGTCCTCCGGCTCGAACTCGATGGGCTGATGCACAGGTCGAGTCATCCATTCACCTGACGAGCGCCGTGAGGAAGCGTTGGGCTCGGATCCCCATCCCGCAGAGGCTCACGAGGAAAAGCCAAGGCTATACCCTGTGACCTGGACATTTATCACTTCCTTGATCGGCTTTTGGTCTAAACCACTCGTCGATTGGGTTCGATGATGGTTCAAGGGGGCCAGAAGGGGGCCTCCGTGGGGGAGAGGGGCCCCCACCCCGTCAGGCCGCCTCTTCGCCCCGTCCCTTGGGCGCCTTCTTCCTCTTCTTCTTTG
Organism: Streptomyces sp. NPDC005262; assembly: GCF_042872425.1. Classification (NCBI taxonomy): domain Bacteria; kingdom Bacillati; phylum Actinomycetota; class Actinomycetes; order Kitasatosporales; family Streptomycetaceae; genus Streptomyces; species Streptomyces sp. NPDC005262. Next base: position 173,563 of record NZ_JBIAKK010000017.1, read on the forward strand.
CCTTCTTCGTGGCCTTCTTGTTCTTCTGGGCGCGGAACGCGGTGATCAGGTCGAGGGAGGCCGAGGCGGTCGCGGCATGCATGTCGGGCAGCACCGTCTGGTAGGTGTCGGTCGTCATCCGCATCGAGGAGTGCCCCAGCATCGCGTGGACGGCCTTGGGGGCGACGCCGGCGGCCAGCGCGAGACTCGCGGCCTCGTGGCGGCCGTCGTGGAGTCGGATCGGCGGCAGGCCGGACAGCTTGACGAGCCGTACCCAGCGGTCGGAGAAGGCCTGTGGGTGGTACACGTCGCCGTCTTCCCGGGTGAAGACACGGTTGCCCGAGTCCTTCCAGGACTTGTGCTTTTCCCACTCGGCGCGCTCGGTGCGCTGCTTCTTGCGCCACGCTTTGAGTAGCCTCACCGAGTCGCGGTTGAGCTTGATGTCCCGGATGCTGTCGGCTTTCGGGGTGTCCTCGTGAATCTCGGAGGAGATCGACACCAGTTGCTCTGTGATGTGAATGACTTCCTCGTCCAGGTCGACTTCGTCCCAGGTGAGCGCAGCCAGTTCGCCGCGGCGCAGGCCGTGGAAGAGGATCAGATGCCAGCCGGGGAATTGCCGGTCCATGACGATGAAGTCCAGGAACTGAGCGGTTTGCTCCAGGGTCCACACCATGACTGGCGACGGTTTCTGGCCGGTGCGCTTCCAGTTGGCGACGCGCGGGGCGGTCCACGCCAGCGCGCGGGGCTTGACGACTTTGGGGAGGGTGAGGAACGCCGCGTAGTTCTTGGCGATCAGCTCTTCCTTGAGGGCGTCGCTGAGCGCGGAGGACAAGGTGGTCTTGATGCTGAGCATGGTGGCTGGGCCGGTGGTCCGCTGCAGGCGCTGGCGCTGGGCCAGGTGCTCGTCGCGGGCGGTTGTCCAGATGGCGCGCAGTCGGGCGCGCTCGTTCTTTTCGGTCAGGGTGGCGACCGGGGCGGTTCGCCATGCCTGGGAAGCGGCGTCGGCAGTTGCCTGGAGTTCCTGCACGCGGGTCCGGTGTTCCGCGCGCCGTTCGTTGTCTGTGATGATCCAGTCGAAGATGGCCTGGCAGTGTCGGGCGCGCAGGTCGCGCAGCTTCAAGGCGCCGAGGTGGGGGACCAGGTACAGCTCGATGTCCCGCTCGTACTCGTGGGCGGTGGTCCGCTTGAGTCCGGCCTTCTTCTTCTTGATCCAGCGGGTGAGGAACTGGGCCACGGTCTCGTCCGACAGGACGTTCACGCCGGCTTTGGAGGCCCGCCAGACTTCCTCGGCCTGACGCGCGGCTTCTTCCTGGGTGCGGAAGCCGCCCTCGCGGGCCCGCTTGCGCTCGCCGTCGCCGCTGCGCTCGAGCTCGATCTGGTAGAACCACGAGCCGTGGTTGCGCTCCGTGAGCCGCGGGCAGTTGCGGTCCAGGCGGCCGGTCTTGTGCTCGCCGGCGTCGGTGAGGACGGGATCGCCATCCCTATTGAACAGTGGCCCGTGACAGGTGCATCTCTTGTACGTCTTCTCTTCGAACAAAGTCCCCCCAAGTTCTTCGCCGGAACATCACCATCAGTGCACATTCTTGCCTAGTCGTACCTGCTGGGGCTGCTTGTTTCACGGCCTCCGTGTATCGTGATCGGCGGTTGGCGCGGGGGAGAACGTGGCAACTTTCATGGCAACGATGAGCATGACGACGGCTGTCGATCAGCGCGGAATGAGCTTGGACGAGGTCCTGGCACTGCCCGCGACCGTCAACGTCGTGACCGCCGCCCGCGCGCTGGGCATCGGACACAACAAGGCGTACGACCTGATCAAGGCTGGACTGTTCCCTGTGCGGACTCTGTCGATGGGGAACACAGTGCGCATACCCACAGCAGCCTTGTGGGAGGCGCTGGGGGTCGGCTCGCTGCGACAGTGACAGACGTCTGCGGGCCGCTGAGTTGAATTGGGAACGGTGGCATGCCGCGCTTGTACGGCTTCGACAACCAGGCCCTGACGCGTGTACGCGCCCAGGAGCGGCAGGTCGTGCGCGAAGCCGTCGGCCGAATCCGTGCGGGCCAGTCGCAGGCTGAGGTCGCGGCCTGGATGACCGCCGAGGGCCACCGCGGGACCATGGGTGGCGAGTGGACCTCCATGACGCTCGGCCGCCTGCTGGACAACCCCGCGATCGCTGGGCTTGAACGCATTCCCGACAGTGGCGAGCTGTGCGAGACCGGTCGCGAGGGGCTGATCACGCCGGAGGAGTTCCGGTGGCTGCAGCAGCGCCCCGGCCGGCGCGGCAGTGTCCGCGCGGCCGCGCCGCGCGAGGAGGACTACGAATACCTGTTCAGCGAGGGGCTGACGGTGTGCGCCGACTGCGGTCAGCGCATGACGGGCAGCCGCACGGGCGCGGGGACGCCGTCATACCGGTGCCAGTCCAACTTCGAGGGGCGCGGCGGGTGCGGGAAGGTCCGCATCAATGCGCCGCGCCTTGAGGACTACGTCGCCGAGTACGTGCTTGGCGAACTGTCCCGGCCGGGCGCGCAGGCCGCGCTGGAGGCGGCCCGCAGGGCGATGGCTGCGGAGGCGCAGCAGGTGGTCGTCCGGATCGCTTCTCTGGAGGGGAAGCGCACCGAGCTGGCCGCGCCCTACGCGGAGGGGCAGCTCTCGCGGGACTCATTCGTCGCCGCGGACCGGCGTATCGGCCGGGACTTGAAGACCGAGCGGGCGCGGCTGCGCTACCTGGAGCAGGGCGCCGAAGTGCCGTTGGGCGGGGTCGAGGATCTGGCCCGCTGGTGGGAGCATGCGCCGTTCGCCTCCAAGCGGGGCTTGGTGCTGCTGCTGGTGGAGAAGATCCAGGTCCACCCGGCGCGTGCCCGGGGTGTGCGGGCTGTGGACGACCGGGTGACGCTGATCTGGCGTACCGCCCTCGCCGCGTAGACGGCGCGCTTGACTGTCAGTCGTGCACGTCGTGGTCCGGGGATCCGGCCCACCAGTAGATGACCTCGTTCAGCGTCTCGACGCCTAGTTTCACGCGTAGTTCGCGCAGCTGGTTGTTGAGCCAGGCCGCGCTGATGCCGACGTTCTTCGCCGCCCGCTTCTGGTTGCGGCCCAGGCACAGTTCGCGCAGGACCGCCCGCTGGGTGGCGTTGGTGGTCAGGCCCTCCTCCTGGCAGGCCGCCCGGGCGCCCAGCCACAGGTCGGCGCGCTCCCAGAACAGGTCGAAGACGTGGGCGAGCCGTGCGACCACCAGCGGATCGGTGATCATGACGGCTTCGTCGGGGGATCCCTCGCCCTCGTCGGTGTACACGGGGATGAACGCGACGCGGCGGTCGAAGATGATGCTGCGCGGGAACCGGCCCTGGATGGTGCGGATTTCCCCGCCGACGGCGGCCATGTCCCTGGCCCAGTTGCCGATGGCTGTCACACGGCGCACGGAGGCGTTGTAGATCGTGCGCATCGCCAGGCCGCGGCACAGCCCGGCGCGGTCGCGTTCGAATGAGAGCTGCAGGTCCTCGGGCTTGCGGGAGCCGGGTTGGGCAGCTGCGACCTCTTTGCGGGCGGCACTGTGTTCGGCGGCGATGCGCTCGTTGATGAGCTTGCGGCCGACCAGGTGCTGCACCAAGTCGTCGGGAGCCCGGGTCTCCTGGTAGCGGTCCCGGAGGTTCACCAGAACGTCCGGCATCGCTCCCGCGAACGCGGTCAGCGCCGACATGTGGGTGTGCACGATCTGCATCATCTGTAGTGCGGCGTGGCGCGGTTGGACGGGAGTGTAGGTGTCCGCCGTGAACGGATAGGCAACCGCCAGGCCGGAGTTCAAAAGTGAGTCAAGTCCCGCAGTCTCAGGGGCGAGTGTCTCGCCGTCGAGTATTCGCTGGTAAGCGGTGACCGCGGGTTCGGACAGATCCGGCAGGTCGGGAACTTGTGACACCTAACGACCCCTGATTTGTGCGACTGGTGAAAATACCGCAATGGCTGTTCTTGATCTTTTCACAAGTCCACTACAAAGTTGCGACTTGGGCGACGCTTGTACGCCGCACGTAGCTAACCGGGGGGTGGGGCAGCCCAGTTGCTGCCGCTACTGCCGTCGCGCGCCCGCTTTGCTCTCGTCGTTGCCAAGTAAGGGTTCCCATGGTCATTTCCCGAACTGCCCGCATCGTCGCTGCTGGCGGGCTGGCCGTACTGGCCGGATTCTTCGCGGCCGGGCAGGTCCACGCGCAGGCTGACATCGTTGCCAGGGACACCACATGGTCCTCCCCGGTGGGCACCATCCCGGGTCCGCCTGCTGAGACGATCCCGGCTTCGGATGACACCACGTGGTCGGTTCCGGCCGACCCCACCCCGGCCCCGGATGGCACCACCTCGAAGTCCCCTGTCGACGGCGGGCTCGGCGACGGCCCGATCCTGGCCACCCCGAATGACACGACCTGGGGCTGGTAGTCCACCAGCGGTGGCTGGCCGGGCGTTGTAGGGGGCCCTACGGGCTCTCGGGGTACGTCAAGCCGGCCACCTTCGGGGGAACTTGCTCGACCGCACCGCGCTGGGAACCTACGCGCGGTGCAGGTGTCAGGGGACGGCGATTGGGGCGGGGACCCTGCCCCAGGGGGAGGATCTAAGTGGCGATCGATCCGGCACGCATCCGCAGGCGCATGGAGGAGGCCGAGGAGTCTGGCCGACGCACTCTGGGGGTCGAGGAGGCTCGCGCAGCGTTGTGCGTGCTGGCCGTGGTGGTGGACGGGGGGCCGCAGGAAGAGCTGTGCAGCTGCAGGGTGGCGCGGGTGAAGCAGGCGAGTTGATCGGCTCTCACATGAGTAGGGGCGGGCATCGGTCGGTGCCCGCCCCTACTCATACCCTGACCTGGGGTTATGGCAGAAATTCTTCTGGCCTTAACCAAGAAAAGCGGTAGAATAAGGGCATGAGGAGGGGAATGGCCCCCTCCCGACCGGCCTCTTGGAGCAAGCCGTGACGATCCGGACCATCGCAGTCGACAAGATCCACCGCAATGAGCGTCAGCCCCGCGAGTACTTCGACGAGGCGGCCCTGAAGGAGCTCGCCGACTCCATCGTGCGGTTCGGCCTCATGCAGCCGATCGAGGTCCGCCGCGACAGCGACGCCGGCGGCTTCGAGATCGTCGCGGGCGAGCGCCGCTGGCGCGCCCACCAGGTCGCCGGGATCGCCCAGATCAAGTGCATCATCACCGACGACGACCTGAGCACCCTGGAGCGGTTCAAGCGGTCGGTCGCCGAGAACATCAACCGCGCCGACATGACGCCGATGGAGGAGGCCAAGGCGTTCCGCCGCATCCTGGACGACCAGGAGGACGCCGGGCCGGGCGACGTCGCCAAGGAGTTCGGCAAGTCCACCCAGTACGTGAACCTGCGCCTCGCCCTGCTCGACCTCACCGAAGAAGTCCAGCAGCACGTCAACTCCGGCGCCATCGGCACCCAGGCCGCCGTGCAGATCGCGGCCCTGACCCCCGGCAACCAGCGGGCAGTCATGCACAAGTGGGCCAAGGGCGCCTTCAGCGGCGACAATGAGCTGGTCCACTTCGCCTACGCGCTGAAGCAGCAGCAGAACCAGACCTTCGCGCTGATCCTGGAGGACATGAGCGAAGAGGAGCGCGAGGAGCGGCAGCGCGAGCGCACCACCACCCGCAGGAACATCGACAACATCGAGCGCGTGCGGGGCCTGTTGGAGGACCTGGCCAAAGCCGACCCGCAGAAGCTCGCCCTGGCCCTGGAGGGCGAAGTCGGCGCCCGCCTGGAGCAGATGGACCGGGTGGCCGACGCCGTACAGAAGGCCCGTTTCAACCTGCGGCAGGCCAAAGCCCACGCCGATGCCCGTGACATCGTCCTCAACCCCGACGCCGAGGCCAAGCGCCTCGCCGTCCCGGCCCAGCCCAAGCCGACCGAGCCCGCCCCGCCGACCAAGGCGGAGCTCGTTCCCACCGCCTGACCTGCCACGGCCCGCCCCCGCCCCGGGGGCGGGCCGCCCGCCTGCACCAACCAAGGAGAGCCCCGTGAGCGACAGCATCGAAGGCCGCGACTGGCTGCGCATGAAGCGCGGCGACTTCACCGGCCGCACCAAGGCCAACCAGGACGCCCTATTCCTCGTCGACGAGCCCGACCCCTGCGGCACCGAGGCCCTGGACGGCCTCGGCTTCGGCGCCGCTCTGTGGGCCGACCAGCGCGACAGGCCGGCGATCACCCCGGAGGCTTAGATGTGCCACAACATTGAATCGTGGTACGTTCTGCGCGTTGATCGGGAACGGCTGCAGCCGCGGGACCGGCCCATCAACAACGCCGTGGCATGCGGCATCCCCCTTCGGTGTCTGGCGGGTGGCAACCCCCCCGCGCCCTACCCGCCAGACGCCGGCGCCGCCCATGCGGAGCCACTCGGGGACGCCGCTCCACGCACCCGCGATTGGACCCGCCCGGCCCTCCAGGCCGGGCGGGTCGTCGCGTACTCAGGAGAGACATCGTGACGACTGCGACCTATCGCACCGACCACGCCGCCGACCCCGAGCTGTACGAGCGGCTCATGCGCGAACGCTATGGACCGCTGCCGAAGCTCCTGGCCGAATTGACCCGGCCCAGGCCCGAACCACCCGTCCGGAGAAGAACGAAGATGCCCGCGCTGTCACCGACCATCCATGAGCCCAACCCCGACCCGAACGCCGACGAGCACTACGCCGAGCTGGCGGCCGGGATCGAGGAGGCCGGGATCGGCCGCCACCGCCCTGCCCGGAGCGCCGAGCCGGAGCGCACCCCGCCGTTCCCCGGCGCGACGTGGTGCAAGTCCTGCGACAGCTGGTGCACGCCGCAAGGCATGTGCCGCTGCAACAACCGCTAGGCACTGTTTCTTGGATCTCCTGACGTAGGTGGGGTGTTGAGGCCAGGCTGGCTGCATGGGGCGTGGTGATCTGACGAATGAGGAGTGGGATCGACTGGAGTCATTCCTGCCTCGCGGTGGTGCGCGCGGGGGTCGGTGGAGTGATCACCGTCGGGTGATCAACGGGGTGCTCTACCGGGTGCGGACAGGTGTGCAGTGGCGGGATCTGCCGGAACGGTTCGGGCCGTGGGAGACGGT
>NZ_JBIAKK010000018.1:0-179021 GCF_042872425.1 Streptomyces sp. NPDC005262
AATCCAGCACATCATCCCCGAACGCCTCGACCAGCAAAGACACCGCCAGAACCGTGGCTCCCGAGGCGGCCGACCCACCGGCTTCGACAGCGAGCACTAACCGGTCAGCCGGTGCGCACCGCGGTGACTGTGAAGCGTTCGACTTCGGCGATGTGCCCGCCGGTGGACGCGACGACCGTGAGCACCGGGTCGCCGGGGCCGGAGAAGGACACAGACTCTTTCCAGTGGCGGCCGTTGCCGCCTGCCGCCGTGCAGCAGGAGGTGCCTAGCGGTGCCGCGGACGACGGCTGGCGCACCTGTATGCGGATTCTCTCGTCCACGCCGGTGATCCGCCCGCCGGTCAGCAGGGGGGAGCGGACGATCAACCCGTATCCGGGATTGGTCAGGGAGAACGTCGTGTCGTCGGTGCCCACGACCTCCCACGGGGCATCCGGGCCGGTGCCGTACCGCACGAGGTGGATGACCGCCGCAGTGCCCGTGACTCCCGCGGGCCTGCTCAGCCCGACGCCGATACGGGCGTCCGGACCTCTGACGATGTGCGCGGTGACGCGGTCGATGTCCTGGAAGCCCAGGTAGCCCTGGGTGAAAGACAGTGCGGTCTCGTCAGGGTCGAGATGCCAGGGCTGGTGGCCGGTGGAGTGGAAGTCACGCTCCCACGCCCGGGCTTCGGCGAGCGTGGTGAAGGGCCACATCGGCTGGAAGCGCCCAGAGCCGAGCGGCGGCGCGCCGCCCCCGGGCCCCGGCGTGGTCGGCGCCGACGTGCCCGGTGGGGTGATCGCCGAGGGGCCCGACGGTACGGAGACGGTGGCCGACCGCGACGGCGACGATGTGCCCGGTGCGGCGGACGGCCCTGACGCGCTCGGGGGCGAGCCGGAACTCCCGCAGGCGGTGAGCACCAGGCCGGTCCCGGCTGTTGCAGCGAAGAGTCGGAAGCGGAGCCGAATGTTCATGGGCGCCCCAGGAGACACGTATCGACCGTTGATACTGCTTGTGCGACTATCGTGCCACTAGTCCGGTTCGTGTCATAGTGGCCAGGACCAGCTGCTTTTCAGCACGACGCGTGATCAGCAGCGCGTGGGAGCCTCGGCGGTCGGTCAGCCTGTCAACCAGCGGCCGGCGGTTCGTTCATTCCACGCAGAGAGAATCCGGTCGCGAACTCTCCTGTCCTCGACTGGGGTTCACCCCGGCGCGAACCGAACCGCGACGAGGATCGCCACCTCGCGGAGCAACGATTGCCACCGGTCAAGGACTGCTCTTCGCCGTGCGGTCACCGCCCGATCTTGCCAGGTGCAGGCACCTCACCAAGAACACGCGGTGGAAGTGCTGCAAGGCGACAAGGTCACGTCCAACGGTGCGACGTCACGAATGCCAGGCGGCTATGACCCGAACTTCGTCCATTGCCCTTCGGAGATCACCTCGACGGAGGCGTCGACGACCTTGATGGCCGTCTGTTCGTCGATGGCGTAGGCCGGAACGCCGATGTCGGCGGCCCACCGCTCTGCGTCCGCCAGGGTGTTCTGCGGGAAGGCGTCCAGGTGCGGAAAGATCGAGAAGTCGACGACTCCCAGGGTGCGGTCGTCCGGCGCGGACGGCCACTCGGCGAAGTACGCTCCGATCCGGGGCGTCATCACCATGCTTCCGGCACTCACTCCCACCCAGACCGTGTCGGGCAGCGAAGGCAGCAGATCGGCCAGCCCGGACTCCCGCATCCAGTGGCACAGATACGTCGCGTCGCCGCCGTCGACCAGGAGCACGTCGGCCTCCCGGAGCCAGGGGACCCATCGCTCCGCGCCGATGGTGGGCAGTGCGGTGAGCTCGAGGACACCGAGCGACGCCCAGCCCAGGCCGGACAGGTGCAGCCCCTCGGGTTCGGCGGCTACGAAGCCCCGCACCGATGTCGGACCGCACATCGGGTGACCCCACTGTGCTGTCGGGACACAGAGGGCGTGGCACTCGGCGGTCGGCTTGCCGAGGAGCTGCACGAGCGCCAAGTGGATGCTTGGGTTCGTGACGCCGCCTGACGTGAGCAAGAGCTTCATAGTGCCTCCAATTGAATCGACCGGGACGCTGCAGCCCAACCCACCCGGGGCATGGCGCATGAGCACACAAAGCTCAGATGTCGGGGTGCCGTTGAGGCTCCGCGTCAGGAGGACGGGGCGAGGACGCAGAACTCGTGGCCCTCCGGGTCGGTCAGACACCTCCACGGGACGTCCCCCTGGCCCAGGTCGAGGTCGGTGGCACCGAGGGCCCGTAGCCGGGTCACCTCCGCCTCTTGATCCTCACCGGGGTACGGCAGCAGGTCAAGATGGACGCGGTCCGGCACGGTCTTCCCGCCGGGCTTGCGGAGGAACTCGAGATACGGGCCGACACCCTTGGCGGAACGCAACACCGCATGATCGTCGGTCACCTCGTGCAGGGTCCAGTCCATCGCCTCGTCCCAGAACCGGGCCATGTTCCGTGGATCTTCACAGTCGACCACCACCGTGGCGATCGGCCCGGTGTCCCGGTAGATCTCCCGAGGCTCCAGCACGCAGAACTCGTTGCCCTCGGGGTCGGCGAGGACCGTCCACGGCACTTGTCCCTGCCCCACGTCCACGGGCGTCGCACCGAGAGCCTGGAGGCGCGCGACCAACTCTGCCTGGTGGGCCAGAGAGGTGGTGGCGAGATCGAGGTGCACACGGTTCTTTGTTGTTGTCTTGGGTTCCGCGACGGTAACGACGTCGACGCAGACGGCAACAGCGTCCGGCCAGACGAAGCCGCCGCCGGGTTCGACGTTGGTCACGCCGGGTCCCTCGCTGGAAACACCCCATCCGAGGGCCTCCGCCCAGAACCGGCCGACCGCCGCGTCATCAAGAGCCTTTATGTTCACCTGAACAGGTCGCAGAGCCATGCCGTCGATCCTATGCACCCGCTCTGCAACGATGCGGGCACCGTCGCCAAACAGAGATCAACTCGCTTGTCGGCCGCAAGGCTCAGCTCGCCGACCGGAGCGCTCAGTGCCGCCAGATGAAGTGCTAAATCAGACGACCTCGACCAGATCGCGTCACTCGCCCGACTGCTTTCGGAAGTCAAGCAGTCCTCGACGACGCAACGAGAGACTTGAGGTAGCCCTCGCCGCCCGCTTCGGCCTCAGCACCGTGGCTCGCCTGGACGCCCACGATCGGCCCGCCCCAAGTGGCGATGCCATCTGCGCCCAAGAGTCAGCCGAGGCCGGGCATGACAACCACATGGGTAATCAATCGGTTGGTTGTTCCACGTCTCCTACACCGAGGAGGGCAGGTGGCGATTGTTGAACCCTCTAGTGGAGACGATTCTCTTGGTCGAAAACCCATCTACCAGGGGCTTCACCACACTGTCAGCTCAACTGGGCATCTTGGCCGCCGGTTTGAAAGACTTCGACGCTGCTCAGCGAACTCACGCTCATGGGCCGGGAGGGGTTGCTGAGTGAGCCGAGTCAGCTCGGTGCCGGCTGCCAGGCGGCTTCGGCGGCTTGGGCGGTGGTGTGCGTGGGGAAGACCTGCTCCAGGCCCACGATGCGGAAGATTCGGCTGACACGGTCGGGGACCGCGGCCAGGACGATGGCCGCGTTCGCGGCCAGGGCGTGGTTGCGGGCAGCTATCAGGACAGTGATCCCGGTGGAGTCGCAGAACGTGAGGCGTCCGAGATCGAGGACGAGCTGTTGCCCCGCTCGCAGGTCGAGCGCCAGCAGCACGGTGCGGACGTCGGAGGCCGTGTGGCGGTCAAGTTCCCCGGCCAGTTCCATGATCGGTCCGGCGGGAGTGGCACGGGTACGGAGAGTCAGTTGTTCGGTCACTGCTGCTCTTCACTGGTGGGTCGGGGCACGTTGATGGCCAGGGCGGCGGTGTCGTCGTCCACTCCGGTTCCGAAGGTGTCGAGCAGGTCCCGGATCGCGACGATCGTGTCCGTGGCGGTGGTGGGTGCGAGGGCACGGGCGAAGTCGAGGAGGGCTTCGTCGCCGTATCGGTCGCCGGCTCCGGTGCTCGCGGTGTGGGCTTCGGTGAGGCCGTCGGTGTGGAGCAGCAGGGTGTCGCCGGGGTTCAGGCGGATGGTGGTGGTGGCGATGTGAGCGTCGGGCAGGACGCCGATGAGCTGGCCGCCGGGGGTGGGCAGGTAGTCGGCCGTGCCGTCGGCACGCATCAGCAGGGCGGCGGGATGTCCGCCGCTGGCCAGGGTGACGCGGAAACCGCCCTGGTCGCCGTAAGGCGTGAGCAGGCCGAAGATCACGGTGCAGAACCGGGGGTCAGCTCCGCTGTATTCATGGTTCAAGACGGTGTTGAGGTTGCCGAGCACGGCTGCGGGGTCCGGGTCGTAGACCGCGGCGGCACGCAGCGTGTAGCGGGCGAGAGAGGTCACGGCCGCGGCGGCGGCACCTTTGCCGCACACGTCACCGAGGAACAACCCCCAGGTTCCGGCGGCCAGCGGGAAGAGGTCGTAGAAGTCGCCGCCGACCTCGTCGGCCGAAGCGACGTGATAGTGCGCAGCGACGTCCAAGCCGGGCACGTTTGCCAGGGCGGGCGGCAGAAGTGTCTTCTGCAGGGTGGTGTTGAGGCGCTTGAGGCGTTCGCGTTCCTGCTCGGCTTCCTGGCGGGCTCGCAGCAGTTCGGTTTCGTAGGCACGGCGGTCACGGGCGTCGACGAGGGTGGTACGGATCAGCAACGGCTGCCCGTCGCTGTCCGTCTTCACGGTCGAGGTGACCAGGACCGGAAGACGGGAGCCGTCGGCGGTCCTGAGCTCCAGGGCGATGCCACTGATCTCACCCTGCATGCGCAGCAGCGGCGCGAAATGCGTCTCGTGATAGAGCCGCCCGCCGACGCTCAACAGGTCGGAGAAGTGCTTGCGGCCCACCAGGTCACCGCGCTCGTAGCCGAGCCAGTCCAGCAATGTGGCATTTACCTTGGCTATCTGGCCGTCCAGCAGGGTGGACAGGTAGCCGCACGGGGCATGCTCGTACAGGTCCTCGGCACTGTCCTCCAGCAACACGGAGAACTCCGCCTGCCCGACCGGCTTCACGCCCGCTTCCGGGCTCCGGCCCTCTTTCTCATCGCCGGTCCTGCCCATCATCTGGTGGTTCCCACGAATGCGGCGATCGCCGCAGTTGTCTCCTCCGGCGCGGCAAGCTGGGGACAGTGCCCCGTCGCGTTCAACGTAACGAGTCGACTGCCGGGCATCTGCGCGTGGACGAACGCGCCCACCTCAGGCGGCGCGATCGCGTCGCTGGAGCACTGAGCAACCAGCGTGGGAACGCCTACCCGGGCAAGGTCCGCGCGGTTGTCGGACAGGAACGTCACCCGCGCAAAGACGCGTGCGATGTCCGGATCGGTGCGGCAGAAACTGTTGGTCAGCTCCTCGCCGAGCTCCGGCCGCTCCGGGTTACCCATGATGACCGGCGCCATCGCACCCGACCATCCCAGATAGTTCGCCTCCAGCGACTCCAGCAGCTCGTCGATGTCCGCGGCACTGAACCCGCCCCGGTAGCCAGTGGCCGGATCGTCGATGAAGCACGGTGACGGGGCGAGCAGCACCAGACCGGCGAACGCCTCCGGCTCCCGCGCGGCGGCCAGCACGCCCATCATCGCGCTCACCGAATGCCCCACGAAGGTCACCGGCCCGAGCGCCAACTCGTTGCAGATCTCCAGCACATCGTCGACGTACCCGTCCAGCGCCGCATGGCGCTCCTGACTCCACGCCGACAGGTCGGAACGCCCCGCGCCGACGTGGTCGAAGAGCACCACGGTGAAATCGCGCTCCAATGCCGGTACGACAAGACGCCACATGTTCTGGTCGCACCCGAATCCGTGTGCGAGCATCACCACCGGCCCCCCGGACCGCCCGGTCACCGTCACATGGTTCCTGCTGCGTACATCCATGCGGCACATCCTCCCAGACCGAAATCACCGGGCATCCTGCCTACCCATTTCCCATGAGCGGACCCTCCCGGGGGCTTCATCAACGGTTCACGACGCCGCTTCGGACCGTCCCCCTTCCTCGCGGGGTGGTTACGTCTCCCTCACCAAGAAGATGACGCCTTCCCAACAGGCGGCGCCGAGGGAAAGGGCCAGGAGAACACGACACAGGGCGCGGGTGAAATCCGCGCAGCTTCATTTCTCCAGCCCTGGGACACGGCAGCGAGCGTGGCGTTCCTACGCACCCGCGGCCGGCGCCCCGAATCCCCCGTCCGGTTGAAGGGCAGGTCCTGTGCGCTCCTCGCCGGTATCCGACCTGCAAGTCTGTGTAAGGAGCAGCGGCGGGCTCGCACAGGCCGTCACGGTCATCAGCGGCCGGACCGATGAGTCTCTGCGCGCCACGGCGTCCAAGGAGTGGAGACGGTCGCGTCTCCCCGCCGAAGCGGCTGAATCGGCCTCCGGGTCGAAGAGAGTGGTGCGCGATGAAGCTGGTTGTGCAGGAGTTCCTGACACTCGACGGTGTCTCCCAGGGGCCGGGGTCCCCGGACGAGGACACCAGCGACGGGTTCACCCGGGGTGGCTGGTTCGTGCCGCACCTGGACGAGGAGTTCGACCGACTCGTCGGCACCTGGCTCGGCGAGGTGGACGCATTCCTGTTCGGCCGCCGTACCTACGAGAACTTCGCGCGGGACTGGCCGAAGATGACCGACCATCCCTTCGCGGGCATCTTGAACGGCCTGCCGAAATACGTGGCCTCCCGCAGCCTGGCCAAGGCCGAGTGGATTCCGACCACCATCCTGTCCGGCGACATCCCCGCCCAGGTCGCCGAGCTGAAGCGGCAGCCCGGCCGGGAACTGCAGATCCACGGCAGCGCCCGGCTGGCCCAGTCTCTGCTGGCTGCCGGGCTGATCGATACCTTGCGCCTCGTGATCGCCCCGGTCGTGGTGGGCCAGGGCCGACGCCTGTTCCCGGACGGCGGAGCACCGGCGGGCCTGCGACTCGTCAGCCATCGGACGACACCGGGCGGTCTCTCGGTGCACACCTTCGAATCGACGGGGCTTCCGGAGTTCGGGACCTACGGGCCCGACGCGTAGGCCGCTGGTGCCGGATCGGCACGGATGGCAGTGATCGCCGGTCGAACTCCCCTGGGTCGACCGGCGATCACGGCTGATCCCATGGACGCGTTCCGCAGAACGTGGCGGTCCAGGTCGCGGGCACCGCATGCGGCCTTGTTGGCGTGTCCATGACCTGGGAGCCTTTCTTCGCGTCGGCCTGCCGCCCGAGTGGGCCCCATCGACACGAGGAGTGTGCATGCACCCCCACTCTGCCCACCGTCCGGCGCTCATCGCCGCGGTCGCCGCCGCCCTCGCCGGACTGCTGATGGCGCTGACCCCCCATCCCGCCGAGGCCTGGGGGTACGGCGTCAACCGGATCCAAAGTGCCGCCGAGGACAGCCACGCCCAGACCGGGATGGGCCCTGGGTGGGTGCTGCTGAGCTACAAGGCCAACGGCCCGATGGTCGGCTACCTGTTCGGCCAGGACTTCGCCTTTGCCGACGGCAGCGTCAAGCCCGGCCCCGACCACATGGACATCCGCGACACCGGAGATGCGACCGCCGGCAACACCGAGGGCATCGACCGCTGGCCCTGGGGCTACGCGGGCGGCAGCTTCGACGGCTGCGCCTACGCATACGGCACCAGCAAATTCGCCTTCGAGCACGGCGGCTTCATGTCCGGCAGCTGCGCGGGCGGGCCGAACGTCAACGGCTCCAGCAATGCCGACGGCAGCCCCGACCAGCTGAACTGGTGGCATTCCGAGAACGTGTTCTGCACGGACACGGCCGCCGATCCGCTGTGTAGTCCGTGGGGCGTGTGGAGCGAGAACAAGGGCGGCGGCCTGAAGGTCACCTCCTCCATCACCTCCTGCACCGTCTACGGCAACATCGGCGCCGCCGCGGCCTACGGCTCCGGAGCGGCGGTACCCGCGCACCCGCTCGCCACTGTGCCGTCCGGCCAGCAGATCGACGTGCGCTACGTTGCCAAGAGCCGCCAGTGGGTCATGGCGAAATGGAACGGTCAACGCCTGGCGGGCGGCATCGCCTGGGCGTTCTTCCCCCGCAACTGCCTGGCCTGAGCGGGCGCCATATGACTGCGGGCTCGGGCCATGGTTTCAGAGGGCGATCAGCCCGGCCGGCGTCTCCCTGAAGCCACAGACATCGAAATAGAACGAACGCAGATGTTCCTCGAAGGCGACGTGAAGCCACTCGCACTTCGCGGCCCAGGCTTTCTTCGCCGCAACTCGCCGCGACTGCCTCCACGGAGATCGTCGACCCGTGCCCTGACGGACTGCGCCGGGCGGACCAGCATTCAAGATCCAGGAGAGTGAACCCGGTGGTGTGGACGCCTGCCGGGGCGTCAGGCGATGACACGCTCTGCCCGGGCTTCCCCGTCGGGACGGGCCGGCCCCGGCCTTCCCTCGGCCACGTGCCTGACGGCCGCCGGTCGAATGGATCTCTCTGTTGTTCCGTCCCTTCCTGAGGAGGCAACTTGTCCCGTCTCGGATCTCGCACCCACGCAGGCAGAACGCGACTTCGCGTGACTGCCGTGGCGGGAGTCGTTTCAACTCTCTGCTGCCTCGCCCTGTCCGACGGCACCGCCCACGCAGACACCCCGCCGCCGCAGCGCCCGTCCCAGGGTGTGATCCACGCCTGTTACAACTCACGCACCGGTGCTCTGCGGTACGTGTCGCGCGCCTCGGACTGCCACCGGCGCGAGCTCCCGCTGTCGTGGAACCAGTCCGGAGTACCCGGGGCGGCGGGACCACAAGGACCAGCCGGACCGACCGGGACGACCGGGACGACCGGACCACAAGGACCCCCCGGACCACCCGGCGCAGCAGGACCACATGGACCCGCCGGACCGACCGGGACGACCGGACCACAAGGACCCGCCGGGCCGACTGGCGCGGCAGGACCACAAGGACCCGCCGGACCAATCGGGGCGGCGGGTGGTTCAACTGTCCTGACAGGCCACGTCAGCTTCGTCGATGCCACCGAGACGGCGGGCTTCGTCGGCGCCTCCGGGCAGGCCGGTCTCGGCTCCTCGGCCGATGCCGTCGCCACGCCACTGCCGGACGCCGGCCGGATCAGCACCCTCCGGGTAAAGGTCGGAGAGTCGGCGCAGGGCGTCACCGTTACCGTCATCCGCAACGGAGTGGCGACGGCCCTCACCTGTACCACGGACGCCACCGGTACTTGCGCAGCAACCGTCGGCACCCCCATCGCGTTTGCGGCGGGCGGCACCATCGCCGCGGAGGTCGAGCACCCGGCCGGGCTTCTGCGCGATGTCCGTTGGTCCACCCTCCTGGAGGCCTAGATGACGGTGACCAGACGAGTGGCTCTACTGCACGGAGCCGCCCTCGGCGCAGCCCTCGTGGTGCCGTACGCAGGCGGCGCGGGCTGGACAGCCGCCGCCACCGGTGCCGGCGGCGAGGGTTCCGGTCGTACCGACGCCTACTCGCACGCCGCCTGGAAGGCACGGGTCGGATCGACCGTACGCGTCGCCGGCCGGCCTGGTTCCGCCTTGCGGGTGGTCGCGGTGCAGGACGGGGCGCACGTAACCCGCAGCAACGACAAGCCGGGCCGGGGGGATGTCTTCACGATCCGCTTTGCCGGGCACTCAGGTCCGGCACTGGACGAGGGAATCCACATCCTCGACGACTCTGCCCTCGGTTCCCCCTCCCTCTTCCTGATTCCGGCCGGTCCGGGATCGGCCTATCAGGCTGTGGTCAACACATGGCTGCCCGAGAGCGGCAGCGGAAAGGCAGTGAACGGTGTCGGAACCGTATCTCGGTGAGATCCGCTTGGTCGGCTTCAACTACGCTCCCGACGGTTGGGCCCTGTGCAACGGCCAGTTGCTGCCAATCAGCCAGAACACGTCCCTGTTCACCCTGCTCGGCACCTTGTACGGGGGCGACGGACTGACCACCTTCGCCCTGCCGGACCTGCGCGGGCGCCTACCAATGCATCAGGGGCAGGGCCTCGGTCTCTCTCCCCGCACCATCGGCGAGTCCGGAGGTGCGGAGACGGTTGCTCTGACAACCGATCAGATTCCCTCGCACACGCACACCCTGACGGGTTCCGCCGCACGCCAGGACACCGACCTGGTATCGGGGGCGACCCCCACCAAGGGTGGCTACTACACCACCCAGACCCCGACGGTCGGGATGCACCCTGCGGCCATCGCCGCGACCGGGGGCGGCCGGCCGCACACCAACCTGCAACCCTTCCTCTGCGTGAACTTCATCATCGCGCTCGTAGGGCTCTACCCCTCACAAGCGTGACCACCACCGTCACGTTCCGGGCGCAGGAGGAGGCGGACGCCTCATTTCTGCGGCGGCTCTTCGCAGCCGGCCTCGAATCCTCGCTCGGCCTGAATGCCTGGCCGGAGCGTGAGCGCGAGCTCATGCTGGGCCGGCAGTACGACGCCCGTGAGCGCGACTGGGTGGAGCGGTATCCGTCGGGCCGGCTGGAGATCATCGAGTTCGATGGTGCTCCAGCCGGCCGGATCCGTCTCACACGGCCGGAACCTGACGGTTCCCGCCGTGTGGTCGACCTCGCGATCGCCCCTGAGTACCGGCGACGAGGGGTGGCTACCGAGGCACTGACCTGCTGCGAGGGCGCCCTCACCCTGCACGTCGCCCGAACCAACCTGCCTGCCCTGCGGCTCTACGACCGTCTGGGATTTGTCGTCCAGGACGGCGACGAGCTGAACCTTCTCCTGCGTCGACCGTGACTGGCACCTTGCACCGCCGACTTCAGGGCGCCTTCGGGGGCGTCGGAACCACGACTGGTCGGCGGAAAAGCCGGGCGGTATGCCCTTCGGTTGGGTTCCCGCCGGAATTTGGCCCACCACGGCCGCCATTGACGTACTGCCCGGGCGCCGGCACAACGCCCGCCGCCCCTGGGGCCGTTGCGCGCTCAATGGACGGCGGGGGCGCTGGCATCAGGGCGTGGCGTCAAGGTCACGGGCGAGGAGTGTGGCCAGCTCCTCGACCGCGACCTCCGCACCGTCGCCCTCCGCGGCCAGTACCACCGAGTCGCCGTACTGGGCCGCGAGGGCGAGCACGGAGAGCAGACTCCGGGCGTCGACCCCGCTCCGACCGTCCCGGCTGATGGTCACCTTGACCGGCTGCCGAGTCGCTGCCTGGACGAGCAACGAGGCCGGGCGAGCGTGCAGACCGCTGCGGGAACCCACGACGACAGTGCGCTGATGCATGGTGAACTCTCCTGTTTGGTGATGGGGGAACGGAGTTACGGGGCGGACCGTCAGGCGGCGACGGAGATCTGGGACTCTTCGATCGCCGGGGCCGGCGCCCCCACGGTCTTGCGCACGCCCTTGAGCAGCACGACCAACGCGGTCGCGACGGCGGTACCGGCGGCAACGGCCAGCAGGTAGAGGAACGGATCGCCGATGAGGGGTACGACGAAGATGCCACCGTGCGGGGCGCGCAGAGTGCAGCCGAAGGCCATCGACAGCGCACCGGTCACGGCGCCACCGGCCATCACCGATGGGATCACCCGGAGAGGGTCGGCCGCCGCGAACGGGATCGCGCCCTCGCTGATGAAGGATGCGCCCAGGACCCAGGCCGCCCTGCCGTTCTCCCGCTCGGTCTTGGTGAACAGCCTGCCGCGTACGGTGGTTGCGAGTGCCATGGCCAGCGGCGGCACCATGCCGGCTGCCATCACTGCGGCCATCACCTTCAGGCTGCCGGGCGTCGGGTCGGCCAGGCCGCCGACCGCGAAGGCGTAAGCCACCTTGTTCAGCGGCCCGCCCATGTCGAAGCACATCATCAGGCCGAGGACGATGCCGAGAATGATCGCGTTCGAGCCGGAGAGCCCGTTGAGGCCGTCGGTAAGGGCTCGTTGGAGTGAGGCGATCGGCTTGCCGACGACGATGAACATCAGGAAGCCGACGACCACCGAGGCGATCAGGGGAATCACCAGCACCGGCATGATGCCGCGCAGCGTGGGATGGACTTTCACCCGTTGGATCGCCATCACCACCGCACCGGCCAGCAGACCCGCCGCGAGGCCGCCGAGGAAGCCGGCGTTGATGGTGAGGGCGATGGCACCGCCGACGAACCCGGGGACGAGCGCGGGCCGGTCCGCCATGCCGTACGCGATGTACCCGGCCAGTACCGGAACCAGGAAGGCGAATGCGGCGGTGCCGATCTGGTTGAGCAGAGCGGCCCAGCTGTCGGCCTCGCCCCAGACGAAGTGGTCCGCGACGGATTTGGCACTGGCGATTTCGTAGCCGCCGATGGCGAACGACAGCGCGATGAGGAGCCCGCCTGCGGCGACGAACGGCACCATGTAACTGACGCCGGACATCAGGTAGGTCCGCAACCGGATCCCGAAGTGTGCGCGGTCACCGCCGGTCGTGACTCCGTCGTCCTGCTGAGCGGAGCCACCTGTGACCGTGCTGGTCGCGCCGCGTTCCGCCTGCCGCTTGGCTTCGGCGATCAGAGCGGCCGGTCGGTTGATACCTGCCTTGACTCCGGTGTCGACGACGGGCTTGCCGTCGAACCGTGCCTTCTCGCGCACTTCGACGTCATGTGCCCAGATGACCGCGTCGGCAGCGTCGATGAGCCCTGGGTCGAGCCTTTCGAATCCGGCTGATCCCTGTGTCTCGACGTCCAGAACCACGCCTTCGGCTCGGGCCGCGGCGGCCAGCGACTCGGCGGCCATGTAGGTATGCGCGATGCCGGTCGGACATGAGGTGACGGCGACGATCC
Organism: Streptomyces sp. NPDC005262; assembly: GCF_042872425.1. Lineage (NCBI taxonomy): Bacteria > Bacillati > Actinomycetota > Actinomycetes > Kitasatosporales > Streptomycetaceae > Streptomyces > Streptomyces sp. NPDC005262. The sequence goes on from NZ_JBIAKK010000018.1 coordinate 12,720, forward strand.
GGAAGGGTTCGTCGGTCGGTGCGGCGCTGTCCGCGGCACGGCCGTCCGCTGCTGCGTTCTCCGATGGCGAGGCGTCCGAAGTCGAGCCGGCCGGCCCGACCTCCTCACCTCGGATCAGGGCCGCGGCCGCGGCCGGGGCGCGCTCCGCGCGCAGTGCGCTCGTGAAGGCGGGGTCCATCAGCCGTCGCGCCAAGGCGGACAGGATGGTGAGGTGGTCGTCGTCGGCCCCGGCCGGCGCCGCTATCAGGAAGATCAGATCCGCCGGACCGTCCGCCGCACCGAAGTCGATGCCCCGGTCGCTGCGGCCGAAGGCGAGCGTGGGCGCGGTGACATGCTCGCTGCGGCAGTGCGGGATGCCGATGCCGCCGTCCAGACCGGTCGGCATCTGTACCTCACGGGCGGCGACGTCGGCGAGGAAGCCGTCGAGGTCGCTGACGCGGCCCCCGGCGACCATCCGCTCGGCGAGCGACCGGGCGGCGTCGTACTTCGTCTCGGCAGACAGATCGAGATCGACCAGTGCCGCGGTGATCAGTTCACTCATCGCGGAGCTCCTTGCTCGTGGACCGTCCTGCGGGCGGCTCGGGGGACTCGGGGCGGTGTGGGTTGGGTGGCGGATGCCCGGCGGTCATGAAGCCGGCTCCGTCAGGGGTCGATCCAGGTCGATGTCGGTGGTCGTGGTGACCGCCGACAGGTCGAGTTCCGCGGGGGTCGGCATGACGCTGCCGGGCAGCTGCACGGCAGCCGCGCCGTGGGCGACCGCCGCGGCGAGCGCGGCCGGGCCGCGTCCACCCGCGGTGAGGAAGCCCGCGAGGGAGGCGTCGCCGGCTCCGACATTGCTGCGGACCGCGTCCACGCGGGCGCTGCCGAAGTACGTACCCGTACCGTCGACCAACAGCTGCCCGTCGGCCCCGAGGCTGGCCAGAACGGACCGGGCACCACGCTCGCGGAGTTCCTCCGCAGCCTTCACGGCGTCGCCAACCGTCTCCAGTGGGCGACCGACGGCCTCGGCGAGCTCCTCCGCGTTCGGCTTGATCACATCGGGGCGCTCCCGCAGCGCCGCGATCAGCGCCGCACCGGAGGTGTCGAGGGCGATCCGGGCCCCGGCTCGGTGGCTCCGCGCCACCAACTCGGCGTACCACTGCGGGGACAGGCCGCGCGGCAGACTGCCGCAGCAGACGATCCAGTCCGTGGTCGCCGACCGGGTTCGTACGGCATCCAGCAGTGACTCTGCTTCGGCCACGGTGATCTCCGGGCCCACCGCGTTGACCTTGGTCAGCGTTCCATCGGGTTCGACGAGCGTGACGTTGATACGCGTGCTGCCGACGATCGGCACTCCGGCCGCCTCGATGCCGTGCTCGCCGAGCAGCCGGGCCAGCAGCGCGCCCTCGGGCCCGCCGAGCGGTGCGACAGCGATCGTACGGTGGCCCGCTGCCGCGACCGCGCGCGAGACGTTGATGCCCTTGCCGCCGGGGTCGACTCGGTCGGAGGTGGCCCGCAGCACGGCTCCGCGGGTCAGTCCGGGCAGCTCGTACGTACGGTCCAGGCTGGGATTGGGGGTGACGGTGAGGATCATGCGCGTACTACTTCCGTGCCCAGGCCCTCGACGGCAAGGGCGTCGTCCGAGCCGAGTCCGGTATCGGTGATGAGCAGATCGACCTGCGCGAGATCACCGAAGCGCGCGAAGTGTTCCTGGCCGAACTTGGCGGAGTCGGCCAGGAGCACGACCCGCCGGGCTGCACGGATCATGGCGCGCTTGACGGCGGCCTCGGCCAGGTCCGGCGTGGTCAGACCTCCCCTCGGTGAGAAGCCGTTGGTGGCGAGGAAGACGACATCGGCGTTGATCTCGCTGTAGGCGTTCAACGCCCAGGCGTCGACGGCGGCGCGGGTACGGTGCCGCACACGGCCACCAACGAGATGCAGCGCGATACCAGGGTGGTCGGCGAGCCGGGCGGCGACCGGCAGCGCGTGGGTGACCACGGTGAGGTGGGCGTCGAGCGGGATGACTGCGGCCAGCCGAACGGCCGTGCTGCCCGCGTCGATGATCACGCTGCCGTCGATGGGGAGTTCACCGAGCGCGGCGGCCGCGATGCGCTCCTTCTCGTCGATGGCCACCACATCGCGCTCGGCGAGATCGGGCTCGAAGTCGAGCCGCCCGGCCGGAATCGCGCCGCCATGGACGCGCCGCAGCAGTCCGGCCCGATCCAGCGCTTTCAGATCACGCCGCACGGTCTCGGCAGTGACCTGGAACTCCTCGGCCAGGGACAGCACGTCGACCCGGCCGCTCTCGCGGGCGAGGCGGAGGATCGCTTGCTGCCGCTCCGGTGCATACATGTTGTTTTGGATCCGTTCCATGCCCGAGTGTGTGGATTCGCGGTCACGTTACGCCGATAGGTCGACGATGTAAACAGACTCGGGCATGGGTGGGCGCAAACAGACAGAGGGAAGCCCCGGGTGCGATGCGAGCACCGGAACCGAAGCAGGACACGCCATCGGCGCCGATCCAGGACACCCCCTTCTCGCGGTCGGCCATTTCTCCCGATCGTTCACCTCTCTCGATCGGCGAAGAAGAACAAGATGGCCCGGGAAAGACCACGCGCACCGGGGCTGCAGCGGCATCGCTGCAGCAGGCACGCCAGCCATCGACACCCACGCCCGTTCAGGGACGCCTCCGGGGCGGCCGGGGGCTCGGCGCTCGGAACATCTGGCGGCCCGGCGGCTCTCACACAGCGTCGGGGCGTCGGACGTGCACTCCACCCCGACGATGCGCCGCCCACGGCACCGCACGAGATCGACGCACCACCACGCCCTCGGCAGTCCCACCCAGGGTCGAGCACGAGCGATCACTCGGGGCTGGAGGGACGAATTCCCCTCTCAGAGGCACCTCTCCGCCTTCAGGGCATCGAGGGCGGGGCTGTCTCAAGAGTGCGGCGGAGCAACGTTCCGATGGCGAGAAGGGCAGCGAGCCAGCAGGCGCTGAGCGCAAATGCCTGCCGGTGTCCAAGGCCTTCCGTAATGGCCCCACCCACCGCGTTGCCCAGCGCGCCACCCACCAGCCAGACGCTCACCATCAGGGTGTACGACCTTGTCAGCGCGGCCCGGGAAGCCAGTGTGTCCAGCAGCGCAGAGGAAGCGATGGCGGACGGGCCACCGCACATACCTACCAGGAACAGAGCGGGGAACAACAGGGCAAGGCTGCTCGCGGCCCACGCTGCCATGCCGACCGCCAGAGCCCAACCTGCCAGGGTCGCAAGCAGAAGGCGGGCCGGTGACCAGCGCCACGGGCGGGCTCCGAAGGCCAGCCCTGCGATGATTTCACCCGCCGAGACCATGGCGATCAGAACTCCGCTGTCCGCAGCGGTGCCCAGTGCCAAGGCGGCTGCGGGCACAGCGACGGCGACAATGCCGGCCGAAAGTCCCGCTCCTGCCGCGATCAGGAGCAAGACGGCCAGGCCACCGTTCCTACGGAGGTCCTTACTCCGGGCGGAGGTCCGCAGGGATCTCCAGTTCCGGGAAGCCCTTGTCGTGGAGAAGAGCAGCCCTGCACCACCTGCCAGGACGCCACCCATCACCACGGCCTCGCCCGGTCCCGTCGACACCAGCAGCAGCGACGTGATCAGCGGCCCGGTCAGCAGCGCGAGCTGGAACAACACAGCCAGCAGCGCGTACCCGGCCGTGCGGGCCTCAGCTCCTCGGACCGACTCGGCGAGCAGCACCCTCATGCTGCCGGTGGTCGCCGGAATGCAGATTCCCATTCCGGCACTGGTGGCAACAGCGAAACCCTGCGGGTCGACAGCAGGCGCTGCGGCAACCAACAAGACGCCAAAGGCTGCACAGGCGACGCCCGCATGCGCGAGGATCTTCGCCTGGCCATAGCGGTCGATGAGCCGCCCCTGCACCGTCATCCCGGCGGCGTTACCCAGGCCGAACGCTGCCGCCGCCAGGCCACCGGCGGCAAGCGAGCCGGTCAGCTCGTGCACGTACAGCAACAAGCCCAGGCCCAGCATGCCGATGGGGAGCGCACCGAGCACCATGGCGAGAAACGGGACACGAAGGCCAGAAGTTCTCAAGACATCGAGATAGCCCTGCATAGGGACATGCCTCTCCAGCATGCCCACCCACCCGGGAGCCGAACTCCCAACGACCTACCGTCATTCACGACGGCAGCTGACACACCCGGACTCTACGGCCATGGCCGAAGCAGTCTCAACGGTCGGCCGCGGAGCACCGTCACAAGATGCACCGCCCCCAGCGGTTCACGGCCCTCGCAACGAAAACGAGAAGGGGCTCTGTCTCAGCCTGGAGGCAGCCGTTGCGCAGCCTCGCGCGGGTGAGTTCGGGCGGCGGGGCTACGGGCGCCAGGTGCGCAGCAGTTCGGCGATGCGGCCGGCGGTACAGCGGGGGTCGTACAGCTCGTGGGCCAGGTCGGCGAGCTGCTCGCGCGTCGGCTCGACAGGTATGCCGCTGGCGTTCAGGTACATCACGGCCACGGTGCAGGCGACGGTGAGGTTGGAGCGCTCCAGCCAGCGGCAACGGCCAAGGGTGTGAACCAGGGCGGCGGCGCGGGCGTAGGGCCCGCCGTACACCGGCTGTTCGAGCAGTTCGGCGCGGTGGCGCGAGACGGCCGCGATCGGGACGCCCAGGTCATCGGGTGCGGGATCGCGATGGCCGGCTCGCTCGGCGACTTCCAGGATCCAGGACAGGTCGACATGCAGCGACATGCTCACGCAGCGGCGCCCCGGGCGTTCGGGGCGCCGGTGTACTGCGCGTCGAGGTCGGCTTCCAGGTCGGCGAGGAAGTCGCCGTGGTGGTCGATGAGGCGCTGGGCCGCGGCCATGCCCGCCGCGCGGGCACCGCTGGTGTCCTCGGCGATGAGGCGCTCCACGTAGCGGTTGAAGTCCAGTCCACGTGCGGCCGCGGCATCCTTGCCGGCGGCGAGCACGTCCGGCTCCAGCCGCAGCTGTGTCTGCTTCTTCGAGCTGCTCATAGGGTCAAGGTAGCAGGGTGGTAGCAGAAGGGCGAGCCACCCCGACCGCCGTGACGTCGCGCTCCGTGTCCTCGGAGTCGACGGCGAATCCCGCCCGACGGACGCCGTCCAGCCGCCGGTGCGGTGCCCCGGCATCCACCACTGCTGTGCTGCCCGTCCGGGGAGAACGCGGAGGCCTTTGCGGACCGGTGTCCCCACCGTTCCGCAAAGGCCTCCGCCGTACCGCCCGTCCTCAGCTGCGCGCCAGGGCCTCCTGTGAGTACCCCGGTCAATTCATACCCCTCCGACACCGCCCGCCTGCAGGTGCCGGACACCCCGCCGCTCAGCCTTCGCGGCTCCCTTGACCGCAACTCGAAATGGGTCCTACATTTTTGACATGTTCTTAAGTGTGTTCTCGATTCATCAATGTGAACCACTCTTTCCTGCACGCTCACCAGTCCCCGAGAAGGTGGATGCGGCGGCACTCACCATCGACACGCACTGGCCGTGGAAGACCAAGGACCTCGTCCAGCCCGGGGACCTGTCGTCCGCGGACGGATCGGTGCGGGGTTCCAAAGGCCCGAGGCAGAGTGTCGATCTCGACCGTGACGCACTGGTCCGGCCGCACATGCATGTGCGTGCCCCCGACAGAAGGGGGGCAGCCCCTCATGCGTAAGGAAAGCGTTCACAGCGACGTCACCGTCGTGGGCGGCGGCCTGGCCGGAGTGTGTGCCGCGATCGCCGCCGCCCGGCTGGGCCGTACCGTCGCGCTGGTGCACAACCGACCGGTACTGGGCGGCAATTCGAGCAGCGAGGTGCGGGTGTGGGTGTGCGGGGCGACGGCCCACGGGGTGCACCGCTGGGCTCGCGAGACCGGCATCATGGGTGAGCTGTACCTGGAGAATCAGTACCGGAATCCGGAGGGCAATCCCTATTACTGGGACCAGGTCGTGCTGGACGCGGTCCTCGCCGAGCCGAATCTGCGACTCTTCCTCAACACGGATGTCCGTGACATCACCGCGGAACACGGGAAGCGGATCGAGTCCGTCACCGGTTGGACCATGGGCGCCGAGAGGCTGACCACGTTCACTTCGCCGGTCTTCGTCGACTGCACCGGCGACGGCCTGATCGGCCATCTCGCGGGAGCAGACCATCGCATCGGACGCGAGTCCCGCGCGGAGCACGGCGAGGAGTGGGCGCCGCCGGAGCCCGACCGGCAACTGCTCGGCAGCACCATCCTGTTCTATACGAAGGACGCCGGGCATCCGGTGAAGTACGTGCCTCCGACCTTCGCCAGGAACATCCTGGACACGCCCATTCCGGAACACCGGTTGATCCGTACCGGCGACAACGGCTGCGACTACTGGTGGGTGGAGTGGGGCGGCCAACTCGACACGGTGGACGACAACGAGCGCATCCGCGACGAGCTGTGGTCCGTCATCCACGGTATCTGGGACCACATCAAGAACAGCGGCAGATTCGACGCCGGCAATCTCACTCTGGAGTGGGTCGGAGCCGTCCCCGGCAAGCGTGAGTACCGGCGCTTCCTCGGCGACCACGTGCTGACCCAGACCGAGGTGATGGCCCAGAATCCTTTCGATGACCGGATCGCGTTCGGCGGCTGGTCGGTGGACCTGCATCCGGTCGAGGGCATGTATGCCGAGGAACCCGGTGCCCGTCAGCGCTACTCCGACGGCGTCTACCACATCCCCTTCCGCAGCATCTATTCACGGAACGTCGGAAACCTCCTCTTTGCCGGGCGCAACATCTCCGCCACCCACATCGCCTTCGGATCCACCCGGGTCATGGCCACCTGCGCCACCCTCGGCGAGGCCGCAGGCACGGGTGCGGCTCTGTGTGCCGCGCTCGGCGTGACACCCCGCGAGCTGCACGGCGGACAGCTCGCACTCCTTCAGCAGACCCTGCTCCGGCAGGACGCCTCGCTGATGGGCGTGCGCAACACCGACCCGGACGACCTGGCCCGTGCGGCACGCGTATGCGCCTCCAGCACGCTCACCCGCCTCGCCGTGGAGCCGGGGCCCGGCACAACCACCACGCCATTGCCGCTGGACCGTGACCTGGCCTTCGTGCTCCCCGTCGATCCGCGGCTGGACGACGTGGAACTGCTGGTCGACGTGCACACCGGGGCCGAGTTGACCATCGAGCTCTGGGACACGCTGCGCGGCGAGAACGCCGTACCTGCCCGGCATCTGATCTCTTGCACGGTACCCGTCCCTGAGGGCAAGGAGCAGTGGGTGTCCGCCCATCTGCCCTGGCAACCGGACGAGCCGCGCAACGCCGTCGTGATCGTACGGGCCGATCCGCGCGCGCATCTGCACCTCGTCGACCAACGGCGCACCGGCGTCCTCTGCCTCGCCCGCAAGCGCGCCGGTGAGCCGGGAGTGGATCACGACATCCCCGAGGAGGACGATCAGGCGGTCGCCGAGTGGGTCGCCCGGGGCATGCGCCGGCGCAGCTTCTGCTTCCGCGCCGGTCGGACCCGGGCGTATGACCCGGACAAGACCGTCGGCGGCTACCAGCGGCCCTTCAGCGGACCGCAGATGTGGCACGCGGGCGAGCGGGGCGAGGCGTGGCTGCGGCTCGACTGGGACACCCCGGTGGAGATCGGCACGGTGCACCTCGTCCTCGACGACGACGTGGACGAATACCTCAACAATCTCCACCGGCATCGTACGGAGTTCGAAGTCATGCCGGAGCTGGTCCGCGACTACCGCATCGAGGCCCGGACGGAGGACGGCGGTTGGACGCGCGTCGCCCGGGAGACCGAAAACCGCCGCCGCCACCGGATACACCGGTTCGCCCCGCTCCGGACCACCGCGCTGCGGGTGGTGGTGGAGGCGACGAACGGCGCAGCGGAGGCACGCATCGTGGCGCTGCGCGCCTACGCCTGAACCGCCCCCCGGCCTGCGCCCGGCCGACCGCGCACCGGGTGGGGCGCGGGCCTGCCGGGTGCGGGTGCGGCCGGGGCTCGCAGGGTTCTCAGGGCACGGCCGCAGCAAGCCCGCTCTCACTGGCGTCGGCGCTTCAGGGTGATGGTGGTCGGAGGTCGAGGGAGAGGCCGGCTCCCGCGAGGAATCCGTCGAGGACGTCGCGGCCCACGCGGGCGTCGGCGCGGCCGTCTCCCTGCGCCAGCACCTCTCGGCGGCGATCGGCGCCTCCCGACGGCCTACCGGCGGGCCTTGACGGGCGCCCTGCCGCTGGTCTGACGGCCGCGGGTCTCAGGCATCGATGCGCACCCAGGTACGGCCGGCGCGGAGCCACAGGGTGCCGTCGCGGCCCTGGCCGCACTTCATGACCACCCGCCCGGGCACCCGCACCCGCTCCTGGCCGAAGGCGACGCACACGTCGCCGATCAGCTCCGCGCGGGTCACGGTGGTCCTGCGCTTGTAGTGGTCGCGGCTGGTCAGGACCACCCGCGTGCCGCGCACGGCGAAGCCGTCCGGGACCTTCACCGGGCTGCGGTAGCTCGCGACTTCGCCGGTGGAGGGTGTGATCCGGGTGAGGAAGGTGCCTTTGGGGCTGTACCAGACCAGCCACACCGACTCGCCTTCCGTGGCGGCCGTGCAACCCTCCAGCGGCCAGTCGGGAAGTCTCCCCTTCGGCGCCCACGTCGCGACACCCCGGGTGTTCCAGCCCGCCAGGCCGGCTGCGGACTCCGGGTGGCCGCCGTAGATGCCCTCGTCGCCGTAGGCGGTCCAGATGCCCCCGCTGCAGTCGGTGACCAGGGCCGGAATGTCGTCACCGAGGCAGAAGGCACCCTCCGGCCGGCCCTCGGCGGAGTACACGACGGCGTTCTCCCGCCAAGCTCCCTTCGCGTCCCGGTAGGTACGGCCCGACGCCAGCAGGAACCGGGACCCGGGGAGCAGGGCCAGATGGCTGGGCCACATGTCGATCCCTTCGACCGGGATCCGCCGCTGCTCCTGCCGGGAGGTGATGACCAGCTCTCCGTCGAACGGCGTCTCGGGACGCCATCCGATCCACCCGCGGGGATACTTGTCGCGGCTCAGGTACCGGCGCTGAACCAGCATCACGGCGAGTTCGCCGTCCGGTCCCACGGTCCACCACAGCGCACGCCACCCCGCCTGGACGTCCTCGGGGGACAGCCTCCAAGCGATGGGCAGCTCGTCGATCGTCATGGCGATTCGCCTTTGGGACTCCGGGGGCCTACGCCGCCCGAAGATCGCCACGTTACAGGTCGGGGCAATCCCCACTCCCGCCGGGGAAGCGAAGACCGGCCCTTCGCGCCGCCCTATGCCCGATGACTGACTTCAGCTCGTCAGGGTGATGGTGGGTGGTGGAAGGTCAGACCGGTGCCGGCTATGAAGCCGTCGAGGGTGTGGGGCCGGTACTGGAGGCGTTTCAGCCTGTTGCGGACGAGTGCTTCGAGGCGGTCGAGGGCCATGACGGCTAGGTTGGCGAGGCTGCGCTTGACGTGTGCCCATACCCATTCGACGGGGTTGAGGTCGGGTGAGTAGGCGGGCAGCAGAAACACCGTCAGCCACGCCCGCTCGGCAACGAGTTCCCGCATCCTGCGGGAGACGTGGGTGTTCAGGCGGTCCCCAGACCGGCACGATCGGCGCCCTGACCAGCTGATGGACGCCGTCGATCAGCGCGATGAAGTCCTGCTCGCCCATGCTGCGACGTGTGCCTTTCCCCGCAGGATGGGTCCGCAGACGGTGACACAGCCGGGTCCGGGAACCCGGCCGCATCGCAATCAGCCCGGCCACCGACAGCCGTCCCGAACTGAAGCCGATCCGGTGCATCAGCCTGGTGACTCCGGAGACGCTGTAGGAGACGTGGAACTTCCTGCCGACTAGCGTGGCCACCCGCGACGCGGTCCACACCTGGTCCTCCACCCAGCCGTGCGCGGCCGGACCCTGCTCCAGATACCCGACCAGCTTCTCCAGAGACCGCGGGGACAGGGGGCACCGTGATCCGCTCGGACCGCGGGATGACAGTGCCTGACTACCACCATCCCGCCACAACTGGTGCCACTGATAAGCCGACTTCACGCTCACTCGCAGTCGCCGTGCAACTTCCGACGGTTTGATCATCTGCTCGAACAGTTCGGCCGCCTGTATCCGTACCGTCTCCCGACGCCAGCGTCCCGTCGGCGTCAGCCCGCCCCCATCCGCATATCTCACACACCACGGATGCAGCCGCCACCCACACCCGTCGGGGACTTCGCAAAGATTCACCCCTACGAGCTGAAGTCAGTAGAGGGTCCCTGCCTCGATCCACTCCGACCAGGTGCTGGCCACACCGTCGGCGCGCAAGGCCCGGATACGGACACGTATGTGGCGTCCGGAGCCCAGATCCTCGATTCGGCTGAAGCCGCGGATGGGGGTGGTCCAAGAGCGGATCGGTTCACCGTTGCGGGCATCGGCGGCCTCGATCTCGTAGGCCTGGTCCGCATCCGCGCCACGCCAGTGGAGAACGGCGCCGCCGGGTACCGGCTTCAGCGCCTGCACATCCGGTGGCAGCGGACCGGCGTCCGCCCGTGGGGTGGGCGCGGCCTGCCACGCGGAGGCGGTCTCGCCCGCCGGGGAGACTGCGACGACGCGCACCCGGTATGGGGTGCCGTTCAGAAGTCCCGTGATGTCTGCGTGGCTGTCCTTGTGGACCGTGCTGGAGAGGGTCGCCGTGCCGGTTCCTTCCCGCGTCGCCTCGGCACGGTAGAAGTCGGCTCCCGTGACATGGGCGAAGACCACCCGCAGGGCGCCGTCGGCCACAACGGTCTGGGCGACGCGGGGGGTGGCCGGCGCGGCCAGAGGGTGGTCGGCGGCGGCGACTTCGTACCCTTGCGGGTCGATCAGACCCACGTGCTCGGTGACGGCGGCCTCGACCTGCCACCCGTCCGCCCGCCATCCGATGTCCTGACTGAAGGGTGCGGTGCCCGGGGTGATGTCCGGCAGCGGGACGAGCCGCTCGGCGACGGTGTCGCCGCATTCGTCCACCGCACGCCAGTGCAGCCGGTGGCCACGCAGAACGCGGCTGGGTAACTCGTCGCCGCACCGTGGGACGACCGTGATCCGGGTGCCGCCGCCCGCCGTGGTCATGAACAGCCCTCCGACCGGGGCGAAGGCAACGCGCATCTGGTCATAGCTGCGCTTCAGCCCACCCCATTCCGTCTGCACGCCCCACCCGCGGAGCTGGTTGACGGAAGTGCCCTGGAAGCGGCTGCGGTAGTCGTCGAAGGTCCACCGGGAGGCACCGATCACCCACGGCAGGCGGGACAGCTCCGCCGGGATCCCGTCGTCGTGGCGTGAGGTGTACTCGAGGCTCTCCCGGTCGGGGGTGAACGTGTAGCCGTCGCTGCTGAACTCGCTGACGAAGACCGGCTTGTCCGGGTAGTGGATGCGCAGCTGTCGCAGCCGCGCGGTGTAGTCCCGGTACATGTTGACCGCGATGAAGTCCGTGTACTGGAGCGCTTCGTCCTGCGGACCTTCGATCTCGTCGAAGGTGTTGCTGACATACGTCAGGGGACGTGAGTCGTCGAGCTCCGCGCGGGTGTGGTCGATCAACGCCCTGACGAAGTCCCGGCCCGCTTCCTCGTTGCCCTTGATCTCGTTCGCCACGGACCACGCGAATATGGAGGGATGGTTGGCGTCCCGCTGGACCATCTCGCGCAGCTCGGCCATCCAGCGCTCGGGGTCGAGGCGGGCTCCCTGTCCCCAGACGGAGATCTCGGCGATGTTGAGCATCCCGACCTCGTCGAGATGGTCGAGGAGATCGGGCGACTGCGGGACATGGTGGATGCGGGTCATGGCCGCCCCGGCCCGCTTCATGTGGCCGATCTCGGAGCGGATGACGGACGGTGGCTCGGTGGCGCCGTGCACGCGGTCGCCGGGGACGCGGTTGAAGCCCACGGTGCGGATACGTTCGCCATTGAGCATCAGACCGTCCGGCAGTATGTCGATCCTGCGGATGCCGAAGCGGTCGGAGAGGGCATAGGAGAGCTCGTCGCCCTCGCCGAGGGTGACGGTGGAACGGTAGAGCGTCGGGTGGTCCAGGGACCACAGTTCGTACGATCCCGCGGGCAGGACGGTCCTCAGGCGGACGGCAGTCGCGGAGCGGGCCGGCACGGTCACGTCCCGGCCGGCGGGCGGCTCCGGGTGCAGTGTTCCGCATGGCAGCGCGCGGCCGTCCGTACCGGTGAGCGTGCCGCCGAGACGTACGGTCCGGTCGTGGTCGAGGGCATTGGACACGGTGACCTCGGTGGTCACCTCAGAGGTGCCCGCCACGAGTGCGGGGCGGGCGGTGACCTGCTGCCGTTCGATGCGTACAGCCGGGTCGACGGTGAGGGTGACGGGGCGTGAGATTCCTCCCCAGATCCAGCCGGCGCCTACGGCTTCGTCGTTGTTGACCCTGACGGTGAGGGTGTTGGGACTGCCGTCGGTGGTCAGCAGCGCGGTGACGTCGTACTCGAAGGGTGTGTATCCGCCGATGTGGGTGCCGAGCCGAGTGCCGCCCAGCCAGATCGTCGCGGTGTAGCAGACGGCTTCGAAGTGGAGCCGGGCGATCTGTGTGTCGCCGAGTCTGGGGGTGTCGAAGGTCCGCCGGTACCAGGCGTCGCCCTGGTGGTCGGCGTACCTGGCGTGCACGTCCCAGCTGCCCGGTACGGGCAGTCTGTCCCACACCGGCGTGTCAGGGTCGGTGGTGAAGTCCCAGATGCCGCCGAGGCCGGTGGTGTACCGCCCGGCGGGGACCTGGTGCCCGGGCCCATAGGGATCGGGGGTGGCGGCGCTCGGTGCGGGAGCGTCCGTGGCGGCGGGATCATCGGCAGTGCGGTCCTGGTTCATCGGGCCGTCCACCGCAGTGCCGTCTTCGGACGTGAGAGCCGGCTGTTCCCTCCGTCAGGGGGCAGCGGAGAGGCCACGGTGCCCACGGCACCGCGCAGGCTGCACGGCGTTCCGGCGACTCGGCCCGTGGCGCCGAGGGACATCGGCCCGTCGACGGGTGGCCGCCGGGCCGGCCACGGTGGGAAGGGGTGTCCGTCCCTGGTCATCGCGGTCCCTCCTCGACGGATCGGTCCGGGCCCATGGTTCCTGTGTGCATGAGGTGTTGCTCCTCTGCCGAGCCCGACGGGCGGGCGGATCGGTCGGGTCCCGGACCGGAACGGTCACGCGCCGGTGGAGCGCCGCAGCCGCAGTTCGCCGCCGATGGTGATCTGGGGCGCCACGTCCTCGTTCCGTAGCTGCGCCAGCAGCGTGTGCGCGGCAATCTGCCCCATCCGGCGGTAGTCGCAGCGGACCGTGGTCAGGGCCGGGGTGACGTAGCTGGCCAGGCTGATGTCGTCGAACCCGGCCACGGCCATCTCCTCGGGGACCTTCACCCCGTTCTCCGAGAGCACGGACAGCCCGGCGATGGCCATGAGGTCGTTGGCGTAGAAGATCGCCGTGGGGCGCGGTGATGTGTCGAGCAGTTCTCGGGTGGCCTGCGCGCCGCCCTCGGTGGTGAAGTCGCCCGTCACCACGGGTCCGGGCTGGAGCCCCGCTTCCACCAGGGTGTCCTCCCACAACTGACGGCGGCTCCGGGCGTGGCGCAGGCTCGGGAGTCCCGAGACATGCGCGATGTTGCGGTGGCCCTGGGCGATGAGGTGACGGGTCAGCTCGCGGACCTGGTCGGCGCCGCCGGTGCTGACCCAGGGGAACGGACAGGTTCGGCCGGGTGATCCGGCGACCACGGCCCGGGTGCCCAGCCGGCTGAGCCACTCGAAGCGGGGGTCCCGGTGGCGCAGGTCGGTCAGCAGGAATCCGTCGACCCGGCGTTCTCCGACCATTTGCTCGTAGCACTCGCGCTCGGTGTGGGAGTCGTCGACGAACCGCAGCACCGCCGCGTACCCCACCGCGGTGAGCGCGCTCTCCGCACCGGACAGGAACGCGGGGAAGAACGGATCGAGCTCCAGGAGTTCCGTGGGCCGACGGAGCACCATCCCGACGGCGTTCGCGGGGCCACCACCGACGGCACGGGCCGCTGTGCTCGGCGTCCAGTTCAGCTCGGCGGCAGCGGCCCGAATCCTGGCCATGGTGCCGGGGCTGATGCCCTTGCCCCCGTTGAACGTCCGGGACACGGCACCTTTGGACACCCCTGCACGAGTGGCGACATCGGAGATCGTCGGCCGTCGACGTGATTCCTGCTGCTCTGCGGTCACGTGCTCAGGTTAGCGCCGATCGAACGATTCCGACCCCAACAGGTATACCGGTTTCCCTGGCGCGAGATCATTGCCGCCCTATCAAGTCCTTTATTTCTCAACTCATTTCGGACAACACTAATCATAATGGCCCGTCAAGTATGCTACAGATTCGCAGAGTTGGAAGCCTTGACCCCTCCCAGCGCGCTTACTACTCTCCCAACTCAACCGATTTACTTCGGTGTGAGTTGGAGCCGCAACACTGGCAACGCCCGGTCGGCCACCCGGCAGACGGGCAAGGAGTCGCGTCCGACGAGATCGCGGCTGCCTCATCACTCCTTCACCACACCCGCTGCGCATCCGCGCCGCGGGCACCCCTTTGCCGAAATTCCGCGCGCCGAGGACGAGGAGTCATCAGCATGAGAACACCATGGTCCAGACTTGCCGCCTGCTGTACTGCGGGAATACTCGCGGTCACCGCGGGGGCCTGCTCGTCGTCGGACTCCAGCAGCGATGCCGCCGGCGGCAAAGTGACCATCACGGTGACGGACATGCCCCCGACCACCCAGATGACCTTGCGCAAGCAGTTCACCGACCAGGTGGCCGCCTTCGAGCGGGCGAATCCGGACATCGTTGTCAAACCGAGTGAAGCAGTCTGGGATGCCAAGACCTTCGCCGCCCGACTGGCCGGCGGCCAGCTCGAGACGACGTTCATCGTGCCCCTCACCGAACCTCAGGGACTCATCAACCGCCACCAGATCGCGGACATCACGGACCAGGTGAACGCGCTGCCGCGTGCCGACCAGTTCGACAAGCGCGCCCTGGCACCGGGCACGGACGCCAAGGGACACAACTACGGCCTGCCCACCAGCGAGTTCGCCCTCTCCCTGGTCTACAACCGGGAACTGTTCAAGAAGGCCGGACTCGATCCGGACAACCCGCCGAAGACCTGGGAAGAGGTCCGGCAGGACGCGAAGGCGATCTCGGAGAAGACCGGCCTGCCGGGATACGCGCAGCCCACGACGAACAACACGGGCGGCTGGACGCTGACCGCCATGTCGTACACGTACGGCGGCCAGATCGAGAAGGAGCAGGGCGGCAAGCAGGTCGCGGCCTTCAACGACGCACCGGTGCGAGAGGCCCTTGACTGGCTCAAGGCGCTGCGCTGGCAGGACAACTCCATGGGCACCCAGCAGCTTCGGGACGCGGGCGAGATCCAGAAGTCCTTCTCGGCCGGCCGTATCGGCATGATGATGGCAACGCCCAGCACCTACGTCGAACACATCACCAAGTACAACGGTGACCCGAAGATCTACGGTGTCGCCGCGCTGCCCTCCGCGAGCCGGTCGGCCACCATGCTCGGCGGCAAGATGGCCGTGATCAATCCGAAGGCCAGCACCGCCCAGCGCGAAGCCGCGGTGAAGTGGATCGACTACTACTACCTCAGGGTCAAGCACGATCCGGCGGAAGCCGGCGCGCGCGCGAAGGCGGAGGCTGCCGACAACATCCCGGTGGGCACGCCGACCGTTCCTCTCTACCTGCCCGCCGTCAGCGGCCCCGTCGACAAGGCAAGGAACGAGCACGCCACGGTCCCGCTCAAGAACTTCGAGCCCTTCATCAACGGTGTGAAGCAGCAGGAGTTCGTCGTCGAGCCCTCGGTGGCCGCCCAGGACGTGTACGCCGCGCTGGACACCGCCGTGGCGGCCGTGCTCACCCGCAAGAGCGCCGAGCCCCAGGCCGAGTTGGACAAGGCGGAGAAGAAGACCGTGCCCGCGCTGGAGCGGGCCCAGCGATGACCATCGTCCAGCCGGCCGGTGGCGCGACCGCCCCACCGCAGACGGAGCAGCCGGACACCCGGACGGACGGTCGCGGCCTCGGCCTCCCGTCGCTCCGCAGGCCGGGCCGCCGCGGCTTCGGCCTTGCCTCGCTGCTCTTCCTGCTGCCGCTGCTGCTGCTCTTCGGCTGCTTCGCCTGGTGGCCGATCGGCCGCAGCGTCATCCTCGGCTTCCAGGAGACCGACCTGGTCAACCAGCCCACCTGGGTCGGCCTGGACAACTTCCATTTCCTGTTCAACGACCCCCTGCTGTGGACCACGCTGCGCAACACCGCGTGGTTCGTGGTCCTGGCCCTGGTGATCGGATTTCCGGTACCCATCATGCTGGCGATGCTGGTCACCGAGCTCAGGCGGCTGGGCGGGGTCTTCCGGGTGCTGATCTACCTGCCCGTGGTGGTCCCGCCGGTGGTTGCGCTGATGCTCTGGCGCTGGTTCTACGACCCGGATTTCGGGCTCTTCAACCAGGTACTCGGCTACATCGGCCTCGGCCCGTACCCCTGGCTGCAGTCGGCGACATCCGCGATGCCGAGCCTGGTGCTGGCGGCCACATGGGCGAACGCCGGCAGCACCACGCTGATCTACATGGCTGCGCTGTCCAGTGTGCCGGCCGATCTGTACGAGGCCGCCGAGCTGGACGGCGCATCGATCCGGCGGCGCATCTGGCACGTGACCCTGCCGCAGCTGCGCGGCGTCATCCTGATCATGCTGCTGCTCCAGATCATCGGCACCTTCCAGGTCTTCACGGAGCCCTTCATCCTCACCGATGGCGGACCGGAGGACTCCACCGTGAGCATCCTTCTGCTGATCTACCGGTACGCGTTTCTCAACGGTGACTACGGGACCGCCGCCGCACTCAGCGTGCTGCTCGCCCTGGTGCTGGCCGTACTGTCCGCCGTCTACCTGCGCCTGACCCGCAAGTGGAGCACATCATGAGCGACGACGACGGATCCCGCGGCGTGATCTCGGCGGCCGACCGACGCCGCCCTTCCGTGCGCTGGATCCTGAGGATCTCCCAGCCCGTCATTCTGCTGGCGGTCGCCATCGCAGGACTCGGGCCGATCCTGTGGACGGTCAAGGGCGCCCTGTCCCCCACTCAGGAGGTCCTCAAGGATCCACTGCGGCTGTGGCCCTCCGTCTTCCAGTGGGGCAACCTCGCCACCGCCTGGGAAAATCTGAGGCTGGGCCGGTATCTGCTCAACACGGCCGTCCTGGTGGGAGGTTCCTGGTTCTTCCAACTGCTGGTGGCGACCTGCGGCGCATATGCCCTGTCGGTGCTGCGCCCCCGGTACGGCCGCGTCGTCTACTACGCCGTACTCGCCACGCTCTTCATACCCGGCACCACTTCGCTGGTTGCGCTCTACCTGGTGGTGCTCCACCTGCCGCTCACGGGCGGGTCGATCGCCAGCACCCCGTGGGCGGTGTGGCTGCCGGCCGGAGCGCACGCCTTCAACGTACTGATCATGAAGCAGTTCTTCGACAGCCTGCCCCGCGAACTCCACGAGGCGGCGCAGGTCGACGGAGCCGGACCCTGGCGACTGTTCTGGCAGATCATCATGCCGATGTCCGGCCCGATCGTCGCAGTCGTGTCCCTGCTGGCGGTCATGAGCGCATGGAAGGAATTCCTCTGGCCCATGATCGTCATCTCCGACCCCGACGCCCAGCCACTGTCGGTCGCATTGCCCCGGCTCGCCGAAACGACCCAACAGAACCAGGTCATTGCCGGGATGCTCATCACGATCATCCCCCCGCTCCTGCTCTACCTGGTGTTCCAGCGCCACATCGTCCGCGGAATCAGTTTCACCGGTCTGAAGGGATGACCCCATGCCGTTACGCATGACCTTGCGGCGGAACCGGCTGCTGCGCATGGTGCTGGCGGTGCTGCTGACGCTCCTCTCCGTGCAACTGCTGGGCGCTGAGCACGCCCGGGCCGAGACAGTCACCGACGGGAACTACTACGCCGACAGCCCGCCCACGTCGGGGTGCCGGGACGCGGTCAGCAACCGTCTGGTCGCCTTCCAGGACAGCAAGCTCTTCAACCGCGACACCGCCGACTGCGTCGGATGGGAGGGTTCCCCGGACGCGCCCAAGAGCGTGACCCTCGTCTTCGACCTGCTGTACGACCGCCCGCTCGGCAGCATCTCGATCACGAGTACGGCGACGAACACGTTCTGGGGCTTCGACGAGATCGAGGTCACCTATCGGCCCGAAGCCGGCACCGCCTACCGCGTCGCACACAGCGAAGCCTGGGACCGCAGCCGGCCGGACTACCAGCGCACCGTCGCGATGAACAACACGCAGGCACGGTTCGTGCGCATCAAGCTGACGCGCGTCAACCAGTTCCTGCACTTCCCGCTCTCCGAGGTCACCTTCACGGAGGGCAGCGGTACCGTCGATCCGACTCCGGCCCCGTACACCCAGGAGGAGATGGCTGCGGAGGTGTCCGTCCCCACCCGGCTGGTCGACATCTACGGCCAGTACCTCTACGGGACCTGGTCCGGCAAGCTGACCTCCGACCAGCAACTGCAGCAGGACGGCACGGACGAGGCCGCGGCGCTGGCCGGGGTCACGCCGGACACGACCAAGTACGACCAGTACGGAGGCGTGAAGGCGCTGGGCAGTAGCAGTACCGAGTCCACCGGCTTCTTCCGTCTGGAGAAGGACGCGCAGGGCAAGTGGTGGTTCATCACCCCCGACAACTACAAGTTCATCCTCAAGGGAGTCGACTCCACCTCTGCCACCGACTGGGGCTACGCCACGGTCGTGAAGGACTCCGGCGGCCGGCAGCTCGGGAAGTTCTCGGCCCTGCCCGACGAGGCAACCTACGCCGCTGCCTACAGCAGTGACCGCAAGGAAATGAGCTTCGTCAAGGCGAACCTGATGCGCAAGTACGGCGCCACCGGCTGGGAGAGCACGTGGCGCGACATCACCAAGAAGCGCCTGATCAAGTGGGGCTTCAACGCGCAGTCCAAGTGGTCCCGCGACGGGGGCCTCCAGATGCCCTGGATCGGCCAGATCACAGCACCCGCACCCGACAAGGTGAAGCGCATCACCTCGTACGCCATCGACCCGTTCGACCCCGCATTCGCCACGGAGCTCGACAAGCAGCTCGGTCCGACAACCAGCATCGTCCGTGCAAACGCCAACAGCCCCTGGCTGATCGGCTACTACTTCGACAACGAACGCGGCTGGGACGACAGCGTCATGACCACGATGCTGAACGGTACGCCCACCCAGTATCCGGCCAAAGCGGCCTTCGTCGCCCACATGATCGACACCTACGGCCTGACGGAGACCGACAACAAGCTGGGGACTCCCGGCGCCACACAGCAGGAGCTGGAGACCCGGCAACTCGCCGGCAATGTGCCCACTGGCAGCGCCCTGCGCACCGAGTTCATCGGCGAAGCGTCCAAGGCCTACTACTCGACCGTCCAGGCGGCAATCCGCAAGTACGACCCCAACCATCTGTTCCTCGGCTCCGCCCTGGTACCGGGCTGGCGTTCCACCCTGGCGTGGGAGGTCTGCGGACGCGAGTTCGTGGACGCGATCTCCCTCGACGTCTACAGCAACAGCGCGGACTACCTGGACAAGTACGAGCCGTACGACACGCCCGTGCTGAACCTGGAGCACTCGTTCAACGTCCACGACCGGGGCCTGCGCAGCATCAACGGCTCCGTCCGCGCCGACGACGTCGCCGACCGCGGCACCATGCACCAGCAGTTCAGCTGGGGGCAGGCCGAGAGTCCCGTCTTCGTGGGGTCCGGCTGGTTCAGCTACTACGACCAGGCCGTCACCGGTCGCGCGTCCGACGGCGAGAACTACGACTTCGGCCTGGTCAACCAGCAGGACCAGCCCTACACCGCCATGACCGACGTCATGGCGCAGACCCACCAGCAGCTGGAACAGCAGCACAAGACCGCGCCCCTCCCCACCACCGGCACCCAGTCCGTGTGCCCGGACTGAGCAAAGGAGCTCGATCGATGATCTCGCGACGCACCCTCATACGCGGCGTTCCCGCCGCGCTCGCCCTGTCCGGGTTCGCCTCACCCGCGTACGCGGAGACACCGGCGCAGGCCGCAGGCGACACCTGGCTGGTCGACCGCTACGGGCAGTACCTCCACCAGGACTGGCCCGGCAAGGTCGTCTCGGACGAGCAGCTGCGCAGTGAGTACGCGGAGGAGGCAGCCCGGCTGGCCCACGTCGCTCCGGACCGGATCCGGTACGACCGGTACGGCGGCCTGAGGGAACTCGGACGGCACAAGGCCACCGGTTACTTCCGGCTGGAGCAGATCGACGGCCGGTGGTGGTTCGTCACCCCGGACGGCCACCTGTTCGTCCTCAAGGCCGTGGACGCCTTCTCCCCCCAGGAGTGGGGCTACGGCACGTGGTGGAAGAATCCGGACGGCACGCTCATCGACCTCTTCGAGGAACTGCCGGACCCGGTGCGGTTCGCGTCCTGCTACACCGAGGACGACAAGGGACACGTCGTGAGCTTCCTCAGGGCCAACCTCGCGCGGAAGTACGGGGACGACTACCGGCCGAAGTGGCGCGAGACGGTCGCCAAGCGCATGATCGACTGGGGGTTCAACGCCCAGGGCAAATGGACGCTCGACACGGAAGTCGTCATGCCGTACCTCGCCCAGGCACCGACGCCTACCGACGTGGTCCGGGTGCTGTGGGGAATCGACCCGTTCGACCCCGACTTCTCGGCCAAGCTCGACCGCACCTTCGATCTGCGCCCGAACCGCAAGGACCCGTGGCTCATCGGGTACTTCTTCGAGAACGAGCGTGGCTGGAGCCGTGACGTGGTCGCCGAGGTGGTCAAGCGCGACTCCACTCTCGCGGCCAAGAACGCGTTCGTGCGCTATCTGGCCGACACCTACGGCGACGACGTGGAACGGGTCAACGTCATTCTCGGCACCGACGCGAAATCCTTCCACGCCCTGAGAGACACGGCGATCAACATCGCCCGGGTGCCCGCCGCGGACGTCACGGCGTTCATCACGCTGGCCTCGAAGACGTACTTCAGGAAGGTACGCCACGCGATCCACAAGCAGGACCCGCACCACCTGTTCCTCGGCGGCTCCCTGGTCCCCACCTGGCGCACCAGCCCGGAGTGGAACGTCGGCGGGCGCGAGTACCTCGACGCCATCTCCTTCGACTGGTACTCGACCAGCGTCGACTACCTGCGGCAGTACGAGGGGTACGGCAAGCCGATCCTGACCCTGGAGTTCTCCTTCATGTACCCCGAGAGGGGGATGACCGCCGCCAACGCGGCGACCACGGCGACCAGTCAGCAGGACCGGGGGGAGAAGTACCGCGCCTTCGTCGAGGCACAGGCCGGGAGCCGGGCGTTCGTCGGTTTCGCGTGGTTCTCCGCCTACGACCAGGCAGTGACCCGCAAGCCGGGTGCCACCGAGGCGTTCAACGTCGGTCTGACGAACCAACAGGACCAGCCCTACTACGACATGCTCGACATCATGCGGGAGGTGAACCGCGGCATCGAGGCGGTTCACCTCCAGGCGCCGCCCGCCTGACCCCCGGCCGCGTCCACCCGACTCGGGGCCATGGCGGCCACCTCCGCCAGGTCCCGGGCCGGACACCCAGTGAACGAAACGGAGAGCAGATGACCGACTCCAGTTCCTGCCCCACCCCCCAGGCCGGCAGCAGCACTGCTGTGCCACGGCCGGCTCCCAGGCTCGAATCCGGACTCTGGCTCGGAGCGAACTACTGGTCGCGGCACGGCAGCCTCTTCATGTGGCGGGACTACGACGACGAGGTCGTCCGCGAGGAACTGCGCACCCTGCGGGAGCACGGAACCAACGTCACCCGGTCGTTCCTGTTCTGGCCGGACTTCCACCCGGCACCCGACCGGATCGACGAGGACTTCGTCGATCGGTATCGGCAGTTCCTGCGGACCAGCGCGGAGGTCGGCCTGCCCACCATTCCCACCTTCCTGGTGGGGCACATGTCCGGCGAGGACTGGGACGTGTCGTGGCGAGAGGGCCGCAACCTCTACACGAACGGATTCATGCTGGGCCAACAGGCATTCTTCATCCGGGAGATCGTCCGGCGGATCGGCACGGACCCCGCGGTCGCAGGCTGGCTGATCAGCAACGAGTTCCCGATCTTCGCGGGGCCGGCCACTCCCGACGAGGTCAGGGCCTGGGGCCTGATATGCACCCAGGCCGTACGCGCGGGAGGCTCCCTTCTGCCGGTGTCGCTGGGCGACGGCGCCTGGACCATGGAAACCACCGGCAAGGACAACGGCTTCCGTATCCGGCGTCAGGACGACCTGGTCGACTTCGTCGGCCCACACACGTATCCGATGGGCGACGACCAGGTACGGGTGCACACCGCAGCGGCGTGGGCCAGCGAGATGAGCCACTTCGGCAAGCCGGTGGTGATGGAGGAGTTCGGCGTCTCCGCGGCGCTCTCCTCGGAGCGGAACGCCGCCCACTACTACCGGCAGGTGCTGCACCACACGCTGCTCGCCGGGACCACCGGCTGGCTCGCCTGGAACAACACCGACTTCGCTCTGGAGTCGGTCGACCCCTACCGACACCGTCCCTTCGAACTGGGCTTCGGCATCACCCGCTCCGACGGCACGCCGAAGCCCGCCCTGGGCGAGATCAGCGCCTTCCGGCGCCTGCTCGACGCGGTCGACTTCGACAACTGCGCCCGGCCGGACACCGAGACCTCGATCCTCATCCCGTCCCACCTGGAGGAGCACCCCCGGGTGTCGGTCGTGGAACGGACCGCGATAGCGAAGGTGAGCCACCACGCGTATCTCGCGGCGAAGGCCGCGGGTCTCACGCCGGCCCTGAGCCGCGAACTGGACGCGCCGCGTCGGGCCGGGCTGGTACTCGTCCCCT
Organism: Streptomyces sp. NPDC005262; assembly: GCF_042872425.1. Lineage (NCBI taxonomy): Bacteria > Bacillati > Actinomycetota > Actinomycetes > Kitasatosporales > Streptomycetaceae > Streptomyces > Streptomyces sp. NPDC005262. The sequence continues at coordinate 35,543 of NZ_JBIAKK010000018.1, forward strand.
CCAACAAGTTGCTGACCGCCCCGACTTTCGACCTGCTGCTGGACTGGGCGCACGAGGGCAGCCATGTCTACCTGTCCTGGTTCGCGGGCGCGGGCGGTTCCCACCGCGGCGCCTGGTGGCCCCCTCTCGAACGGCTGATCGGCGCTTCGCACACACTCCGGTACGGCCTGAACGAACCGGTCGACCCGGTCGTCACCTGGGAGTTCACCGAGCCGCTGGGCGACCTCAAGGCCGGTGACACACTGCGTTTCCGGGTCTCCGGACCGATCGATGCCCAGGCCATGCTGCCCCTGGACGAGGAGACCGCCGACTGCGTGGTGGTCGCCCGCGACAGCCGGGGCCGCCCGGCGCTGGTGCGGCGCGACCACGGAAGGGGTGCGGTGCATCTGTCCACGTACCCCGTGGAGTTCTTCGGGTCCGCGACGCCCGACGCGCACCGCGACGACGAGGTGCACCGTCTCTACCGCGCCCTGGCGGCACAGGCGGGCGTGCGCCCTTTCCTCACCGTGGACGATCCCCGGGTCCATGTCGACGGCCTGGTGCACGGCTCGGGACAGCGGTACGTATGGCTGGTCAATGTGTCCGGCGACATCGTCACCGTGCACCCGGAGCCGGACGAGGCCGGCTTCCGGCTCGAGGACGTACTGGACGGCCGGGACCTCACCGAGCAGGTCGTGCTGGAACCGTTCGGTGCTGTGGTGGCACGGGCGGTGGTGTCGTGACCATGTCACAGCCGATCACCGCCACGGCCGGGCCGGCAACTGCAGCGCTCAGCGAACACCGGGAGGCGGGGGAACGGCCGGTGTTCTCCGTGGACCGCTTCGGGGCCGTGGCCGACGGCCGTCACAAGGACACCGCGGCGATCCAGGCAGCGATCGACGCGGCGCACGCCGCGGGCGGCGGCGTCGCCCACCTCCCGCCCGGCACGTACCTGTCCGGCGGCATCGAACTCAGGAGCCGGGTCACCCTGCACCTGGAGGCCGGGGCGATCCTCCTCGGCAGCACGGACCTCGCGGACTACCCGCCGCACGAAGGACCGCCCGCGGACTGCGACGCGGGTCAGCGGCACCTGGTGTTCGCCCGGGGCGCCACCGACATCGCCATCACCGGTGCAGGCACCATCGACGGTCAGGGCCCGGCGTTCTGGGAACCGTCCGGACGGCCGCCCACTCCCCCCGATCGCTTCTGGGCCGATGTCGTCACCCACAACTGGAAGCCGGTCGGCAACAACGACCGCCCCTCCCCCATGGTCGAGCTCGCCGAATGCCGGAACGTACGCATCGAAGGCGTCACCCTGCGCAACTCGCCGGGCTGGACTCTGCGCCCGATTGCCTGTGACACCGTGCTGATCCGCGGCATCGTCATCCGTAATCCGATCGACGGCATCAACACCGACGGCATCGACCCGACCGCAAGCCAGAACGTGTTCATCGCCGACTGCGACATCGAGACCGGGGACGACGCGATCTGCCTGAAGAGCGAGAACCCCTACGGTGATCTCCGGGTCACCCGGAACGTGGTCGTCACCAACTGCGTACTGTCCTGCTGCTGCAACGCCTTCAAGCTGGGGACCGCGACCCGGGGCGGTTTCGAGGACATCACATTCACCAACTCGGTGATCTACAACCGCGATGTGCCGCTCAACGAGCGCGTCATCTCCGGCATCGCCATCGAAATGGTCGACGGGGGCTGGGTGGACGGCGTCACCGTCAGCGGCATCCGGATGCGCAACACCCGCACCCCTGTCTTCATTCGGCTGGGCAACCGTGGGTGGGGGCAGCCGGGCCCGGTACCGGGCCGGCTGCGCAGGGTCCGCATCTCCGGGATCGACGCCACCGGAGCGATCCTCACCTCCTCGATCACCGGACTCGCCGAACAGCCCGTCGAGGACGTCGTCCTCTCGGGGATTCGCATCGACTCGGACGAGGGTGGCCGGCGCGAGTGGGTGGAGCGGGACATCCCCGAGGAGGTTGCCGAGTATCCGGAAGCCCGCATGTTCGGCCGCCTGCCCGCCTACGGCCTCTACGTCCGTCACGCCCGCGGGATACGGATCTCCGGCACCGATATCCGCTCCACGGTGCCCGATCCACGCCCGCTGCTGGTCGCGGACGACGTGGTGGGGCTTTCGGTGGACACGCTGGACGGTACGGGCCCCGGACCCGGTACCTCCCTGCTGGATCTGCGGGACACCCGGGACGCCTTCCTCAGCGGCTCGCGGGCCCCGCACGGCACCGATGTCTATCTGAAGGTCAGCGGGGTCCGCTCGGCGGACATCGCCCTGGCGGGCAACGAATTGTCCCGGGCCACATCTGCGGTCGAGACCACCGGCGGGGCGGCACCGGACAGCGTGATCTCGAACGGCGTCCCCGTCGGCCGGTGACCCGGCCGGTGCCTGGGAGGCAGCTCCGGCCTCTGCCGCTTACAACAGATCACGCCACCGGCGTGGTTGTGGGGCGGGCGCCGGGCCTGCCGGCCGGGTGGCTCGCAGCCGGCGGGCGACGCCGGTGTGGTGCGGATGGACAAGGCCTGCGGCCCGACCGTTCGACGCTCGGCACGGATTACGCCGAAGCATGGCCGGTGCCGCGGCCGGCATCGCGTGCCACTGGACGGCCTCACGACCGCGCCCTCCGGACCTGGCACAGATCCAGGGAGTCCCGGGTTGTCCACAGACACAAAGTTGCAGGATTGGCAATCTTGCACTTTCGGCAAGTTTTGCTACGGTGGTCGACATGACACAAGAAGACGCTACCGGCGGCGGGCTGCGGGAACGCAAGAAGCGGGAGACCCGCGTCGCGTTGAGCCAGGCCACGATCCGCTTGTGCGTCCAGCACGGGTGGGACAACGTGACCGTGGAGCACATCGCCGCCGCGGCCAACGTGTCCGTGCGCACCTTCCGCAACTATTTCTCCAGCAAGGCCGAGGCGATCGCCGCCGGCCACCTGGAGCGCATGCTGCGGATTGCCGACGAGCTGCGCGCGCGGCCGGTCACAGAGCCGCTGTGGGACTCGATCTCCGGCGCCGTGCAGGCCCAATTCGTGCCGCAGGGCGAGACCGGCACGGAATCCCCGCGAGACCAGCGCTGGGTGGACGGGCTTCGGCTCATGCTGGCCGAACCGGCGTTGCAGGGGGAGGTCGTCAAGGCGAACGCGGCCGCACAGGAGGAGTTGGCCAAGGCGATCGCCGAGCGCACCGGTACCGACGTGGCCCGTGATGTGTACCCGAAGCTGGTTGCCGCGGTGATCGGTGCCGGCAGCGCGGTGGCGGTGGAGCACTGCCTTCGTGCGGATCCGCCCGCCCCGCTCGCCCAGGTGCTGCGCGAGGTGTTCGACCAGCTCGTCTCAGGCCTTCCCACTCCCTAAGGGCTGCACGATCTCGCCCGGCGACCGCCGGGACGATCCGCCCTGCTTCCCATCTTTACAAGGGGGACCCATTGGTGCTCACGGATGTCGTCATCGTCGGAGGCGGACCGAACGGGCTGATGCTGGCCTGTGAACTGGCCCTGGCCGGAGTTCGGCCGGTCGTGCTGGAAGGCCTGACCGCGCCGAGCGCGGAGCCGAAGGCGAACGGGTTGCTCGGACAGGTCGTGAGGATGGTCGACCGCCGAGGGCTGTACGAACGCCTCAGTGGCGTACCGGGGCCGCCGCAGCCCAACTCGGCCTACTTCATGTTCGCAGCGATGGGTCTGAACCTGAGCCTGCTGCAGGAGAGCCCGATCTACGGCCTGCCGGCACCGCAGCAGCACATCGTCCAGGTGCTGGAGGAGCGGGCCATCGAACTCGGGGTGGAAATCCGGCGAGGACACCAGGTCTTCGGCCTGTCGCAGGACGCCGAGACGGTCACCGTGGACATTGCGGGGACGGACGGGAGCTACCGGCTGCGGGCCCAGTACGTCGTCGGTGCGGACGGCGCGCACAGCATCACGCGCAAACTGTCCGGTATCGGATTCCCCGGCGTCAGCTACGACCGCAGGACCAACCGGACGGCGCATGTCACGGTCCCGGCGACATGGGTGGATCCCATCACCGGCGCACTGAATCTGCCCGGCTACGGAACCGTCCTGCCGTTCCTCCCGCACCGCACCGAGTGCGGAGGGTTCTCCTACGCGCCCTTCCCCGGCCACCCCCCTCTTGTCAGCACCACGGAGTGGGACCAGGCCGAGACCCGGGCGCCGATGAGCCTCGACGAACTCGGGACGAGCATCCGCCGGGTACTCGGTGTCGACCTGCCGCTGAGCCCGCCCACCGGCGAGGGGCCGCACGTGCTGCGCCGGTTGACCGGTGGCAACACCCGAGTTGCCGAACAATTCCGCGACCGCCGCGTGTTCCTGATCGGCGACGCCGCCCACGTCTACGCTTCAGGGGGCGGCCCGGGACTCAACCTCGGCCTGCAGGACGCCATCAACCTCGGCTGGAAACTCGCCGCCGAGATTCGCGGCAGCGCCCCACCCCAACTGCTCGACAGCTACGACACCGAGCGCCGGCAGGCCGCCCACCGCATGGTCGTCAACGCCCAGGCACAGGCCGCGCTGACCGCCCCGGGCAGCGACGTCACCGCGCTGCGCGAGCTGTTCACCGAACTCCTCGGCCACCCGAGCACCGTCCAGCACCTCGCCGACCTCACCGCAGGAACCGACATCCGCTACGACATGGCCGACCCCCACGGGCATCCCTTGGTCGGCCGGTTCGCGCCGGACATGGAACTGCACACCCCGACCGGGACGATCCGACTGGCAGAGCTCACCAGAACCACGCGGCCACTGCTGCTCGACATGACCGAAGACGCATCGGTTGCCGGGGAGCTCGGACCCTGGCAGGACCAGGTGGACATCGTCTTCGCACAACCCCCGTCCCCCGCCTCTGAAGCCACTGCCCTACTGCTTCGCCCGGACTGCTATGTGGCATGGGCATCAGCCTCACCCCGTCCAGGCCCGGCGGAACTGCACGCCTTGCGGACCGCCACGCAACGGTGGTTCGGCGCCGCTGAACCCGTCGGCAACGGGGCGGAGAACCTGCGAACGGTGTGAAGGGTATGGCCGCACAGCCGAACGAGGAGTCTGATCACCCCGTCGGTCGCTGCTGATCAGGCCGGGCCTCTCCAGGCAGCCGAGCTGGCGGGCGACCCGTCCCGGGCTTGGCACTCCGACGCGGTGCCCGATGTCCCGGACCGCGGGGGCATCCCCGGCGTCCGCGACGACGTCCCGGATCGTCCGCAGAGCGACGTCCCGCGAGGCAGTCGAACGGCCCGCGCTCACGACGCCCGCGCTGTCCGCCGGCCACGCTCGCGGGCCAGGCGGCGCAACTCCAGCCGGGCTGCCGGCGCACGGCCCTCGCTGATGGCGAAGAAGGGATGCCACCAGATCTGGGCCGAGAGCTCCAGCAGCCGCCGACGCAGCGCGGTGTTGTGGAGCAGGCCGGGATGCGCAAGGGCTTCGTAGGTGCGGATCCAGTCGCGCTGGGCCTGCACCAGGTCCGGGGGAAAGGCGGTGGGCTCCATATCCCGATTAGATCACGTGTTCGATTTTCGATGCACGCCCGGACCCGCCGGCCTCCACACCACCCCGGGATCCTTCGACGCGTACGGCGGGACGGAAGGGTGCAGCCACGCACCGTGAACGCTGCGCACGCGAAGAAGGCTCAGAGCTCCGGCGACGTCGAGATCGAGTCGCCGACGCCGGGGAGCGCTCACTGCTCCGTACGGGGGATTCGCCAGAGCGCCCCGCCGCGCCGCTCGCATCTAAAAATCGAACATGCGTACCATTCACCTGTGCCCACGTACGACTTCCCCCAGGACCTGCGCGACGCCCAGCTTGCGCTGCACGAAACCCGCGCTCACTACGAGCAGTACGCCCGAACCCTGCCGTGGTCGGCCGAGCCGATGCCCGGCTGGGAGAGCGAGAAGCAGCCCTACACCAGCTTCCGCTCCGGAAAGACGGCCAGCCCCGGCTACACCGACGAGCAGGCCGCGGAGATTGCCCGTTTCAAGGCCCGCATCCTCGAACTCGGCGTCATCGTGTCCACGCACCCGTTCTGGAGCAGTGTGGAGAGTGGCATCGTCGATGCCCGTATGGCGCTGAAGCACGTCCACGAACAGCCGGCCGAGGCGTAGCGGTGTCCGAATCCGGCGGGATATCCGACCTGGACAAGAACCGGGCTCTGGCCGACTGGCTGGAGTGGCAGCTGCGCCGGACCCGGAACCGGATCCGTGAGCTGGAGGTCAAGGAACGGCAGGAGCAGAGCGCCCATGAGCGGGCGCAGGTGGAGCAGTCGTGGAAGATCCAGCCGAAGCGCTCCAGAGGTACGGCGATGCTGCACCGCGGGGGCTGCCCCCTGTCGCCCCAGCTCGGGTTCATCAACCGCGAAGAGGCGATCATCGCGTTGAACGAGCCCGACATCGAGGCATGCCGGACCTGCCATCCGGAAACGGGCCTGAGGGCCGCATAGGTCGCGTTCGGACCGCCCGTGGCACAACAGAGCTCCCGATCACCACGACGTCAGGCGCGCGTCGTTCCGGCCGAGGTCCATGCCGACATCCCTGCGTGAGCGTCGGCCGCACGAGACGTCCTCAGCAGTACCGGTTCTCGGCCCGGACGAAGCCGGTGCTGTATCCACTGCCGTAACCGACCGCATAGCCTTGGCTGTAGGGGCTCGGAGCGGTCCTCAGGTAGTGCCCGTAACCCTGTTGACCTGCCCCCCGCCGGCAGTCGTCCCTGGCATCTCCGTATCCGTCTCTGAAGCCGACTCGGTAACCAGTTCGGAAGCCGTCCTGGTAACCGCCCTCGTCGGGAATGAGCGCGGTCTCCGCCGCTGCCGAACTCGGCGCGGCTGAGGCTTCGGCTGCGACAACAGCCGGCGAGAAGGTGAGAGCAGCGACAACGAGCGCTGGACCGAGCCCTGCAAGCAGGCGTCTGGCAGTCATGGTTCACTCCTCGAATCGGGATTGCTTCAGAGCGGCACCGACCTCCGGAGACGGCAGCCATACGCCCAGTTCTCTGCACCTGATGGGCCGCCACGGCGCCATCCCGTCCGCCTCTTCCAGCGTGCGCCCCCTCTCCGTGGATGTCATGTCGACAGGGCGTTGGACCGCGCTCGCGGAGCACGAAGAACTTCCTTCCCGTCCTGAACCTCATTGGTGCGGCATGCGCGTCCCGGGCGAGACTCGTGACCAACCCACCCTGAAGCGTGCTGCGTTGTTCCCACACCTGGGCGGACGGGCAGCGGTGGCTGTCGATGGGTGCGGAGGCCCGAGGGCTGGGGCACGGCGGTGGCGCTACGATCGATGGACACGACGACGGTGGCGGCTTTCCTGGCAGTGGATCTCCTGCTGGTGTTCACCCCGGGCGCGGACTGGGCGTACGCGATCTCGGCGGGGCTGCAGGACCAGTCCGTCGTCCCGGCGGTCGCCGGGCTGATAGCCGGATACGCGGGATACACGCTGCTCGCCGTGGCCGGCCTGGTGGTGATCGTGGCGGGCTCGGCGACCGTACTTACCGCGCTGACCGTCACTGGGGCCGCCTACCTGATGTGGCTGGGCTGGGGCGTCCTGCGCCGGCCGGCGGTGCTGAGCACGCCCACGGGGCCCATGGCCTCCTCGAGCGGGCAGATCATGCTCAAGGGTGCCGGGATCAGCGGCCTCAACCCCAAGGCGCTGTTGCTGTACTTCTCGCTGTTCCCGCAGTTCATCGATCCCGCGGGCGGCTGGCCCGTCGCCGCGCAGACGGGCCTGCTCGGCACACTCCACATGGCGGCTTGTGCCCTCGTGTACCTCGCCGTCGGCGTGCTCGCCCGCCGCGTCCTGAAGACCCGGCCGTCGGTGGCCCGGGCAGTCCCCCGCGTCTCCGGTGCCATGATGATCGTCATCGGTGGTTCTCTGCTGGTGGAACGCCTGACCGGCTGAGAAGCCCGCCCCGCGCCGTTCACAGACCGTGATGTCCGTCGAAGGAGAGCACGTGGAAGACCAGACACAGCAGGAACAGGCGAGCCCCGAGGTGCGAAAGCGCGTCCAGGACAGCTTCGACCGCCAGGGGCTGATGGCCCACCTCGGTGCACGGATAACCCGCATCGGACCGGGACGCGTGCACATCGTGCTCCCGAGTCGGTCCGAAGTGACCCAGCAGCACGGCTACTTCCACGCCGGCGCCACCAGTGCCGTCGCCGACACCGCCGGCGGCTACGCCGCCTACACGCTGTTTCCCGAGGACACCGAGGTACTCACCGTCGAGTACAAGATCAACCTCCTCGCGCCCGCGGTCGGTGAGTACATCGAGGCGGTCGGGACGGTCCTGAGGCCCGGACGCACGCTGAGCGTCTGCCAGTTGGAGGTGTTCGGCGTCACCGACGACGGCGAGCGGAAGCTGGTCGCGAACGGGCAGCAGACGCTGATCCGCGTGAAGCGGCCCGAGCAGTGAGCCGGCAGCCGTCATTGCCGTCCTGGGCGACGTGGTGGCAGCGGCCCTTCCCGGACGCCAACACACTGCTGCTCCACGGACGGCAACCGGCCCTGGTCGACACCGGGTTCGTGGGTCATGCCGGAGAGACGGCCGCCTGGGCCCGCGCGCACGCCGGGGAGGTCGGCCTGGTGGTGAACACGCACTGGCACTCCGACCACGTCGGCGGCAACGCCCTCCTCCAGGCGCAGGGTGCCGCGGTAGCGGCCGGGGCACTGGAGGCCGAGGCCATCGGGCGCCGGGACGCGGGCTGCTGCGCCGCCGAGTACCTGGACCAGCCGGTCGCCCCGTACACGGTCGACGTGCCGCTCGACGACGGACAGGCCCTCCTGCTCGGGGACGTCGAGTGGGAGGTCGTCCGGACCCCCGGGCACACACCTGGGCATCTGGCGCTGTGGCAGCCGGAGGAGCGGCTGCTCGTGGTCGGGGACGCGCTGTCGGACTACGACGTCGGCTGGGTGAACCTCGCCCTCGACGGACCCGACGCCGCCACCACCGCGCTCGCTTCCCTCGAGCGGCTGGCCGGCCTCGCCCCGCGGGTGATCCTGCCCTCCCACGGCCCGATCCCCGCCGACCCGGGTGCCGCATTCGTCGCCGCGCTGCGCCGTGCGCAACGGCTCGTGGACGACCCGGACGGGACGGTCCGGTACGGCGCCCGGCGGATCTTCGCATTCGCCCTGATGATCCGCGGCGGCTTGCCGGCCGACGACGTCAAGCCGTACCTGCACGCCCGAGCGTGGCTGACCGACGCCACCCGGCTCCTGGACCTCACGCCCGAGGCGCTCGCCACCGAGCTGGTCACGACCATGCTCGGCAGCGGCGCCCTCGTCCTCCGCGACGGCCGCCTCTGCGCCGCCGCCGACCACACCGCTGTGGCGGCCGAGTCGTTGCGCGTGCCGTACCCGCGCGCATGGCCGGTTTCGGAGCCGCGCTGACTCGCGGCGGAACGCGCACGGCGGACCTGCGGCCGGCCGGGCTGGACGCTGCCGAGCTCGCCCATGCGCGGCTCGTACGGGGCCGGAGGCCCGTCGAGCGTCATCAAGTCGAGGGATCGGCAGGTCAACCAGCGGTGGTGCCTGAGCCTGCACCTGTCGTTCTCCCGTCGTGCCGACGGCGGACGCGGTTGACGACGATCAGAAGGGCGCTTCCCAGCAGGAGGATCCCCGCGAACAGCCCCTTGAGTGCGCCCCCGCCGGACGCTTCGGCGTCCACCGCGGCGGCCGGGGCCATGCCCTGGGTGTGCGGGAATCTGATCTTCGCGTGGAACTTCTTGACGAGCAGGCCGCTTCTCAGTTCAAGGGTGGCGCGCCAGGGGCCGTCGGCCACTTCGTCGGTTACGGGAATCATCACCGGCTCGGACTGATGGGGTGCCAGGCTCGTACCCAGCTGCACCTGGTAGGGGCCCGCGCTCAGGCTTCCCGACACCGAGGCAAGCTTCAGGCTGCCGGACAGGTCCAGAGCGCGGCCCCCCGTGTTGACGACCCGGGCACGCACGAACGCGTGCCCGCCCGGGCCGCGTTGAGCCGTCATCGTCCGCGCGGTGAAGTTCGGGGCCGGGGGGTTGTGGCCGCCGACTGAGAGATACATCCGGATGCCGGTGCGGCTCACCAGGGCGATACCACCACCTCGACCGCCCCTGACCTGTGCCCAGACCACGCCGTAGCGCTCGCCGGGGGCCGCGTCCCTGGGGACCGCGATCGTCACGGTGTCGCGGAGGGTGTCGTGGGCGGGAACATGGAGCGTCCTTCGTCGCAGCCTTGTCCAGGACGAGAGTTCGTTCCGCTTCCTGCCGGCTGCCCCGACGAACGAGCCGTGGGTGATGGTGGCGGCAGCCGGATACACCTCGACGTGCAAGGTGGAATCAGTGGTGTTCAGTACCTCGATGCGGCGGTGCACGGTCGTGCCCGGTGTCAGGTTGTCGATGATGTAGTGGCGTGCTCGAGGATCGTCGGCCAGGTCAACCGGGATGTCGACGAGGCGTACGCCCACACTTCCCTGGCCGGAGTCCGACGAACGAGGCGGCGCCGCTGCATTGGTCGCAGGTGAGGCGGCGCCGGTGACCGCGATGAGTGCCGCGGTCACCAGAGCCAGGACGGGAACGAAACTGCGCAAGGTGGAGAACCCCCCCTGTGATTTGGTGGGTTGGTCAGGCCACGGAGTGGGTGATGGTCGAGCTGTAGGTGCCGGCCAGGGCGTCCGCCGGGATGGTGACGGAGATGGTCGGATTCCACACGGCGGTGTTGATCCCGGACACGCTGGCGGCCGTCTGGACGGGACCCGGCGGGTACAGGGGTTCCAGGTTGCTGGCGGTGACGATGGCGTTGCCGGTGACCGTGGCGGGCGGCGTGCTGTAGCTGCTGGAGCCGGGGGCGGAGACCGAAATGCTCTGCGGTCCCGTGAAGTCGACCCCGTTCGCGGTGACGACCCAGCCGGTCGTACCACCCCGGCTGTCCGTCACAGTGACGTTCCCCAGCTGCGCGCTGACCGTCTGGGGGGAACTACTGGCGGCGACGGTGCCCAGGCTCACCGGTCCCGTCGGCACGGTGATGTCGATGGTGCCGGTGGTGATCGAGAGCGTCACCGGCGTGGTTCCGCTCTGATCGGCCGAAGCCGGTAGGGGGACGGACAGAGCCGCCACCAGGCCGACTACGAGTGAAGCGGCCGCGATACTTCTGCGCATCTTGATCCTCGAATTGGGGTCACAGGTGCAGGTGTAAGTCACCTCCTGCCTGCTATCGGCAGAAGACCGCATTCATGATCGCTTTCTTGGCCTTTTCCACCGGATCGGATCATTTGCTCTTTAGGATGGTTTTTATGACACCTCGTTGTTTCGCCCAGGGGGCCGCGGCGTGGGCTGACCGCGAAGAGGAGCAACCGAAGCGGTTGCGAGCAAGGCCGTTCCCCAGCGGGCTTTGACGTTCCGTCGGAGGCCACAGAGGCGCCGCGCCCTGCCCGGCCTGCCGTTGCAAGGGAGTTGACGGCCGCCTGGGCCGGCGGTGGTCGTCGCACCACGTCGCGAACCGGACTCGGCTTCTGGCCCGTCGCGCGTAACGGGCGGAACGCCGCCGGGTGGGACCGCTGGCTGCGGCCCCACCCGGTACGTGCTTCGTCGATGACGTCAGCGCAGGCCGAAGGCCCGGGTGATCGTCTGGGAGACGCTGTTGTCGGCGCTGTCCCGGGCAGTGACCCGAAGCGTGGCGAAGTGCGCGGACTTCGGCGCCTTCAGGGCGGCCCGCCATGCACCGCCGTTCCGGCTCAGCTCGGACCGCTGCCAGGTCGCCCCGTCGTCGTACGACACTTCGAGAGAGGGCTTCCGGATGCTCGCCGTCGTGCCGGGCAGGTGGGAGGCCGCCACCGTCAGCTCGGCACGCCGGTCCGCCCGGCCCGCCTTGTCGGTGTCCACCCCGTAGTCGAGCTGGATCAGCGGAAGGGACTCGGCCGAGTCGGCGCCGGTGGCCGCGGAGGTGAAGTTCCACTCGGTGAGGGTGTGCGTCGAGTACGGGTTGGTCCAGGCTGCCCGGTCGTTGTCGACCACCAGCCGGTAGGGCAGCCGCTCCGCCGCGAGCCCGGGAACCGGCAGAAATTCCGCATTGCCCCAGTTGAGCTGCCGGTCACCCTGGTAGAGCGCCATCCAGTCCTTGACGTCGAAGTTGCCGTGGGCTTCTCCGACATGGCCGGAGCCGGAGTCGCCCCAGCCGGGCGCGGGAATGTAGACGGTGTCGAGATAGCGCACCGGCTGGTAGCCGATCGGACCCATCCGGGGCCGCTGGATCGGCCCGAACCAGCTGGACTTGGCGGTCTTCCCGGCCCGGTAGCGAAGGACGTCGATCGAGTGCTGCCCGGTCTCGCCGACGATGAAGGCGTCGTCCAGCCAGTCGGCGTCGGAGGTGACCCAGTCGGTCCGCTCGCCCTGTGCGGGAGCGGTGAGCTGGTTTCCGACGGCCCAGCCCCGCCAGACATCGGATCGGTACTCCAGCGCCTTGCCCGGCCGATAGTTGCGGAACGAGACGTCCACCCGGGCCAGGTCGCTCGGCTTTACCCGCCACGTCGGGTCCGCCGGGACGGCGCCGGACCAGTGACGCACCACGTCGTAGAGGTAGTCGGTCGTGGGGTGCGAGGTGACCTTCAGCTCGACGCCGCCCCGCTGGAGCGACTCGATCAGGTCCCCACCCTGGTCGGTGTTGAGTGTGGCCACCGTCAGCGGGGCCGGACTTTCCGGGCCCCAGGGAGTCTCGTCCCACGCCCGCAGTCGGCCGATGCCGTCGTTGACGGCAAGGAGCATCTGCGCGCCCGCCGCAGCGGCGGCCTTCGCCTGCTCCTCGACCGCCACGGTGTCGCTACGCCGTACCACCACGGCCTTGCCGCGGACATTCTTCCCGGCCAGGTCCTTGGCCGTACCCTCGCCGACGAAGACCGCCGTCAGCTTCCGGGTGCCGGTCGCCAGCGGCTTGGCCGCGCGCTTGACCAACAGGTCGTAGGTTCCCGACTTCGTACCCGCGGTCAGCGCCGGCTCCTCGAGACGGAAGCGTGCACCGAACTCGAACTCGCCGTCGGTGACCTTCTTTCCGGTCGGGAGCGCCCAGATGCTGTCGTACGTCTCGTTGGGCAGCATCGAGCTCTCGACGAGGCTGTCCGTGAACGACCGGTGGACGTCCAGCCGCGGCGCGACCGCCGTGGCCTGCCGTGGCACGTGCGCCAGTATCTGATGGGTCTTGCGGCCGTCCAGGGTCACGGTGCGGTCCTGGTCCAACTGAACGTCGTTGAAGCTCAGCAGCGCCATGCCGAGCGAGTGCGGCCCGTTGGCCCCCCGCACATCGGCGGTGAGCCATCCGCTGTAGCTACCGACGGGAAGCCGCCCGGTACCGGTGCCGGACTCGTCGAGCTCGATCGTCGTGAAGAGGTTCTCGGCGGTGAGGACGACCCTGCCGGAAAGCGGCTTGCCCGACCGGTCCTTGGCGACGACGGTGAGATTCTGCCTGCGCCCTTCCTTGGCGACGCCGATCAGAGTCCGGGCCCGCACCACTTTGGCGCTGTCCGAGCCGGTGACCATGCCGCTGATCTGCCGGTCGCCGGGGAGCAGGTCCAGTGCCGCGGTCAGGGTGACCGAGGTGGTGCCGTGCGCGGGAATGGTGATCCGGTCGTCGGAGAGGGTGAACAAGCCCGCCGGGGCGTCGGCATCGATCGCAAGGTCCAGGCTGACCGGGGCGTCGCCGACGTTGGTGTATGTCACCTTCCGGACGTCGGTCTCTCCCGGCTTCGCGGGCCACGTGTGGAGACCGGAGAAGGCGCTGGCGGTCGCAAAGACCGACGCGTGTACGGCCGCCGAGGCGTCGAGCCGCCCACTGCCCGCCTCGTACGGGGTGTACGAATCGGTGGCCTTCGTGCTGCTGACCAGTGCTTCCTTCAGCTGTGGACCGCTCCAGTCGGGGTGCGTGGCGGCAAGCAGCGCGGCGGCGCCGGCGACGTGCGGTGTCGCCATCGACGTGCCACTCATCGTGGTGTAGTAGCCCGAGCCGCCCCGCCGGTAGTGGGAGCGGGCCGCGAGGATGTCGACACCGGGTGCGGTGAGTTCCGGCTTCAGCCCGGCGTCGCCGTCCCGTGGGCCCTGGCTGGAGAATTCGGCGAGCTTGTCCGCGGCGTCGACGGCGCCGACGGTCAGCGCGGAGTCCGCGGCACCGGGACTGCTGATGCTGCGCGGCCCGCCGTTACCGGCCGCCACCACGAACAACGCACCGGTCTCGGCGCTGAGCCGGTCGACCGCCGCGCTCATCGGGTCGGTACTGTTCCCGCCGCCGCCCAGGCTCATGCTGATGACCTTGGCCTGTGCGTCCCGGGCGGCCCATTCCATGCCCGCGATGATCCAGGACTCCTGTCCCCCGCCCTCGCTGTCGAGCACCTTGCCGATCTCCAGCCGGGCCCCGGGCGCGACGCCCCGCTCCTTCCCGTCGGAGGCGCTGCCGGTGCCGGCGATCGTCGAGGCGACGTGGGTGCCGTGGCCGTTGAAGTCGGCGATGTCCTCCTCGTACGGAACGAAGCTGGTGCTGGCGTCGATCTGTCCGATGAGGTCAGGGTGTTCGGTGTCCACGCCGGTGTCGAGGACAGCCACCTTCACGCCCTTGGCGGTGTTTCCCTCCGCCCAGACCTGCTGCGCGCCGATCTGTGCGGTGGACTCGGCCAGGTCAGCCTTCACCTTGCCGTCGAGCCAGACTTTGGCGATGCCACCCGCCAGGGTGGGGTGTGCCGATCCGTGGCGTGCCTTTGCCGCCGCGGAAGCGCCGGTGAGCGCGGACCAGAACGCCGGGGCCTTGTCGCGCTTCTGCGCGACCGCCGCGCCCTGCATGCTGTCCAGCCGGCGGACAACGGTCGAGCCGGCCACGTTCGGCGCGGTCCGCAACTTGGCGGCGGCGTCGGTGTAGCGGACGATGAGCGGCAACTGTTTGGCGTGCGCGTCGTCGTACCCGTCGGCGATCAGCCGGGTCACGTTGAACAACTGCTTGTCCAGCAACCCCGCGCCGACATAGGGCAGGGCCGCATCGGGGTAGACGTACGTCGAACCGTCGATGACGGCGCGGTGGAAGCCGGCGGTGGTTTCGTTCGGGCTTTCGACGGACCGGATGACGGTGCCGTCGGCCGCGGTGCCGATCGTGACCTTGTCACCCGTGATCAGGGTGACGCTGTGGGTGGCGCCGCTTGCGGGTGGCTGCGACGCGGCGCCGACGGGCGGTACCGGGGCGGGCGGGTCCGCGGGTGCCGCGGCGATGGCCGGTATGACCCCGATTGCCAGGGCGGCGACCGCGCCGAGCGCGATCGGCCCGAGCCTGGGGATGGGAACCATGGACAAGGAGACCCCTCAAGGGCTGCGAGAGTGGAAGACCATCCGGAGCATGGGTTGCCCTTGCGCCTCGAGCAATAGGCTCAAGCTGGCACCGTTTGGCCATGGCGCAGTTATGACATGCCGCCACGGGGATGGATCGCCCGGAAACCGCACGTCGGGCAGTTGGTAGGCAATTCCCCTGCCGGTCACGGGAGTCGAACGGGCCCGGGACCACGGCCTCTCGCCGTGAACGGTCCGGCCGGGGCGCCGCCGAAGGACCGGTGCTCCCCCGGACCCGTCGACCCGGAACGCGCTCGGAAGCCCATCACTCCGGCTGCCTCGCCGACCGCCTGCGGGCAGGAAGCAACACGTACCGCCGCGCCCGTTCGGCCGGGCGCGGCGGGTATTCGTGGTGCGGTGAGGAAGACGGGTCAGAAGGTGAGGCTCCAGCTGTCGAGATAGCCCGGGTCGACGGTGAAGATGCCGGGGGTGTTGTCCTGGACCCGCAGCTTCCAGGTGCCGTTGGCGGGTACGGCCGACGCGTCGACCGTGTAGGTGGTGTGCAGCTCGCCCTCGCCGATGTCCCAGTACCAGTCCTTGACCGGGATCTCCGTGCCGTTCTCGCTGACCAGGCTGACCACCTGACCGCCGATCCACGGGTGGTACAGGTCGATCGTGACCTTGAGGTCGCTGGGGGCGTTGCCCTTGCGGCCGGTGACGATGAGCGGGGACTCGATGGTCTTCCAGTTGGGGATGTCGAACCGGGCCGGATTGACGAAGAAGTCACCACCGGTGGCCAGGACGGTCCACACGAAGCGCACCGTGCGCTTGACCTTCGGGGAGTTCTTGATGGTGATGGCGGCCTTGAAGTCGCCGGCCTTCTTCGGGCTGCCGCTGATCAGGCCCGTTTCCGCGTTGATGGACAGGCCCTTGGGCAGTCCGTGCGCGGAGTACGACAGGGGGCCCGGCCGGGAACTCGTCGCCTCGATCTGCCGGCTGGTCGGCTGGCCGACAGCCGATTTCCGCGTCGAGGGGGCGACCACGGCGATGTGGTTCACATAGCGGGCGCCGACGTTGACCGCCGCCCACGCGTTGCCGACGGCCTCGTAGGCGTCGCTGGTCGGACCGAACAGGTCGGCGGCGGCCCGGAGAGTGGCGGCGCGGGCGCCCGCGTAGTCGGTGCTGCTGGTCATGTAGACGGTCAGTGCCCGGTACCAGACGGCGGTCGCGTCGCGCTGCCCGAGGCCGGCGACCGGAAGGCCGTCGTATGTGGGGCTGTCATAGGCGATGCCGTTGATGGTCTTCTTCCCGCTGCCCTCGGAGAGAAGGTAGAAGAAGTGGTTGGCCACGCCCGAGCTGAAGTGCGGGTCGAGCTTCCTGGTCTCGGGGGTCCAGTAGTCCTGAGAGGTGCCCTTGGCGGACGCGTCCTTGGAGGGCTGGTCCAGGTAGCGCAGCGGCTTGCCGGTGCCGCGGACGTCGGCGAGCTCGCCGATCATGTAGTCGGGAACATCTGCGGGGTTGTTCGCGGCGAACTCCACGGAGGTGCCCATGATGTCGCTGGTTGCCTCGTTCAGGCCGCCGGACTCACCGGAGTAGGTCAGGTTCGCGGTGGCGTAGGTGACGCCGTGGGTCATCTCGTGCGCGGCGATGTCGAGTTCGGTGAGTGGCCTGGCGTTGTTCAGACCGTCGCCGTACGTCATGCAGAAGCAGCCGTTGTCCCAGAAGGCGTTGGCGTATCCGTCGCCGTAGTGGACCCGGGAGTAGGCGCCGACACCGTCGTCAGCGATGCCGTTGCGGCCGAACCGGTCGTGGTAGAAGTCCCAGGTCTGCCGCTGGCCGTAGGCGGCGTCCACGGCCGCGGTCTGGCGGTCGGCCGCCGTTCCGTCGCCCCAGACGTCGTCGTCGTCGGTGACCAGGACGCCGCTGCCACCGACGCCGGTCAGGTCGTACGTCTTGTGGCCGCCACGCTCGGGGTCGGTCAGCTCGTAGAGGCTTCCGTTGAGCACGGTGCCGATCGGCACCTGACCGCTGTACTGGCTGTGGCCGGTGCCTGAGTGGACCTGTTCGACACTCTGGAGCTGCTTGCCGGTCGTGGCGTCGGTCACCACGCTCAGGCTGCTCGGGGTTCCGTCCGCCTGCACACCGCTGACAACGGACTGCCAGGCGAGCGCGGGCTTGCTGCCCCCGAGCCAGACGACCAGCTTCGGCGATCCGTCCGTGGTCGCGTCGTCGGTCTTCTTCGTCTTCGCGGCGGCCAGGGCGGACTTCTTCGCCGTCGCGGGCGTGACGGCCGCCTTTGTCGTCGGCACCGACACCTCGGCGTCCGAGGCCTTGGTGACGGTACGGGCCGCGCCCTGCTCGTGAACCACCAGGTCGCCGCCGATGACGGGCAGGCCGGCGTATGTGCGCTCGTAGCGGGTGTGCACGGTGCCGTCTGCGTCCTTGACGACGTCCTTGGGTATCAGCTCCTCCCGATCGCTCAGCTTCAGCGAACGGGCGGTGGTGACGCGTTCGTCGGTCGCGGCCCGGAGCAGCTCCTTGCGCTGCCCGGCGGAGAGCGCGACGGCCCTGGCACCGGGTCTGGGATCCGCCGCTATCTGCCGTGGTGCTTGATCCGTGCCGACCGAGGCAGGGACGGCACCCGCGGCGGGGAGGACCGAGACGAAGAGTGTGGCCATGGCGACGGCCGCAATCGCCGCGACACGCCCGTAACCGGAGATTCCACGATCGGATCGATGGGGTTCGTGAGGCGACGTGGCCCAGTTGGTACGAATGTTGTTCGGCACTGCTGTAACTCCTTCTGTCCGGACGTGCGGTGACGACCGGTGGGGGTGGGGAACCAGAGGCTGGGTGTGCCTCCGGCGTGAAGGGTGCGATGCGGCGCGACTCGTGGGTTGACGCGGTCGCGCCTGCGGTGGTGCGGGACGGACTCTCCTCACCGCCCTCTGCGAGGGCGGCGGGAGACAGGGCCGCGGCGGCTATCGGCTGAAGCGGCTCGGGCTGCCCCAGGACAGCGCCGACCCTGTCGGCCTTCCGGCCTCCCTGCAGTCGGACGAGGCCGCGTTCGACCGCCTGGCGATGCGGCGCACGACATGGAGTCCTTCGGCATGGACTCCTTCGGCGCTGTGGCACCGACCCGCTTGTTCCGACGAAAGATCGGATGGTCGAAGTCGCGGGCGACCGCCTGGCGGGGGATCCGGCGACCGCTGTAGATGGTGCGGCTCAGCCGCAGTTCCCGGCGCCGCAGAACCGTGTCACCAGATCGGTGGTGGCGGCCGGTGCCGGTGAGGGAAGCGGGTCCGGATGCCCGGTAGGCCCGGCCGTTCGTGTCTGTCCCTGGGCACAGTGGCCGCGCTCAGGGTCAGCCTGGGCCTCGGCATCGCGCGCACGGACTCGGCCGCCCGCCGCACCGCGGCCGGCTCCGGCACCCGTGGCCATGGTGGCGACGGACATCTCCGCGAAGAGCTGACCCCAAGCAGTGCTGGCCTCAGGCGAGTTGTCTCCATATTGGCCCGCACGGACGGCGACTGCCCCCTGACCGTTGCAACGACCCCGAGGGTCCGCCTCCCGCGCAGCGGTGCGGGGTTGAGCTGTGGCATGAACGTCTCCAACGTGCCGACATGTCTCGACTGGGTCCTGAGTGACCGAACGGGTTTCGACGCACGTCGCGTCGGCGGCTCGTGATCACCCTGTCCGGGGCGCGATCCGCCGGGCAAGGAGGTCCGGAGTGCGGGTCCGCGCAACTGCGCAGATGTGAACAGGAACAGACAGGAACGGAACGTGTCGGCCCCGGCCGTACAGGGATGTAACGAGCACGTGATCGCTCCGGCCGACTCCACCGCGTACGATCGGCCTCGCCAGCAGGCCGAAAGGGGGACAGTTGTGGCGGTGCCGTCGGATTTGCCGTGGGCGGGGACCGGGCTGGGCCCCTTGGCCGGCCGGGTACTCGAGTGCCTGGTCACGCAGCCGGAACTGAGCAGCGAGGCGGTTGCCGAAGCGCTCGGGGTCACCCCGGCTGCCGCCGAACGCGCCCTGCAGACCCTGGAGAACGAACGCTTGGTCGTCCGCGTAGGTGACCGGCCCACGCGCTGGAGTGCGGGCCCGCCCCGCTCCACCCTCGGCTCGCTGCTGGCCCAGCGGCGGCAGGAACTGGCGCGGGCTGAGTTGTACATGGAGCAGTTGCACGAGGCATACCGCTCGGCGTCGCACCGTCGGGTGACCTCCGACCTGTTCGAGATGGTGGAGAGCGCCGATCAGGTCGGGGTGCGTTACGCGCAGCTGCTCGCGTCCAGTCGGCACGAAGTGCTCCACCTCGCCAAACCTCCGTACGTCACCCGGTCCGCGCGGCTTGAGGGCACCTCGGAGCCGACTGCCCCCGCAGCCGTTTCGGACGCGCCGGCTCCGGACGTGCCCGTGCCCGACGGAGTGCGGCTCCGGTCGGTGTACGACACCGACGGGATGACCGACACCGTTTCACTGCACACCGCCCTGAGCGGCACGGCCCGGGGCGGCGAGTTGCGGCTGCTGGCCGGGCTCCCGATGAAACTGGTGGTGTTCGATGCCACGGCCGGCATCATGCCGCTGCGACAGGAGGACCCGTCTGCGGGTTCGCTCATCGTGCACTCGACCACACTTCTCGGAGTACTCACCGCGCTCTTCGAGAGCGTCTGGGAGCGGGCCACCCCGGTGTCGCTGCACAGCGGCCCCGGTCGACCACCGATCGCGGCGGCGGAACCGGATGGCCAGCCTCCGGGACGGATGCGGGACATCCTCACTCTTTTGCGCGCGGGTCTGACGGACGACGCGATCGCCCGGGTCCTGGGGCTGAGCCGACGGACGATCCAGAAACACATCAGCGAGACCGCAGAGCTCCTCGGCGCGCGGACCCGCTTCCAGATCGCGCTGATGGCACGCGAACGAGGCTGGCTCGGGGACGCCTCGGGCGTGGCGGCGGCTCCCGCCGAACGAACGGCCGGGTGACCTGGGGCGTCGAACAGGGCGGGTGCTCCCGTCGCGGTCCCGGATCAGGCACCGTGCCCGGAAGCCGACGTCCTCGGAGCCCGTGACAGGGTTCTTCGGGGCTGCGCCACCCAGGACCGGCCAGGGGACCAGACGCTCGGTCTGCCATCGGTCATCCCGGTTCGTCGCTCGGACACACTCGCGTCGTCGACCTCGGACAGGTGCTCCGAGGTCGCCGTGTGTCAGTCCCCCGCGTGGCAAGGAAGAGGGGCATCTCGTCGACGCCGGTCACTCGGCGCTGCCTCTCCTTGACGCTCTGCGGCTCGACACGGTCCTGGCCACGGCACCGCGATCCCTGTGGGAGGGCGTAGCGAAGCAACAGCTTCGCGCGACTCCCGATGAGTGGAACAGGAGGCTGTGCCTCCCAGGAGGTAGTGAGCCGATCCTGGCTTCGGTACGAAGCACGGGCGCATGATGAGCACACGGAAATCCGACGCCGGGGGTCTGATCCTCTGGGGCGCACCCGCCGACCAGCGCCTCGAGGGGTCAGTTACAGCCCTTGGACCAGGATCCTGCAGCCCGCGGTACCCATCAGGACACTCCATGCCGCTTCTGCAGGGACGTTCGACGGTGCGCACCTGGCAATCGTTCAAGCACTTCTGCGCTGGGGCCGTTCGTCCGCCTCGCCCCTGAGGCGAGGTGGCGGCGGCATGCTGTCGCCGGCATTCCATGGATCTGGTGTCCACACCCCGCACGGCCCGGAGGTATCCGATGAAGCGCAAGCACCCCGGAGCGGGTCCGCACACGGTGACGGTGTTCGTCTATCCGGGGGTGCGACTGCTCGATGTGACGGGCCCCATCGAGGTGTTCACGACGGCCAACGAGTTCGGCGGACGCTATCGGGTACAGATTGCGTCCGAGGACGGCACGGAGGTGATCACCTCCGCCGGAACCCGGCTCAGCGCTGACCTTTCCGTCGACGATGTACAGGAGCCGTGCGACCTTTTGGTGATCCCGGGCGGTCCGGAATGGGAGACGTTGATCAAGGACGAGGCCCTCTCGGATGTCGTCCGGCAACTGAACGGGAAGAGCCGCTGCACCGCATCGGTGTGCACGGGAGCGTTTCTGCTGGCCGCGGCCGGACTTCTGAATGGCCGTCGCGCTACGACGCACTGGCGGCATTCACGGGAACTGGCCTCTCGTTTCCCGTCCGTGCGGGTCGAACCGGACGCCATCTTCGTGCGGGACGGGCAGATGATGACTTCGGCAGGTGTCAGCGCCGGTATCGACCTGTCCTTGGCGCTGGTCGAAGAGCACTACGGCGCGGAGGTCGCTCGATCGGTTGCCAAGGACATGGTCGTCTTCATGCAGCGACCGGGTGGCCAGTCCCAGTTCAGCGTCCGCACGCGGGTGCCGCACACCCACCAGCAGATGCTCCGCCGGGTCCTGGATGCCGTCGTCGAGAACCCCGGGGCCAACCACACGCTGGCGGCCATGGCCCGCAGGGCAGGCATCAGCGTCCGGCACGTGACCCGGCTCTTCTACGAAGAGGTGGGAACCACGCCGGCCCGGTATGTCGAGCAGGTCAGGCTGGAAGCTGCCCAGGGGCTGCTGGAGACGAGTGACGACCCCATGCCGGTCGTAGCGCGACGCACAGGGTTCGGCTCACCCGAGTCGCTGCGCAGAGCGTTCGCGCGCCACCTGGGTGTGACACCTGGTGCATTCAGGGCCGGCTTCCGGACGGCCGGGCGTGGAGACGAAGGATCCGGTGTTCGCGGCGGTGCGGTCGTGGTCGGGACACGGGCCGATGACGATGAGCTGTCCGCTGCCTGAGGCCGCCCCTCAGCGGCGACATCCCGTAAGCGGATGACAGACAGCGTTGCATCCGCATGCTCCTGCCCTCGGCGCCATCCCAGGCCCGTACCCCTCAGCGAATTGGGACACCGGATCGCCCAGCACTGACTCGGGGGCGTCCCTCCACTGTCTGACCGTACTTGGCCGGCTTCGCGAGCCTGCGGCCCTGACCGACAGCCCGAGCCTGACCATCCGTCAACGGGGATGCGCTGCATAGGCTTTGCCACCTCCTCATACGCCGTCGATGCCTGCAGGGAGGACATCGAGGCGCCGCGTCGTGTGCTGTCCCCCTCTTTGTCCTGCACCCCGGTGCGTTGCGGGAGGGCTTGCGCTCACCGGACTGCGAGCCGTCCTCGGAGGAGGCCACCGTCAAAGGGCTCAATCTGCGCCTTCGCTGTCCGTAGCTGCGGCCATGCGTCGACGGCCCGTGCGAGTTGAACAGGTCAGGAAATGTCCGATGACCGGGAGCCGGCCTGAAGCCTCGCCTCGCGCGAAGGCGCTTGAGACGCACGACGGCGGCCCCACCGAACAGAAGGCGATCAACAATGGCTTCGATCGGTTCCACTCTCGAACCCGATCCGCGCAGGTGGCGCGCGCTCGGCGTCATCTGCCTGGTGCAGGTGATGCTGCTGCTCGACGTGACCGTGGTCAATGTCGCGCTTCCCCCCATCCAGAAAGATCTTGGTTTTACGAGCACCGGTCTGGCATGGGTCGTCAACGGTTACACCGTCACCTACGGTGGGCTGCTGATGCTGGGTGGGCGTCTGGGCGATCTGGTGGGCCGCAGACGCCTGTTCCTCATCGGGCTGGCGATCTTCGCGCTTTCGTCGGCGAGCGCCGGAACGGCCCAGCAGGCAGGTGTGCTCATCGGCAGTCGCTTCGTGCAGGGCATCGGCGCGGCACTCGTCAGCCCGGCCGCCCTGTCCTTGGTGACGCTGCTGTTCACCCGGCCGCAGGAAAGGGCACGGGCGATGGCCATCTGGAGCGGCCTGGCCGGAGTTGGCGTGGCTCTGGGCGTCGTGCTCTCAGGCATCCTCACCGACCTCGCCTCCTGGCGCTGGATATTTTTCATCAACCTGCCCGTCGCCGCCTTCGCGTTTCTCGCCACCCCCCGCCTCGTCTCCGAGAGCCGGGCCGTCAAGCGCGGCCGGCCTGACGTCCTCGGAGCGATCCTGGTCACCCTCGGCCTGCTGCTGGTCGTATTCGGGCTGCTGGAGAAGAGCAGTCGCGCGTGGCTCTCGTTCCCCGTCCTCGGCTGTGTGGGGATCGGTGTTCTCCTCCTGATCGGCTTCGTGCTGGTCGAGGGCCGGGTGTCACACCCCTTGATGCCTCTCACGTTCCTCCGCTCGCGCAACCGGAGCATCGCCAACGTGGTCCGCGTCTGCTATTACGTCGGATTCGCCACCTTCTTCTTCTCGCTGAGCCTGTATGTGCAGCACACACTGCATTTCTCCGCGCTGGCGACCGGATTCGCCTTTGTACCGTTCGGGTTGGTCATTCTGTTCAGCGCCACTGTCATAGCACCGCGTCTCCTCCCCCGGTTCGGGCTGCGGACACTGAATGGAGGAGGACTTGCGATCTCCACGGTCGGCTACGTTCTCCTTGCCGGACTGAGCGCACACGGCACGTATGTGGCCGATGTGTTGCCCGGGCTGATCCTCGTGCCACTGGGAGGCGGACTGGTCCTCGTCGGATCCACCGTTGCCGGAGTGGACGGTGCCACGGGTGAGGACGCGGGCATCGCCACCAGCATGAACAATGCGTCCATGCAGATCGGCAGCGCCATCGGTCTGGCCGCCCTGGTCTCCGTGGGCACCAGCCACGCCACCGTCCTGCAGCACGCCGGTGTCGACCCGGTGACAGCCACCGCGCGCGGCTACGCCTTCAGCTTCGCCATCGCCGCCGGTGTGACGGCCTGCGGCGCGTTGCTCGGCTTCCTCGGGATTCACCGTGCGGCAGCTGAGGTCCGAAAAGTACGGGAGAACGCCGGGCGGCGCGCGGCCGCCTGACTCGCCGCCACCGGCGAAGCCTGAGCCCACTGCGGGTCGTATCGAGGGGGCGACGGGGCCTGGCCCTCCTCGGTGGTGGCCTATGCAGCATCTCCGGCCACTGCCCACCCGTCCGAAAACGCCTGTTCAGGCCCCTGAACTGCTGCCGCAGCAGGTCGGCCGGGTACAGACCGTACCCGGCCGACCTGCAGCTAGGACCCGTCGAACTCCCGCTCCAGGCCAGCAAGTTGCCTTCATGTCACACGCGACGACCCGGATCGGACCCAGTCACGAAGGCCTGTCCAGCACACCCCTCACAACCGAATGCGCCGTCGTCGGCCGTGCAGACCCCCGCTCGGACGTGGCCCGGAACGGTGTATCGATCCACTCGGCCTGTCGGTCCGCTCGACGGAGTGCGGTCTCGGTGACCGGGCCGAACGAACCAGCACGGATCGCTGCTCCCGAGTGACGAGAACTGACACCACCCCCGTCGTCTCGCGGTCGTCGTGCTGGATGGGAGTGTCCAGCTTCGATCTTGCGTGACGGCCCGCCGGTTCTTCCGGCGGGCCGTTCGCCTTGTCGTGCGCCTGGCGGCAGCACCATGGGCCCGGCTCTCGCATGGAACAAGGACCTCGAACGCACCATCCCTCGATCACCACCGAGGCACACGCCCTGAGCAGTTCAGGCCCGTTGGAGACGCGTGGTCGTACTCCGTGTCGTGTGTGCGCGTGCCTTCCTGGTGGCCGCAGCCGGACGCCTTGACGCTGCCGGTTCCAGGCACCGGCGCTGTGCCTACATGGTGCTGACGAACAGGCCCCATGGAGCCGGACACCCCGCGGACCCGGTCCGAGGGGTGTCCGGCGCAAAGGGCCGCGGGCCGTAGCGCGTGGGGCCCGTCTTGAGCGCCGCTGTACGCGGCAGCGTCAGTGGAAGGCTGACATCACGAGGTCCTTCTGTTCTCCGGCATGTCGCCGGGCAGACCCCACGGCGGGGGCGGTCGCCTGCGGTCGGCTGACGCATTCGACTGGACGACTCGCCAGCCGGTGCACGTAGGGCCCCACGAAGGACCATGCTCCTTGGTTCTCCGGCTCCTCCTGCACCCATCGCACCTCGGCCTCGGCGGGGAACCGGGCGAGTTCCACGCTGAGCTCCTCCTCCGGGAACGGGTAAAGACGCTCCAGGCGGACAATCGCCGTGTCCCACAGGTCAGCGCTTCGCCGATATGCGTCCAGGTCGTGGAAGACCTTGCCCGAGCACACCAGCACACGCCTGATCCGGGCGGTGTCCACCGTCTCGTCCGGTATGACCGGACGGAACGCGCCCGTGGTGAGCTCCGTCAGACTGGAGATGGCTGCCTTCGACCGCAGCATCGACTTCGGAGTGAAGACGACCAACGGCCTTCTGTGCTCGCCGAGCGCCTGTTGCCTGAGCAGATGGAAGTAGTTGCCCGGGAGGGAGGGCATGGCGACGGTCATGTTCCCCTGCGCGCAGAGTTGGAGGAACCGCTCGATCCGGCCGGAGGAGTGGTCGGGCCCCTGCCCTTCCAAGCCGTGCGGCAGCAGCAGCGTCACACCGGAGCGCTGACCCCATTTCTGTTCGGACGAGGAGATGTACTCGTCGATGACTGTCTGGGCCCCGTTGGCGAAATCGCCGAACTGGGCCTCCCAGAGCACCAGAGCGTCGGGCCGCCCCAGTGAGTAGCCGTACTCGAAGGCCAGCGCCGCCATCTCGGACAGCATCGAGTCGTAGGGTGCAAAGGTCGCGGTCCCCGAGCCGAGGGAGCTCAGCGGCGTGTGCTCCACGCCGGTGCGCCGGTCGATGAGCACAGCGTGACGTTGGCCGAACGTGCCGCGGCGGGAATCCTGCCCGGCCAGCCGCACCGGAACTCCGTCCAGCAGCAGGGACCCGATGGACAGTGTTTCTGCGGTGGCCCAGTCGATCGTTCCCGCATCCAGCATCGTGGTACGCCTCTGGAGCTGCGGAAGTACGCGCGCGTGCACGGTGAACCCTCCCGGCATATCGGTCTGGGAAGCCATGACGTGCCGGGCGGTCGCCTCCGTGATCGCGGTCGCCACCTGGGGGGCGGCTGCATTCTGAGTCTCCACGGGGTTCACAGGCTTCGGGGAGCGGGGCACCGAGAGCGCCCGGGTCTCGGTGAAGGCGCGTTCCAGGTGTCCCTGATAGTCCCGCAACGCGCCTTCCACCTGCCGCTCACCGATGTCTCCTCGGCGGACCAGCGCCTCGGCGTACAACTTGCGCACCGAGGCCCTGACGTCGATGCGGTCGTACATCGCCGGCTGAGTGATGGATGGGTCATCGACCTCGCTGTGCCCGTGGCGTCGGTAGCAGATCAGATCGATGACGACGTCCTTGTGGAACGTCTGACGATAGTCGAAGGCCAGGCGCGCGACCCGGACGACGGCCTCGGGGTCGTCCCCGTTGACGTGGAAGATCGGGGCCTCGACCGACCTCGCCACGTCGGTGGCGTATGTGCTCGAACGGCCGCTGGCGGGCGAGGTCGTGAAGCCGACCTGGTTGTTGATGACGATGTGCACCGTCCCGCCGGTACGGTAGCCGGGCAGCTGTGACATGTTCAGCGTCTCGGAGACCACGCCCTGACCGGCGAATGCCGCATCGCCATGGATGGCGATCGGCAATACGGGGAAGGCTTCGCCACCTTCTGCGGCCAGCTCCTGCTTGGCGCGCACCACCCCCTGGGCCACCGGCCCCACGACCTCCAGATGCGACGGGTTCGCCACCACGGACACGGCGATGTTGCCGCCGTCCAGGGCGCGGTAGGTCCCTTCCGCACCGAGGTGGTACTTCACGTCGCCGGATCCCTGGACCGACCGAAGGTCGACTGCGTCCTCGAACTCACGGAAGATCTCTGCGTAGGACTTGCCGATGGTGTTGGCCAGAACATTGAGCCGGCCTCGGTGAGCCATGCCGATGACAGCTTCCCTCACCCCTTGCCTGATGGAGCGGAGCAGTAGGGCGTCGAGCAGCACGATCGCCGACTCACCGCCTTCGAGCGAATACCGCTTGTGGCCCACATACTTGGTCTGCAGAAACGTCTCGAATGCCTCCGCCGCGCCCAACCGGTAGAGAATCTGCAATTGTTCGGCGACATCCGGCCGGGGCTGAGGCGACTCGATCCGCTGCTGGACCCAGCGACGTTCCTGGGAGCTTTGGATGTGCATGTACTCGGTGCCGACGGTACGGCAGTAGTATTCCTGCAGGGAATTCAGCACGCTGCGAAGAGTCATGGTGGACTGCCCGGCAAACCCGTCGACGACAAACTCTCTTTGCAGGTCATCGTCCCGGAGCTCGAATGCCATGATGTCGAGCTCCGGATGTGCGACCACCCGCCCTGTCGTGAGCGGGTCGGTATCGGCCACCAAGTGTCCGCGGACTCGATACGCATCGATCAGCGCCGCGACGCGGACCGCTTTGATCGCCGCCTCGTCCGGACTGTCATGCGTGGTCGTCGCGCCGTTGCGCGCCTGCCGACCGATCACGGGGACCGCGGATGCGAAGAACTCCCTCCATGTCTGGTCGACCGAACCGGGATCGTGCAGGTATCGCTCGTACTGTTCGTCCACGAGCCATTCGTTGATGCCGAAGCGTGATTGCGACGCCACTGTGTGGATCGCCTTCTTTCCTCATTCAGAACTACCGATGGTGGACACGCCCGGACTGCCCGGTCATCACTCATCGTGCCCGCGGAGTTAACTTCCAGCGACATCCGTCGTGGAGGCGAACCCATCCGACCCTGTCGGACCACCGACGGTATGGCATCAAGGAAGCCGGGAGAGATATGCAGGAATGCCATAACGGATTCACATCAGGACATTGCTGCAGCAAGCGCGCCCCCGCGTGGAATGCTGCCACCGCACGACCAGGCCTGATTACCGAACGCCGCGCGTCCTGATCCGAGGAATTGCAGTCCACACGGCCCGACATCGCTGCGGTGCGGAGCCCGGTTCTCAGTCATCAGTCGCGACCTCCAAGTACAGCGCTGGTACACCTCACGTCACACGCGAACAGACAGGACGACAGACATGACAGCGAACGGCTATCTCGACTGCTTCGAACCGGAACTCGTCGTCATCCCGTGCGGCAGCAGAAAACTGGGCCGACGCGCACGAGCGGCAGACATGTACGTCGGCTCCTATCACCGTGCGTGCCGTAAGACGGCCGACGCACTGCAGTCTGACCGGCTGCTCATCCTCTCTGCACGCCATGGCCTGCTCGACCTCGACGACGTCATCGACCCGTACGACACCCCCCATGGCGCTGCCGACGCCGTAACGGACCAAGTCCTCCTGCAGCAGGCGACTCTGCGCGACATCGTGCGCCTCGACCCCGTTGTGGCGCTCGGTGGCGCACGACATGTCAGCCTCGTCCGCACCATCTGGCCGCATGCCCGTGCTCCGCTGACCGGGACACGCGGCATGGGTGAGCAAATGGCCCGGCTCGCCAGGTTGCGCAACGGGCGGGATCAGCAGCTGATGTGACGCCACATACGGCTGCTGGAACGTGGCACGACCCTCGGCCGATGGCTGCGTGGTCATACGGACACGTGGGCAGCGCCGGCATCGACGGCGTACTGGTGGCTGTGGAGCCTCGTGTTGCTGAGCAGCTCCGCGGCTGCGCTCGACGATGGTCTTGACCACGTCGCGCAACGGTGCGCACTCGAGTCGGTGAACGGCAGATGCCGGGGCGGACGACCTCGCCAAAGCCAGTGCGCCGGTGCTCGCCCGAAAGCCACGACGGGGCCCACTCCCCACGCGGAGCGGGCCCTCTCAGTGACAGGAGTTGTTCATCCCTCGCCGTGTGCCAGCGTCAGATCGAAGGCTCCCCGGCCGGTGGCACCGAGCGTGAGGGGCGCCGCTTGAGCCGGGTACCCCGCAGCCACGACGGTGTAGCGGTCGGCTTCGAGATCGGTGAAGGCGTAAGAGCCGTCCTCAGCGGTGAGCGTGATACCGACGACGTCGCCCACCGGGTCGAGGAGGGTGACGCGGGCCTCGGAGATCGGGCGGCCGTCGGTGGCGGTGCGGACGGTGCCACTGAGTACGGGCGCCACGTCAAGCGGCAGGTCCGGCTCGACGGGCCGGCGGCGCGCGTGGCCGGCAACGGGCCGGCGGCGCACATGCTTGGCGGCGTGGCGAAGGGAGTGGCCGGCCACCACCATCCAGGCGATGACGAGCAGCGCATAGAGCACGCCGGCCGCCCAGATCAACGGATCCGAGCCGGTCCGCGCAGCAAGGGTGCCGGTGGCAGTCACGCAGGCGCCGACCGGGAAGATGAATGACCACCAAGTGGGCGCGAAGGGCAGCCCGGCACGGATTGTCCGCGCAGTCAGCCCTATGGCGAGCGCCATCCACAGCATGGCGAAGCCCCACACCACGATTCCTCCCAGCAGTGCGAAGACCGCGGTGCCCCGCGCGTAGGGCGCGGGCAGCGCGCTCGGCGCCACCACGGCCAGCGCGCCGAGCGCCGTCACCGACTGGCCCAACGCCCCCAGGCCGATCCACACCGTGGGCACCACCGTTCCGGTGGGTGCGTCGTGGTGCACCAGGCGGCTGTAGATCATGGCCAGCACCAGCAGCGCGGCCACGAGGCCGAGCCCGAGCATCGCGTAGCAGGCCAGTAGCAGGGCGAGCCGTAGTTGCCCGGCGGGCGTGTACGGGACGAGCAGCGCACCTGTCGCCGCGGAGACCATGGGCGGCACCACCGGCATCAACCAGCCGCCGAACGCCGCGTCCGGCGCGAAGCGGTGGCGGGTGACCATCAGATAGGGAACCGTGCAGGCAGTGACAAGACCGAGCACGGTGCCGAGCGACCAGAGAACCCGGTCCACAGCCAGCGCGGCTTCGAGCCCGATCACCCTTCGGCCGAGCAGCAGCGCCCCGGCACCCACGGTGAGCAGCGCCATCGGCGGTGCGCCGAAGAACTGGGCCACCATCGGATCAGCCGCGTGTACGCGCAGTGTCCGCTGCCTGAGGTAGCGGACGCCCAGCAGCATCAGCATGAGCACGGCGGCCAGCCAGACCACCGTGGCCGCAGTCCGCAGTCCGTAGAAGCTTCGGGGCAGGGTGACCGCCGCGTTCGCGACGATGCCGGTGCCCATGACGGCCGCGAACCAGCTTGGGCCGAGTACCGGACGCGTCGTTCTGTTTGCCGCAGGCGACAAAGGGCTGGCGGACGAGGAGGAATTCATGACCCAAACCCTATGGTCGGGTTGGGGCAGCACTGTCGATCATGTCCAGATGTGAGGGGATCAGAGCACATATCGAGCGACCGCCATGAGGTGGCGATCCCGGGCGTGCGGCCGGTGTGCCGTTGACTGACGCGCAGCGGGCGCGGATCGACCGTTGTCGCCGGACGGGACGCCGAAGCGGGGCGGGCGGTGGCGCGATCACCACCTCGTTGTCGACGTTGCCCGCGGAGGCGACCGTTTCCGGGTGCAGGACCCGCCCCTTTCGGGACCGACGTGGCGGCGCAGCTCCCCATGTACTCGGGCCCTGTCCGATGTGAGGCCGCGCCTCCCAACAGCAAGGAAGTCGTTCGCGGCCTCGTTCCTGGTGGTGGCGCACGCTCGACTCATGAAAGCGCGACATGAGGTCAGAGCGAAGATCTCACCGGAACACGCAATGTGGCCACGGTGCGCTCGTCCGCGGACCGGTCGCGCCTGTCGGGATCACATCGGGGACATCACCAACAGCCCGGCCTCGTTCGACGCCACCAGCACCGACGTGTCCTGGAAGAACATCGAGCAGGGCGCCGCGACCTCGGTTCCGCTCGCCGCCTCCCCGCTGACCGAGGGGGTGACCGGCCGGTACTTCGAAGTCTGCAATGAAGCCGGCCCGCACCAGCCGGGTGTACGCCGCGGGGTCGCCGCCCACGCGGCCCGCCGCAACGGCCGCCTGACGGCGCCATTCGCCCCCAACCATCCGGAAAACCGCCACCCCGAACAAGGCGGCAGGCCGGGAGAGGCGCGCGACCCAACGGCCCAGGCCACCGGCGGCACCGGCATCGGCCGGACCTGCGCACTCCCCCGACCGCAGCCCGCTGCAGGAGTCCGCTTCGCCTGCTCGACGGATTGCCGCAACCCACCAACTTGACCACCTCAAGAGCTCACGAGGCTCCGGATCGGAAAGGCACGCCGAGGCCCAGCGGTCTCGGCGGGAGAGTGACCGGCTCAAGCAGCGCGGCTGTCGCAAGAAAATTTCGTCACCTGTTTGACGGGTGACGATCTCGCGTGCAACAGTCAACACGCATGCACACCACGGCAATCGCAGACGGTTGACCGACTCAGGCATGCGACGCGCAGGTCAGCGCATCGAAATACACGGAGGATTTCACGTGATCAACAGGCGCACTTTCAGCAAGGCTCTGGGCCTGGGCACGGGCGCGGCCGCCGCTTCCCTGGGCGGCCTGCAGGGCCTGTCGACCGCCTCAGCCGCCACGCAGAACGGAACCAAGGCACCGATCACACCCCCGGGCACCCCCGGCACGCACACCTCTTTCGCCACGCCGAGGCAGATCAAAGCCGGCCTGCTGGACATCGGTTACGCCGAACTGGGGCCCGCACATGGTCCTGTGGTCATCTGCCTGCACGGCTGGCCCTACGACATCCACAGCTTCGTCGACGTCGCCCCCCTGCTGGCGACAGAGGGTTACCGGGTCATCGTCCCCTACCTCCGCGGCCACGGCACGACGCGCTTCCTTTCCTCCCGGACGTTCCGCAACGCCCAACAGTCGGCGATCGCCCTCGACATCATCGCCCTGATGGACGCCCTCAAGATCGAGAAGGCCGTTCTCGCCGGCTTCGACTGGGGATCGCGCACCGCCGACATCATCGCGGCGCTCTGGCCCGAGCGGGTCAAGGCGCTGGTTTCCGTGAGCGGTTACCTCATCACGAACCTCGAGGCCAACAAGCAGCCCCTGCCACCCAAGGCCGAATACGCCTGGTGGTACCAGTACTACTTCGCCACGGAGCGGGGTCGCCTCGCCATGGAGGACAAGACGAAACGGCACGACCTGACAAGGCTCGTCTGGGACACCGTCTCCCCGACCTGGGGATTCGGCGACGCCACGTTCGAGCGGACGGCTGCAGCCTTCGAGAACCCCGACTATGCCGACATCGTGATTCACAACTACCGCTGGCGGCTGAGCCTCGCCGACGGCGAGCGCCGTTACGACCGTCTTGAGAAGCAACTCGCCGCACGGCCGGTCATCGGGGTGCCCGCCGTAACCCTCGACGCCGAGCACGACCCCTTCACCGCACCGGGGGACGGTTCTTCGTACCGGGACAGGTTCACGGGCAAATACGACCACCGCACGCTGAAGGGCATCGGCCACAACGTGCCGCAGGAGGCGCCCACAGCCTTCGCTCAAGCCGTCATCGACGTCGACCACTTCTGACGCAGCATCCGGACCACCGGCCCGGCCGGCCCCGTAACGGGGATCAATCAACCTGGGCCTCCGGCGGGCACTTCGGCGCAGTCGCTCGAAGCCGGATCCGTGACGGGCCGCCAGGTCGGCCGCACCCTCGGAAAGTGACAGGCGCGGCCTGCCAAGATCGTGACTCCTCCCCGCCATAAATGACGGGGCTTCTCGCTAAGCCGGTTTGGCCTCGCGACGGGCCAGCCCGGCCCGTAGAACCGACGGATCACACAGCGAACGAAGGCGATGCACGTCATGGGAATGGACACCGCAGAACTGGCCCACGGGCTCTTCCGGATACTCGAGACAGGGGATCCGGTTCTGACCGCCGACGTGGTGGGCGAGGACTTCCACAACCGCGAAGCGGCCGTTTCGCCCCCGGCCTGCGCGATCCCCGGTCCCGCAGGCGTTCTGGCCTCGGGCGCGTGGATGCGGTCGGCGTTCAGCGACCTACGGTTTCCCATCCTCGGCGTCGCCCGCACCGACGACCAGATCTGGGTGCGGCTGCGCATGCAAGGACGGCACACCGGGCCGTTCGTACGCTTCAAGGACGAAGTCTTCGATCAGGCCATCCCTCCCACCGGACGCAGAATCGATTTCGAGCAGATACACGTCCTCGACATCCGTGACGGCAAGGTGATCAGGCACGAAGCAGTGCGCGACGACATCACCATGCTCGGCCAACTCGGCGTCTTTCCCCCAGCCCCGGCCACCGCCCTGCGCATGCTCGCGTGGCGGATGACCGGCCGGGCCGCTCGCGCAGCCGCCCAGGTCGCGACCCAGGCAACCGACGCGGCCGCCCTGCTCCGCGACACGGCTCATCCGAACCGCTGAAAGCCTCCAAGAATCCTCGACGGCGACCCCTGTGCCCTGCTGGACAGCAACGGCCAGCCAGGGCCTCGTCGCGGGCAGGCCCCCTGTCGGTGCCCAAACCGCGGCGACACCTCTCAAAGGGCCTTGAGCAGCCGTTCGGCCAGGACGGCTGCCGAGGCGGGGTTCTGTCCGGTGAACAGATTGCGGTCAACCACCGTATACGGCTTCCACATCTCACCCTTGGCGAACTCGACTCCCAGGTCGACGAGCTCGTCCTCCAACAACCAGCGGGCCTTCGGGCCGAGCCCGACCGCGTTCTCTTCCTCATTGGTGAACGCCGTGATCCGGTAGCCGGCGAACGGCGATACGCCCTGAATCCTGGTCGCCAACATCGCGGCCGGGGCGTGGCACACAATGGCGAGGGGCTTGCCGGAGGCGAGCGCCTCCGTCAGCAACCGTCCGGCGTCCGCGTCGACGCACAGGTCCTCCATCGGGCCGTGGCCACCCGGGAAGTAGAGGGCGTCGTAGTCTTCCAGGCGGGCGTCCGACAAGTTGATCGGCCGCCGCATCACCTCTGCGGAGCGGATGACCGCCTCCAGATCGAGAGCGATCTGAGCGCTGCCGGCCATGTCCGGGCGCAGGCTCATCATGTCCACGGTCGGGACGACCCCGTGGGGGGTTGCAACCACGACCTGGTGGCCGGCTTCTGTGAGCGCCTTGTAGGGGGCCGCGAACTCCTCGGCCCAGTAACCCGTCGCGTGCCTGGTCCCATCCTTGAGCGTCCAGTACGCCGCGCCGGTCATCACGAAAAGTAGCTTCGCCATCGGACAATCGACTCCTCGTCCATATTTGATCTGATTGGCGGAGATTGAATTTAGACACACCTTATGTCAAAGTATGATGCATGCCACATGTCGGTGCCGCCGATCCGCTCCCGCCTTCGTAGTCTGGAGCAGGTGATCTACCCCGGATCGGTGAGCGGCGCGGGCAACGGGCGCACCAGGCGGGCGTTACGGATGCCCTGATCCGGCCGATGGGAGTTGCGGAACTGATCGAACTCCCTCAGGGCCTTCACGAGATGACATCGGTTCCAGATCAGGTGCGGTCCGGAAATCCACGCCGGCAGATCTGTACCCACCCTTCCAAGGCGGAGTTCGTTGCCGGCGTCTCGATGCCGTCCATGACGAACCCGACGCCTGCACCGTTGAGTGGGCGGCGAAATCAGGTCGGGGAACCTCCCGTCACGGCCCCGCATCAGGAAGGCGCTCGACCGCTTCCGCGGACAGCGAAACGAGGTGGCCCGCGCCGTCCCGCGCGCCAGAATGGCCGGATGCGCCGCATCGTCGTCATCGACGCCCCGTCCAATCTCGGCCTCCGGCCGCCCACCGAAGGCACCGTGCCGGGGTGCTACAAGCTCGCCGGCGCGCTGCGCGAACAGCGGCTGGTGCAGCGCCTCGGGGCGTACGAGGGCGGCGTCGTCGTACACAGGGATGATCGCCTCGACCGCGTGGACGTTCGCCCATGGCACGCGTGAGGTGGCGGGTACGGCAGCCACGGTCGCGTTCGGCTCGGCCGTCACTCCCATCGTCAGCCCGAGCCAGGCGCCCGCTCCAGTCACAGAGTTCGATGCCAACGACGGCCGCCACCGCTTCACCGAGGCCGCCAACTCACTCGACGGGGCCCTGGGACTGGCAACCCACACCGGTGCCCGGCTCTCCTGGTCGTCGTCTCCGACGGTCACTGGGAGGGCGTTGAGCGGCGCGGCGGCGCCGGGGTGGTTCGCAGGCTCACCGATGCTGGAGGCCACGTGCTGTGGTTCTGTCTTGATGACTGCTCCGACGTGCTGACTGGTGCTCATCGCGTGGACATCGCCGAGGTCTCCGACATTCCCGCTGCGCTCAGTGCGGCCCTGATCGCCGCTCTGCGTGCCGCGTTAAGGATCTGACCGGGCTGCCCGCTCGTCGGGTGGTCGCACCGAAGGCAGGGGTTCACCGCCCCCAGGTACTCCTCGACGGGGTGGCCCGTCTGCTCGCCGAGAAGCCGCCCGCCCCTGTGATCGCCGAGTACCGCACCGACCTTTCGGAGCAGTTGCAGCTACTGGAGAGGCTCGGCCTGCGGCCGCCACGTGATCGGGACGCCGACGACAGGTAAACCCCATGCGGAGCGCCCCGGGCCAAGGATGCGTGCGGCTTCCGCGGGTCGATCATCACACCAAGGGTGGGCATCACGCCGGAACGGACTTGGGGAGGATCCGGTGAACA
The DNA here is from genome assembly GCF_042872425.1 of Streptomyces sp. NPDC005262. Taxonomy (NCBI): domain Bacteria; kingdom Bacillati; phylum Actinomycetota; class Actinomycetes; order Kitasatosporales; family Streptomycetaceae; genus Streptomyces; species Streptomyces sp. NPDC005262. The sequence continues at coordinate 71,126 of NZ_JBIAKK010000018.1, forward strand.
CTACCGGGCGGAGATGGGTCGCGCGGTTTTCGTGGGCGGCACTCGCGGTGCCGGCGAGCGCGGCGCTGACGGCAATTGCGTCCGGCCTCGTCTACGGTGCGTCGCTGACGCCCGTCGGATGGCGGAACACGCTCGTCATGGGCTTCGTCGGGTTGGTGCTGGCGGGGGGTCTGCTCGGCTGGCGTTCGTCCTGTACGACTTTCGGACGGAGAACACGGAGGAGAGCGCGAAGGAACGGGAGATCGCCCTGGCCATCTGCGTCGCTGTGACGATGTTCGTGGGGTGGATCGCCCTACAGGACCAGGTGTTGCACGAGCGCCGGCCGATCCGTCCGGGCGGTCGTAACGGCTCTGGAGGGCAGCGCCAGCCCGTTCGACGCCGGAACGGAAGCGATCCTGACGGACGCCTCCCACCACCCGCTCGGCGCCATCGGCGCAGGCGACCTCGCGGTCGGTGACCACATCACCGTTACCGTCGACCCCCGGGGCAGATACGGCGTCAATGCCGGCCCGCCGCCCGCCAATCCCGGGTGGCTCTGGACGCCGGCCGCCCTGATCGCCGTGGTTCAGGCCCTGCTCGTCGCCTCGATCGGTTTCAGCGTGGCGAGGGCGCGGGAACACTGACCGCCTCGGCGCAGGTGAGCCGACTCGGCTGACGTCCCGCAACCACACCGCCTGATCAGCGACACGGCCCGACGAAAGATCAGCCAGCCGCCCGGAGCGAGCAGCACCGGCGCGCCCACGAACCAGACGGCCATGCGGGTCTGCCGCAGCCGGCCGCTGGTGACCCTGCGGCTCAGGACGGCTGCCGTTGGAAGTCCGATGACGGTCACGGCCGGTGCTCTGAGGCCGGCCCCGGCCTCAGAGCACCGCAGTGGTGCCGGGTGCGGAGGGGTCAGGCGCGAAGCTGCATGTACTCGAAGACGGAGCCGTCCGGGTGGCGGGCGACGATCCTGGTGCCGTTGGGAACTTCGTTGGGCGCTTCGAGGATCTCGGCGCCCGCCTTGCCGAGGGCTTCGAGAACGGGGGCCAGGGAGCCGACGATGACGGTCCCGTTCTGTGAGACGTATTTCTCGAGCGGCCCGGAGTAGAGCAGGAAGGGCCCTACGAGTGCCAGCTCCAGATCACGGTACGGAAATCGGCGGACTTCCGTCTCTCCGGTCAATTCCTGGTACAGAGGGATCGCGTCCTCAAGGTTATCCACCTCGACGTTCGCGACCATTGCGTGGATGTTACTCATAGTGGTACTCCCTTTTTGGTTACGGTTCTGGATGGTGTTACCGCCGGTGCACTTTTGGCGTGCGACGGCATATCTGATCACCTGACGGTGAAAACTTGAGTCCCTGAGTGACGCTCACGTGGTCGCTGTCGGGGTCTGAGCGAGGCCCGCCCCGCAGGCATCGTGGGTAGCAGGAGGAACCAGGCGGGGAGGTCCGACACCGGGCATTCCTCATCGCGGTTGCATTTCCGACTCCCCAGGCCGCACTGGTAGGCGTTCGAAATGTGAGGGGCGGAACTTCTGCCATCGCTCGATGCTGAGCAAATCCGGTGCGATTTCGCGCGCCGGAAAATGGGGGCCGGCTACACGCAGGTGCCCGGCTTGACGGTGTCCTCGTTCGACACGATCAGCAGCCGAAGTGGGAGTTGTCGCTCTCGGAGCGAGCGCCGAAGGAGAAGGAGTTGAGCGATCGCAGCCAGTTGGTGCGCGCGAGATGGCGGGAGCGGGAGCGGCGAATGTCGGTGGCGGCGCGCAAGGTGGCTTCCTTGGAGGGTGGGGGGTAGGGGCTGCTCGTGGGTGCGGAGCGGAGCGGAGGCGCCAGGCGGCAACTTCGCGATTTCCGTGGGCTGTGAGTCGGTCCTGGTAGGGCTCTGGCGCGTCGGCGACGACCGCACGTGTGGTCATGAACACGAGGTCATTCGCGTGGGACTGCCTACAGCCCGGCCGGCGCTTGCCGGATCCAGCGATGCGGGGATCACATACCGGGGCATATGTGCCTCGGTCTCACGATCAGCAAAACACATATGGACGATCGGGTCAAGAATGGGCTGGTGCTGTTGCACAGGTCACCTTCAGGGCCACCTCCGGCACAGCGCACGCGATGATGCCTGGCACAGGAGGCGTGAGACTCTACCTGACTCGGCTCCTTCAGGGGCGGCGCCCGGGGGGCTACGAGGTGCGCCGTCGCCCCGCGAGGGGCGGACCTGCCTCCTGCCGGTCGCCAGGCAGGCCGTACCTACGCCGAGGCAGGAGGTGGCGTCGCCGGGGGCAGGAACGGGTGGCGTGCCATGGCCACCAGCGTCCGTACCGCGATGGCTCCCACGAGTGCGGTCGCGGCGGCCAGAAGGAGGCAGGAGAGAACAAGTTCGCCGGGAGGGTGGCCGGGGCTGGTCCAGTGCAGTCCGGTGGTCGCCACCGTCGTCCAGGTGGCTTTATCGAGCAGTAGTGACGTCACTTGTCGACGGGTGACCTGTCTCAGGGAAGTTAGTCGGCTGGAAGCCGATGACCTGGGCGGACTGGATTGGTTGAGACGAGCTGTCCTGTCTCAATTGATCTGATCCGGACCGGGAGCTGTGAGCTGGGACGACCAGATTGGTGGAGACGGCTGCCTGACGGGGATCTCCATTGATGTGGTCCGCCTGGGCTGTTCTCCTGAGTTGTCTCAGATGATCTGGTCCGGCATTGGCGGATCTGGTGGGTAGCGGTCCTGGTGGGCCTGGCGGGTCTTTTCGCCTCAGCGGGCAGGCGGTGTGGAGCGGGCGTAGCGGTCCGCGAGTCGACGCAGGTGGGTGACCAGTTCCGCGGGCTCCGTGACGTCGAAGTCGAAGTCCAGCATGCCCAGATGGACCGCGAGGGTCTGCACCGTGTCGGCGCCGGTGGTCAGGACGCAGGTGTCGGCGTCGAGTGCCTCGACCGTGCCGACCGCGGGGTTGATCTGCTCGATCACCGCCGTCGCCGGGGCGTGGACGATCACCCGCGCGTGGTGGCGCCAGGCCGCGCCCGATACCCGTTGGGAGACGTACGCCGCGGCGTCACCGCCGGGCAGGTCGCGCGGGGTGAAGCGTGGTCCGGTCGGGGTGCGGGGCTGGATCCGGTCGACCCGGAAGGTCCGCCAATCCTCGCGCTCGACGTCCCATGCCACGAGGTACCAGCGACGTCCCCAGTTCACCGCCCGGTATGGCTCCACAAGGCGGCGGGTGGGCGTGCCGGCGTGGTCCAGGTAGTCGAAGCGCAGTCGTTCCCCGTCGCGGCAAGCGGATACCAGAGTGGTCAGTACGTCCGCGGAGACGGTCGGAACCGGTCGGTCGGCCGGCACGGCCACGGTGTACGCCTGGAGTGTCCGCACCCGTCGGCGCAGCCGCGAGGGCAGTACTTGCTCCAGCTTGGCCAGTGCCTGCAGCGAGGTCTCTGCGGTGCCGGGGACGGCGCCCTGCGCAGCGGTGCGCAGGGCGACCGTCACCGCGACGGCTTCCTCGTCATCGAGAAGCAGCGGGGGCATTGCCGCCCCAGCGCCCAACCGGTAGCCGCCGGTGGCTCCGCGGGTGGCGTCCACTGGATAGCCGAGTTCGCGCAGTCGGTCGATGTCATTGCGGATGGTGCGGCCGCTCACCCCGAGGCGCTCGGCCAGTTCGGATCCCGGCCAGGCCCTCGGGGTCTGCAACAAAGAGAGCAGGCGCAGCAACCGTGCGGAGGTATCGAGCATGAGACCCAGCCTGTTGTGCCATTAGGCATGAACCGTGCCTATATCGAGAATACTGTCTTACCCATGGAGAGCAGCAGCAAGACCGACGCCCTGATCCGCCCCTTCCGCATCGACGTCCCGCAGGACGAACTCGACGACCTGCGGGAGCGGCTGGCACGTACCCGCTGGGGCAGCGAGATCCCCGGCGCCGGCTGGAGCCGGGGTGTGCCGACCGCCTACCTCAAGGACCTGGCCGCGTACTGGGCCGACGGTTTCGACTGGCGCAAGGCGGAGGCGGAGCTCAATGAGTTCCCGCAGTTCACCACCGAGATCGATGGCCAGAACATCCACTTCCTGCACGTCCGTTCGCAGAACCCGACGGCCGTGCCGTTGCTTCTGCTGCATGACTGGCCCTGCTCGTTCGTGCAGTTCGTCGAGGTCATCCGGCCGCTCGCGGAGGACTTCCACGTCGTCGTGACCTCAACGCCCGGCACCGGCTTCTCCGGTCCGCTCGGTGAGGCCGGATGGAACACCGGCCGCACCGCAGGCGCATTCATCGAGCTGATGGGGCGGCTCGGCTACGGTGCCCACGGCGTCCAGGGAACGGGCGGCGGAGCCTGGATCGCCGCCGAGATGGGGCGCCAGGCACCCGACCGGGTCATCGGTGTGCACGTCAACGGCCTGGTCACCTTCCCTTCCGGGGACCCCGCCGAACTCGACGGGCTGACCGGGCTCGAGCAGGAGCGGCTGGCGAGGCTGGAGAACTTCCAGCAGGACAAGATGGGCTTCAACGCCATCCAGTCCACCCGCCCGCAGACCCTCGCCTATGGCCTGCACGACTCGCCGGTCGGCCAACTCGCCTGGATCACCGAGAAGTTCAAGGAATGGACGGACCCCGCCGCTGAGCTCCCCGAGGACGCCGTGGGCCGCGACCGCCTGCTGACCAACATCAGCGTCTACTGGTTCAGCGGCACGGCGGGCTCCTCGGCGAACCTGTACTACGAGGCGGGCCACGACCCGAGCGCCTGGGCCCCGAAAGCGCGCGGCACCGTCCCGACCGGCGTGGCCGTCGCCCTGCACACCGACATCGCCATCCGGCGCTTCGCCGAGCGGGACCACAACATCACCCACTGGACCGAGCTGGAACGCGGCGGCAACTTCCTCGCGCTGGAGCAGCCAGAAGCGTTCGTCACCGACGTCCGTGCCTTCTTCGGCGCACTTCGAGGCTGACACTTACGGTTGGCATCCCGAGAACGCCCGGGCAGCCCACGGCCTTGAAGCCACGTCGGGACTGCCCGGGCTGAACCACTCCGAGTTCCCCCTGACGGGCGGCAGCCTCGGATTCCTCAACTTCACCGCGCAGTCGGTCGTCACATCGGCCAGATCACCTGAGACGACGGGCGAATCGCGCCAGATCAGCTGAGATCGGGGCCAGGAAGACTGAGATAGGACACGAGCGGTCACCGCTCACGTTGCGGTGTGTGGTCCTGGACGTAGAGCCTGATGATGCCGTAGGAGATCGATGTCTCGTGCTCGTCCATGAGTCGCGCCCAGATGTCTCTAGGGCTGTGCCCAGCCTCGATCATGGCGTCGATGAGGTGGCAGACAGGGTCGAGGGCGGTTGGCCGGCGAGGCAATGGCTTGCGGATGCGGGGGGCGCGTCCGTCCAGTGCGGCCCTGACGGTCCGCCAGGTGACCTTGTGGCGTTTTTCCAGGGCTCTGCCCGAGAGGGCTTCTGCTTCAGCATCGTGTCGGATGCGCTGGTAGAGCTCTTGCTTGTCGTTCTTCTTGGGCGGTTTGGGGCTCGGGCGGGGGTTGCGCCGTCGGCGGGGTGGGCTGGAATCGGCCAGGACGCGTTCCAGTAATTCGGGCGGGCGCCCGGCCAGTGCCGCGAGACGTTCGAGTTGGGGTTTCCCGAACCAGTTCGACGAGCCGGTGAGGAAGCCGTGCAGGTAGCTGGGTTTGAGGTGGTTGGCGTGGGCCAGACGACGGATGTAGGAGTCGGTGGGTTCTCCAGGACGCGGCCGGACCTGGATGGGAAGCCGGGACAGTGATGGTTCCGGAGTATCGGTCATGCTCGGGGCGTCTTCTTCTGCGGAGGGGCCGCGGTCTCGGCCGCGTAGTCCAGAGGGATCGCGTCGATCGTCTCCTTCGTCACGCGTTCGGTGCCGCTGAGGATGGCGTCGATTGCGGCTCCTCGGATCGCGTGGGAAGGGCCCCGATCATGCCGTCGGTCCGTTTGTGGAGGTAGCGGTCAAGTTTGACCAGACTGCCGGGTGGGTGATCGTGCAGCAGGAGTGTGTTCTCCAGGGTCGCGACCAGCCCTTTCCACTCGGGGCCGTAAGGGAATGGGCGGGTGGGGACGAGTGTGAAGCGGCCTGCGATCTGGGCTCCGCGGGTGCCAGCCGGGAGCTCGCTGTCCTCAACGCCGATGCCCGCATAGACGAACGTCGCGGGAATGCGCTCCGAGAAGTACTTCAAGGTGTCCAAGACTTCGGCGCCGGACCGGGTGGTCTGCGAGATGTTGTGGATCTCGTCGACGAGCACCAGGCCGGTGCGGGTGTCGGTGCAGACCCCGACCACCGCCTCGATGATGTCGGTCATGGTCAGTCGGGACCGGATGGGCAGGCCGAGAAAGCGGGCGAACTCCGCAGCGACCATGCGGGCTGTCGCGGCTGGGGGGAACGGTGATGCAGAGCACCGGGATGCGGTCCGGGACATTCGGATGCCGGGCCCGGTCAAGGAGTTCGTGGGCGCGTCCGAGCTGGGTGATGGCGATGGTCTTGCCGGTGCCGGGCAGGCCGGAGACGATCAGCCCGCGGCGGGCGCTGATCGCATGCCGGTTGAGCAGAACGAGCCGCCGGCCGCAGGTCACGGTCTTCTCGACGAACGAAGTGGCGACCACGAGGATGCGAGCGTGATGATCAAGGCGGGCCTCGTCGAAGAGGTCCCGATCTGTCGGGGACAGCCTCTGCAACTCGTCCAGAGGAAGTAGAACTGGGGGCTCGGACGAACTGGCGACGAACTTCCGCCACCCTTCCAACGTGGTGAGCTGCCGGCTGGCAAGGGCATCAGCCTCCTGCAGCAGGGTGTGTTGGGATGCTGGCGCTGAAATGGTCACGGGCGCTTCCAGGGGTTGGCGAGCGGATCGAACAGGCCCAGCGGGATGACTTCGGCGAGATCGGTGTCTGCTTCGTCGTCGTGTGGCGGCTCGGCAGGCGGCTCGGGGATCGGCCGGTCGGCGGCGGTTGCCCGGGTGCGGGCGGCGACACGACGGTCCCGCCGCGACGGCCTGGCCGGGTGGTCCTTCTGCTCGGCCGGGCCGTCGTGGGCTCGACGAAGCAGGGCAGCAGCGGCATCGGCGATCTGTTCCTCGGTGCCGCTGGGGACCTGCTCGCAGGCCCGGTCCCAGGCCAGTTCACCGAACGGGACGCCGACGCGGTGAAGGTGTTTCCAAAACACGGTGATCCACCGGTTGCGGCGGCGGTCGCGTACCCAGATCCGGGAGATGTCGTAAGGGTCGTGGTGGATCTCCCGCAATCCCTTCTTCGCCGCCACCCCCGAGTGCTGGCGGCGCAAAGGGGTCAGTTCTGGGCTGTCAGAGGTGCGGCGCTTGATTCGGATGCCATAGGAGTTGATCGCCTGCCAGCGTTCAGGCAGCAGCTCGACGTAGTCTTCGCCGCTCAGCGGGGCGGGGATATAGCCGCAGGACTCAAGCAGTGTCGCGTACTTCTCGTTCGGCGAGAACGCCCGCGTCGGCGCCTCCGGATCGCGTAGTCCGTCATGGGGCCTCGTCTGCCAGCAGGCGATGACCCACTCATCGAGAAGATTCTGGAGTTCGGGCAGCGACCACAGCCTTCCGTCTTCCAGACGCCGCCCGCGGCGGTCCGTGGTCGAGCCGGTGTAACCCGCGACGAACTGGGCGAACAGCGTGGCCACTGAGCCCAGGGTCTTCTCGATCGTGCCTTTGTCGGTCGGTGTCGCCTTGTGGGCAGGTTGCAGGTTGATGCCCAGATAGCGGCAGGACGCCCGGAAGTTGTGCGAGACGAACACCTTGCCGTGGTCGCAGACGATTGTCTCCGGCACGATCACCGGCCGGGCCGCCACGTGCTCCAGGCGCTCGTCAATGCTCAGCAGCCGCCGGTGCGGAAGCACCGACCTGGACATCCGTAGCGCCTCTGACCAGCCTGGACGCATCGCCTCCGGGGTGACGCTGCGGGCCAACAGAGCGGAGGCGTCCGCAGCTTTCGTGGTGGGCCGTAGCACCGCCGCGGTGATCGACCTCGTGGCAATGTCGACCATGGCTGTCAGCTCGACCTTTTCGGCGATCCCGTCGTCCAGCCGCACCAGAACGTCCAGCGGGGTGGAGTCGATCTGCATCAACTCGCCCGGCGCACTGGCCGGCACTTCACCGAACGGACCTGAGGGTCTTGCGTTGATCGAACGACGTGTGCGGGCCGACCCGGTGGCATGAGTGCCCGCGGCCAGCTTGTCGAACAACCGATAGAGCGTGGCCCGCGACGGCAGCTCAACAGCGGTGCTCTCGCAGTCGGCGAGAATCTCCTTGGTCCGCCAGATGATGAACCCGATGGTCCTGGACGACGCGTCGGCAGTCTCGGCGATCGCCTGTTGCATCGCCTCCACCACCCCCGGGTCGACGTGCCCGAAGGCTGGCATCTGCTTTGCCGACCGGCCATCCACCAGTCCGACCAGCCCGTCTCGCTGGTAACGCTGGCGTCGCTGCTTGATGCCACTGGCCGACACCCGGTGCCCGGCCGCCGTCAGTTCCGCTGCCTTGGCCCGTTCGCGGTGAGCCAGCGAGTGCTGTTTCGGATCGAGCTCCGGCCGCGGCTTCGTCCCTTCCACGACGTCCGGTGGAAGGCCGTCCAGGACCTCCAAGATGTGCCTCTCCCACCAGCGAGCCTGTTCAGCGGCCGTCTCAGGAAACTCCGCGATCCGAGCCGTCGGCGGAACTCGCCTTTTGCCGGTCACTGGGCACCCCTATCAGCCAGGCTCACGACCGTGCGTGGACCCATCAGCTCGGTCGACATCGCCTCGGCGGTCAGTTCCTGGAGCCAGAGCAGGTGGAACAGCACGGCCAGCGTTGCCAGTCGATCGCCTGCCGCATCTGCCCCGGCCATCAACGGCCTTGGACTCGTAAAAAGTTCCCGGAGCCGGTCCGCGACAGGGCCGTTGAGGCAGCGGGGGTGCCGGTAGCGCGACAGCCACTTGGCGTTCGCCAGCAGCACAGCATCTGGCACCCCGACCCGCTCGAACCTCCAGCCGGCCTGGGAACAGGCCAGGCTCGTCACCTCGAACGCTTCGGCGTCCTTCGGCTCGATCCGCGCGTCCGAACGAACATCGGCGACCGCAGCTGAGCCGTCCGCGCGGCGAACGAAATAGTCCGGGGCGTGTCGACGCTCTCGATCGCCGTCGTGCCAGTGCAGCCAGAACGGCTGCGCAGCGATCCCCATCACCTCAGGGTCGAAGTCCATCAGCAGGAGCAGGTCACGCTCCAACCACGATTCAAGCCGACGTGTTGCCCGGTCGTGGCCGCCCAGTACCAGCCCGCGAAGTGACGCTCCCCCCGCGACCAACGAAACGGCCGCACCGGAGCGACGTCCTCGAACCGGGCCGTCACACAGTCCAGCAACGGACGCCGGCGACGCTCCCGTACGGCGTCGACGTACGACAGCTCGACGTACGGCCCCGCAAGATCCACCCCAGCCGGTACAGCCACCCGCCACCCCCAGCACGATCACCCGCACGACTAGGTTCGCTGAGACGGAAGGCGAAACGACTGGGTTCGCTGAGTAAACGCCTCGATTGGATGAGAGCGGTCAACGGGTTTGGGAGGCGGCCTGAACCACGGTCGGGTGATGTTGACGAGTTTGGGAGGCGCTGGGGTTCTTGCCAGGGCAGCATCGGGATGCTCCTGGTGAAAGGTCCTGGTCATGCCGCAGATGTCGAAGGTCGAGTTGTACGCGGCGATTCGGCGTGACCATCGCGGCGGCATGTCGATGCGGGAGCTTGAGCGCAAGCATGCCGTGACCTGGCGGACGGTACGGAAGGCGTTGGACTCGTCCTGGCCGGAGCCGCGTAAAAAGCTGCCTCCCCGGGCCACCACGCTGGATCCGTACAAGCCGGTCATCGACGAGATCCTGCGGGCGGATCTGGACGCGCCGCGCAAGCAGCGGCACACGGTCACCCGGATCTTCCACCGGCTGATCGAGGAGCACGGGGCGGACGTTTCCTACGGGGTGGTGCGCTACTACGTCGCCGGCCGGAAGCCCGAGATCCTGGTCGAGTCCGGCAAAGCGCCGCTGGAGGCATTTGTCCCGCAGACCCACCTGCCCGGCCACGAGGCGGAGGTCGATTTCGGCGACGTGACGGTGCGGCTGGGCGGCGAGCTGGTGACCTGCTACCTGTTCTCCTTCCGCCTGTCGTACTCGGGCAAGGCCGTCCACCGGGTGTTTGCTTCCTGCGGGCAGGAAGCCTTCTTCGAAGGCCACGTCCACGCGCTGCGGACGCTGGGCGGGGTCCCGCGGACCAAGGTTCGCTACGACAACCTGAAGGCCGCCGTTGCCCGGGTGCTGGGACAGAGCCGCGGACGCGTGGAGGCCGACCGGTGGATCGCCTTCCGCTCGCACTTCGGCATCGAGAGCTTCTACTGCCGGCCCGGCATCGAAGGCGCCCACGAGAAGGGCGGGGTCGAAGGGATGATCGGCTACTTCCGCCGCAATCACTTCGTTCCCGTCCCCGAGGTCTCCTCGCTCGCTGAACTGAACGAGATGGTCGAACAGTGGGACCGGCAGCACGACGCCCGCAGGAGCCATTCGAGACGGGCCGGCTGTTCACGCCGCGGGTCGACCGCTACGGACAGATCCCGGTCCGCACCAACCGATGCTCGGTCCCCATCCGGCTGATCGGCAAACGCGTGCGGGTCATGCTGCACGCCTCTCACCTGGTGGTTTACGACCAGAACGTGGAAGTGGCCCGCCACGAGCGGCTGATCGCGAAGGGCGCGGTCCGCCTGGATCTGGACCACTACCTGGAAGTCCTGGTTCGCAAGCCCGGCGCCTTCCCCGGCTCAACCGCTCTCGAGCAGGCCCGTTCGGCAGGCAGGTTCACCCCGATCCACGACGCCTGGTGGGACCAGGCCAAGAAGATGCACGGAGAGCGGGATGGCACCCGGGCTCTGATCGAGGTCCTCCTACTGGGTCGTCACCTGCCCCACGAGCATGTCGTCGCGGGCCTGGCGTCCGCCATGCGGGCCGGTGCCATGACCGCAGACGCGGTTGCTTTGGAGGCCCGCAAGGCCGCCCAGGCCGAGTCCGAACCCACCCCGGTGGTCGGCCGGCTGGCTCCTGGCACGCCGTCGGCGACGGTGACGTCCCTGCACGAATGGCGACTCGCCCACCTTCCTACGGACACCAGGCCGCTGCTCTCGGTGGCCCCCTATGACCAACTGCTCCGACGCCGCCGCACCAGCGGCAGCGACCACCGTGAGGGAGAAGCACAGTGACCCTGCCCCGCCAGCGACGTTTGACCGAGCAGGCCGCCGACGCCGCCATCGACAGCGCCTGCCGGCTTCTGCGCCTACCGTCGATCCGCAACGAGTTCTCCGATATCGCCGACCGGGCGATGAAGGACCAGATGACCTACCGAGGCTTCCTTGCCGAGCTGCTGATGACCGAGTGCGACGACCGATCCCGTCGCCGCTCGGAAAGGCGGATCAAGGCAGCCGGTTTCCCGCGGGAGAAGTCGCTTCGAGCGTTCGACTTCGACGCGAACCCCAACATCGACGCGGCCACCATCCACACCCTCGCCAGCTGCGAATGGATCAAGAAGAGCCAGCCACTCTGCCTGATCGGCGACTCCGGCACAGGCAAGTCCCACATGCTCATCGCCCTGGGCACCTAAGCCGCCATGAAGGGCTACCGCGTCCGCTACACGCTCGCCACGAAGCTGGTGAACGAGCTGGTCGAGGCCGCCGACGAGAAGCAGCTCAACAAGACCATCGCCCGCTACGGCCGCGTCGACCTCCTCTGCATCGACGAACTGGGCTACATGGAACTGGATCGCCGCGGCGCCGAACTCCTCTTCCAGGTGCTGACCGAGCGCGAGGAGAAGAACAGCGTCGCCATCGCCTCCAACGAGTCCTTCGGCGGCTGGACCAAGACCTTCACCGACCCCCGCCTCTGCGCGGCCATCGTCGACCGGCTCACCTTCAACGGCACGATCATCGAGACCGGCACTGACTCCTACCGCCTCGCCAGCACCCGAGCCCGGGCAGAACACGTAGATGCAGGCTGAACAACCGCTTCAACCGGCCGGCTACCGCTGAGTGTCGGCCGGGCCAGCATCATCCGAGCGGGACACGCCCTGGAACCCGGGGCCCGGCATCCAGATGAGCTGCGATGCGCGTGATCGTCCGGGCGTTGTCCTCAAACAGATGCGCCTGCATGCCAGCCGCTCGGGCAGCCTCAACGTTGACTGCGACATCGTCGATGAAGAGACAGCTCTCCGGCAGCACGTCCAAGCTGTCGCAAGCCGCCTCGAAGGCTCGCAGGTCGGGCTTCTCGATCCCGATCTCGTGTGAGTAGACGATGTGCTCAACCAGTTCGTCGAAGTGGTACAGCGCAGATTCTCGCTCCCGGGCCCCGACGAAGCTGTTGCTCAGGATGCCCAGCCTGCAGCTTCCCCGCAGCCCTCGCGCATAGGCGATGAGTTCCTCGTTCGGCGTCCCCAGGTATTCCGCCCAGGCATCAGCCATGAAGGCCCCCACTTGGGGCGCGTTGAGACCCAAGCGGGCTGCCACTTGCTGGTGCACCTCTCGCTCACTGATGCTCCCGACGCTGCCAGCCCGCCATACGTCGCGCATCCGCTCATTCACTTTGCCCAGTGGCAACTCCAGCCGCTCTTCCCACCGTTGCACCCATCCCGTCTCCGGCGTGATCTCCAGCACGCCACCGATATCGAAAATGACGCAATTTGCTGTCACTCGAACTCCCCCTCTTGGTCCTGCCACCTGGCGAGCGCACACCGCCCGCTCATGCGATCTATGGAGACACTGTTGTCCTTCCCTCCGGGGCAAGGTCAAGCGATCTTGGAAGCTTGTGGCAGCCCTGTTGCGAGCCGCCGACACGACTCGGCTGCCTCAGCAGGTGCCTTCAAAACTCATCACAATCCGCAGAGTCCTTGGCCGGACGCCGACGTCAGAACTCGTCAACAAACGCTGTCGCAAGAAGTGAACGAAGCCATCCAGGAGAAGGTGAAAGCCCAGAAGCCAGGTGTGAACCGCAGGCGGAGAAACAAGGGGAGCAGCCGTACCTGGGCGAGGATCATCAGCAGGCAGTAGCCGGCGAGCACAGCCGAGAGCCGGTCGATACGGTCGTGGTTGAGGGCGAAGCAGGCGACGCTTGCCATGGAGGCGGGTACTACCTCGATGGCGAGCGTCGGCGTGAGGCCCGGCGGAGACACTGCGTACCGCAGATACAGCAGAAGCGTCACGCACCAGACGACCGCAGCGAGCGCGACCAGAGCGCGGCCCACGTCGATCGGCACGTGGCCTTCATGGGCTGCCGTGAGCCAGGTGCCGGCCAGGCCCGCGAGGCCCAGAGATATTCCGAAGAAGGCGAGAGGTATGCGCGGCACGACCATATCCAAAACCCCTCTGGTTCCCGGGATCATGTCGGGCTTCGCAAGCGTCTCGCCCTGCGGGACCCGGCCAGAGGAGGACGGCCCCCACGACGCATGCGCCGCCGCGGAATCTCGTCCCCGAATCCGTCCCTTCTATCGAGTCTGCATCGATACGAGCCGCACCGCCCGCGCGGCGCCGTGCGACTCGCGCCATGTGCAAGACCAACAAGAGCCAGAGACCAATGCTCTGCGGGATGCAGGTGGGCGGCTGGTCAGACACACTTGACTCTGACACCGAACGGCACGGCGAGGACACGCCGAAACGTGCGGGAGGCCGTGCCGCCGGTGAACGAGCGTGGCCGCAGGGCGTTCGGCGAAGACCGGTCGGTGGCGTTCCTGGCGCCTGCACCCTGCTCCCCTCCCGTCACGCGGCGACTCGTCAGAGTTCGAGGTCGGTCAGAACCAGGACTCGCTCGTAGGTGTAGTCCTCCATCGCGAACTTCACGCCTTCGCGGCCTACGCCCGACTGCTTGGCGCCGCCGTACGGCATCTGGTCGGCCCGGTAGGACGGAACATCACCGATGATCACGCCGCCGACCTCGAGCGCGCGGTGCGCACGGAAAGCGACCTGCACGTCGTGGGTGAACACGCCCGCGTGGAGGCCGTATTTGGAGTCGTTGACCGCGGCGAACGCCTCTGCGTCGCCGTTCACCTTCGTCACGGTCAGGACCGGGCCGAACACTTCCTCGCAGGCGAGGGTGGTCTCCGCCGGGACACTGGTGAGCACGGTGGGTGCGTAGGAGGCGCCGTCGCGCGTGCCACCGGTGTGGAGTTCGGCGCCTGACGTCACCGCCTCGTCGACCCAGGTCTCGACGCGCTTGGCCGCGTCTTCGCTGACCAGCGGCCCGACGTCGGTCTTGTCGTCCGACGGGTCGCCGGTCACCTGGGCCTCGACGGCGGCGACGATGCGCGGCAGCAGCCGATCGTACACGGAGGCGTCCGCGATCACCCGCTGCACGGAGATGCAGGACTGGCCGCCCTGGTAGTTCGAGAAGGTGGCGATCCGGGTGGCGGCCCGGTCCAGGTCCTCGTCGCTCGCCCAGTCGGCGAGCACGACCGCCGCACCGTTGCCGCCCAGTTCCAGGGTGCAGTGCTTGCGGGGCACCGAGTCCATGATCGCGTAGCCGACCTTCTCGGAACCGGTGAAGGAGATCACGGGCAGGCGCTCGTCCTGGACGAGGGCGGGCATACGGTCGTTGGAGACCGGCAGGATCGACCATGAGCCGGCCGGCAGGTCCGTCTCGGCCAGCACCTCGCCGAGGAGCAGCCCGGAAAGAGGAGTGTTCGGAGCGGGCTTGAGGATGATCGGCACACCGGCGGCGATGGCGGGAGCCACCTTGTGCGCGCCCTGGTTCAGCGGGAAGTTGAACGGGGTGATGCCGAGGACGACGCCCTTGGGAAAGCGGCGGATCAGGGCGAGGCGCCCCCGGCCGCCTGCGTCGGTGTCCAGGCGCTGGGCCTCGCCGCTGTTGAAGCGGCGGGCCTCTTCAGAGGCGAAGCGGAAGACGGAGACGGCGCGGCCGACCTCGCCCCGCGCCCACTTGATGGGCTTGCCGTTCTCGGCGGAGATCAGCTGTGCTATCTCCTCGGTCCGCTCGGCAAGGCGTTTGGCGACCTGGTCCAGGGCGGCGGCCCGCAGGTGGGCCGGAGTGGCGGCAAACTCCTCCCGCACCGCGTAGGCGGCGGCAACAGCCTCTTCAATCTGTGCGTCGGTCGGCACAGAAACTGTTCCGACGAGCCTGCTGTCCCACGGGGAAGTCACGTCGAGGGTGCTGTCGCCTTCGGCCGGGCGTCCTGCGACCCAGAAGGAATGGACAGAAGTCATGGGTGGGCTCCGGCTCTATCGTGATAAGGGATTTCGGATGGTGTGTCCTTCACGGTAGGGGTGTGCCCAGGTGCAGTGGCTTGTTCGACTTGTCTGAGTGGGCGGACGGCGCACTCCTGTTCGGCATGAAGAGGTTCCCGGTTGCGTCTGCTGGCCCGACCTGTTGATCGGGCGCCGTGGACGTGCCATCCGTGGCTGGTGCGGTCGGGCACTGGTGCTGCCGTCGTCGGAGCGCACGAGCACGTCCTCGAGGCAGGCCCCCCTCGGCGGGCACTGCATCAGATGCCTCGGCCGTAGCCGTCACGAGATGTCGTCCAGCCGGTGTGCGCAGGTGTCCACACCAGCTCACACCTGGGACCACGCTTGGGCCCGTTGGGGCGTGGCGTGGCGGCGAGAGGCTGTTCCGTCGCAGCCGCGGGCACCGGACGGCGGCCGCGTCGCGCGGTGTCAGGGGCCGGCTTATCTGGAGGTAGGGGTGCCTTGATGGGCGGTAGCGCCTGCACCACACCAGTCCGTCAGGGCCTGTCGGGCGGCCTCGGCCCGGCGTTGCGGATGTTCCTCCGAGGTGGTCCACGCGATGTACGCGTCCGGCCTGACCAGCAGGGCCCTTCTTGTCAGGCCTGGCACGGACGCGAACTCGACCTCGTCGGCCCAGCCTTCAGTCACCGCGGTGGGGAGCGGCGCATCCGCGGCGGTGACGAGCACGAAGCGCCGGGTGCGCAGAGCCTCGTACAGCCGCTTTCCGTCGGTCAGTGGCAGGTCGGGAACGCGCTTGCCGACAAGCGGGGGTGCGCCACTCGGAGCGGCGTAGGCGATGTCGAGTCCGGAAATCGCCCGGGCGGCCCGCTGGGCTACGGGCCGGATGCGCAGCACCGTGCGGGCGAAGAGGTCGCGGAATCCGCACATCGCCTTTGGCGTCGTCAGTACCCCACGCAGAAGTGCGCCGCTCATCCGAAGTACCCGACGGCCCACCGGATGCCGCTCGGCCTCGTACGTGTCGAGCAGAGCGTCCGGAGCCCGGCCGTGCAGGACAGCCGCCAGTTTCCAGCTGAGGTTGACCGAATCCTGGATGCTGGTGTTGAGGCCCATCCCGCCGGCGGGTGAGTGTACGTGCGCGGCGTCGCCGACGAGGAAGACCCTGCCGACGCGGTAACGGGGGCACTGGCGTTCATCGCTGTGGAACCGGGAGAGCCAGCGTGCGTCCCGCATGCCGAAGTCGTTCCCGAGCGCCCGCTGGGCGACTGCGCGGATCTCGTCGAGATCGACGGCCGTGGTGTCAGGCATGTCGTGGCGACGGTTCCAGGCCATGACGCGGAACCAGCCGTCGCCGAAGGGCACGACGATGGCGAAGGCGTCCCCCACCGCCCCGACGGTGGGAGGTTTTCTCGGCGGCTCGGCCAGGCGTACGTCGGCAAGCATCATCGAACGAACCGCGGACCGGCCGGGAAAGGGGAGGCCGAGGGACTCACGCACCTTGCTATTGCGGCCGTCAGCGCCCACCACGTAGGCGGCACGCAGGGTCTGCACCGTACCGTCCGGGGCGCGTACCTCGACGTCGACGCCCGTGGAGTCCTGCCGCAGACCGGTCGCCTCGTAGCCGCTCTTGATGTCCACTCCGTGGGTGAGAGCGCGGGAGCGGAGCAGCCGCTCGGTGTTGTACTGCGGTGTCACCAGGACGTGCGGGTAGCGGGTCGGCAGCCGTGAGAGGTCGATCTGCAAGAACTGCAGGACCGGATTGCGTAGTCCGGTCTTGAGCAAGTCGTCGGCGATCCCGCGGGCGTCGAGTTGCTCCATCGTCCGGGCGTGCACGGCGAACGCCCGGGTGAGCTGGGACTCCCCTTCGCGGCGCTCCACCATGGTGCAGGCGATCCCTGCCTCGGTCAGATCGCCCGCGAGCATCAGTCCCGCGGGGCCGGCCCCCACGATCAGCACGCCTTCCTCGGGGCCCATGTACGTCCTCCGCATCGATCGACATGGAATTCAGGTGTAGGTCCGCCTCGGCGGTCTTGACGGATGAGGCGAGGTCGGTCGGTCGAGCGCGCGATTCGACGCTCCTCACCGCGTGCTACCGGTAAGGGCCCTCAGGTCGCCGGTGCGCGCGTGGCGGTGAGGAATTCGTCAACCGTGAGCGTCGCATGTGAGATGAACGGATACCGCAGAATCATCGCGTCGTAGGCGTCCCGGCCCCCGACTGCCGCGGTCGCATCGGTGAACGTGGTCACGTGGAAGCCGTGTTCCATGCAGCTGCGGGCGGTCGACTCCACGCACATCGTCCCCACCATGCCGGCGATGGCGATGTACTCCGTGTTGTGCTGGCGGAGCTGGACCTCCAGGTCCGTGTTGGCCAGGACGTCGATGTTCTTGTGCGGAGTGATCACGATTTCGCCGTCTTGAGGCGACAACTCGGGGTGGAAACCGGCCCCCCAACTCCCCTCTACGAAGAGGCGGTTGTCAAACATCTCGTGGTGGATACCGGAGATGTGCTTCCACGAGGTGTAGTCCGCTTCGGTGTAGGCCATGGGTGCGAAGAAGACGGGAAATCCCTGCTCTCGCGCGCCCGCCAGCAGGCGCTTGAGGTTCTCGAAGGTTCCGATCCGCTCGAATTCCTCCTTGAAGGTGGGGTAGGCCTTGCCGTCCTCGGAGAAGACATCGTTCATGGTGTCGATGAGGAGCAGGCCTACCCGCCCCGGCTCGTAGCGGTGAGCAGACATTCACCCTCCTCGGGATTTTCGGGTCCTGCGCGAGCGTGTGTCGGTCTCCGTCGTCCTGCGTGGCACTGGGCGGTTTCGCTTGGATCGGCCGGCTGCTGGTCCGGTTGTTGCGTCTCTGGTCCGCCGACTGACGAGAACCCCGGCGATACGCAGGGGCACAGATTCCCGCTCGGGTCTTTGCGCGATTCCTTTCCTGGGCCGGACGGCACTGCGGAACGGCACACACAATCGTGTCGTTCACCCGCGGGCGAACTCCAGCAGGTCGGCGTTGAAACGGTCGGCGAAGACGGGAACCATCGCCAGACCGTGCGGGGCGCCCGGGTACACCTTGAACGTGGCGTCCTTGACCAGCTTCGAGGACTTCGCGCCCGCGGCCACGATGGGCACGATCTGGTCGTCGTCGCCGTGCACGATCAGCGTCGGGACGTCGAACCGCTTGAGGTCCTCGGTCAGGTCCGTCTCCGAGAACGCCCTGACGCAGTCGTACGCGCTCTTGATACCCACCTGCATCGACCACAGCCAGAACGCGTCACGCGTGCCCTGCGAGACCGTCGAACCCTCCCGGTTGGCACCGTAGAACGTCTCACTGAGGTCCCGGTAGAACTGGGAGCGGTCCGTCGCGACGCCCGCCCGGATCTCGTCGAACACCTCGAGGGGCAGTCCCTCCGGGTTCGCCTCCGTCTTGAGCATCAGCGGCGGGATCGCGCTCAGCAGGACGGCCTTCGCGACCCGACCGGTCCCGTGGCGCCCGATGTACCGCGCCACCTCACCACCACCGGTCGAATGCCCGACCAGGATGACGTCACGCAGGTCCAGCGCCTCGATCAGCGACGCCAGGTCGTCCGCGTACGTGTCGAGGTCGTTGCCCACCCACGGCTGCCCCGAACGTCCACCCCCACGCCGGTCATGGGCAACGGCACGGAACCCGTTGTCCGCCACGAAATTCAACTGAGGGTCCCACGCATCGGCGGTCAGCGGCCACCCGTGACTGAACACGATCGACTGCCCCGACCCCCAGTCCTTGTAGAAGATCTCGGTTCCGTCTGCGGTCGTGATGAAAGCCACGGCGCGGATCCTTCCCTCAGTCACCGGGAAATCCGTCGTCACCGGGAAATCCGGCTGAACCCTCGGCGGACGGATTCCCTCGGGGAATACGACCGGATGGTGCACGTCGACTCATTCACGCTACCCAAGAAGCACCGAATCGGCGCGCCGTGAACCCCCTGGTGACGGCCCCGGCTGCACCACAGACACAGCTGGGCACCTCTGCGACTCCACCGAGCACCGCTCCAGGAGGGAGAACCACTCAGACCTGATTCAGTCCACCGTCGACGTAGAGCTCGGACCCTGTGACAAAACTGCTCTGGTCGGACGCGAGGAAGAGCGCTGCCGCAGCCGCCTCGGCGGGCTCGCCCATCCGGCCGAGGGGAACCTGCTGCGCGAAGAACGCGCGGAGCGACTTGGCCTCTTCCTCGTTGGGTGCCAGGCCGGTGATTCCCGGGGTCTTGATCGGTCCGGGCACCAGGGTGTTGACACGGATGCCACGGCCGCGGAGCTCGTTGGCCCAGGTACGCGAGAAGGAGCGGACGGCGGCCTTCGACGCGGCATAGACGCCGAACGCCTCTCCGCCGGTGGTCGCGGCGGTGGAACCGGTCAGGATCACCGAGGCGCCGTCATTGAGGAGCGGCAACGCCTTCTGCACGGTGAAGAGCGTCCCCCGGACGTTGATGTTGAACGTGTCGTCGAAGTGCTGCTCCGTCACCTCCTCCAGAGTCGCGAATTCCCCGCCGCCCGCATTCGCGAAAAGCACGTCAATGCGCGGGCCTCGCTCGGCCACGACCGCGAAGAGCCGGTCAAGGTCGGCCGGATTCGCTATGTCTCCGCGGACAGCGGTGACGCTGTGGCCGATCTCGGCGGCGGCCGCGTCCAGCGCGTCCTGACGCCGACCGGTAATGATCACGTGGGCGCCCTCGGCAGCGAAACGCCGCGCTGCGGCCAGTCCGATGCCGCTGTTCGCCCCGGTGACCACTGCCACTTTGCCTGCGAGTACTTCCGTCATGACGTGCCACTCCTCGATAGTTATTGACTGGATCGTCCATAACGTTAACTGTTGTGGACGAACGAGTCAAGAAAGCGTTATGCTCACCCCCATGGCACGACCTCGGAAATTCGACGAGCAGCAGGTACTGGACACCGCCCGGGAGCAGTTCTGGGCGGGCGGGTACGCCGCCACTCGCATGGACGACATCGCCGCGGCCACAGGCCTCGGCAAGGGCAGCCTGTACGGCGCGTTCGGCGGTAAGCAGGACCTCTTCCACCGCGTGTTCGACGACTACTGCAGCGCAATCGTCGACGCCACCGCCCAGCAGCTGCGCGGCGACGACAAGAACGCATACGCGCGGCTGTCGGCCCACATCCACGCGGTGGCCGCAGCCACCGCCGCAGACACCGCCCAGCGCGGATGCCTGCTGGCCAAGGGCACCGCCGAGCTGGCCGAACACGACAAGACCGTGGCCGAGCGAGCGCACACGGCCGTCGAAGCACTGCGCACCCTGCTGGAGCACGACATCACTGCCTGCCAGCGCAACGGCGACCTCGACGCGGACGCGGATCCCGGACAGCTGGCCGCGCTGGTCCTGGCCGTACTGCGCGGCATCGAAGCACTGGGCAAGGCCGGAGCCGACGAAGAGACGCTGACCGACATCGCCCGCACCGCCCTCGCCGTACTGCCCCGCCCCGCGAACTGACGGCCTCCGGCGACCGCCCGGTCCGGTCACGGTGACGCGGTCGCAGCAGAAGAACCACTCGCCGACCGTCACCTTGCGGCCCGCCGCGCCCCTCGCCGGAATCCGCGACACGGCGATGAGGACCTCGGCCCGTGAGCCGGACCGGTCGGGGCGGACGACATCGAACCCGCCCGCAGAGCCCGTGAGCCTCGGAGCCGGGCGGATCGGAATGGCGGTTTCGCGGACCAGGCAGGCCTCGTGATCGCCCGGCACTTCATCACGATGGACGCGATCCGCGCGGCCGACACCGACGCCCTGGCTGCCGTGCCGAAGCTCCCCGGTGCCAACGCCCCGTAGATCGCAGCCCACATCGCCGCCATGGGCGAGGTCATCGACAAGATGACCTCCGCCGGGGTGAACATGAGCGAGCCGGTCACCGAAGACGCCGCCAGCGGGCCGCCCGCAGGCCAGGTCGTCGTGGTCACCGGCGGCATGAACGGAGCCCTGGCCGGGCGCAACCGCAACGACGTGAAGGAGCTCATCGAGAACGCGGGCGGGACGTCCTCGGGCAGCGTGTCCAGGAAGACCACGCTGCTCGTCGCGGGCGAGAACACCGGATCCAAGCTGGCCAAGGCGCGAGAGATGGGCATCACGGTCCTCAGCGAGCAGGCATTCGCCGAGAAGGTCGCCGACTACCTCGCCTGACCTTCCCCGCTACTCCCATCTCACGGATGGGTCAGACCCGCAAGAGTCTGCCCCGCCCTTTGTGGTGCTTGCCGGTCCGGCCTCTGTCCACAGGCAGCCCGCCCAATGATCAGGACTTGATCGCAAGGGCGAGCAAGGGGCCAACCAGGTGTGTAGGTCGAAGTCCAAGGGCGGCAGGCGGTGCACGTCCTCATGCGCCCCCGTCACACCATGGTCAGGCCTGTGTGCGGATGGTTACGCTGTCGAGATGGATCACGAGGGGGCGGGACAGGAACCTGTAAGCCCGGTGGCCAGCCGGGAGCAAGATGCGGTGCGTCTCCTGCTGCTGATCGACGGCGCCTGCGAGCCGCTCGCCGAGGCTGAGAAGGCCATGCCTGCACTGGAGCAAGCGGTGGGCGTTCCGGCGCCCAATCGAAGTCGTCCCCATGGAACCCGGTGTAGCCGCCTCCGCCGTTGAAGCCACCCCGCTACGACCGCGGCGGCTGGCAGGAGGGCGAGGGCGTGTTCAACGCCGGGGCGATCGCCACGTACACCTGCAGCCTCGCCGACCGCATCGAGCACCACGTCCGGGCAGGGGACTTCCCGGTCGTCCTCGGCGGGGACTGTTCCATCCAGTTCGGCGCCTCACTCGCCCTCTGTCGCATCGGGCGGTAGGGACTCGCCGTCATCGACGGATCCGCGGACTTCCGGCATCCCGGGAACTCCGACCGTATCGGTGCCGCGGGCGGAGAGGAGCTCGCCATCGCTACCGGCCGCGGCCAGGCGGACCTGACGGACCTCGAAGGGCTGCAGCCGTACGTCAGGGACGAGGACGTAAGAGTCATCGGCATTCGGGACTGCGACGAAGAGCGCGCCGAGCTCACCGAGTTGAAGATCACAAACGCAACGGTCGGGGAGATCCGGGAGTGGGGCGCCGAGGAGCTGGCGGGCGCGGTTCTGCAGGCACTCGAAGTGCCTGTGACCGAGGGGTTCTCGGTTCATCTGGACGCTGACGTGCTGGACCCCTCCGTCATGCCCGCCGTCGACAGCCCCGACCCCGGAGGGCTCATGCCCGACGAACTCGCCGTGCTGCTGGGGACTTTGGTGTGGTCCGAGCACTGCGTGGGCTTCAACCTCACCATCTACGACCCCGACGGCTCCTGCGCGGCTCTCCTCGCCGACCTCCTCCAGGCGACCTTCACCGAACCCTGACCGGGAGCGGCCCTGTTCAGCTCGTGCATGACTGCGGTGGAAGGATTCCGCGGGCGGCGGCCGGTCAGCGAATCGGAGCCGACCGATCGAGACGGGAGCCGGCTCGGCGGCGCTGGTGGGATTCGGGGCTACCTGCGGCAGACCGTGATGACGCCTCTTACCGGTCGATAGCGAATCGATAGACCGTCGACTGGCGGACCTGGAAGCCGAGACGTTCGTAAAGCCGGTTCGCGGCCAGACGGTCCGGACGGGAGGTGAGATCGACTGTCCGGGCGCCGGCTTTTCTGGCGATCTGCAGGGCCTTCTCGGTAAGAAGGCCCGCGACCCCTTGGCCTCTCGCCATGCTGTCGACCACTACGTCTTCTACCCGGGCCCGCAGTCCGGACGGCAAGGGCAGCAGCACCAGAGTCAGAGTGCCGACGATCGCGTCGGATGTCCGGGCGACGAGAATGGTGGTGGCATCACACGTCACCATCCGGTCGACCGCTTCATGGTCGAGGGGGTCGGCCGTCGCGGACAGCTGCGGCAGCAGTCGGCTGAAGGCGTCTACGAGTTCCTCACTCGCTGCCTGGATGATCTCTACACGGACGTCCATGCCGGGACCCTATCCGCCTGCCAGGACCGCCGGGCACACCGGGCACGCCGGCGGGACACCGTACTGCCGACGGGATCTGTCGGTGGCGCCGGGGCCGGTCCCGCGGGGTCTGCGGTGACGTGCCATCAGGATCCCTGCCCTAGTTGGAGAAGTCTTCGGAGTGGATGTGCTCGGCTGGGACGCCCACCCTGGTGAGCGCGACGATCACGGCGTCCTCCATGCCCGGCGGCCCGCACAGATACACGTCGTACTCGGCGAGGTCGGGGAGCAGATTGCGCAGCGCCTGCGGCGCCAGCGGGTCGAAGGCGGCGTCGGAGGACCCGAGGAGATAGTGCAGCCCGGCCTGCCGGGTGCGGGCGATGGCTTCCAGCTCCTCACGCAGCACCAGTTGGGCCATGTTGTTCGCGCGGTAGAGCAGTGTGATGTCGCCGGGTCCGCCCGGCAGCGTCTCGAACAGTGCCCGCATCGGCGTGATCCCGACGCCGCCCGCGACCGGTGTCGGGGTCGCGGCCTACCATCCCGAGTCCGCCCGCGTTGCGCGGCTCGTCAGCGAGGGAGGCCACAGCGCGATGGGCTGGTTCTCCCTGGGCGGCAACCTCGGCTTCGCCGCCGCGCCGCTCATGGTCGCCGCCGTCGTCGCCCCCGGCGGTCTGCGCCTGTCGCTGCTGCTCGTGGTGCCGGCCCTCGTCGGGATTGCGGACAGTGGCGCAGCAGACCGGAGACGACACGGATGCCGAACTCTGAACGTCGCCCTCGACGAAGGGCTCAGCACTGTGCTCTTCGAGTCCTCAAGCCGTCTGGGCCTTGCGCTTGGCCGCACCCAGCCAGATCAACGTCGCCCCGCGCGTTGAAGTGATGCGGGGCAGCCGCTGACGGATGCTGGAAGTTGTCCGGCTGGTAGTGGTCAACCGTTCGCTGTGGCCGAAGTGGGCACAAGAGACGATGAGCAGCGGCGTTTGGGTGAAAGGTGCGTGTGTATGAGCATCATTGCGTGGATCTTGATCGGCCTGCTGGCCGGTGCGATCGCCAAGGCGTTGATGCCGGGTAGGGACCCGGGAGGCTGCCTGATCACGATGCTGATCGGCATCGCCGGCGGTCTTCTGGGCGGCTGGCTGGGAAAGGTCATCTTCGGCGTCCACTCGATCAAGGGCTTCTTCCACCTCTCCACCTGGATCGCCGCCGTGGTCGGATCCGTCATCGTTCTGGCCATCTACCGGCTCATCGCAGGACGACGCACCCACTGAGGCGCAGGGCGCACGGCGTCACCGCAGACCGCCGGCCCGGCACGGGCGGAGTTTGCGGTGTTGCCGTCCCGGTACGCCACGAACCACCGGACCGTCCAACATACGGTGATCGGCATCGCCCTCATGCACAACCTCTTTCAAGCCGGGCCGAGCAAGCCGGATCGGTCTCGAGCGGGGGCGCGACGCTATGTGAGTGATTCCTGCGGGACGGTCGGGTCGCATTCCACGCGCCGCCGGAGGACCGGGGCGCCTTCTCGCTAGTGTCCAGGGCGCCGCGCCTCCACGGGCAAACGGGCGGGCGCCCCAGCTCATCGATTCAGCAGCGAGGAAGGACCGTCCATGGCCGTGTGCGAGGTATGCAACAACGACTACGAGCTGGCTTTCGAGGTGCGTGCCGCGGGAGGAGCGGTCCACGTCTTCGACAGCATCGAGTGCGCCGCCCAGAAAATGGCACCGACGTGTGTCAACTGCCAGTGCCGCATCCTCGGCCACGGCATGCAGGCTGACGGACAGTTCTTCTGCTGCGCACACTGCGCGCGTGAGAAAGGTTTGTCCCCGTCCCAGCTCGTGGATCACGCCTGAACCACTCGGCCAGTGAGGTCGAGGCGCACAGGGGCAGCACCCCTGACCGGCCTCGTCGGTTACCTTCGTCAGTCGCTGGACGACGCTGCCGGAACCATGGGCGTCGCCACTTCGCTGAGCGCAGAGTTCAACTGCTGCTCTGCCACGGTGACGGCCGCTCCGGGCGTGCGCGTGCCTGTGGAGACACACAGCGTGTACGTGATGTCTTCCAGTCGGCGTCGCGTCTCGGACGATCCCTGTTCCGCGTGCAGGACCTTCAGCGTCTCGTACTGTTCGACAAGATTCCGCAGTATCGCGGGGTGTGCCAGCAGCACAACAGTCCTTCTCTCGGGTTTGTCCGTCCATTTTCTTCCCGACAAGGGCGGGTCTCCATCAAGCTTCTGACCGTCGGCTCAGGTCTCCGTGAGCATGCCGTTACGGAGCTTGGTCAGGGTGCGGGTCAGGAGCCTGGATACGTGCATCTGGGAAACGCCCAGTTCCGCACCGATCTGGGACTGGGTCATCTCCTGGCCGAAGCGCATCTCGACGATGTGGCGCTCCCGGTCGTCGAGCTCTTCCAGGAGCGGAGCCAGAGCGTGGAGGTCTTCCACCAGGTCCATGGCGGGATCGCGGTCGCCGAGGCTCTCGGCATAGGTGAGGCCGCCGTCGGATCCGTCGTCGTTCCCGCCGGGGGCGTCGAGAGAGCCGGCCGTGTAGCCGTTGGACGCCACCAGACCCTCGATGATCTCTTCGTCGCTCAGGTCGAGGTACTCGGCCAGCTCGTGAACGCTGGGCTGACGGCCCAGGACCACGGCCAGCCGGTCTTTGGCCTTGGCCAGTTCCAAGCGGAGTTCCTGCAGACGGCGGGGGACGTGGACGGCCCAACTGGTGTCACGGAAAAACCGCTTGATCTCGCCGACGATGTAGGGGATGGCGAAGGAGGTGAATTCGACCTCGCGTGACAGGTCGAAGCGGTCGATGGCCTTGATCAGGCCGACCGTCCCGACCTGGATGATGTCCTCCATCTCGCCGTTGCCGCGGTTTCGGAACCTGCTCGCTGCGAAGACGACCAGGCTCCGGTTCATCTCGATCAGAGTGTTGCGGGCGTACTGGTATTCGCGTGTGCCTTCTTCGAGGACCTGAAGCTGGTCGAAGAACAGCTTGGACAAGGCCCGGGCATCGTTGGGCGCCACTTTGCCCGCGTCCTCGATCCACGGCAGGTCACACATCATCCGCTCGCCGCGCGCCGACGATGTCGTCTGCTCCGGTGCTACGGACACTCCTTGGGCCTGGATGGATCTCGTCACGTCGCCACCAATCCTTGATTGACTGCCATGCGTCGCCTGCCCCCGAAGCCCATGATCAACCCCCCTCGCCGAACCGAGCAGGGTGGTCCACCGCCTTCCACAGTCAGACGTGCCCGGGCGCCGGGGACGGCTGAGCGGGCCCAGACATCTCAAGGACGAGGCTGCCAAGGGCCCGCGCCACGGCGCCCCTTGGGGGGCCACAGGCCGGTCGACGGCGAGGTCGTCGCCGGGTCGTACACCGGCACCGGGCGCCTCTTCACCGGGCTCACGACGCACTCGCTGGCTCACCCGGCCGACGATCGAACCCGGCCGCGTGCGCGCCCGGCGATGAGTGTTCAGTGCGCGCTCCAAAGCGGGGAGGAGCGCTACGAGTTGAGCTCGGACCCGATGGTCCGGCTCTTCATGGTGCGTTCTCTCCTCGGTCCACCGACTCGTCCCGCGGGGACACCGCGAGCGAAAAGGAATGCCCGGCGGGGTCGGCGTACAAACGTACGCTGCGTGAACCGATGCTGTCCTTGGTCTCTATCGGCATTGCGCCGAGGCTCACCGCCTCGCGTTCCGCCTCGTCCAAATCGCCGTGCGCAACGAGTATCCGAAGGTGCGCCTGCTGGGCGTCCTCCGGCCGGGGCCAGCTGGGCGGGGCGTACCCGTGATCCCTGCGGATCGCCAGATGTACGCCGTTGTGGCCTACGAGTTCCACGAAATCAGGATCGCTCATCGTCTGGATTTCGGCATCGAGCAATGAGGCGTAGAACTCCGCAAGGGCTTCGGGCTCCGCGCAGTCCAGGACGAGAAAACTTGTCTTCGCAACAGTCATGTGATTTCCGGTACCCGCCGGCGCGCAGAACACACGGCGACGACGGGTGTTCACTGTTGGCAGGCTCGGGCCTGTGCCCATTCGAGGATGTTTCCGGCAGCCGCATCGTACGGACCACAACATGCAGGGCACCTGTGCCGCCGGCTTCCCGCGCGATCTGCTGCTCCGTTACGCCGGTTGGGATTCCCGTGCCTGGTCAAGACGCCGCCGACCCGCATACCGCGGCAATTCTCTGGAAGAGGCAGATAAATGCGGGGCGGCTCCAGACCTGAATGTCTGGAGCCGCCCCGCATTACCGGGCTACCTCATCTCTCTACCAGCGGTACCAGCGGCCACGACGACCACCGGCTCCCACGGAACGCATGGCAAATCCGAGCAGCCAGACAGCCAGCACGATCACGGCGACGATCCACAGGGCCTTCAGTGCGAATCCGGCACCGAAGAGGAGCAGGGCGAGCAGGAGAACGAGAAGCAGGGGAACCATAGTTATCAACCTCCAGAACCACGTGTGCCCTGGCTCGACCCGGCCATGCATCCTAACTTTATGTGTTTCTTATTCCTCACTAAGGGCATACGGTACGTCCCCGCACCTCACGCACCTCGAACGAAAG
Organism: Streptomyces sp. NPDC005262; assembly: GCF_042872425.1. Taxonomy (NCBI): domain Bacteria; kingdom Bacillati; phylum Actinomycetota; class Actinomycetes; order Kitasatosporales; family Streptomycetaceae; genus Streptomyces; species Streptomyces sp. NPDC005262. The sequence continues at coordinate 98,800 of NZ_JBIAKK010000018.1, forward strand.
ACAGACAACAGAACGCACCGGCTGCCCCTTGCGCCCGGCCCACTACGGCTCCTCCCAAGGGCTGTCCCGTAATCCCTGATGGATCAGCGCGCGGCGTCACCTGCGGTGCATCGCAAGGTGGAAGGGCGTCATCGTATTGGCCCTGGAGCACTCCCGACACACGCCCTAAAGGGCTGAGTCGGGAGTGCGCCTCGGAGCAGCCAGGACCCAGGCGGCGAAGGCTTCGACGCCGTCCACGACAGCCTCGAAGCGCGCGGAGTGGAACAGGTCGAACGCGTGCTGTCCGCCAGGCAGTTCGGCGTAGACGAGGGTGCTCTCCGACACACGGCGCAGCCGGTCGACGAAGTACCGGGCGCCCTCGATGGTCGCCAGCGCGTCCTTGGTGCCGTGGGCGATGAGGAACGGTGGCGCACCGGGGTTGAGGTACGCATACGGTTGGTTCGGGGACGGTGTTGCGTCGGGCTCCTTGCTGAAGAAGTGTCCGTAGTAGCCATAGAGGCAGATCGCCGCGGTGACCGACGTGTCGGCCGCCTCGAATCCGGGCTGGAACACCGGGTCGTTCGGCGTGAGCGCACACACGGCCGCCAGGTTGGAGCCGGCGGAACTGCCCGCCACGAACAGCCTCGACGGATCGGCGCCGTATTCGGGGACGTGCTCGCGGACCCAGGCGATGACCTTTTTGGCGTCGATCTGGTGGCCGGGGAAAGTGGTCTGGGGCCGCAGCCGGTAGTTGGCGCTGATGCACACCCACCCCTGACCGGCGAGCCGGTAGAGCAGGGGCCGCGCCTCGCGGCTCTTCGCTCCGCTGGTGAACCCGCCGCCGTGGAAGTAGATCAGGACCGGCCCGTTCTGCGGTGTGTCGCGGCGGCGGTAGATGTCGAGCAGATTCCGGCGGCCGGCGTCCCCGTAGCTGATGTTGGGGATCCGCTCCACGTCGCGCCGCCGCATCAAGCGCGACAGCAGCGGGAAGCTGGCCCAGGACCGGCGGCGGTTCAGCGGTTTGTGCGCATGATCCCGCCAGCCGGTCCCAAGCCCCTGCTCAAGGGCGCGCCCGACCACCTGGTCCGTCCGCAGGCCCCGCCAGGCGGACACGGCCATCCCGGGGATGGTGGCGAGTGCCACCGCGGCCGTCACCTTGCTCGCCGGTGACTCCAGATCGCCTTGGGTGGCGGCCAATGCCGTGGATGCCACCACGGCGAACATGCCCAGGAAGGGCGCCTCGTTGAGGACCATGCCGAACCAGAAGCTCATTGTCGCCAGCGGTCGGGGCCTGCGCGGTGCGACAAGGGCGAAGAAAGTGCACCAGGTCAAGAGCGCGGTCGTCACCACGTATCCCATAGGCATGCGCATGACCCTACCCCGGTCAAATTTGGGCGTATTCCCCGCTTGTTGTAGTCGGGTTGCTGCGGCAGTTACGGCAAGAGGTGCCGCAAGCGGGCCCGGGCATGCCAGAGCCACCTGGCCTCGGAGGCGAAACCCAGTTTGGCCTGCATCATCGCAGGGGTGACCAGCCCGACGTCGGTAAGCTGCGACGCGATCCCCACGGCGGCCGCTACGGCACGAACAGGTCCGGACGCTCCTTCAGCGGATCGCCTGTGGCGGCATCGAGTGCTGTCGCGATGGTGTCCAGGTCGTTCGCCGCACAACGGTCTTGGACGCCGTCATTCTCGTCTCCACAAGCATGTGACTGAACGCCACACAGTTGGCCATTTGTGCACCTTCTGGCATCTCCCTTGATCGCGAGAAGGATCCCGCCGGTAGAGTCGGCTTGGGAACGATGTCACCTGGGGGACCTGATGACGGCAGCGGATGCAGTGCCCATAGTCTTCGTTCACGGAACGCGCTTCAGCGCGGGACAGTGGAGCATGCAGCTTGCCGCACTCCGGGACGAATTCCCGGTAGCCGCTGTTGACCTGCCCGGCCACGGGGAACGCGGTGCTCAGCCCTGGAGCCTGAGCACGGCGACAGAGATCATCGCTTCCGCGGTGGACTCGCTCGACCGCGGGCCGACCTTGGTCGTCGGTCACTCCCTCGGCGGATATGCCTCGCTGGAGTTCGCGCGACGCTGTCCGGAACGGCTGCGTGGGCTGATCCTTGCGGGAGCCAGTGCATCCACGCGCGGCCTCTGGGCAGCGCCCTATCGGTGGGTCGCCAGGCTTGTCCCCCGTATGCCTGCGGATCGTCTGGCTCGTTGGAACGACCGGTTGCTGCTGCGGCTCTACCCACGGGAAGTGGTGGAGGCGACTCTACGGTCCGGCTACGCCTTCCATACCCTGCCAGCGGCCTGGGACGAGGTACTCGGACGCTTCGACGCAGGTGCGATGCGTTATGTGAACGCTCCGGTCCTCATCCTGAACGGTGAGAAGGACGCCGTCTTCCGTACCAAGGAGGCGGACTTCGCCCGCGCGCATCCGCATGCTCGCGTCGAATTGATCCCGCGGGCACGACACCTCGCGAACTTCGACGCCCCGGATGCCTTCACCGATTCCGTCCGCCGCTTCGCGCGCCAGCTCCCTGCCAACAGTTGAGCACGCCACAGCCGGGATCACCCGACGCGTCTGAACACCTTCTCAGGGGAGGCGGGCCAGCAAGTGTGCGTCGAGGAAACCCCGCTCGGAGGCAGGGTCATGGAGCAGCCGGGCGAACGTGACGAGCCCGGCCCCGGCCAGCAACTCGGCGAACCGGTCCACCGGCCAGCTGTAAGCGGGCGTCACCTTGTGGTCGAAGCGGACCGGCTCGGGTCCGTCGGTCGCGAAGAACGAGACCAGGAGCAGGCCTCCTGGTGCCAGGACACGCACCTGCTCGGCAAGCAGCGCGGGCAATTCCCCAGGCGGGGTATGGATCATCGAGTAATGGGCCAGCACGCCGCCGAGCGCGCCGTCCTCGAACGGCAGGCCCTCCATCCGCGCCTCGTCGAACCGCAGCGCCGGATGGGCCCGCCGGGCGTGGTCGACCATGGCCGGGGAGAGGTCGATCCCGAGAGCGTCCAGCCCCAAATCGTGCAGCATGGCCGTCAGATGTCCAGGCCCGCACCCGACGTCGGCTGCCCGCGGATTCCCTGTCCCTCGCACCAGCTCGGCGAAGGTACCGATCATGGCCCGCGAGAACGGCTGCGTCTCCAGCCGATCGGCGAACATCGACGCATACAGCTCCACGATCCCGTCGTAAGCTGCCCTGGTCTCGTTCTGGTGCTCCACCACGGTAGAGAAGCTAACACCCGCGCACGCTCGCAGCTTTTCCGGCCCCGTGCCGACCCCCGCTCCTGGACTCTGACCCGCCCCATCACATGATCACGGGGCGGGCCCTGGTTCTTGACCGCACAGGTCCACCAATTCCAACCATCGCAACCACACGCTCAGACCCCCTCCCTGCCCGCCTGCCTGTGCCGACGCGACACCAACGCCCGCCATACCAACCGGCTGCTGAACTTGATCGGGTGATGTCGGGTTCGGTTGACGTGCCGCCTCCCGCCCGTCCTTGTCTCTCAGCGGCGGGTCGGTTGCAGGCGTTCGATGCGGTCCGGGTCGCCGGTGAGCAGGTCGCGGTGACTGATGGTGAAGTCTCCGTTGGGCAGAGTCTGCCCGCGGCCGTAGTGCCGGCCGACGACGGCGGTGGGGAGGAAGGCGCGCAGGCGGTGACGCATGTCCCTGGGGTACGCGACGGGTGCGCCCCAGTCGGAGGGGGCTTGGTCGGTGGAGAACAGGACCCAGTGGTCCACGGGCACGGTGGCGTCGAGGTCCGGTGCCTTACCGGTGTGGCTGTCCAGGGCCGGCACGGTCAGCCGGTCGGGGTCGAGGGGCGGGTACCACAGCAGCAGGGGCTTGGCACGTTGCGCGTCGGCGTTGTCGAAGCAGCACACGGCGATGGTGTGGTCGGGGAAGTGGTCGGCGTAGAAGTGCAGGAGATCCGGGTCGAGATCGGGGCGCCGGTGCGGCGGCACCTGCCACAGCGCGGCGGGAACCGCGGTGGGGTCGTCTGCCAGGAGCACCGTGTAGACGTCGTGGTCGAAGACCTGGACGGGCCGCGGTTCCGCGCTCATCCACGCGATGCCGTCGGCTGCGGCGGTGACGTGATCCACGGCGGCGACCATGCGGTGCAGGATGTCGCCGGCGCGCCCGGCGGAGAGGAAGTGCCCGGGTGTGAGCTGCCTGGTGGGCAGGTGCAGCAGCATGGCGTTCGGGCCGTCCGCCAGGTTTAGGGCCGTGTTTTGGTAGCCCAGGACGTGGACGAGGCCGTGCACGCGGTGGTGCTGGCGCCCGCAGTACGCGATCGTGCCGGAAAACGCGGCCCCACCTGTCGAGATGCACATGGCGGCAAGGTACCGCCCCTGCCCGACGGGCGCCGGAACCGGGCCGCCGAGCTGAGCGTGCGCGCGAACGGTCAGACCACGGAAGTCCCCCGACCCGTTCAAGTTCAGTGGCGCGGCCCAGCGCAGGGAGCGGGCCCGCATCCGCAGCGAAAAGGGCATCCGCTGGGGCGGGCTTCCTCTCGCCGCCGAACGGCTTCAGACGTTCAAGTCGAGGACTGCATGACGACCTGCTCACCCTCTCCGTCCGGTTCCTCGAAGTTGGCCAGGTAGCGGTTGAACAGCGTCTGATCCACGGTGACGGAGTTGGCGCCTTCCTCACCTTTCCGTAGCGCGAGGCGATGCTCCAGCGTCGTCCGATCGGCCTTGAGGTGGACCAGTTCCCAACGGCAGCCGTGGTTCTCGATCAGCGCCTTGTAATCGTCGCGGGCGGCACGACTCCAGAAGCTGTAGTCCACCACCGCATCGCGCCCGGCCAGCATCAGCTCGACCAGTTCCTGCCGCTGTTCGCGGCGGACCTCTTCCTTGAGCTGGTCGAACTCCTCAGCCTTCAGCACGAGGCCGGCGTCGCGCCGCCCGAGTCGCTGCCAGACCACCTCGTCAATCGAGAGCCGAACGTAACCGCGTCGCACCAACTCCTTCGCGTACGTGGTCTTTCCCGCTCCAGGAAGACCACACATCAGCACCACGGTGCTCAATTGCTGTGTCACGGAGCCAGGTTAGACCCGAGATGAGCGCTCCTCCGTGGCGACAGGGGCGCCCGCCGGGAGCTGGCCCCACCGCCGCCGACCGACCCGGCGAACCTGTGCGGTCATAGCACTTGTGGAGGAGCTCGTCGGCAATGTTCGTCCAGGTGAAGGACCGGCGCCGCGCGGCCGAGCGAAGATGCTTGTCGCGGGCGCACCGTCACCCGGGGAAGGGGGCGTGCCTACCCCGCGCGACCCCCCGTCGTCGGCAGCATCGCGGTGAGGGAGAGGACCGCCGAGACCGACGCCTCGTCGAAGTGGCGGCCGAGCAGGCGGGTGAACTCCTCGTCGCCGAGCGCGGCGCGCTGTTGGCGCAGGGCCGTGAGGTTGAGGACCGCATTGTCCGACTTGACCTGCTGGTTGAGGGAGAGCGCCCGCACCATCAGCGGTACCGCCTCCTCGGGAAGCCCCTGTTCCGCGCGCAGGTTGCCCAGCCCGCCGTAGTCGAGCGCCACCTCCGTCCACGCGCCCTCCGCCTCGTCGATGGCCAGGCACTCGCGGTAGCACTGCTCGGCCAACTCCAGGTCGCCCCGCAACTGAGCCACCCGGCCCAGGTGGAACGTACTGTTGGAGACCCCCGCCTGGTTGCCCAGCCGTCGTTTCACGGCCACCGAGGCGCGAAAGTACTCCTCCGCTTCCCCGTAGGCGCGCCGGTCCTGGCAGACGCAGCCGAGCTGGTGGAGCACGATGGCCCGGTTGGTGTGGTTGCCCAGCTGCTCGAAGAGTGTGAGCGCGGCCCGATAGCTCCGCTCGGCAGCCTCCAGATGCCGGGTCTGAAGGTTCACGAGCCCGAGGTCTTCGTGGCACTTGGCGACGGCCTCGGTGTAGCCGGCCGCCTCGCACACCGGCAGCGCTCGCAGCAGGAGCATCCGGGCCGTGCCGTATGCGCCCCGCGCGCTCGCGGCGATCGCCAGTTGCACGTAGGCGCTGCCCAACGGCGATGGGCTCGACGACGAGTTGAGCAACCGTCTGTGCTGCGCGACGATGTCTGTGACGTCGTTCGCGGTCCGGGCATCGACATGTCGCCGTACGATCCTGTCGAAGGTGTCGGCGCCGAGCTCCAAGCACTGGACGGCGAGCCAGTCGAGGTCCGGGTGCCCGCCCGGGTCCCGCAGCCCTTCGAGCCAGGCCTCGAGCGTGCACGGCACCGCGTCCTCCGCACGCCCCAGGACCGTTCGTGCGGCGCCGAGTTGTCGGTTGCATTCGGCGAGATGGACCCTCTCCCCGAGCGCTGCGAACACGGCGCTCGCGCGGGAGAAGCACGTCTCCGCCCACGGCATGTCCCCGAGGTCGCGGGATATCTCACCGAGCAGTTCGCAGCTCTCGGCGATGTTCGTGCTGCTCCCGATCGCTTCGAAGATCTCCAGGGCCGCCCTCGCGTCCACCTGCGCCGCCTCGTGGTCGAACCGGGCGAGGGCGATCTTCGCCAGCCTCAACCGGCCGTTTCCCTCGTTCACCCGGTCGCCCAGCGTGATGTGGTGGGAGAGAGCGACGCGCGTGCACCGTTCCGACTTCGCATAGTCCTTCGCACGGAAGGCCAGGATGCCGATCTGGTGCTGAGCGGCCGCGATCCCCGCGAGATCGCCCAGTTCCTCGCAGATGGCCAGCACCTCGATGTACTGCTGCTCCGCGAGACGATCGTCGCCCCGGCGGCTGGTGTGGTCGGCGAGTTGGTGCAGGGTGATGGCCACCCGCCGGCGCTCGCCGATGCGCTCCGTGATGGACATCGACTGCCGGTACAGGCGCTCCGACGCGGCGTGGTCGCCCCGGCGCTCGGCGAGCAGGCCCAGGTTGTGCAGCACGCTCCCGACCAGGTCGTCGGCCCCCAGCTCCTCGAATCGGGTCAGCGCCTGCCGATAGCGGCTCTCGGCCACCGCGTACCGCCCCTTGCGCGCGTCCAGTCCGCCGAGTTCCGCCAGACACTCGGCGGCGGCCAGCGACCCTGGTGCGGCCATCGACAGCGCCTCGTGACGCAGCCGCTCCTCCCGGGCCCACTGGCCGCTCTGCTTGAGTTCGTGACAGGCCTGTTGCGTGTGGTCGAGAGCCGTCGGCACGCGGCCGCCGGCCAGTTCGTGGAACCGCGCCTCGAGTACGTAGCCGATGTAGGTGTCCTGCGCCGTCGTCGTGCCGCACCGCCACGCCCAGTACGCGCCCGCCCTGCGGTGGGCATCGGTCAGCCGTTCCGGTCCTGCGATGCGCGCCAGGGCCGCGGCGGTCCAGCGGTGCACCAGGTAACCGCCGCCGGCGGGCGCGAGGAGCCCGAGGTGCACCAGCCGTGCCACGGCCTCGTCCAGGCCGTCCGGCTCCGGCGGCGGCTCCGTCGCGTCGGCCGGGTGGGCCGACCCGTCCGGCGCTGCCGCGACCTGCCACGTGAGACCCGTCCGGTCCACCGGCAGCCGGTACACCGCCGCGCCCAGCAGCAACCGCCGCGCCGCAGGGGCCTCGTCGAGCCGGGCAAGCAACTGCGGCAGGAGCACGTCCTGCGCGATCAGCGCACAGGTCTCGTGCAGCTTCCGCCCCAGCCCGCCGCCCGGGGCGGTTTCGCGGTCGGCCAGTGCGGCGCCCAGCCGGGCGCTCACCTCGTCGAAACGGGCCGCGCCGTCCCGCAGCAGCGCGTCGAGGTACTCCAAGGAACGCGGATGACCGCCCAGACGCGCCCACACCTGAGCCTGCTCGGGCGGAGACAAGGCGTCGATCCCGGGCAGGCGCCAGATCAGCTTCCGGGTCTCCTGCCAGGTCAGCGGCCCTAGATGAAGGCTCTCGACACCCGGGGCCGGGAAGGGATACCTGCTGGTCACGAGGGTGCTGTGGCGCTCCGCCCAGATCTGGAGGAACTCCGCGAGTTCCTCGTCGACGAGGTGGTGCTCCGCGTCCAGGTTGTCCTCGGCGTTGTCGAGAACGAGCAGGAGCGGTACGGAGGACCCTGCGGACGCCCCGAGCAGGTCCCGCCAGTCACGTCCGGGCTCGTTCAGGGCGATCACCCACTGGTGCAGCGGATCGGTCTCCATGAGCCCCTTCCGGGCACAGTGGGCGCCCAGCCGGCGGCGCAGCTGCTCCATGATCGTGTCGACGGCCGTCTCACCGGCGACCGCCACCACGACGCCGTCCGGGGCGGCAGCCGTGAAACGGCGGACGAGTTCGGCGGCCAGGCTCGTCTTGCCGATGCCACCGATGCCGTGCAGCAGGACCTGCGGCCGGGTGCCGGCGAGCTGTCGCAGGGTCCTTCTGCGGCCGACGAAGTCGTGCCGTCCGCGGACCGTGCCGTCGACCACGACTGCCTGCGTGCCGGGTTCGTCCAGGGAGGCGCCGGGCGTTTCGAGGGGGTCGACGACGCGCCGTGCGGCGGAGGGGCCGCCGCTCGGACGTGACGCCGGATCGGCGAGAAACAGCGCCGGCGTCGCCCACTCGGGAAGCGGGCGCGGTTCGCGCGCAAGCTCCCGGCGTACCTCCGAGAAGACGGTGAGCAGGTCCGTGTCCGGGCGACTCGCCAGCCTCTTGTACAGTCGCGCGCACAGTTCGATGGCGTAGTCGTCGCTGACGACGCTGTTCATCGCCAGTACGGCCTGAGCCCCGTTGTCCAGCAGGCTCCTGGCCAGGCCGGGCAGCTCGGCCTGGCCCTCCAGGGCGGTGGAACAGCCCGCCAGCACGATGAGCGGCACCCCTCCGTCGGACGGCATGACCTCCTGTACGAAGCGGGCCGCGTCCACCGCGTCCTCCTCGCCCGTGGGGGTCTCCAGGAGCAGTCTTCCGGGGCGGGCATGGCACGAGATGTGCAGGACGTCGCAAGGCTCCGCGTCGAGCGCGGACCGGATCGCCGCCGCGCTGCCCCACTCCAGGACGCGTACCCGGTGGCCTGTACGGCGACCGGGCTCCACGGCGTCCAGGATCCTCGCCCATTCACGTTCGTAGTCCAGGAGTTGCCCGGAGCTGTCGTCGGGGGCCGCGATCGCGGCGACGATCCGCAGGGGGCCGCCGGCAACGGCGGGGGCCGGCTTGCCGGTGCGCTGCGTCGTCCGGCACAGATCGACGCCGGGGTCCAGCGCCAGCGGGACGCCGCGACCAGGCGGCAGGAGCGTCTCCCACGGCAGGTCTGCCACCGCCGGATCGGTCACCTCGACGCCGATCCGGTGCCGGCCCGGGCGGCGCAACTCCTCCGACAGTGCCCGGCCGACGGGGCCGTCCAGGAAGCGGTCCGCGAGCGCGGCACCCACGTCCCGCAACAGTTCGTCCGACGGTTCCCTGCGCAGCCTCCACAGCAGATCGGCCGTGCGCTGACTCGCTGCCCTCGGTGTCTGTGAGGTTCTGACGCCCCCGATGTCGCACATCACGTTCGTGGTGCCGATCGCCAGCTTGATCACGTGAGCCCCCGTCCCGCTCTCACCTGTGCCCCGTCCCGATCGACCGTACAACTCGCTGCACGGTCAGGATGACGGCGCGCACGACGCGGGACAATGACGCCAACTGCACGACCCGTCATACTGAGTTCATGTCGGACATCCCGGAGGAGCCCCCGCAGCCGAACACGGTGCGGCTCAACGAGGCCGGTCTGCTCGAATACTTCGACGGGGAGGTGTGGGCGGCGTACGTGGACCTGCCGGACGACGATCCCGGGCCGCTGGGCGTCGTACTCCGCCTCCGCAAGGAATCGCCGTGAGTGCCCCGTCCGCCGGCGGGGGCTACGGCCCCGCCGTCCTCGACGCCCTGCCCTCACCGCTGGACTCCGTCGCCGACAGCAGGGAGGCCGCGCGGTGGACCCTCGCATCCACCGGCGCCGTGGGCGCGCTGCTGCTCGGCGGCGGCCCGTTGCTCGCCGTGGGCCGGATCGGCGACTGGGCGCACGCGGCCTGGGCCGGTGGTGGCCTGTTCGTGGCGCTGCTCGGCATCGCCTGGGCAATGTGGCAGACCAGCGAGGTGCTCGTACCACCGCTGACCACACCCGAGATCCTCACCTCACCGGCCCTGCGCGGGCTGCGCGAGCAGCTCGACGCCGCACCCGGCTACTACTTCGGCTCCGCGGCCACCGACGTCGAGGGCCTACTGCGGCACCGCCGGATCGCCACGGAGATCTCCCGACGAATGCTGGCCGCCGGAGCGGCGGAACGGGCGGCGCTGGAACGCGGACTGGCCACGGCTCACCGCAACATCGCACGGACCGACCCGTATCTGCGATGGCTGCTGGCGACCGCCCACGCCTGGATCGTGCGGGAGAAGCTGCGCAAGGCGCGGCGGCACACCTTCCTCTCCGCCGTGCTCGTCATCGTCGGCGCGGTGGTGTTCCTCGGCGCGACCGGCCGCTGAGAACGCCAGGGGCTGTCCCGTAATCCCTGGGGCGCGCGACAAATCGCCGCGCAGCAGCCGCCCGAGACCCACCGATGGCGCGTTTCCGAACTCGCCGGACCCCCGAATCTTGCTGCACAGTACATGCTTATGCATAATAGGGTTATGCATAAGCGCGTTATGGACATCGACGCTCCGGCCGAAAGCCTGATGATCGCCGTGGAGCAGGTGGTTCGCTACGTGCGTCAGAACGCCAGCACCGGCGGTCTGAGCACGGCGGCCTCCTCCGCGCTGGCCCGGCTGGGCCGCGAGGGCGCGCACCGTCTGACCGAACTGGCGCGGGCCGAAGGCGTATCCCAGCCGAACATGACCCAGCTGGTCACCCGCATGGAGCGCGCGGGCCTCGTCCGTCGCGTCGCCGACCGCGACGACGGCCGGGCCGTTCTGGTGGAGGCCACCGACACCGGTCTGGAAGTCTTCCGGCAGCGACGCGCCGAACGCGCTCAAGCCCTCGACCTCCTCGTCGAGGAGCTCACCGAGCCGGAGCAGCAGGCCGTGAAGATCGCGCTGCCGGCCCTGGCACGCGCCATCCAGGACCGCCAGGCCAGCTCCTGACCCGCCCCGCAAACCAGTCCGCTCTCCCCCATCGCCTCTTCCTCAACCCCTTGGAGAGAAACGCGCATGAGTGCATCGCATGGAAAGGCCGCCAGTCCCTTCAAGCAGCCCAAGGCCGTCTGGGCCGTGGCGTTCGCCTGTGTGATCTCGTTCATGGGCATCGGTCTGGTCGACCCGATCCTGCCCGCCCTGGCCGACAGCCTGCACGCCTCACCGAGCCAGGTCTCCCTGCTGTTCAGCAGCTACCTGATCGTGACCGCGGTCGCCATGCTGTTCGTCGGCTGGGTCTCCAGCCATCTCGGCGCCAAGCGCACTTTGGTCATAGGTCTGGCCATCATCGTCGTCTTCGCCGCACTGGCGGGCACGAGCGGCTCCATCAACGGCATCGTCGGCTTCCGCGCCGGCTGGGGTCTGGGCAATGCGCTGTTCATCGCGACCTCGCTGGCCGTCATCGTCGCCTCCGACAGCGGCGGCTTCGGTGGCGCCATCATCCTTTACGAGACCGCTCTCGGGCTCGGCATCGCCGTCGGCCCGCTGCTTGGCGGCGAGTTGGGCGGCATCAGCTGGCGCGGTCCCTTCTTCGGCGTCGCCGCACTCATGGCCGTCGCGCTGGTCGCCACGCTCGCCTTCGTGCCCTCGCTCCCCAAGCCGAAGCGCCCCGTCTCACCCATCGCTCCGCTCAAGGCGCTCCGTCATCGCGGGCTGCTGACCATGGGCATCATGGCCCTGCTGTACAACTGGGGATTCTTCACCATGCTGGGCTACGCGCCCTACCCCATGGAACTCAACGCCCATGAGCTCGGCCTGGTGTTCACCGGCTGGGGCCTGCTCGTGGCCGCCTTCAGCGTATTCTTCGCCCCGCGCCTGCAGGCGCGGTTCGGCACCGCTCCGGTGCTGTACGCCAACCTGCTCGGCCTCGGCATCGTGATGGCCATCATTGCCGCCGGAGTCAGCACGCCCACCGTGGTGATCGTGGCCGTCATCGTCAGCGGCGCCTTCATCGGCATCAACAACACCCTCACCACCCAGGCCGTCATGCTCGTCTCCCCCGTCGAGCGTCCCGTCGCCTCCTCCGCCTACGGCTTCCTGCGCTTCATCGGCGGCGGCCTGGCCCCCTTCGCCGCCGGCAAGCTCGCCGACGCCACCGATCTGAGCGTCCCCTTCTGGCTCGGCGCCGCCACCTTCCTCCTCGCCATCCCGGTCCTGGCCAGTGGCCACGGCCTGCTGCGCCAGGCCGAGGCGCACACCGGCGACACCGAGCCGGCGACGCCGTCGCTCACCCCCGTGGGCATCCCGGCCCCGGCGAGCGAGGCGCCTCCCGTCATTGTCGCCGTAACCTCCCACGACAAGGCCCCTGCCATCGTCGACGCCGCGGCCCGGCTCGCCCGCGACACGGGCAGCCCTCTTGAGGTCGTCCACGTCCAACAGACCGCCGTGGTCGAAGAACTGGCCGTCGACACCGAGACCACCGACCAGGCACGCGCCGCAGTCACCGCCCACCTCGACCGGCTCGCCGCCCACGGCATCGCCGCCACCGGCCAGATCCTCACCAGCATCGGCAACCATGCCGCCGCCGGCCGCGCCCTCGCCCAGCACGCCGCAGACGTACACGCCCGAGCCGTCGCAGTCGGGCACTCACCACGCGGCCCGCTCACCCAGTTCGCCGACGGCAGTTTCACCAGCGCCCTCACCCACGCCGCCACCTGCACGGTCGCCCTCATCGGGCCTGACCACACGCCGCGACACCTGACCATGGACACCCTGGCAGAACTGCGAAACAGCGCCGTCCGAGGGAGTTGAAGGTCAGGCGGTCAGCAGTGGCCGCAGCTGTGCGGCGGGATCGGTGCCCCGGCCTGCGACGGCGCCGCGGCGATGGTTGTCCGCGGCGCCTTCCGCACGCCCGGGCCGGGGCGGTCCGGCGCCTCAGGGCAGCGTCGGCGGCGGGCGGCCTGTCCTCACTGGACGCATCGGCCATCACCCTCGGCGGCGCCGCGGTCACCCCGGCGGGCACCGCCGACCGGGCCCCGCGAAGCACCCGCCTGCCCTCCGATGCGCCCATCACGGTGACACCCGGCACTGCGCAGATCATCACGATCACCCGCTGACGCTCGCGCATCCGAACGACCGAGTCCTCCACGAAATGCATGTGGTCAGGGCGGCACCCGTTCCCGCAAGGGTGCCGCCCATCGGTCGCGTCGGGCGGGCGCGGCCGCACCCATCTGCCCGGGCACCTGCGCAGCAACGCCCGGCGGCGCCGTCGGACTTGGAACATCAAGGCGCGGGTGCTCGGCAGATGTCTGAGGTCGCCGAACCCGACGAGTCCGGTTCAGGCAGCGGAACCCGCAATGTATGAGAGTTGACTCTCACACATTATGAGAGAACACTCTCACACCATGGACCGTGGTAATCGCCTGGGCGACATCGAGATCACTGACCCGAAAGCCATGCGGGCGCTGGCGCATCCCGTGCGACTTGCAATCCTCGAACGTCTGCAACGACATGGGCCCGCGACGGCGACGCAGCTGTCACCTGATGTCGGAGCCACCCCGTCCGTGGCCAGCTGGCATCTGCGCCACCTGGCGGGCTTTGGACTCGTCCGCGACGCCGAGCCCGGAGCGGATCGCCGCGAACGGAGGTGGGAGGCCGCGGCACGTGGTTTCCGGTTCGACATGCCGGAGGACGACGAGGGTCGGTCGGCGGCACGGGTGCTGTCCCGGGAAATGTTCGTCCACTCCGCCGACCTGCCGCATCGGTGGGTGACGGAGACCGAGCCCGGACTCGATGCGGAGTGGCGCAGGCCGGCGGGGCTGGCCAACACCCGCGTAGTGGTGTCCGCCGAGGAACTCGCGGCCATCGAGGATGCGATCGAAAGTGTCCTCGCCCCCTATGTGACGCGCGATGCGGCACAACGGCCGAGCGGTGCCCGTGGTGTCCGGCTGCTGCGCTACGTCCTCCCGGAGGGCACCGAAGAGCAGACAGGCGAGATCGCATGAGCTCCCCGCCGATATCGCTGTGGCGGGACCAGCGGTTCGTCCGCTTCTGGGCGGGGCAGTCGGTGTCGCAGCTCGGGGACCGGATCTCCGAACTGGCGATACCCCTGATTGCCCTGACGGCTCTGCATGCGTCGGCCAATCAGGTTGCGTGGCTGACCGCGCTGGCCTGGGCACCGAATCTCCTCGCCATCGTGCTGGGTGCCTGGGTCGATCACAGAGTTCACAAGCGCCGCCTGATGGTCCTCGCCGATCTGATACGCGCATGCCTGCTGCTCACCTTGCCGGCCGCATACCTGTTAGGCAGCGTGACGCTCGTCCAGCTGTATGTGGTGGCACTGCTGACCGGCGCCGCGGGGGTGCTGTTCAACACCGCCTACCCGCCCTTCTTCGTGAACCTCGTGCCGCGCACGTCCTACGTCGACGCGAACAGCAAGCTCAGCGCCAGCCGGTCCGCCTCCTACGTCGCCGGCCCCGCCATCGGCGGTGCTCTCGTCCAGGCCCTCACCGCGCCCGTCGCCGTGATCGCCGACGCCCTGACCTTCCTGGTCTCCGCCGCTCTGGTCGGGCCGATCCGGGTCGACGAACCGGCCGTCGTCACCGGTGAGACGGCACGTCCTTCACTGCTGCGCCGTGCCGGAGAAGGGCTGGCCTTCGTCGTTCGTCACCCGGTTCTGCGAGCGAGTCTCGGTTGCGCGACGACCCTCAACTTCTTCACTTTCGTGGCGGGCACAGGCCTGACCGTACTGTTCGCCGACCGGGTGCTCGGCTTGTCCGCGGGGACCATCGGGCTGGCGTTCGGTATCGGATCGACGGGAGCTCTTCTGGGCGCGGTGATAGCCCCGCGGATCTCGCGATGGATCGGCGTGGGCCGGAGCATCGCGGTCGGCGCAGTACTGTTCCCGGCCCCCATCGCCATTGCCGCCACGGCAAGCGGACCGACATGGGCACGCGCAGGGGCTCTGGGCCTGGCGGAATTCCTCGCCGGAATCGGCGTCATGCTGTTCGACGTCAACCTCAACTCCCTGCAGGCGGCAGTGATACCGGACAACATGCGCAGTCGCGTAGCCGGCGCCTACAGCACAGTCAACTACGGCATACGCCCCATCGGTGCCGTCATCGGAGGCATGCTCGCCACCCTCGTCGGACTCCGGGCGACCTTGATCACGGCCGCCGTCGGAGGAGTGCTGTCGCTGCTCTGGCTGTTGCCCTCAGCCATACCGCGCATCCGCTCCCTGCCTACCGACGACCCGCTCGCCGCCGACGCAGGCGGCACTGAGACCGACAGTCAACCGGCACCTCGATGACACGTAGGTGAGGCTTTCGGCCACTCGCCTCGTCCAAGCGCTCGACAGCGGCTCGTCAGGCTTGAAGGCAGGTTCCAGGACTGTCGGTAATCCCTGGTGGATCAGCACGCGGCGTCAGACGCGCATCGTGAGGCAGAGGGGCGTCCTCGTGCCGGCCACGGAGTCCACGTCGGCCTCGGCACCGACGGTGTGCGCGACGCGTGGAGCCCCTTCGGCAACGCGGATAGCTGCACCGTTCCCACCTGCTGGCCTGGGTCCAGGACGTGCGGCAGGACGAAGAGCTGGAAGCCGCCTTCCGGGCGGGCGCCGACGGCGGCGCCCAGCTCCTCAGCCTGCCCCGGGTCGACCTGAAGCCCGGCTCCCCGGCCGACTTCTTCCTCGTGCGCGGCGAGTGTCTGCCCCAGGTCGTGGTGGACGTGCCCGCGCGGGACATGATGGTGCGCGCCGGACGGATCATCGCCAAGGACGGCGAACTGACCCACCAAGGGCTGTCCCGTAATCCCTGGAGGCTCGTCGGCGTTTGCATGCGGGCGTCCGGGGCGGTGGTCCTGCTGGAAACCGGGTTGTGCGGAGCAGACACTGTCGCCAAGGTGCAGGGGTGGCCAAGGACATCGCGAGGACCAGCGACGTACGAGGTCGGGCAGCAGCCCACGCAAGCATGGCTCGAGGACGTTCGAGTGCTTCGCAGGTGATCCCGGTGCTGCTCTCCGGAACCGGGCCGAGATCACGCCGGGCGGGCCGAGTCGCAGCGCTCGGAGCGCTGTCTGTGAACTTGTCGGACCGACGCGGTCCGTGCAGGCTGGGCCGAAAGGCGCCCCTGCCGCGATGAGTTCCGGCCGGATCGCGAGTCTGTTCTGGTGAGCGCCGTAGGACGTCGTACGGCGCTGCCCGGCACGAGACACCACGGAGGACACCATGACGACCACGCCCGGCAACGCGAGCAACCACCTCCCCGGAAAGCCGCCGGTCGTCGACCTGGCCACCTGGCAGGCGGCGCGCGAGAAACTACTGGTCCGCGAGAAGGCGCACACCCGTGAGGGCGACGCGATCGCTGCGGAACGACGGCGGCTGCCGATGGTCGAGCTCGACGGCACGGTCGAGGTCACCGGCGTCGACGGGCCGGTCCCGTTCCTCGACCTGTTCCAGGGCCGCGACGAGCTCGTGGTCTACAAGCACATGTGGCACGACGGCGCACCGCACCAGGGGCAGTGCGAGGGCTGCACCACCACAGCCTGGCATGTGAAGGACGCCGTCTACCTCAACGCCCGGGGCGTCTCGTTCGCCGTCCTGACCTCGGGCCCGTGGGACGAGGTGGCTCCCTACGTCGAGTTCATGGGTTACACCCAGCCCTGGTACTCGGTGCGGGACGTGGAGGCGCCGGTCGGCGAGGAAATGGGGCACATCGTCTGTTTCCTGCGCGACGGCGACCGCGTGTTCCTCACCTACTCCACGACGGGCCGTGGCAACGAGCCGGTCAACGGGTCCCTCAGCCTGCTCGACATGACGCCCTACGGCCGCGGCGAGGCGTGGGAGGACAACCCCGAGGGCCGGCCCGTGATCGGCGCGGTCCGCGAGGGGTACCCGTCCGAGGGCGGCCAGGCCTGCTGGTACTGGCGCTCGGACGCCGACGGCGTCGCCACCTGGGGCCCGACCAGCCGGCCCGTTCCCCAGTGGACCCGCCCCGGCGCGACCCCCGTGGAGACCCTCGGCCGCCAGGGCCACCACCACTGACACATTCTCTTCGGCGGCGTCGGCAAGAGATACGACCGACGGGCAGTGGGCGCCGCTCCCGGCGGCATGGGGCATCGGCGGGCGCGGGGGCAGGCCCGCGAGATGCGACCGGCGCCTGGTCCCGGTCTTCTGTCTGGTCCGCGGTGAGATCGCCAGGTCGGCCGCCTGTCGGCCAACCTGGCGCCGCATCAGACCGTCCACGCCCTGCGCCGCCGGGGGATCCGCACGTGAGGCTCGACGAGGCGCGGCCGTCCCTATGATGGTGTGCTGACCAACGCCGTCGCCGTATACCCGATCTGGCCCGGCATCGCCGCGTTCATCCATGCAGAGGACCTGCCCATGCCCATCCGCCGGATCGCCGCTCTGGCCGCGGTGCCCGCGACCCTCCTGCTCCTGGTTTCATGTGGGAGCAGCACAGTGCACGGCACCATAACCGAGAAGGAGTACAAGCCCGCCCGTACCACCTGGACCACGGAGGCGGTCACGAAGAAGCAGTGCTCCACGTCTCGTAGCGGGGGCAAGACCAAGAGGTCGTGCCACTCCGTGCAGACCGGTACCCATCGCGTCCCGCACCGCCATCCCGCGTGCTGGCAGATCGAACTGGACGACGACGCACACGAGTTGTGCATCGCGAAGGCCCGGTGGGACAAGGTGCGCGTCGGCGACCGGTGGTGAGCCACCCAGATCGGGCCCGGATGGCCGGCGAAGTCCGCGTACGACACCCCCGCGATCGGGGTCGGGTGCGAAGGCGCAGGCCTGGTCGCTGCGGAACGGCGAAACCAACGGGGCCGGCATCGGCCTGATCCGGCCGATCGCCCGGCCGATCATGGAGGGCCCGGCCGGGAGATCGCGCCGGGAGTCTCGTGGGTCGAATGGGTGCGCGCGCGGTCCAGGGTGACCAGCAGTCGGTCGGTGAACACCGACGCGTATTTCGGCCCGGCGCCGCCGGTCACCGTGGCGCCAGGCCTGCGGCGCCCTGACTCGCATCGTGCCTCCCGCCACGGCGCGAGTCGGGTGACAAGCTCGCCAAGGTGTCCCCGTGACGGCCTGCGGAAGGCTGCACGGGACATGGCCGCACGGACCTGGCCAAGGTGCACACCTCGACAGCCGCGTGGGTCACCAGCGTCACCACCTGCGTCAGGACGCGGTCAGGCGGGCTGCCACAACTCGATCCGATTGCCCTCAGGATCGGTGACCCAGCCGAATCGACCGACACCGTCCATGTCCTGCGTCTCTTCGGCCACGTCCGCTCCCTTGGCTCGCAATTGCGCGAGCATCGCATCCAGGTCACGGACCCGGAAGTTGAGCATGGTCTGCTGGGTGCGGGACCCGAAGTAGTCGGTCTCGGACTCGAACGTCGCGAACACCGTCGGTCCGGCTCCCGGACGCCACAGGCCGTTCTCATCGGCGTCCAGGCCCAGGCAATCGCGATACCACGCGCCCAGGGACCCCGGGTCGGCGGCCCGCATGAAGTACCCACCGATTCCAAGTACACGTTCCATGCCCGCCATCTTGCCAGGGTGACGATCGGGCAGGTCGGCACCACACCATCGCCCGCTTCACACCTGACTCGATCGCGGGGCAACTCGTCGGCGTCCCCTGTTCCAGGAACTCCCTGAGGCCGGCCGTCAGCCGGGCGACGTCCTGGTCGGGGGCGGGAAAAACGTTCGCCCATCCTCACCGCGGGTGGCTAACGTATGTCGCCGTGAACTTCGAAGATCCCAAAGACCTGGTCCGGCGCGGGTACGACGCGCTCTCCCTCCGCTATGACCAGGCGTACGGCTCCGAGACGAAATACCGACCGTGGATCAGCGAACTGATCGGTCGGATCCCGACTGAAGGCACGGTGCTGGATCTGGGGTGCGGGAGTGGGGTACCCGTCGCCCGGACCCTGACGATCGCAGGTCATCGTGTGACAGGCGTCGACATCAGCGAGGTGCAGATCCGCAGGGCACGGGAGCTTGTGCCCCAGGCCGAGTTCATCCGCGCTGATGCTACGGCCGTGGAGTTCGAACCGTCGTCGTTCGACGCGATCGTCTCCTTCTACTCACTGATCCACATCCCCCTCGATGAACATTTTCCACTGCTGGAGAAGATCGCCGGATGGTTGCGTCCCGGCGGTTGGTTCCTGGGCACCACCGGCAACCGGGCCTGGACCGGCATCGATGAGGACTGGCTGGGTGCTGGAACACCCATGTGGTGGAGCCACGCGGACGCCGCCACCAACCGCGCCTGGATCACTCAAGCCGGCTTGGTCGTCGAGCAGGAAGAGTTCGTACCTGAGGGCGATGGCGGGCACGCTCTGTTCTGGGCCCGCCGCCACTGAGAGAACTCGTGGTATCCAAAGGGCTGACGGCTCCAGTCGGGGCGAACCGCTCCTCACTCGATCGCGGCGTCCTGAGGACCAAGGGCTGTCCTATGTGGGTCGTGCACCGGCGTTCATGGATGCAGAGTCGTCCCCGGCAGCCTCAGGGCGGTTAAATGCTCAGGTGGTGAACTGGGCGCAGATGTACGACTGCTACGGGGACGTCGATCGCGTCCCCGAGCTCCTGGCGCGTGCCGAGCGCGAGGACGATGCAGAGGTGTGGGATGAGCTGGGATACCGGCTGATCCTCGAGTGCGACTTGGTGTTCCCCGCCAGTTTTGCCGCACTGCCGCGTCTGGTGCGTCGAGCGTCGCGGAGCCCGCGGGCCCGCGGGCTGGCCGGGGCTATCGTCCGGTGCGCGCAGCAGGGGGCCACGGCTGCGACGATCTGCTGGCGGGCTGTGCCGAAGCGATCGCGGAGTTCCGTGAGCTACTGGAGCGGCACCTGCGGTCACGGCCGGACGACTACCTCACGACCTTCCGCGACTTGGTAGCGGTCGAAGGGCACTACCACTGGAGTGCGGTCCTGGGGGACTTCTCGGACGACTTTTACCACGTCGCCTGCCCTCACTGCGCTGTGGAGGTGACGATCGCCATCGGCGGTTACGGACGCTATTCAGCGATTCGGGACTGGAACCTGGGCGACGTCGACCGACGTGACCTGCGACCGGCGTCCCCCGAGGTGCTCTCCGGCATTGGTCGCTGGATGCACGAGACGGCCGTCCGCGATGGGGAAGTTGTGCTCGCCGACGGAATCGCCCATCTCTTTGGCCAGGCGGAATGCCCACGCTGTGCCAGCGTCTTCAACATCGCAGATGATCACCCGGCGGTGACACTGCTACCGCCCGCCCCGGCCCACACGCCTCGGTAGATACGGCTCCAACCGAGCCCATTCGTCATCAGAGAGATCACCCCGACCCCACGCCGACCGCAACGATCCGCCACAGGGCGAGTCACGCGACCCATCGGACAGGACCTGGTCGGAACCCCGATCCGGTTCGGTCACCGCCTGTGGCGATCACGAGCAGCAGACGGCGGGGCAGTACTGTCGCGGACCACGAGCTTTGTAGGTACGAGCGTTGTGCCGTGTTCCGCCCCGTCATGGCGCATCCGCCGCAGTACACCCTCGACGCACAGGCGTCCCACTTCGGCGAAGTCCTGGTGAACCGTGGTCAGCGGAGGCAGGAAGGAGCCGGCCTCGGGGATGTCGTCGAAGCCGATGACGCTGACGTCATCGGGAATCTTCCGGCCTCGCTCGTGCAAGGCCCGCAAAAGCCCCAGCGCCATCTGGTCGTTGGCGGCGAACACCGCCGTACATTCCTTCTCGTCGGCAAGTTGCACACCTGCCCGATAGCCGGACTCCGCAGACCAGTCGCCTCGCACGACGCGCGGCAGGACACAGCCCGCCTCGGCGAGTTCGGCGCGCCAGGCATCGGCACGGCGTTGTGCCGCAAAGGACTCCTCGGGACCGGCCAGATGCCAGACCGTGCGATGGCCGAGGTCCAGCAGGTGCCGCACCGCAGCACGGGCTCCCCCGGCCTGGTCGGTGTCGACCACGGTGTAGCGGTCGCCCGCGTCCGAGTCGGCGACGACGATTCGTCTTCCTGGCTCCGATCGCCTATTCGATCTACCTGGCCGGACCGGATGGCCGGGTATGGCCGCAGGGGTGCCGGGCAGATCCGCGTGATCACCGCCATCAAGCTCCCCGCCATCCGTGGCGCCCTTGTCATCGCGACGATCTTCTCGATCATCGGCACCTTCCAGCTGTTCAACGAACCGAGCATCCTGCAGAAGCTGGCGCAAGGACTGGCGCGAGGCGGTCGTCGATGACAAGGGCAAGGTCGAGCGCATCCCCTACGAGTTGTGCGTCCTGGTCGCCCTGCGAGACGCGGTCCGCCGCCGCGAGATTTACGTCGAGGGTGCCGCCCGCTGGCGCAATCCGGAGGGCGACCTGCCCGGCGACTTCGAGGCCACCCGCGCCGTGCACTACGCCGCGATCCGCCAGCCGCTGAACCCGAGGGCGTTCATCGCGGACCTGAAGAAGCGCATGACTGCGGCCTGGACCGGCTCTCTGCCTCGCTCGCGGAGGGCAGCGCGGGCGAGGTGAAGGTCACCACCCGCAAGGGCGAGCCGTGGATCACCGTTCCGAAGCTGGAGCCGCTGGCCGAGCCCACCGGCCTGGCGGCCCTCAAGGAGGAGGTCGCACGCCGCTGGGGTGTCCTGGACCTCCTGGACGTGCTGAAGAACGACGACTTCCTCACCGGTTTCCCCGAGGAGTTCTCCTCGGTGGCCGCGTACGAGCGCATCGAGCGTGACGTCCTCCAGCGCCGCCTGTTGCTGGCCCTCTTTGCCCTGGGCACGAACATGGGCATCCGCGCGATCGTGGCGACCGGCGAGCACGGTGAGAGCGAGGCAGCGCCGCGGCACGTGCGGCGGCACTTCATTACCGTCGACAACCTGCGGGCCGCCGTCACCAGGCTGGTGAACTCCACCTTCGCCGCCCGAGACATCGCATGGTGGGGCCGCGGCACGGCGTGCGCGTCGGACTCGAAGAAGTTCGGGTCTTGGTCCTCGAACTTCATGACCGAGTACCACGCCCGCTATGGCGGCAACGGCGTAATGATCTACTGGCACGTCGAGCGGAAGAATGTCTGCATCTACTCCCAGCTCAAGAGCTGTTCGTCGTCCGAAGTCGCGGCGATGATCGAGGGCCTGCTGCGGCACTGCACGGACGCCGAAATCGAGTCGAACTACGTCGACACGCACGGTGCGAGCGTCGTCGGGTTCGCCTTCACCGAACTGCTCAACTTCCGCCTGCTACCCCGGCTGAAGAACATCGGCAGCATCCGCCTGTACCGCCCGGAGGACACCCCGCCCGGCTGGCCGACGCTCGGCGCCTCGCTGACGCGGCCGATCCGCTGGGAGCTGATCGAGCAGCAGTACGACCAGATGGTCAAGTACGCCACCGCGCTCCGGCTCGGCACCGCCGAGGCGGAGCAGGTACTGCGGCGCTTCACCCGCGGCGGCCCCAAACACCCCACCTACCAAGCTCTGGAAGAACTCGGCCGCGCGGTGCGCACGATCTTCGCCTGCGACTACCTCGCCAGCCCCGGACTGCGCCGCGAGATCCATGGCGGGCTCCAGGTCGTGGAGAACTGGAACAGCGCGAACACCGTGCTGCACTACGGCAAGGACGGCGCCTTGACCGGCCCGGACAAGGAGCACGCCGAGACGTCGATGCTCGCCCTGCACCTGCTCCAGTCAGCGCTCGTGCACGTCAATACCCTGCTGGTGCAGCAGGTCCTGGCCGAACCTACGTGGGCGATGAAGCTGAGCGACGAGGACCGGCGCGGCCTGACCGCGCTGTTCTGGTCGAACGTCAACCCGTACGGCACCTTCCGCCTGGACATGAGTAAGCGCCACGACCTCGGGCCGACCGCTGCCGGCCCTGCCCCCGCACACCGGCGGATGCCGTCGGCCGGTCGGCCACGACGATGTGATGAAGGGCTTTCAGGGTGTGGGCGACAGCGTTCGCCAGGACATCAGGGCGGCGATGGCCGAGGCCGCGCCGGCCAGTGTGACGACCAGCGCCGGGGCCGCGACTTCGCCCAGCGCGCCTCCGGCTGCGGCAGCCGGGCCCTGCAGCGTCATCGTTCCGGTCAGCAGCAGGCCGAACGCCTGACCACGCTGCGTCTCGGGCACCGCGTCGAGGAACCTGCGGGCCAGTGCGAGCTGGTAGGCGACGCCGAAACCGGACGCTGTCAGAAGGATGGCGGCGTATGCCGGTGCGGGGTGCAGCGCGAATCCCAGCAGCGGCAATCCGAGGGCAAGTGCGAGGGGGCGGGCCAGCCGCTCCCGGCTCGCAGGGCGTACTAGGCGGCCCACGATCAGGTTGCCGGCGAACATCCCGGCGGCGACCGCTGCGAACAGCAGACCGGCCGCGTCAGGCGCGCCGACCTGCGCGGCGTACGGGACCAGCACGCCCTCAGCGCCGACCATCAGCGCCGGTGTCAGCCATTGCGCCAGCAGCAGCGCCCGGACCGCAGGCCGGCGCAGCAGCGCCCGGTTCACCTGCCAGGTCTCGCTGATGCCGGCCGAACCGCTGGTGCGGCGGCGTGGGTGGTGGGACAGGCGCAGTTGCAGCAGGCCTGCCGAGGCCAGGCAGGTTGCGGCGGTGATCCAGAGCGCGCCTGGCGCGCCGACAGCGGCGATCAGTATGCCGCCGGCGGCGAAGCCGAGCACTTGGGTGCCGCCGGCTGTCATGGAGAAGACGGCACGGCCGAGCACGTAGCGGTCGCCGTCCAGCAGGTCGGGCAGAAGGGCGGTGCGCGAAGCGGAGGCGACGGCGCTGGGGACACCCGTGACGAACACCAGTGCCAGCATGGCCGGTACCGGCAGTAGACCGGCGGCAAGCACGGCGCTGACCGCGGCGCGCAGCACTTCGTAGCCGATCATGACGGTGCGCGGTGGCCAGCGGTCGGCGAAAGCCAGCAGCAGCGTGCCGCCCAGGGCATAGGGCAGGAAGCCTGCCGCATACGCCAGCGCCGACATCAGCGGCGACCCGGTTACCGCATAGACGGTCACGGACAGGGCGAGCATCCGCACCGTCTCGCCGATCAGGAAGAGCGTGTAGCTGCCGAACAGCACGCGGAACTGGCCCACCGCGAATACCTCGCGGTAGGTGGCCGGGCGTGGCGCGACGGACGTGGTGTTCATGGCCGACAGCATCACGGCAGCCCGGCCACGGTGGCTATGCTTTCGTGTGGAGGCAAAACATGCTGGCCATCGAGGTGGGACCCGTTGATGTGGCGCGTACCCGCTACGCGATCTCGCCGCTGGGCGAGGCGATGCAGGCGCTGCGCGTCGCAGCCGGCGTACAGTCCGCCGGCCCGCTCCGGCCGTGGGCCAAGCGCATCGCGCCCCAGTACGAGCAGCTGCGCCGGCAGATGCCCGCGGTCGGGGCGCTGACGGCGCTGTTCCGCCGCGGCGGCTACAACGCCGACTTCATCCATCCGCCGCCGTCCGCCTCCGGTGGCGACTTCGCCGCTGAGCTCGCCGCCGTGCGCGCCACGCCGCTGCGCCGTGCACGGCTGGAACTGGCCCGCAACCTGGAGGGACTGCGGACGCCGCCACGCTACGTGCAGCGCATCCTCGACGCGCCGGACGTCGTCACCCAGCTCGCCGACGCGCTCGCGGCGAGCTGGCAGGCGCTGGTCGAGCCGGACTGGCCGCGGCTGCGGGCGGTGCTGGAGCGTGACCTGGTCCGCCGCGCCGGGAACCTGGCGATGGACGGCTGGGCGGCAGCTCTGTCCGATCTCGACCCGCGGGTGAGCTGGTGCTCCGAGGGTCAAGCCGGAACCATCGAGGTGCGCACCGGCTCGCGTATCGAGTGGGACCGGCACCGGCTGGCCGGCAAGGGCCTGCTGCTGATGCCAACGGTATTCGGCACTCTGATCAGCTACGTCGAGCCGCCATGGCCCTACGCCCTGGTCTATCCCGCCCGGGGCATCGCAGACCTGCTCGGCCCAGTAGCGCGTGCACCGGGTGGTGAGGCCCTGAGCCGACTGGTCGGCCCGCGCCGCGCGGACGTGCTGCGCGCGCTGGCCGTGCCTGCAACGACGACGCAGCTGGTCGCCCAGTTCGGCCTGAGCCTAGGCACCGTCGGCGGTCATCTGGCAGTACTGCGCGATGCCGGCCTCGTCACCCGCACCCGCACCGGCCGGGCCGTCCGCTACGAGCACACGCCGCTGGGCGCGGCCCTGGCGGCCAACTGAACGCCACCGTGCGGCCCACCTGGCCGCCCGCCGGTGTTTCATAGGTGGTCGCTCATGAAACACCCGGCCGGGCGGTCGTCCACCTGCTGCAATCATGTTTCATGAGTTGTTGCAAACGACTAGACATCTGAAACACCCTCATGAAACAGTATGGGTCGTGAGTGACGCCTTCAAGCGTGTGGAATCGCACGATTGCCCGATGTCCACCTGCGCCGCGCCGGCGGGCTCCCCGTGCCAGACCGGGAAGGGCAGGGTGGCAATCCAGTACCACACCGCCCGCTTCCGCCTGGTGCCCCAACTCGCCAAGGCCCTGAGCGTGCCGACTCCCGCCGTGCGCAAGCCGGGCTCGGCGTGGACCGAACTACCCCGGCCCGTGCGCGCCGGCGCCGAACCGGTCGGCCACGTCCGCCTCGGCTACGCCCGCGCCTCGACGGCCCGGCAGTCCCTGGACGCACAGCTCGACTCGCTCGGCGAGGCCAGAGTGACACGCATCTTCTCGGAGAAGATCTCCACCCGCGCCACCAAGCGCCCCGAGCTGGAGGCCGCCGTGAAGCTCGCCGGAGAGATCCGCTCCTCCGGCGTCGCCGTCACCCTCGTCGTGCACGAACACAAGCGGCTCGGCCGCGGCATCGAACTCGCCATGCTCGCCGAGGAGCTGAAGGCGAGCGACGTCGGCCTGGAGTTCCTCACCGGAGAACTGAAGGCCTCGCACGACCCGTCCGGCATCGTGTTCACCGTGCTGGCGGCCATGTCCGGCATGGAGCGCGAGTACATCCGCGACCGCACCCTCGAAGGCCAGGAGTCCGCCCGCAAACGCGGCAAGACCATCGGCGGCGCGGGCGTCACCGACGAGTCCATGCTCTCCATGGCCCTCCACCTGCGTGACCAGGAGATGAGCCTGCGCGACATCGCCAAACGGCTCGTCATCACTACTGGCATGAGGAAGGGTCGGCACCCCTCGCCCGCCACCGTCATGCGGATGCTCCGTGAATACGACGAGCAGGCCGCCATGACGGCAAGCACGTGATCACCCCGCTACTTTGCGGCTGGTGTCTGAGCTAGGACACCGGGGCCGTCATGGCGCATTCTGGTGGACAGCCGAGAGTCCCGCAACGAGCGGTGATCGCGCGCGCAGACCGCCCGGGCGTAGTCTTCGCTCAGCATGGACGCGGCGGGGGGGCGGAGCGCATGACGGCTGAGTCGATACCGCGGTGGGGGTCGGCCCTCGATGCGGTAGTGGTGTACGCGCAGGGCGCTGTCTGCCGACGGCTGGCCCGGGGCAGCGTGCCGCCTGACGGCCGGGTGCGGGTGACGGGACTGCCCCGCTCGCTGGACCCGGGCTCGCTGCGGGCCCGCGTCCTGGGCGCCCCCGGGGTGCGCGTCACCGAGGCCCGGGTGGAGGTCGAGGCCGAGCCGCTCGGCACGGGCACGGCCGACGAGTTGCGGCGCGAGGTCGAGCGGCCGAGCGACGAGTACGCGGCGGCGCAGGGACGCCGGGACCGGCAGCTGAGCCTGATCGAGGAGGTCGGGGCTCTCCACCCGGTCCCACCCGCCCGCAGGCGCGAGGACCCGCACCGCCGTACCCCGGTCGATGCGTGGCTGGAGCTCGCCGGCTTCGTCGACGAGCGGCTGACGGGTCTGCACAACCGCCTCGTTGAGCTGGAGGAGGCCCTGCGCAACGTCGAGCACGAGCTCACCGTTGCCGCGGACAGGCTCGCCCGCGCCTCCACCGACACGCCGTCAGCGCACGTGGAGACCGCGGTCTGCGCGGTCCTGACCCTCGGCGGCACCGGTGATGCAGAGGTGGAGCTGGAGCTGGAATATGGGGTGCCGGGCGCCGTCTGGGTACCGGCCTACCGTCTCACTCACCGTCAGGGCGACGGCAGCGGCCGTCTGGTGCTGCGCGCCTCGGTCGCGCAGCGGACCGGCGAGGACTGGACCGGCGTGCGCATCGCCCTGGCCACCGCCGATCTTCGTCGCCGCACCGACCTGCCGAGGCTCCGCTCGATCCGGATCGGACGCAGTCAGCCCGCCCCCGCGCCGTCCGGCTGGCGGGAGCCCCCTGCCGGACTCGTCGACCTGTTCTCCGGTTACGACGCGGCCGGCCCCGGCCCGGCCCTCGCACCCACCGTCGGCGCCGGCTCCGTGCCCATGGGGGTCGCGGGCGGCTCCACGGCCGGTCCCGTTCCGCCACCGCCCCCGCCGCCGGCACCGCAGAGCTACGGCGGTCCGCCGGCCGCGGTCCCGGTGCCCGGCGGTGCAGGCGGCGCTCCCCCGGAAGACCTCGGCGGCGGGATGCCCACCCTCGCGCAGCCGGCCGGGGCGCGACCGGGCAACAGGCCGCGTTCCGGTGGTGGGTCCTTCGCGGGTGCCCCCGCCGCCATGGCGCCCGCGGCTCCTGGCCGGGCTGCGCCGCCACCCCCTCCGGTACCGGTAGCCGGTCCGCCGCAGCCGAGCGGCGCCGAGCTCGACTATGCCGCCCTTGTTCTGTGCGGCCCCGATGAGCAGGGTGGTCGCAGAGGCCGACTGTTTCCCGACTCTCCCTTTGACCCAGTGGCCGCCGAGTACCGCCGCCGCGCCGAAGCGGTGGCCGCGCTGCCATTGCCCGGACAGGCCGTGCGGCCCCGTGAGTCGGCGGGTTCCTTCGACCACCGATTCGATGCCACCGCCCGCGCCGACATTCCGTCGGACGGCACCTGGCACACCGTCACCGTCGGCGAGATCCCGGTCGGCCTGCGTACCGAGTACCTCTGCGTGCCGTCCGTGGAGCAGACCGTGTACGCGACGCTGGTGCTCGCCAACGCCACCGACCAGGCACTGCTGGCCGGCCCGGTGGAGGTCACCGTCGACGACGACTTCCTGCTGACCGCCGCACTGCCCACGCTTGCCCCCGGCGGTGTCCGCCGGGTGGGGCTCGGGCCGGCCGAGGGCATCCGGGTCACCCGCCGTACGAACCTGCACGAGTCGACTTCCGGTCTACGCAACAACACCACCGTGCTCGATCACCGCGTCCACGTGGAGCTGGCCAACCGGCTCGCACGGCCCGTCACCGTGGAAGTCCGCGAGCGGGTGCCGGTCACCTCCGATCCGGACGTCCGGATCGAGGAACGGGCCGACTGGACGGCACCCGAGGAAGGCACGGGGCCCGATCGCCATGTGCCGGGAACCCGCGTCTGGCGCCTGGAACTGCCCGAAGGCGCCACCGCCGCCCTCGACGGGGGCTACGAGATCCGCATCCCGACCGGCAAGGCCCTGGCCGGCGGCAACCGCAGGAGCTGACACACGCCATGTCCACGGCCCCGAAGCCGATCGCCCTCCCTGTCACCGCCGTCACGTGCCTCGAGGATCGTGCCCACATCGAGCGCGACGTCGTGCTCGACCTGGAGGCCGGGGTTCAGCGGCTGCGTCTCGGGCCGGTCAGTGCGCTGGCCGTCGACCGGACCCTCCATGCCGAGCTGACCGCCGATCACCCCGCGACCGTGCTCGACGCACGGATCGTCCGCAGCTGGACACCGCGCGGGCCACAGCCTTCCGCCGACGACGACTCCGCTTTGCGCCACCGTGTACACACCCTCGAAGAGGAGCAGCTGGACCTGGGGCAGCGACGTGACCGGCTGCAAGTGCGCCTTGACCTGCTCGGCCGGCTCGCCGCCGATCTGCTGCGGGAGATCGGCGAAGGCGCCGGCTCCGGCGAGACCGAGCTGTCCCGCTGGGCCCGCGAACTGGACCGGGTGGACGACGAACGCGACGCGCACGGCGAGCAACTCCGCGCAGTGGAAGCCCGGCTGGCTGCACTCGCTGTCGAACTCGGGGAAGCCCAGCGGGCCATGTATCTCTCCGAGGAGGAGCCCGCCGAGCTGGTCGGTCATATCGAGTTGACCGTGGAGACCGCGGTCGCCGGGCCGGTCGGGCTGCGCCTGAGCCACCTCACCCCGTGTGCACTGTGGCGGCCCGCCTACCGGGCCGTGCTCGACGGGGACTCCCTGACACTGGAGACCGACGCGATGGTCTGGCAGCGCACCGGTGAGGACTGGTCGGACGTACGGCTGACATTGTCGACGGCCCGCTCAGCGCTGGCCACCGATCCGCCACGGCTGGGCGAAGACCGGCTCACGCTCAAGGACCGCTCCGCGGCGGAGCGCCGCACGGTCGACGTCGAGCTGCGCGAGGAGGAGATCGGGGCCCTCGGCCCGGCCCCGGTGCTCGGCCTGCCGGGGGTGGACGACGGTGGTGAGACGCGGGTGCTGAGATCCTCCGCGCCGGTCTCGGTGCCCGGTGACGGCCGCGCCCACCGAGTGCTGCTCTCCGCATTCACCACGGCCGCGCGCAGTGAGTACGCCTGTTCACCGGAGTTGTCCCCCTTGGTCACCCAGGTGGTGCAGCTCGACAACCTGTCCGGTCACGCACTGCTCGCCGGGCCCGTGGACCTGGTCCGCGGCAGCGGATTCAGCGGCCGTGGCACGCTGGACTTCACCGCCCCCGGCGCCCCCGTCGAACTGGCCTTCGGCAGTTGCGACGACTACCGGGTGGTCCGGCATGTCGAGGAGTCCCGCGCATCCGCCGGTATCACCCAGCGGACCGTGGTCACCCGCACGGTCCGGCTGCACGTGTCCCGGTTCTCCGCCCCCGGGGAGCACGACCAGCGGGTGGTCGTCCTTCGGGAGCGGATCCCGGTCTCGGAGGTCTCGGCGGTGGAGATACGCCTGCACAAGGATTCGTGCTCCCCGGCGCCCGACGTGGTCGACGCCGAGGGCATCGCCCGCTGGGCCATCACTCTCCCGCCCGGCAGCCGCCGCACGCTCTCCCTGGTCTACGAGCTGTCGGCGAGCGCCAAAGTCACCGGGCTCTGAGTTCGGCAGAGGCGCGCTGGGCCGGACCGGACCGCCGCTCCGGACGGCGTCTGCGGCTCGGAACTGGGCGCGCTTCACCCCACCGGCATCATCCGGGCCGTACGTCGATGCCCGGCAGTGACGCACCGGCCTGGATCACACTCGCGGCAGACCGGCGACACAGGCGGGGCAGAGCCCCCGGTAGGTGATCTGGACGTCGGACACCGCGAAGCCGAAGCGCTCCTCCGCCGGGAAGTCGGCCAACGGGTCGCCGGCCGGGTGGACATCGCGGATGGTGCCGCAGTTGGAGCACACCAGGTGCTGGTGAGGGCGGTGGGCGTTGGGGTCATAGCGTTTGGCGCGGCCGTCGGTGGAGAGCTCCATCACCTCGCCGAGGGAGACCAGTTCGCCCAGGGTGTTGTAGACGGTCGCCCGGGAGATCTCGGGCAGCCGCTCCGCCGCGCGGACGAGCACCTCGTCGGCCGTGAGATGCACATGATCACCGTCGAGGACCTCCGCAACGACACGTCGCTGGGACGTCATCCGCCAACCACGCCCTCGCAGTCGCTCCAGCAGGCCACTCATATCGGTTCACCTGTTCAGGTTCGATGGGACAACGGAAGTTCACCGGCCGATGTCCGGCTCTTGTCGGAAAGCGGATGAGGTGACCTTCTGATCCTGGCCTCCGACCTTAACTGCGGTGATGCCGGCAGAGCCAGCTTCACACACGTCGTGGCGAGGACGCCTCTCCGTAACGTGTCAGACCGTCATCTGATCTTCCAATTCTGCTCGTCATGTCAGCGGGTGAGCAGGATGATGAGAAAAGGCCGCCTCTCTCACATTTCTCAGAGGCCGGGAAAGCCATCAGCCGCTGAGCCGGAGACCGGACCCCAACGTATTGGGCTTTCGATTTCTTGTTGCCAGGGATGCTCTGCGTGTTCGCGTAGCAGTGCGGTCCTCGGTGCGCGACCATACGGACGCCGAATCCGCACAATCATCGGCGTCGTACGCGAGGAAGAGTTCTTGGCGACCGAAAGCGCGACGTGGCCGGCCGACGGGCCCGGCAGGCGTCCGGCCGGCGGGCGTCATGGCGTGCCACGAGCGCGGGTCGCTGCGCTCGACACCAGGAACTGCGAACAACGTCGAGAGCAAGAACCAGCAGAAGGAACACCGAGACAGGAAGAAGGACGGACGTGTCCGGCAGCGAAAGCGAGAACCCGGCGATCCCCTCCCCGGCCCCCACGCGAACCGGCCCCAGGACGAACCGGGACTGGTGGCCGAATCAGCTGGATCTTCAAGTGCTCCACCAGCACTCTCCTCGATCCAATCCACTGGACGAGGATTTCAACTACGCAGAAGAGTTCGCGACCCTCGACCCCGACGCACTCAAGCAGGACGTCTTCGAGGTGATGACGACATCGCAGGACTGGTGGCCTGCCGACTACGGCCACTACGGCCCGCTCTTCATCCGGATGAGTTGGCATGCCGCGGGCACGTACCGAATCGCCGACGGACGGGGCGGTGGCGGCTCCGGCGCTCAGCGCTTCGCCCCCCTCAACAGCTGGCCCGACAACGCGAGCCTGGACAAAGCGCGCCGTTTGCTCTGGCCGATCAAGCAGAAGTACGGCCGGAAGATCTCCTGGGCCGACCTCCTGGTTTTCGCCGGCAACTGCGCCATGGAATCCATGGGTTTCAAGACGTTCGGGTTCGGCTTCGGACGAGAGGACATCTGGGAACCCGAGGAAATCTTCTGGGGCCCTGAGGACACATGGCTCGGAGATGAGCGCTACACCGGCGACAGGGAACTCACCGGTCCTTTCGGTGCCGTGCAGATGGGACTGATCTACGTCAATCCGGAGGGGCCCAACGGCAACCCGGATCCGATGGCTGCCGCCAGGGACATTCGCGAGACGTTCGGGCGTATGGCAATGAATGACGAGGAGACGGCTGCCCTCATCATCGGCGGCCACACGTTCGGCAAGTGCCACGGTGCGGTCGATCCCGAGTACATCGGTCCGGAACCCGAGGCCGCTCCGATCGAGCAGCAGGGACTCGGCTGGAGGAACACCTACGGCAGCGGCAAAGGCGCAGACGCGCTCACCAGTGGGCTCGAAGGCGCATGGACCTCCGAGCCGACGAAGTGGGACAACGGGTACCTGGACAACTTGTTCGGCTACGAATGGGAGTTGACGACGAGCCCCGCCGGCGCGAAGCAGTGGACTCCCACGGATCCCTCGGCCAAGGGCAATGTGCCTGATGCTCACGATCCGTCGAAGAGGCACGCGCCCATGATGCTGACGACGGACCTGTCGCTGAAGTTGGACCCGATCTACGGCCCGATCGCGAAGAGCTTCCACGAGAACCCGGAAAAGCTCGCAGTAGCGTTCGGCAAGGCGTGGTACAAGCTGCTGCACCGCGACATGGGACCCCGCTCGCGCTTCCTCGGTCCGTGGATTCCCGAGCCGCAACTGTGGCAGGACCCCGTCCCCGAGGTCGACCACGACCTCGTCGGGGAAGAGGACAGCGCCACCCTCAAGGACAGGATCCTCGCCTCGGGACTGTCCGTCTCCCAGCTGGCCACCACCGCTTGGGCATCGGCGGCGAGCTTCCGCGGCACCGACAAGCGTGGTGGGGCCAACGGGGCACGGATCCGGCTCTCGCCGCAGAGGGACTGGGAGGTCCACGACCTGCCCGAGGTGGCTGAGGTGCTGCAGACCCTTGAGCAGATCCAGCAGGACTTCAACGGCTCGCAGGCCGGCGGAACGAAGGTCTCACTCGCGGACCTGATCGTCCTGGGCGGGTGCGCGGCTGTCGAGCAAGCCGCGAAGAACGCCGGGTACGACATCTCGGTACCCTTCGCACCGGGGCGCACGGACGCCTCGCAGGAGCAGACGGACGTGGAGGCGTTCGCCGTGCTCGAACCCAGGGCGGATGGCTTCCGCAACTACCTCCCGGCGGGAGAGAAGCTGTCCCCGGAAACTCTCCTCCTGGACCGTGCCAACCTGTTGACACTCACCGCTCCCGAGATGACGGTTCTGATCGGCGGCATGCGGGCCTTGAACACCGGATTCGGGCGATCGCCGCATGGCGTCCTCACACACCGGCCGGAGGCACTGACGAACGACTTCTTCGTCAACCTGCTCGACATGGGCACGGAGTGGAAGGCGTCGACTTCGGACGCGAACGTATTCGAAGGTCGGGATCACCCCACGGGCGAAGTGAAATGGACAGCCACCGCCGTCGACCTCATCTTCGGTTCCAACTCCCAGCTCCGCGCCGTCTCGGAAGTCTACGCAACCGGGGACGCGGGAGAGAAGTTCGTCCGTGATTTCGTGGCAGCGTGGGACAAGGTGATGAACCTGGACCGGTTCGACCTGCGCTGATCCTGATGTCCCGGTCGGCCGCGCAGCGCCGGCCGGGACATCCTCGGAATCCGGGCAGCACATTGACGAGCGAAGCTGCCTCTTCCGCACGCAGGCACTGCTGGACAGCCTCCTGGAGGTCGGCTCCGACCGCCTGCCGTTCCCTGTCGATCAACCGTGCGAGTCGTCGATGACGAGTTCCCTCCTGGTTCGACGAGCGCCCTGTCGACGAGACCGGGCGTGTGAAGATCGACCGCACTCCGCCACTCTCACGACGCGCGTGGGTCGTGCTCCCCGCGGCCGTCCCCGTCGGCCGCGGCGTGGGCTCCGTAGTCGAAGTCGGGGAACCGGCTGTGCATCTCCACGACCCGCGCTTCCTCCGACGATCGCTCGGCGGCCGGCCCAGAGCGCCACCCGGCGGCCGCCCGGCCGGCATCGGACGCCGTGACCGTGCGCGCCGCATCTTCGTCGGCAGCGCGTCGCGGAAGGCCGGCATCGCCGCCCTGTTCGTCGGTACGGGCGCATGCCGTCCCTCCGCCCCCTCCGTCCCTTCCCCCGAACGACGCCCGACCATAGGCTGATCGCGCTTTCGGGCAGGTCACACGGCTTGCCGGATGCGCAGGGTCAGGGATACAGGAGAGGCAAGGCAGCACCATGAGTACTCCGACGGTGTACGACGTCGCCGAGCAGTCCGGCGTCTCCATCGCGACGGTTTCGCGCGTGTACCGCAATCCCGACTCCGTACGCGCCTCCACCCGGGAACGGGTGCTGGCCGCCGGTCGCGAGCTCGGTTACGTGCCCAGCGGCAGCGCCCGGGGACTGGCCAGCCGTACGACGGGAGTTCTCGGCCTCTACTTCCCCGACATCCACGACGCCGTCGCCGAGAGCATACCGACGCCGGACGACACCGAGCTGATGCTCTATTCCGACCAGGTGATCCGTGGCATGGAGCGCGCCGCCCGGCGGCACGGCTACGCACTCCTGATCGCCGCGGCGCACCCGGAACGCACGAGTGAGCAACTCGCCGAGGTCGCCGGGCGGGTGGACGGGCTCGCCCTGCTGGCCCAGACCGGCATAGCGAGCGAGGACCTGGAGGTCATCTCGAGACGGCTGCCCGTCGTCATGCTCGCCGGGGACCGGGAAGCCGACCACGACCACATCGAAGTAGCGAACTTCGACGGCCAGTTGGAGCTCACCCGGCATCTGATCGCCGACCATCGCCTGCGCAGACTGGCTTTCATCGGCGGCCCTTCGAACTCCCCCGACGGCGAGGCCCGCTTCCGCGGATTCCAGGCGGCCCACCTCGAGGCGGGGCTGCCGCTTCCGCAGCAGCCCGATCTGCGGGGAGATCTGACCCAGGACGCGGGCCGTCGTGCCGTCGAGGCGCTCCTCGGCCTGTCGGGGCAGCGCCCCCAGGGACTGGTTCTCGCCAATGACCAGATGGCCGTGGGAGCGCTGTATGCGCTGGCGTCGCACGGCATCGACGTGCCGGGCGACATGGCCGTGACAGGCTTCGACGGGATCCCCCTGAGCCGGGTCGTGCGGCCCGCGCTGACGACCGTACGACAGCCGATGGGCCGGCTCGGCCAGGAAGCGGTCGAGCTGCTCGTCGCCAGGATCGCGAACCGTCAACGAGCCGGGGTGGCACGGGTGTTGCCGGTGACGCTGATACGGCGGGCCAGTTGCGGCTGCGCGATGCCGTGAGCGTCGCAGCCATCGGCACTGCGAGAGAGGAGAAACACCCCTGCGGCACACGGAATTCCGCAGGTTTACGAAAGCGTTACCGACGTGCCCCTTGAGGCCACCCGAGGCATGCTGCAGGGTCATCCGTGCGCCAATCTGTAAGCGCATACATGATGCGCATACATGACACGCACCCATGCACTCGAGGAGGAGTCACATGTCACGCATCGCCAAGTCCGTCGGCCTGGCCATGACAGTGGTCTCGGCCATCGGTCGGCAGGCGCCTTCGGGGTCTTCCTGATGCGGCAATTCATGACGGCCGTTCCGGACGAGCTTCTCGAGGCGGCCCGCAGCGACGGAGCCCGCGAGTGGTTCATCTTCTGGCGGATCGTGCTGCCCCTGGTCAAGCCCGCCCTGGCGACGCTGACGATCTTCGTGTTCCTCGGTTCCTGGAACAACTTCCTGTGGCCGCTGATCGCAACCAACGACCCGGACAAGTACACGCTGCCGGTGGCCCTGGCCACCTTCGCCACCGATCCGACCAAGGCGGACGGCTCCAACGGCGTCCTGATGGCGGGCGTCTTCCTGGTGGTGCTCCCGGTGCTGCTCGTCTTCGTCCTCCTTCAACGCTTCTTCACGCAGGGCATCGCCACCGCGGGTCTCAAGTAGATCCCGGGCCACGATGCTCTGCCTCCCCTGAGCCCGTGCGGGCCAGGCCGTTCCTGACGACGGCCGGGCCCGCACGGCACACACGTCGTATCCACGCCTTTCGCCCCAGGAGTTGGATCTGCATGGACCGCCGCTCATGCCCCGCACTCGCGCCTGGCGCGGGCCCCGCGCTCGCCACCCCCGCAGGCCGCTGAACATCAAGGAGTGCTACGGGCTGTGAGCACGATCCCTCGAGCGGCTGCACCGCGAGGTCCTGCCCGGTGCCATCGCCTGTCAGTCGGACGACGAGATCGGCATGCTCGCCCGGGTCACGCCGACGGGTCCCTCAGCCGGGTGCGGAGGGGCCCGTCGTCGTACGAGGGCCCTCGCCTCAGGGGTTCGAGGATGCCCTGGGTGGGGAGCCGCGTTCAGAGCTCGAATATGCCGTATCCGAAGCCTTCGGCCCGGATCCGGCCGCCGGTCACAGTGGCACCGTCGGCCTCCAGAGGGGCGGCCCTGCCCACGGGGGCGGCAGTCTCGGCGGCGTCACGGCGCGGGTTGACCACCACGAGGTAACGGCCGCCGCGGACGTACGCCAGTGGATAGCCGGCGTGCAGGATCTCCGTGCTGCCCGCGGCACCCAGCTCTCGGATGTCCTTGCGCAGTGCGATGAGGCGACGTACCAGGTGCAGGAGGGAGCCGTTGTCGGCGCGCTGGGCGGCGACAGTCGGACGGCCCGGGTCCGGGTCCACGGGGAGGTAGAGGCGGTCGGCCGGGGCGGTGGAGAATCCCGCGTTCGGCGAGTCGTCCCACTGCATGGGCGTGCGGGAGCCGGCACGGTTGTAGCGGGGGCCCAGCCGGCTGCCCTCGTGCCCGGGCAGGCCGGGCACGTAGCGCATACCGATCTCGTCGCCGTAATAGATCGCGGGCAGCGTGGGCCAGGTGAGCTGGAAGACGAAGGCGGCGGGCAGCTGTTCGGCGGTGCGCGGACCGCAGGCCAGGCGGGAGAAGTCGTGGTTGGCCGTGGGGAGGGAGATGAAGCCGGCATCGCCGACGGCGTCTGTGGCGTCGCGCCAGTCGGCGAGGAAGGTACGCGGGGACCCCTTGCCCTCTGCATCGAAGTAGGGCGCCTGCGGCTCCCACTGCTCGCTGACGGTGCCTTCGAAGTTGTTCCACAGGGAGCGCAGTGCGAGCCCGTCGTCCTTGGGCCCGAACTGCAGGAAGAAATCTGCGTGGAAGCCGGCCGGGACGGAGGTTGCGGGGTCCCCCCACTCGGAGAGCAGCGCCGCCTGCGGGTGTTCGGCATCCAGCCAGCTGCGAAGTTCGTGCCACACCGCGGCAGACTGCGCCTGGCCGGGGTCGTCCTTGACGAGGGAGGCCGCCATGTCGACGCGGAATCCGGACAGGCCGATGGTCAGCCAGTGGTCCATGATCTCGCGCAGGGCCTGGCGGTTGGCGCGCGGCCCCTCGGCGTCGACGGGCAGGCGCCATGGTTCCGCCTCGTTCATGCGGGCGTAGCCGAAGTTGAGGGCGGGCTGGGAATCGAAGAAGTTCGGCAGGTAGTAGCCGGGCCGGGCACCCGGCGAGGCCACGAAACCTTCCGGCAGTGCGGCAGGGTCCGTCGGGTCGGCCCAGATGTAACGGTCGTCGGCCGAAGCGGTGAACCAGGGGTGCTGATCCGAGGTGTGGCCTGCGACCAGGTCGAGCAGTACGCGGATGCCGCGGCGCGCCGCGGCATCGGTCAGCCGGGCGAGGTCGTCGTTGGTGCCGTAGCGCGGTGCGACGGTGAGGTAGTCGCTGACGTCGTAGCCCGCGTCGAGGAACGGCGAGGCGAAGCACGGGTTGAACCAGACGGTGTTCACGCCCAGCCAGGCGAGGTGGTCCAGCCTGGCCTCGATTCCGGCGAAGTCTCCGATGCCGTCGCCGTTGGAGTCGGCAAAGCTCTGCGGATAGATCTGGTACAGGATGGCGTCGGCGAGCCATTCGGTGGCGGGGCGGGGGGACATCATGACGGGGTCCTTCGCGGGTCGGGGTGACGGACGGGGTGGGGATCAGCGTGCAGTGCGCAGGATTGCCTGTACCGGCAGACGGTCGCTGGGGTAACGGCCGTTCGGTGCGCAGCGGTTGATCATCGCCCGGCGCACGCGGGTGCCCCGGGACGCGAGGATCCAGTCGATGCGGTCGCCGCCGGGTACCGGCGGCCGGTAGTCGTGGAAGGTGCCGTGGGCCGTGCCGCGTTCCTCAGCGGCTTCCCAGGTGTCCACGAGATCCGCCCGGGTCAGGAGCGCCGCGTGGACGGTGCTGTCGCCCGCGAGGGTGTTGAAGTCACCGGTGACGATCCACGGAACGTCGGGCGCGAGCGTGTCGAGCCGCTCGGCGAGCAGTTCGGCGGAGCA
Organism: Streptomyces sp. NPDC005262; assembly: GCF_042872425.1. Lineage (NCBI taxonomy): Bacteria > Bacillati > Actinomycetota > Actinomycetes > Kitasatosporales > Streptomycetaceae > Streptomyces > Streptomyces sp. NPDC005262. The sequence goes on from NZ_JBIAKK010000018.1 coordinate 136,828, forward strand.
CCTCCGAGCGTATGCGCTCGCGTCGTCGAAGTGGGTGTTGGCGGCGAAGAGCTCGCCGTCGCCCGACAGGTCATGGAAGCGCACCCATGTGACCATCCTGGTCCAATCGCCTCCCCAGGTGTTCGACCCGGGCTCCTGCGGAGTGCCGGAGAGCCAGAAGTGGTCGTACTCCACGGGCCGGAGCCGTGTGCGGTCGTAGCCGATGGCCATGAACTCTCCGCGGCTGCCGCCCTCTCGGTCCTGGCCGATCCAGCCGTAGCGCTCCGGCCCCAGGTCGGCCTCGAGATCCCGCAGCCAGGGCGGATCGTTGTCCGTCATGCGTTCGCCTCCGAAAGCGACTTCGGGGTGGAGTCCGGAAGTGCCCTCGGTCCGTGAGACGCCTGTGCCCGGGGGCTTGTCCGCAGTTGATGAATGCGCTTTCATTCATGCCGCGCAAAACGTTAACTTCACGGGTAGCGATACGGCAACAGGTAAAGAGGTCACGACGTGCTTCGAGCGTACGAGGACAAGGTGAAGGACCTGCTCGGCCGGATGACGGTCCAGGAGAAGCTGGGGCAGATCCAGCAGTTGACCTGGACCGGCGACACCGGTCCGGGCGGCGGTCAGACCGAGCAGACGGAGGCCGCGGCCCGTGCGGGACTGCTCGGCTCTGTACTCAACATCCACGGCGCCCGGAGCAGCAACGCCCTTCAGCGGATCGCTGTCGAGGAGTCCCGGCTCGGCATTCCGCTGCTCTTCGGCCTGGACGTCGTCCACGGCTTCTGGACCGCCTTCCCGATCCCGCTGGCCCAGGCGTCCAGCTTCGACCCGGAGGTGGCGCGGCGGGACGCTGAGGTGTCGGCGAAGGAGGCCCGCTCCGAGGGAGTGCGCTGGACCTTCTCCCCCATGATGGACGTCACGCACGAGCCGCGGTGGGGCCGGATCGCGGAGAGCTGCGGCGAAGACCCCTATCTCAGTGCCGCCTTCGCGGTGGCCAAGGTGCAGGGTTACCAGGGCCCGGCCGACGGCAGCGAACTGTCGCGCACGGACCGGATCGCGGCGTGCGCCAAGCACTTCGTCGCCTACGGCGGTGCCGAGGGCGGCCGCGACTACAACACGGTCGACGTCTCCGAACAGCGGCTGCGCAACCTCTACCTGCCGCCTTTCAAGGCGGCGGTCGACGCCGGGGTGGCCACCGTCATGGCGGCGTTCAACACGATCGGCGGAGTACCCGCGCACGGCAACGCGCACACGATGAACTCCGTCCTCAAGGAGGAGTGGGGCTTCAAGGGCTTCGTGGTCAGTGACTACACGGGCGTCGAGGAGCTGATCGCGCACGGCTTCGCCGAGGACGGCGCCGAGGCGGGCAGGCTCGCGCTGACCTCCGGCCTCGACATGGAGATGGTCTCCACGAACGTAGCCGACCACGGCGAGGCACTTCTGTCCGACGGGCTGATCACGATGGAGCGCCTCGACGATGCGGTGTCGCGCATCCTGCAACTGAAATTCGATCTGGGACTGTTCGACGACCCGTACACCGACGAGTCGTCGGCTGTCTCCGAACCCACCGCCGCCGCGCGGGCAGCGTCCCGTGCGAGCGCCGCCCGGTCGATGGTGCTGCTGAGGAACGAGGGTTCCGTCCTCCCGCTGAGCCCGGCCGCCGGCTCGATCGCGGTCGTCGGCCCCTTCGCCGATTCCACCGGCCTGCACGGCACCTGGGCGGGGCCCGGTGCGTCCAGGTTCCCGTCCGTCAGCATCCTGGACGCGGTGCGCGAGGCGGCTCCCGGCGCGAACGTCACGCACGCCGGTCAGGACCTGACCCGGGCGGCCGCCGCCGTCGCGGCCGCCGAGGTCACCGTCGTGGTGGTCGGCGAAGACCCCGAGCTCAGCGGTGAGGCGGCCGTGCGCAGCGACATCGGTCTGCCCGAGGGCCAGGAGGAACTCATCGCGGCCGTCGCCGCGACCGGCAAGCCCTTCGTGGTGGTACTGGTCAACGGCAGGCCGCTGGTGCTGGGCGACTGGCTGGACTCCGCGCCCGCGGTACTGGAGGCCTGGCACCCCGGCATCGAGGCGGGTCATGCGGTGGCTGATGTGCTCTTCGGCGCGGTCGACCCGGGGGGCAAGCTGCCCGTCACCTTCCCGCGGGCTGTGGGTCAGATCCCCCTCTACTACAACCACGAGAGCACGGGCCGCCCGTACAACCCGGCACAGCCGGACGCGAAGTTCGTCTCGAAGTACCTGGACCTGACCGACGGACCACGCTTCCCCTTCGGATACGGCCTCGGCTACACGACCTTCGTCGTCTCACGGCCGCAGTTGAGTCGGGAGAGCATCGCGAGGGACGCCCTGGAGCGAGGCGAGACGGTCGAGGTGTCGCTGACGGTCACCAACACCGGCGAGCGGGCGGGCGACGAGGTCGTCCAGCTCTACGTCCACGACGTGGCGGCCAGCATCGCCCAGCCGGTACGCCGGCTGCGTGGCTTCGCGCGGGTCACCCTCGAGCCGGGCCGCAGCACCACCGTGTCCTTCCGTCTCGGTGCGCAGGACCTCGGGTTCTGGACCAACGACCCGGCGGGGACGTTCACCGTCGAACGCGGCCGCATCGACGTCTATACGGGCACGAGTTCGACGACGCGGGACTGCTGCCCACTGACCGTGGTCTGAACCTGTCCCCGTGCACCGCCGCCGCACCGGTCGGTACGGCGGCGGTCGCCCCTCCCCCTCTCAGCCCACCGGAGGCGCCCCGTGCAGCGCGGGCTCATCCTGCGCCCCGGCAAGCACAGTTGGTCGGAGGTGCGCTCCCACCGCTTCGAAGGCCAGGCCCGCGCCTTCCTGCTCGCCGCGTTCCGCATCGCCGGAGCCACGGGCGACGACCCGCACGACATCCTGCGGCGGTACGCGGACGGCCTCGCCGCGGGCTCCCGTACCCCCGGCCGCGACGACGCGGAATCCCGGCCCTTTCCTGCCGGGCGCGGCCAGGCCTGGGTGGAGGCGGCGTCCATCGCACTCGGGCTGCGGCTGCCGAAGCCGTGGCTGTGGAACCGGCTGGACGACGACGTACGAAAGCGCGTCGCCGCAGGGCTGTCCGGAGTGCAGCACGTCATCCTTGACCGGGACGGCGTCACGGGTCGCCGTCCTGGCAGAGGAGGCAGGCACCGGCCACTGATGTGCGGGCCGGCCGGCGGCCAATGGCCTAGGCTCCCCGGCGACCCTGTGCACCCGGGAGAGCGGTTCGACGCCTCCAAGACTCGCAGGGCGATCCGTCGACAACTACCCCGTCGTCGAAAGGGACTTCGGTGACCGGTGGGCGCCCGGTCCCGGGCCCGGATCGGCGGGCCGAGGGCCCGCCGATCCGGTGGCCTCACATGATCCGGCCACAGCACGGACGCGGTGTGCGTGTACGCGCTGGAACCGGGCACCGGCTCCCCCACCATCGGCTTGACGGGGCGCCGCACCCGCAGGAGTGGATCAACGCGGACGGCGACCGCCCGGAGCAGCCGGCTCCGTCAGGCGACCGAGGATCTGAGCCGTGCGCCGAGGGAGCGGGAGATGCCGCGCGCCGCGACCTGCACCAGAGGGGCGAGGGCGTGCGGGTTCACGGCGTCCGCGTGGGCGACCACCGATACCGCGGCGACGACGGTGTTCTCCGGCCCGTACACGGGGGCGGCGACCGACACGGCGTCCATCGTCACCTGCCGGTCGCTGACGGCGACTCCGGTACGGCGCACCTCGGCGAGGACACGGCGGACCTCGGCCGGGGCGCAGAGGGTCTTCTCCGTGTGCCGGACAAGCGGTCGGGAGAGCACCTGTTCCTGGACATCATGGCCGGCGTGGGCGAGGAGGACGAGGCCGACGCCGGTGGGCACGAGGTCGAACCGCCCGCCGACGCGGGTGAGGACCCGGACCGCGTCGCGGCCCGCGAGCCGCTCCACGTACACGACGGACAGCTCCTCGCGGACGGCGAGCTGCACGTTCTCGCGGGTGATGTGGCCGAGGTCGGAGAGATGAGGCAGGGCAGCCTCGCGCAGGCCGAGGCCGCGCGGGGCGAGGGAAGCGATCTCCCACAGCCTCAGCCCGATGCGGTATCCGCCGTCCGGCTCGCGTTCGAGCGCGCCCCAGTCGGTCAGTTCCTTCACCAGCCGGTGGGCGGTGGTGAGCGGCAGGCCCGTGTGGCGGGAGATCTCGGCGAGCCGCAGCACAGGCCGATCCGGAGCGAAGGCTTCCAGCACCTGCAGGGCCTTGGCCGTCACCGAACAGCTGCCGGTCGAGGCTTTGCGCTGCATGCCGGCCTCCTCGCCGTACGCCCTCCGCTCCACCGTGGACCCGGGCACTTCACCGAGAAGCTAGGCAGACATATCCCGGACGTCAACACTCTGTCGACGATGCGCGGTGGCGTGCCCCACGGGAACGGGAAGCTTCGGACTGTCTCAGCGGCGTCCGGACGTCGGCATGCACTGCGGTCGCCGATCGCTGCAGCCGTCACAGGTCCAGGACGAGCCTCGGGCACAGTGCCCGGGAGACGCAGATCATCATCGTGTCATGACTGCTCTGCTCCGCGGGGGTGAGAAGCGAGTCGCGGTGGTCGACGGTGCCGTCCAGGACGGCGGTCTCGCAGGTGCCGCAGGTGCCCTCCTGACAGGAGGAGAGGACCTGCACGCCGGCCTCCTCGACCGCCTGGAGCACGGATTTTTCCGGCGGAACGGTCACCGTGATGCCGGACTGAACCAGTTCGACATCGAACGCCGCGTCCCGCAGGGGCGTCTGCAGCTCCTTGGGCGTGAACCGTTCGAGGTGCAGGGCGCCGTCGGGCCAGTCGGCGCACCGCTCCTCGACGGCCGTGAGCAGTGGCTCCGGGCCGCAGCAGTAGATGAGTGTGCCCGGCTGCGGGTCACCCAGGAGCGCGTCCAGGTCGAGGAGGCCGTATGCGTCCTCGGGACGGACCCGCACCTGCTCGTCGTACCGCTCGACGAGTTCGTCGCGGAAGGCCATCGACGCGAGGGTCCGTCCTCCGTACGCCATCTCCCATGCGGATCCCAGCCGTTCGGCCTCGGCCAGCATCGGGACGATCGGTGTGACGCCGATGCCGCCTGCGATGAAGAGGTACCGTGCGGCGCGCTCGAGGGAGAAGTGGTTGCGCGGACCGCGCACCCGGACCGCGTCGCCTTCGGCCAGCGTGTCGTGCACGTGGAGTGAACCGCCGCGGCCGTCCTTCTCCAGGAGGACGGCGACGCGCCACACCTCCGCTTCTTCGGGCGAGGAGCACAGCGAGTACTGCCGTACGAGGTCCGGTGCCAGCAGGAGATCGATGTGCGCGCCGGGCGCCCAGGCAGGCAGGGAGGCGCCGTCGGCCCTCCGCAGGGCGAGCGAGACGACGCCGTCCGCCTCGTCGGTACGGCGGGCCACGACGAGTTCGAGTTCGGCCTCGGGCGCGGTGGTGCTTCTGGTCATCAGAGGATCCTTGAGTGCGCGAGGTCAGGCGTCGACGAGCCGGCGGGGGTGGGGAGTGGGACCGGGGGCGGGGGCGGTCCCCTGGCCCGGGTGCCCGTCGGGGTGGGCGAGCAGCCACTCCCACAACTCCACCGGGTCCTCGGACTCCCGCTCCTCACCGCACCAGCACCAGCCGCGCAGCCGGTCCGTGCCGGGGACCCAGACGATCCGGTAGACCTGCTGCCCGTCGAGCATCGTGGTGGGCGGCGTGCTCATCGGACGCCCACCGCGGAGTCGGCGGTGTCGGCCTCGACCATCCGCTTGAGGATGCGCCGGGCGGCCAGCCCACCGGTGTCGATGTTGATGCTGAGCTCCTGTGTCCCGGCCGGCTCGGAGGCGATGACCCGCTCCAGTTTGTCGAGTGCGACGACGTCCTGGAGGACGACGGTGCGGTTGTTCTCCCGCAGGAAGCCGGAGACCTTCTGGTCCTCCAGGGCGAAGTCCCGTGCCACTGCCCAGAAGTCGTGGGTGCTGTGCTCGGTCTCGGGGGTGATGGCGTAGACGACCTCGACGTGGAAGGCGTCCGGATCGGCGCCGTCGTTGTGCGGGCCCGGCGTTCCGACCGGGGCGATGCGGGAGTGCAGAAGGTAGAGGCAGGGAGCGTGGTACTCGATGTCCTGCCAAAAAAAAGAGCGACCAGCAGCGTGGTGCCGAACGGGCCCGCTCCGAGATGATCGGCCTGCCGACCCCGGGTGACAGGCGCAGAGGCGCTGTCGAGCCGATCGGCTCGGTGGTCGCCGAGGAACGCCGAGTCCGTCTCAGCTCCGATGGTCGAGTGGGCCAACCGGCCGGAACGGGCCGTCGAGGGCTGCCCATTGGAGCAGCATGATGGTTTTGGCGTCGGCGATCGTGCCGTTGCGCACCATGTCGAGCGCCTCGGCGAAGGGGAGTTCGACGGTGGTGATGTCCTCGCCCTCGGCGGCGACTCCGGTTGCGTCGGTGGGGTTGTCCGCCGGGTCGTAGGGGGCGGCGTAGAAGTGCAGGCGTTCGGTGACGGAGCCGGGGCTCATGTAGACGTCGAAGACATGCTCGGGAGTGCCGATGACGTGTCCGGTCTCTTCGGCTGCTTCGCGGCGGATCGCTTCGTGCGGGCTGTCGCCGTCGAGGAGTCCGGCGGCGGTCTCCAGAAGCATGCCGTCGGGGTGTCCGTTGACGTAGGCGGGGAGGCGGAACTGGCGGGTGAGCAGCACGGTGCGGTGGTCGGCGTTGTGGAGCAGGATGGTCGCCCCATCGCCTCGGTCGTACGTCTCGCGCTGCTCGCGACTGACGTGTCCGTCACCGTGCCGGTAGTCGAAGGTGGTCTTGCGCAGGACGTACCAGTCGCAGGAGAGCACCTCCACTTCACGGATCCGTACGCGCGGGTTGCCGTCCAGGTCGCGGCCGTGCTGGTCCAGGCCGGTGCGTCCGCGACGGTCGGGGGTGTCGAGGCCTGCGGTCATCGGGCGGCCGGCACGTCAGCGAGGCCGGTGTAGACGTACTTGCCCTGGGCGCGGGCCTGGGCGACCATCCGGTCCGCTCCCTCGGACGGGCCGCCGATCCGCAGAACGGCGTCGCAGCGGCTGAGCAGTTGCTCGGCGACGGGGTGGAAGATCTCGTGGAAGAGCGGATCGCCGGGCCGGGTGCTACCCACGGTCTCCAGGAGCGGCAGGGCGAGGGCCTCACCGGTGACGGGCAGGTGCCCGGCACGGAAGAGGACGAGAGCGGTCTGGTTCATCGCCCGGACGTTGGATTCGAGCTTGCGCGGGTCGTCGCCGGTGCCCGATCGGTAGGGACCGGCGACGAGGATCATCAGCGAGCGTGGATCGGTGGCCACGATGGAACACTCCTCAATACGGGGGGCGGGGATCAGGTTCAGGCCAGTACGGTCTCGACGCCCGCCTCGCGCAGGGCGTCCAGCGTCCGCGGACCACCGGGATGCGTACGGCCGTCTTCGGCGGCGCTGTCGGTAACGAAACGGTGCACGGCGTCGAGGGGGGCGACCCGGCTGAACGCGCGCACGCCGAGCTTGGTCGCGTCAGCCACCGCGACCGTACGGGCGGCCCGGGCGAGTCCCGCCTGTTTGACAGCGGCATCGTCCAGGGAGAACTCCGACCATCCGTGCTCGGCGTGCACACCACCGATGGACATCACGAAGCAGTCGAAGGCCAAGGACTCCAGCGTGCGCAGTGCCAGCGGACCGACGAAGGAACGCTCGCCAGGACGGGAGCGGCCGCCCACGACCAAGAGCTCGATCCCGGGCCGGTCGGCCAGGCACACCGCGGCCTGAAGGCTCAGCACGGCGATCGTCAGCGGGGCCCGGGCCGCCAGATGCTCGGCGACGTGCACCGTCGTGGTACCCGCGTCCAGCAGCACCCGCGACCCGGGGTCCACCAGCGCGGCTGCGGCAGCGCCCAAGCGGTCCTTGGTAGCGGCCTGCCACGGCTCCCGCGCCAAGAATCCCGCGTCCTCGGCCCGCGCGCGCGTCGCCACGGCTCCCCCGTGCACGCGGCGCACCAGGCCCTGCCCTTCCAGTGCATCCAGGTCCCTGCGCACGGTCATCTCCGACACACCCAGGCGCTGGGAGAGCTCCGACACGGAAACGCGGTCGGAGCCCTGCACCAAGCGCAGGGTCAGGTCCAAACGATTGGCGACGCCCATGACTACTTTCTACCAGGTCCATGTGCGAATGAACAGTCGCATGTGCGAACAACGGCTCCGCGCCGGCCTCCCGGCTACCGCGCGGGTCCTCAAGCACGCGCCCGGGTCCAACTACAGCCCTGGCCGCGGAACGACGCGCGTCGCCGAACCCACGCTGCCGCGCTCCTGGGGACGGCCGGGACCCGGCGTTCCACCGGCCGGGGGGATTCCGGTCACTCCCGGTCGGCGAAGACGCTGTCATCCAGGTGGGCGAGGAGGTCGTCGACGTCCTGGTACACCGCGCGGGCGCCGGCCGCCTCCAGGTCCGCACGCGGGATCCCGCCGGACAGCACCGCTACGGGGGTCACCCCGTCCCGTACCGCGGCCTTCATGTCCCAGACAGTGTCGCCGACGAACACGGCGCGCTCGCTCGGTACGTCGGCGAGTTCCCTGGCCTGTTCGACCGGATCGGGGGCGGGTTTGCCTTCGGCGACGTCGTCCGCGCTGGCCGACCCGAGGATGACGTCGTCCGCGTCGATCGCACCGCGAAGCGCGGAGAGTTCCGCGCCGCTCGCCGAGGTGGCCAGTACGATCTCCCAGCCTCGCGCGGCCAGAGCGCGCAGCAGGTCGGCCGCGGAGTCCAGTGCCGGCAGTCGGTCGAAGTACGTGGCGTAGAGGGCGTGGTGGGCCGCGCTGAGCTGCTCGTCGTCGTCAGGGTCGCGGTCCTCGCCGAGCAGGTGGACGATCAGGTCGCCGCTGCTGAGGCCTACGGCCCGGTGGATCTCAGGCATGGGGACGCGGTGGCCCGCCTGCCGGAAGGCCTCCCACCAGGTGACGACATGCAGGTGATTGGTGTCGACGAGCGTTCCGTCGACATCGAAGATCGCAGCACGTTTCGTGGTCATGTCAGGTGTCCTCGTCCTCTCATAGTTCGCGCAGGGCGGGAAGGAGCTTCTGCTGGGACCACTCCAGGTACGGTTCCTGGTGGTCGCCGCCGATCTGAACGAGGGCGACCTCGGTGAATCCCGCATCGACATAGGGGCGTACGGCCTCGACGACGGCGTCCACGTCGTCGCCGCACGGAATGGTCCGGGCCACGTCCTCGGGCCGTACGAACCGGGTGGCACCCGCGAATCCGTCAGGGCCGGGCAGTTCGGAATTGACCGGCCAGCCGCCGCCGAACCAGCGGAACTGGTCGTGGGCCCGGGCGATCGCCGCGTCGCGGTCGGTGTCGTAACAGATCGGCAGCTGGCCGATCTTGGGCTTGCCGGCGCCGCCGTGCCGATCGAACGCGGAGATCAGTGACGGCTCGGGTTCAGTGCCGATGACGAGGTCGGCGAGACGACCGGCGAGTTCGCACGAGCGGTCACCCGAGACGGCGACGCCGATCGGCGGCGGAGTGTCGGGCAGATCCCACAGCTTGGCGTTCTCCACGTCGAAGTGGGCACCGTGGTGGTTGACGTTCTCCCCCGCGAAGAGCGAGCGGATGATCTCCACAGCCTCCTCCAGCATCTCCAGCCTGACGTGCGCGGCGGGCCATCCGCTCCCCACCACATGCTCGTTGAGGTGCTCCCCGGAGCCGAGTCCCAGGCGGAAGCGCCCTTGGGAGAGGAGTTGCATGGTGGCGGCCTTCTGGGCAACCACCGCCGGGTGATAGCGGGTCGTCGGGCACGTCACGTACGTCATCAGGGGAATGCGCTCGGTGGCCTGCGCGGCGGCGCCGAGCACGCTCCATGCGTACGGGGCGTGTCCCTGGGAGTCCAGCCAGGGGAAGTAGTGGTCGGATGTGACGGAGAAATCGAAGCCGGCGCGCTCGGCGCCGACCACGTGACCGACGAGCTCCCGCGGGCCGGCCTGCTCCGTCATCATCGTGTACCCGATCTGCACCATGTCGCTCTTCTCCTCGTGGTCGGCGCCGCTCAGGCGGCCATGGAACCGCGGGACGCGGTCACTGTGTCACCACTGCTTCGTGCGAAGCTGCAGGTCGACCTCCTGTTCCTGGTCCCCCGACGCCGTGCCTTGCTTGTGGACGGCGAACGCGGCGCTCAGGGCTTCGCAGAGCTGGTCCACGGCGACATGGCCGCCCTGCAGCGTGGCCGTGGGCGAACCCTCGAGTGGTGGGGGCGGACCGGTCGGGATCCGGTCCTGTGTCGGCTCGAACTGCGCGGTCCACACGGCAGGGTGGTCCCCCGGCTGCTCCTGGGGCACGGTGCCGGCGGGGCGATCGGTGGGGAACGCCGTCCGCAGGACCTCGAAGACGGTGGCCACGTCCTCCTTGGATGCTCCGGTGAGAGACACACTGACCATCGGGATCACTCTCCTTTCTGCTGAGGTGCGACGGTGTACTTCGGGTCCTCCGCGGAGGCGATTCCCGCCGCGAATACCCCGAAACGGGTGCAGACCGAACCCGCGAGCAGTGCGAGCCCACCGGCCACGGCGGCAGGCCGGCTGCGGCCGCCGGCCAGCGCCGCGGTCGCGGCTCCCGCCAGAGTCAGGGCACGTGCGGTACGCAGGAGCGCGCCCGCGCGGCCTTCGCGCCAGGTCTCTGCCACCATGCCGAGGCGTCGTTCGGCAGCCTCGGTCGCCAGGCTCTCGGCCGTTGCCGCGAGCACCGCCGCACAACGAGCGGGGCCGCTTTCGCGCGGTGGCGCGACGATCAATGCCATCCCTGAGGCGGCGGCCGTCGCGGACGCCGTGAACAGATAGGGGAGTTCTCGGTGCGCGCCGTGCCAGGCGGGAACGGCGGTGTCGGCGGCAAGGACGGCGGTGTACGACGCCAGCACCGGCCCGAGCAGTGCGGCCCCCGCGGTCGCGGCGGCGCCCGCCCGCGGCAGCCGTCCCGTGACGGCGCTGAGAGCGGCTGCCCCGGCGGCGGGCCCGTACGCGCTGAGCAGCCAGGAACCCATGCTCATCGGGGACGTGGGTTTGAACACACGCAGCATGTTGGCGAACCGGCCGGGTCTGCCGAGGTCATGGATCAGGGCCGCGGCGGACAGTGAAACGGCGGCGAGGGACGACACCTTCATCGCGGTGGCGGTACGGGGGCGCCCGGTGAGATGGGACCCGGCGGCGAGCACCGAGCCTGCTCCGGCGAGACCGCCGAGGAAGAAGTATCCGGCGATGTCGCGGGCTGCCCAGGACGGGGCGTGGATGATCGGACGCCCGTAGTAGGACTCGAATTCCGCGCGCGGAACCATGACCTGTTCGCCGCGTCGCTGCCGGTTCCTGGTCATCGTCCCTCCTTGGTTCGACCGGCCAGTACGAACGCGAGCGCGATGCTGCCGGCGAGGGACAGCGCGGCAGTACCCGCGTGCCTCCACATGGCCGGCAGATCACGGGTGGTCACCACAGGGTCGGGCGGGAGTCCGTACACCTCTGGCTTGTCGAGGAGCAGGAAGAACGCTCCGTCACCACCGACCCCGTCATCCGGGTCGTGTCCGTACAGGTGCGCCTGTTCCACGCCTTGTTCGTGCAGTTGGTCCACACGCAGGGCGGCGCGTTCGCGCAGCTCGTCCAGTGGTCCGAACTGGATGGATTCGGTGGGGCAGGCTTTCGCGCAGGCAGGTTCCTGTCCCGCGCCGAGGCGGTCGTAGCACATCGTGCACTTGAACGCCCTTCCGTCGTGCTGACGTTGCTCGATCACGCCGTACGGGCAGGCGGGCACGCAGTAGCCGCAGCCGTTGCAGATGTCCTCCTGGACGACGACTGTGCCGAATTCCGTGCGGAACAGTGAGCCGGTGGGACAGACGTCCAGACAGGCCGCGTGTGTGCAGTGCTTGCAGACGTCCGACGACATCAGCCAGCGCATGTCGTCCGGTGCCTGCGGGGGTTCGGGCGCCGTCGGGGCCCCCTCGAGGAGCGAGAGCTCGGTGCGCCCGTCCGGCGCGGGCACCTTCTGCTCGATGAAGGCGACATGGCGCCACGTGGAGGCGCCCAGCCCCTGGGTGTTGTCGTAGCTCATGCCGCTCAGCGGCATCCCGTCCTCCGGGATCGCGTTCCACTCCTTGCAGGCCACTTCGCAGGCCTTGAAGCCGATGCAGACCGACGTGTCGGTGAAGAATCCGACCCGTTCCGGGGGTTCCGGGTGGCCGGCGTCGCGGGCCGGGTCCGGCTCGGGACCGCTCAGCAGGTGCCGGTCCTTCATGTCTGATTCTCCATCCCTGTCGTCGCGGTGATTCCTGCGCGCCGTCGGTACTCCGCGACCAGCTTCGGCAGGTCGGGCCCGCGGGGGCGGCGACCGGGGCGGATGTCGGCGGTGAGTGCCTTGTCCTCCTGGATGTGGGCGTTCGGGTCGAGCGCGATGGCCATGAGCTCGTTGGCCGCGTCCCCCGTGGAAATCCCGTTGGGCCCCCAGTGGAAGGGCAGGCCGATCTGGTGGACGGTCCGCCCGTGGACAGTCAGGGGCTTGAGCCTCGCAGTGACCATGACGCGTGCCTCGACAGCGTTGCGGGCGGTGATGATCGTGGCCCATCCGCCGTGCTCCAGGCCGCGCTCGGCAGCCAGCTGCGGGGAGAGCTCGCAGAAGAACTCGGGCTGGAGTTCCGAGAGGTAGGGCGACCAGCGACTCATGCCACCGGCGGTGAAGTGCTCGGTGAGACGGTGAGTGGTGACGATGTACGGATAGACCTCCGCGCCCGGTTCGTTGCCACTGGGATGGTAGCGATTGCCCTCGCGCGGCAGCAGCTGGCGTGCGGGCGAGCGCGCGGTGGACGAGTAAAGGGCGTTCGGGAAGGGCGAGTCCTGCGGCTCGTAGTGGGTGGGAAGCGGTCCGTCCTCCAGGCCGGCGGGCGCGTAGAGCCAGCCTTTGCCGTCGGCCTGCATGATGAACGGGTCGTCGCCGCGCAGGGCGTCGGGCCCGGTCGCGCCTTCCGGTGGCACGTAGTCGGGTGCGCGGTCGGGGATGAAGTCGGGGACGTCGCGGCCGGTCCACTTCCCTTCCACGTCGTCCCACCACACGTACGCCTTGCGGTCGCTCCACGGCGTCCCGTCCGGGGCCGCGGAGGCCCGGTTGTAGAGGATGCGGCGGTTGGCGGGCCAGGCCCATGCCCAGTCGGCGGCAACGTAGTCCTGCTCCGTGTGGGGTGTGCGGCGAGCGGCGTGGTTGACGCCGTCGGCGTACACCCCGCAGTAGATCCAGCAGCCGCAGCGGGTCGAGCCGTCGTCCTTCAGCTCCGTGTAGGCGGAGAGCGGACCGCCGTCCGGTCCGTGTCCGTTGATCTCGGCCAGGACCGCGGCGGCTACCGGTTCACGCAGCGGCCCTTCGACGGGGTAGTCCCAGGTGAGGTCCCGGACCGGCTGGTCCATGGGCGCGGACGAACCGGCCAGCTTCTCCTTGATGCGGCGGCCCAGGTGGTACATGAACCACAGGTCGCTGCGGGCGTCCCCTTCCGGTTCCACGGCCGCGTGGTGCCACTGCAGCCACCGATTGGTGTTGGTGAACGAGCCGGACTTCTCGGTGTGTGCGGCGGCCGGGAAGAAGAAGACCTCGGTACGGATCGATTCGGTGCTCAGTTCACCCGTTTCGATCTCGGGTCCGTCCTGCCACCAGGTCGCGGACTCGATGAGGGAGAAGTCCCGGACGACCAGCCACTCCAGGTTGGCCATGCCCAGCCGTTGGAGGCGGGTGTTGGCGGAGCCGACGGCAGGGTTCTGCCCCATCAGGAAGTAGCCCTTGCAGGCACCGTCGAGCTGCGCCATGACCGTGTCGTAGGTGGAGTGGGTGCCGGTGAGACGCGGCAGGTGATCGAAACAGAAGTCGTTGTCCGCGGTGGCGGCGTCACCGTAGTACGCCTTGAGCAGGCTCACGAAGTAGGCCCGCATATTGCCCCAGAAGCCCTTCTCGGTGCGGCTGGCCTCGACGAAGGCGTCCAGGTTCTCGTGAGCGTGGGCGTGCGGCATCGGCAGGTAGCCGGGCAGGAGGTTGTACAGGGTCGGGATGTCGCTGGAGCCCTGGATGGAGGCATGGCCCCGCAGGGCCTGGATGCCGCCACCGGGTCGGCCGATATTGCCGAGCAGGAGCTGGAGGACACTGGCGGCGCGGATGTACTGGGAACCGGTGGAGTGCTGGGTCCAGCCGACGGCGAACACGAATGCGCTGGTGCGCTCGCGACCGGAGTTGGCGGTCAGGGCGTCGCAGACGCGCAGAAAGGTCGCTCGCGGGATTCCGCAGGTCTCCTCGACGAGTTCGGGGGTGTAGCGGGCGTAGTGGCGTTTGAGGATCTGGTAGACGCAGCGCGGGTGGCTGAGCGTCTCGTCGCGCGGTGGGCGGGCACCGGTCCGGGCTCCTCCCGACCCGTGGGTCTCCGCACGGCCCGAGCCCTGAGTCTTCTGCTCGTACTGTTCGTCGACGTCGCCGGCGGGCGCCTGGACCTCCACACCCTCGTACTGCCAGCTGCGCGGGTCGTAGTGGTGCTCGTCCGGGTCGAATCCCGAGAAGACACCGTCCAGGTCCTCGGTGTCCTGGAAGTCCTCGCTGACGATCGAGGCGGCGTTGGTGTAGGCGAGCACGTACTCCCGGAAGTCCTTTTCCTCGGTGAGCACATGGTTGATCACTGCGCCGAGGAACGCGATGTCACTGCCGGCCCGGATCGGAACATGCAGGTCGGCGAGGGCGCTGGTGCGCGTGAAGCGTGGGTCGACGTGAATGATGCGGGCGCCACGCTCCTTGGCCTCCATGACCCACTGGAACCCGACCGGGTGTGCCTCGGCGAAATTGGAACCCTGGATGACGATGCAGTCGGCGTGCTGAAGGTCCTGCATGAAGGTGGTGGCGCCGCCGCGGCCGAAGGAGGTGCCCAGGCCCGCGACGGTGGAGCTGTGGCAGACCCGCGCCTGGTTCTCCACCTGTACGACGCCGAGCCCGGTGAACAGCTTCTTGATCAGGTAGTTCTCCTCGTTGTCCAGGGTCGCGCCGCCGAGGCTGGCGATGCCGAGCGTGCGTGCGGTGCGCAGCCCGTCCTTCTCCCGTTCCCAGGTGCGGCGCCGCGTCTCGACCACCCGGTCGGCGACCATGTCCATGGCCGTCTCCAGGTCGAGGGGCTCCCAGTCGGTTGCGTACGGGCGCCGGTGGAGGACCTGATGGCGACGGGCGGAGCCCGTGGTGAGCTGAAGGGTGGCAGACCCCTTCGGGCAGAGGCGGCCTCGGCTGATGGGCGAGGCGGGATCGCCCTCGATCTGGACGACCTTGTCGTCCTTGACGTAGATCTGCTGGCCACAGCCGACCGCGCAGTAAGGACAGATGGAAGGAACCACCCGTTCGGCCGTGTCGGTGCGCGGCCTGAGCCGCTGCGTGTGCGCGGACATGGCAGCCCGGCCACGCGCCAGCGGGTCGGATCCGGTCAGCTGACGGTAGACGGGCCAGTCGCTGACCCAGGTGCGCACAACCATTTCGTTTCCTCTCGGGCGGCCGGGTTTCTGTCGGCGGTCGCGGGCGTACCTCCCAGCGTCACCTGTCGGCGCTCCCTCGGCGCGCGGAGCGTCATGCGGACGGTTCGTCGGGCACGGGATGCTCCGGACGTCGATTGCCGGAGTGGGGGGCGCCCCTCCGGCCGGTTCCCACCTCGTCCGTATCGGGAATCTCCGGGTCGGGCCGGTCGTCGGCGGTGGAGTGGACCGAGGCGCCTGGGACGTCCCAGGGATCCTCGCCGGCGGTGACCTGCTGATCGGGCAGGTCCCTCGGTATCGGCTTCGGTGGCGGCCCCTCGCTGTTCCCAGGGGCTTCCGGGCGGTACTCGCTCACGGCGTTCTCGCTTCCTCACACGGGGGGTGGCGTGCGGCGCGAGTACCCGGGCGGCCGACGAGTATGCCGACGTTCGGGGCCCTGCACCGAGGCCGTCAGCTGCGCAGCTCCTTGAGGAGTCCCCCGCTCGGTCGTGCGCGACCCTCCTCGATCCCGACCCTTACGCCTCTGCGGGGGGCGTCCTCGGTGCGCTCCTCCTGTGCGCCTGCTCGGCCGGCCGGGCGGCGACCGCGCCTGTCAGGAAGCCGCCGCTCTGTCGGCGGTCCTGGCGCTTTCTCCTCGCGGCGCAGGGCCAGACAGGTCTTTTCATCCCCGGTCCGAGGCGTGGGCACGGGCGTTCCTCCGCTTTCCTCCGCCTGGAGCTGCTTTGCTTCGAGTTGTTTCCCCTTGCGGCCGGGGAATGTCTGAAGCCCTGCCGGGCACCGGAAGAGCACAAGCCGTGCGGGACGACCACGAGGAGGCACCTTGCGCATCACAGAGTTTCCTGCGGCGGCCCGCCCTCCGGCCCTCGCATGACGGGAAGACGGCTGGGTGGCCTGGTCGCCGAAATCCTCGTGTGGCAAGTTCCGCTGTCGGCACTTTGGTTGGTGCTCATCAGCAGGCTCGGACCGCTGGAGGTGTTCGTCGGTCTCGGATGCGCGCTCCTGGGGGCAGTCGCGGCCGTGGCGGCACGCCGGGCTGTGAGCGGCCGGTGAACGCATGGCTCGCGTGCGCATCCGTACTCCTGGTGGCGGGTCTCTTCCCTGTCGTGTGGGGTGTGGCGACCGGACCGCTCGGGCGCAGGGTCGTCGCCCAGAACTTCGGCACCTCGGTGGTCTGTCTGGTCATGCTGCTGCTCGCCCAGGGATACGAGCGCCCCGCCTACACAGATCTCGCTCTGGTCCTCGCCGTGCTGGGCCCCGCCGGCACGCTCGTGTACGCACGACTCCTCGCGGACGAACTGGACGAGGCCCCGCCGAAGGCACAGCTGCCGACCGTGCTCGCGGCCGCCGCCACCGTGCCGGTCGTGATCGCGTCGTGTGTGGCCGCCGGCCCTGGGCGGGCGGCAGTGAAACTCGTGGTCGTGGGAGTTCTGCTCGTCGCCGGAAACGTGATTTCCGCACGGACACTGTCCGGCGTCTACCTGGAGCCGCGCGAGGCCCGACGTGACTGACGGCCTCATCGTGATCTCTCTCTTCCTGGTCGCGACCACCGCGACCGCCGCCGTGGCGGTCCGTGACCCGGCTCGTCAGGCTCTGGTTCTGTCGGTGCTCGGTCTGGCGCTCGCGGTGCTGTTCACGGTCCTCCAGGCGCCGGACGTCGCCCTGTCGCAGCTGGCGGTGGGCTCGGCGCTGACCCCGCTGCTGATCCTTCTGTCCGTCCGGAAAGTGCGCCGCCGCGGGCGGCGGGACGAAGGCGGCCGATGAGCCGCCGACTACGGATGTGGATCCTGGCCGTGGGCTGTCTGGGATTCGCCGCCATGTTCGGGGCGGCCTGCCTGCGGCTGCCGGGCTTCGGCGGTGACAGCCACCCTTACGGCGACCGTGCCGTCCGGGCTGCGCTCGCCCACCGCACCGCCAATGTGATCTCGGCCGTCAACTTCGACCAGCGGGCCTTCGACACCCTGGGCGAGGAGACCATCCTCTTCGCAGCGGTGCTCGGAACCGTCGTGCTGCTGCGGCAGACCCGCGACGAGCGTCAGGTGCCTCCCACGCCGGTCCATGTCGCACTCCCCGTGCGGCTGTACGCACTGATCCTGCTGCCCGTCGCCCTCGTCGTCGGCCTCTATGTCGTCGCGCACGGCCAGCTCAGCCCGGGAGGCGGGTTCCAGGGCGGGGTCGTCGTGGCGACCGCGCTCCACCTGCTCTACATCGGGGCCGACTACCGCGCACTGGAGCGGGTCCGCCCGGTCGGTGTGTACGAGGTCGGCGACGCGGTGGGCGAAGCGACGTATCTCGTTCTGGGGCTGGCGGGTCTGATGGCGGGATCTTCGTTTCTGGCCAACAGTCTTATTCCGTACGGAACGTTCAACACGCTCGCCTCGGGTGGAATTGTTCCTTTGTTGAACATGGCCGTCGGCATGGAAGTGGCGTGCGCCGTGGTGGTGTTGCTCGCCCGCTTCCTCGACCAGGCCGTGGAGATCGAGGAGGAAGGCGAGAAATGAGTGGGGGGACGAGCACGTCATGATGTCGGTACTGCCGTATCTGGTCGCCGGCTGGATCTTCCTGGCCGGGTGTTACGGGCTGGCCACCAGTCGCCACCTCGTTCATGCGGTGGGCTGCCTGGCGGTCTGTCAGTCATCCACCTATGTGCTGCTGCTCGCGGTGGGCTATCGCGACGGTGGCACCGCACCCGTCTTCTCCGACCTGAAGCCTGGATCGAGACCGCTCGTCGACCCCGTCGTGCAGGCACTGGCCCTGACCGATGTGGTGGTCGGCGCCACCGTGACCGCTCTCCTGCTGGCCCTGGTGATACAGGTCGCCAAGCGACACGGCACGGTGAACCCCGACGAATTGACCGAGCTGCGCGGATGAGCCATCTGCTGCCCCTGGTCGTCGCACTGCCGTTGATGGGAGCCGCCGTGCTGGTGGCCGCCGGACGGCGTCTGCCGCGTATCGCCGCCGACTCGATCGGCTGCACGGTGGCCGTGGCCACCGCCGGCCTGGCCATGGCCCTCCTCGTCAACGCCTCGCCCAACGCTGTCGAATGGGTCGGCGGCTGGCGCCCGAGCGGCGGCGAAGGTGTGGGCATCGTCCTGGTCGGCGACGTTCCCGGGGTGGGCCTGACGGCCCTCGTCTCTGTCCTGGTCGTCGCGGTACTCGTCTACTCCTGGCGCTACTTCGACGAGCCACCGCACCGGCACGCGGGCTCCTTTCCGGCTCTCGTGCTGCTCTTCCAGGCGGGCATGTGCGGCTTCGCGCTCACGGGTGACCTCTTCAACGCCTTCGTCTTCTTCGAGCTCATGAGCGTCGTGGCGTACGCCCTGACCGGATACCGCGTGGAGGAAGCGAAGGCCGTACAGGGGGCGCTCACGTTCGGGGTGATCAACTCCCTCGGTGCGTACACCACGTTGACCGGGATCGTCCTGCTGTACGCCCGCACGGGTGAGCTCGGCATGCGACAGATCGGACAGCGGCTCGATGAGCACGGAGGGCCCGACGCACTGACCCTGTGCGCCTTCGCCCTGGTACTGACGGGTCTCCTCACCAAGGCGGCCGCCGTTCCGTTTCACTTCTGGCTGCCCGACGCACACGCCGTAGCGCCGACCCCGGTCTGCATGCTGCTGTCCGGAGTCATGGTCGAACTGGGTGCGTACGGTGTGTGGCGGGTGTACCACACAATCTTCGCCGGGCCCGGCGGCATCCCCGCACCGGACGCCGAACGCGCCCTGGTGACGCTCGGCGTGCTGACCGCCCTGATCGGCGCGGTGATGTGCTGGCAGCAACGGCACGTGAAGCGGCTCCTCGCCTATTCGACGGTGGCGCACACGGGACTCTTCCTCATCGGAATCGGCCTCCTGCACCCCGAGGCAACCGGTGGGATCGCGGTCTACATCCTGGGTCACGCGGGGGCGAAGGCCGCCCTGTTCGCCTGCGTGGGAATCCTCCTCGACCGGTACGGGAGTGTCGACGAACACGAACTGTTCGGTCGTGCCAAAGAGTTGAGATGGGTCGGCGTCCTGTTCGCGACCGGTGCGCTGGCTCTGTCCGGGCTGCCCCCGTTTGCCACGGCTCTCGGCAAAGCGGTCACGGAAGAAAGTGCGGGTGGACTCCTCGCCGTGGTGTTCGTGGTCGTATCCGCCGTCACCGCGGGAGCCGTGCTCCGGGTCGCCGCACGGGTGTTCCTCGGCGTCGGGAAGCGACCCGAGGCCGATCCGGCACACGAGACGAAGGGCGAGGACGAGGAGCCGGAGACCAAGGGCCGTATCGGCCGGGTGCCCATGACGATGACCGCGGTCCCCACCGCGCTACTCGTCGGAGCTGTCGCGGCCGGTCCGGCTCCATGGCTCGCCACATCCGTTGGCGACGCCTTCGGCGCCCATCATGCGCCTCACTGGACTCCGGCCGGAACGATCCTCGGGTTCGTCTCCGCCGCACTGGCCGTGGGCTTGGCAGCGGCGGCCGTACATGGCCCCGCCCGTCAGGATCACAGCTGGACGACGCCGCTCCGGCGCATGCACTCGGGGCACATCGGCGACTACGTGGTCTGGCTCCTGGCAGGCACAACCCTCATCGGCGCGCTCTCGCTGCCCGGCATCCTAACGGGGTGACCCGTAGGTTCCGGCCCTGCGAGCACGCCCATCGAGCAGTGGCCGCCGGCCATGGCAGGCGTCCGCAAGCCGTAAGCCGTCTCACCGAACGGAACGGGACCCCCAGTGGGGGAGATCCCAGGGCCTGTTCGGTGCCCTGCTGGTACCCAACACGTTGGGCATGCTGCTGCAAGCCGGTGCCACCTTCGGAATGCTCAGCTGGGACACGCACTCCTCCTACAGCACCATGTGGCCGCCGTTCGTCGCGCTCGGCCTGGGCGTCGGCATGGTGTTGTCCGCCTCCTCCGACGCCATCGTCGGCAACGCGCCGGTGAAGGACGCCGGCGTGGCGGGTGGCCTACAAGCCACCGCCCTGCAGATAGGCGGCGCGCTGGGCACTTCCGTGCTCGTCTCGTTGATCAGCGCTCGGGTGGGCTCCACCCTCACCGGGGAACTGACCGGGGCGGGAGTTCCCCCGGCCTTGGCTGACGGCCTCGGGGAGGCCGGGGACGCGGTGGCGATGGGAGTCTCCCCGTCCTCCAGCGGCATGTCCGCACAGCTCAGCGCGGCTGTCATCGAAGGCAGCGGACGCGCATTCATGAACGGCCTGCACAGCGCCGTACTCATCACCGGCACGCTCTGCGTCATAGGCGCGGTACTTGCCGGGGTCGGCGTCCGGAGCACTCAGTCATCCCCTGCCCGAGCGGGAGGCACATCATGAGGTTCTGGTCCGTCACCATCGAGACGCGGACGGCCCGATAGAGCCGCGGTAGCCACACCTTCATCACGGAAGCCGACTCGCACACGGACGCCCTCGCCGACGCGGGACGAGCGGAGCGAGCTGCCTTCAGTGGCCGTGGCCGCCACCGCCGTGGTCGCCGTGGCCGACGATCGTCCACGGGCGCATCAGGTCGTCGTCTTCGTGTTCGAGGATGTGGCAATGGTGGATGTACTGCGCCGGGAGCTTGGTACCGCTTCCCGGAATCGACGCGATCGTTCCCTTCGGCGGGGTGAATTCCTCGATGATGATTCTGGTCACTGTCTCCGGATAGGACTTGAACGTGTCCTTGTCGGACCGTGCTTCGTCGGGGTCCGGCGGAATCGGTGGACCGGTGAAATAGTTGTCCAACACCGGCAGGTCCTCCGGTTTGCGGCCACCGTCGATCCACTTTTCGTAATCCGCCTGGTAGGCGGCTGCGTCGATCGGCTGCCTGTCCATTACCTGGAAGTTGACGAGGTGGACATGCATCGGGTGGGCGTCGTGGTTGGGATTGATGTACTCCCAGATCTCGGTCGAACCCTCCTCGATGAAGTCCTCGGACGGCGCCTCGAACGGCACCGCGTTGAACGTCATGGTCCCGAAGAGCTTGTGCTGATAGGTGACCCATTGCCGCCGACGGGTGTGCGGTTTCGGCTTGACAGATGCGACCTTCGGCAGCCTGAGTTCCTTGGGCGGCCTCGTCCTGTCCGCGCCTCCGGACAACGGTTTGACGACTCGGAACTCCATGATTTCCCGGATTTGCGGCCCGGTACCCGGCATCCCGGGGTAGTGGACCGGCGCGTGATAGTTCGTCAATCTGACGTTCGTGCCCATGGGCACCTGGCTGAAGTCGACGATCAGGTCGTACCGCTCGGCCGGCGAGATCAGGAAGTTCAGCATCTGCAGCGGGGCACGGAAGCCGCCGTCGGTGCCGACCAGCCAGAACGGCAGTGTGACCTCAGGCAGCGTGTCCCTGGGATAAGCATCGAACCTCAGCCGCCAGAAACGCTCGTTCGAAGCGTTGAGGAAGCGCAGCCGGTAGCGTCGCCGCTCGACCTCCAGGAAGGGGTACGCCTTCCCGTTGACGATCGGGGTGTCCTCGCCTTCCCTCAGGGTCATGGTGTAGGCGAGCGAGCCGTCCGCGTGGAAGGTCCGGTCCTGCAGGATGAGGGGGACCTCGAATTCGCCTCGCGGCAGCCCGAGCCGGTCGTCGGCGGGGTCACGAATGACCCAGAGACCGGCAAGACCCGCATAGACGTTGAGGCTGGTCATCCCCATGCCGTGATCGTGATACCAGAGCATGCACGAACGGTCGTGGTTGGTGTAGCCGAAGATCGCTTCGTTGCACTCGACCCGGCCCGGTTCCAGGGTGGTGTAGTGCTCGGCCTGGATGCCGTCCGGACTGAACGACTGCATCGGCATGCCGTCGGACTGTGGCGCCGTGAATCCGCCGTGCTGGTGCACGACGTTCCACACATTGACATCCGAGGGAAAAGGAAGTGAGGGCTTGTAGGGAGGTGGCGGGGTCGGAGTGAGCTCCTGACACCCGCTGCGAATGGCGTCGATCACGAACTGGAACAGGTGGGTGGTCGGCAGCTCGTTGCGGTATTTGACGACCGTCGGGTGGTCCGCGGTCACGCTGATGGTCGGCCCGAGATAGCCCATGCCGGTCGGCTTGTGAGGATCGTGAGGGTTATTGGCCCAGTAGCCCCACACGGTTGCCGGCCCGAGATCCTGGTGGAAGTGCCACGAGCCCTGCCGCATAGTGATCTCGTAGTAGTCGGCCCCCGGATAGACGGAAGGATCCGAGACGGCTGTCAACGGCGTGGGAAGCGGGTCGACATACTTCGTCAGCCGAGGGGTGTGCGTGACCGGCATGTCCGGACACACTGACCCGTGAGCCGTTTCCGCATACGCCCGCGCTCCGAGAACACCTTGTGGAAGCATGGCCGCACCTCCCATGGCACCGGCCATGAGGAATTTCCTTCGCTCAAACATCGTCTCCAGCCTTCCATCGCCTCACGTAACGCCCAAGGGATACAGGGCTGATTCGGAACGTTGCTGGAGCGCGCCGGTCCGGTCCGAGGAAGCCACTCATTGAGCCGATCTCGGTGACAATTCGGCAGGCATCGGAATTGGAATCGAATTATTACCGCCAGTCGGAACACACGTAAATCCATCTCGACTGGCACGGCCGAACTCGTTCACGTGGATCCGAGTTTCGATGCTTCTCTGTGCGCCAATTCAATACGGTGGCTTTTCGTAATACCGGCGGAACCTGATATCTCGGCATGCGGGCCGCGAGGTAAGGGATCATGCGCTGGTAGACCGGGTCGACGGAGCAGGTGTACTCGGTGGCCCCGGAGATCGGCCGGTAGGCGGCCGAGGCTGCAGGCGAGCCCAGGGTGGTGTCGGCGGTGTAGCGGACAGGGGTGAGCGCGGTGCCGTACCCGTTGCCGTTGGCGGCGCACTCGATCCACAGGTCGGTGCCGGAATTCCCGTTCCCGCTTCCCGGGCTCGGGATCGACATGGTCTGGAACCCCCGACTGGCTGATCAGTACTTCGTCGAATGGCTTCGGGCGCTGCTCTTCGACGCCGCGACACATCTCTGACGCCGACTACGCCCACTGCACCGGACCGGGCCAGGGATCGGCCCGCGCGGCCGGCGCGGCCGTCCGCCGTGAGCGGGTGGCCGCTTCCTGCGAGTGAGACGACCGCTGCATGGATGTGGAGCCGCGCCGAGCATCCGGCCGCCGTGAGGCCGCGCAGGGCTCGGGCACACCGATTCTCCTCCCGAGCCATCTCGACGAGGTCAGCCCAGTCCCTCTCGTCGGGCCGCTCGCCGCTCAGCGCCCCCGACACCCCAAGGGCTGCCGCCAGGCCCAGGACCGGGCCCAGAGATAGGAAGCGGGCCAGGGCGCGTGGACTCTCCGGAAGGATTTGCGTCCATGAGTGGCAGCGAGGCGATCAATGGCGCGGTCGCCGAGACTCTCCCCAGACAGGCCTGCTCGGAGTGACGGTCTCGGCTTGAGCGACTGAAGCAGGGGGCGATTACACAGGGGCAGCTCGCAGGTGGCATCCGATACGCCCATCCAGCCGGTGTTCACCTGGGCGATCGGGTGAAAGCGTTCTCCGCCCCGTCATCGACGTAGTCGTGTCCCGTTGCCCGTCCAGGCATCATGCCTGGTCCCGCCCACTCCTGATGGGTGCGGTATGCACACCACCGGGCACTCTGCAGAACGAGGAAGAGTCCTCATGAATATTCACTGGTTGGCCCAATGGACGGCGCGCTTGACGCTATGCGTGTTCGTAGGCATTGCCCTGCACGTTCATCGACATCGCCACCGTCTCCGGCTCGAGCAATCCGATGACGGTCACCGGCGGAAACAGCGTCGGGGGATCGATCCTGCCGACCAGCCTCAACGGCATCCTCACGATGTTCAACAACCTGAGTACCGGCAACAACATCAACAGCCCCGGAGGCAGCAACACCACCGACCAGACCTTCACGAAGACCACCGAACGACAACGGCCTTCCGAGCGAGCTACTCGATCCCATGGCGGTGGCCCGGTTACGTAACGGCGCTGTGTGCGGTTCTTCCGGCGCCGGCCACTCCCGCCCGACACGTTGCGAACACCAACGATCCGGTTCGGCGGGCAGATCACACCTTCGAGGCCGAGCTGCCGCGCCCATCGCGCATCTCGTGCCGAAGCCCCGAGACGTCAGTGGTCCGGCTCAGCCCGATGCCCTCGTACGGCGGACCGGGAGGGGAGGACTCCGTGAGTCAGGGAACACCAGCCGCAGGCGGCGACGCACGCCCTCGACGGACCGGATCGGGCAACCTCCCACGGGCGGTCGTGTCGGCGGTGCTGGTCGGAGCCCTGCTCACCGGAACTGTCGGAGCGTGCAGCCCCGGCGGCAAGGATGTGACCACGACCAGCCGCCAAGTGCACCTTGGGGCCGATTCGCACGGGGTGCAGTTGCTGCGAGCAGAAGTGCGAGACACCCTCCCCCACGACCCACAAGCCTTCACCCAGGGCCTGGAGTTCCGCGGCGACAGCCTCTACGAAAGCACGGGCCTGGTCGGCCGGTCCTCGCTGCGCGCCGGACGGCCAGGCAAGCCGCCCACCGTGTACGCCGAGCTGCAGGCGCCCTTGTTCGGCGAGGGCATCACCCTGTCCGGCGACAAACTCTGGCAACTCACCTGGCGCGACGGCACCGCCATCGAGCGCGACCCCACCACACTCGCAGAACGTCGCCGTGTCACCTACCAGGGCGAAGGCTGGGGCCTGTGTCACCAACGCTTCTCCGGTCGGCAACATCTCGTGATGAGCAATGGCACCGACCGGCTCACCTTCCGCGACACCGACACCTTCAAGGCGACAGGCAGCATCCACGTGCGCCAGGACGGCCAACCCGTGACAGGGCTCAACGAACTGGAATGCGCGCCCGACGGCTTCATCTACTCGAACGTGTACCCGGGGGACACGATCGTGCGCATCGACCCCAGCACAGGCACCGTCACCGCACACATCGACGCCACCGGACTCCTGACCCCATCCGAACGCAGCGGAGCCCAACCACTCAATGGCATCGCCGCCGTGCCAGGAACCAATCTGTTTTTGATCACCGGCAAGCTCTGGCCCCGCATGTTCAAGGTCAGCTTCGTGGCGAAGTGACCGCCCTCGTCCCCCACCCGTGGTCTCCGACCACCCCGGAGGGCTTCGCCTGCCACTCGGTTCCCGTACCGCTTGAACAGCACGGCCCCGCCCTTTGTCACGCACCCGGTCCCGCGGGCGTGGTCAGGTCAAGTCAGCTCAGGTCAGTAGCTGTACCCAACTGGCGCTGAGCTCATCGAGCATCTGATCGCGCGTGAGCTTCCAGTCGGCGCGATCCCAGTTCTGGGCGACGAAGTCGAGCTGAGCCATCGCAAGGACACCCCGAAAGTGGCGTTGATGGGGCTCGAGACGCCCAGCCGTCGTCAGTCCGTCCTCGATGTCGCTGATGGCCTCCCCCATCCATCGCTCGACCAGGTCGGTGAGTTCTGGATCGACCACCGCGGCGTCGCGGCCGGCCCGGATGCTGGGTCGGATGGCCGCCAGCAGCGCGGCCGCGCCTTTCACGCGTTTTCTGGCTGGCCTCCACACAGCTGCGCAACGGCGCCTTGGACCAGGCGTGCTCCACTGCCTCGCTGGCCCTGGACCTGGCGACAAACGTGGACTCCCCGCGCATCGTCGGTCACGTGCGGGAGTTCCACTCCCACCTGGCCGCGCACGCTCAGGAAGCCCCAGTGATCGCCTTCGAAGCGAAGACGCGTGAGGAGTTCTCCTGGCGCGAGCGGCCGACAATCAGCCGTGGCGGCAATGGCTTGTACTCTGCACACGTCTGACGGCCGGACCGCCGCGTGCAGAGTGGCGCTGATCGGGCACCAGGGGCCGGGAGCACAGGGGAATTCCATGACCGACGCACATCCGATACGCAGCGGCCGGCCACGCCTTGCCGCCATGGCGACCGTTCTGGCCGGGGTGGTACTCGCCGGAATCGGGTCGTACGGCGCCTCGCAGCAGCAGGACGGCACGCCGCAGCAGCGCACCGGCCCGCGGACGGAGTTCACCGCGGACAATCCGCCCTCTGGACTGCCCGCCGCGCTCACCACCGGCCAGCGGCTCGACTGGTCCCACTGCACCCTGCCCACCAGCAGCGAAGGGGACAGGGCAGGCTACGAGTGCGCCACCATGAAGGCCCCCCTCGACTACCGGAGACCGGACCGCAAGACGATCGACGTCGCTCTGATACGTAAGAAGGCCACCGGCCCGGACGAACGGCGCATCGGCTCGCTCGTCCTCAACTTCGGCGGTCCCGGCGTGTCCGGAGTGACCGGACTGCCCGACTTTATCGGTCAGTACGAGCCGCTCCTGGACCGCTACGACCTGGTCTCCTTCGACCCCCGCGGCGTCGGCGCGACCGCCCCGGTGCGCTGCGGGAAGACCGTCGGCGACGACGGCTACGACGGATCCGAGGCGTGCGCGAAGCACTCCGGCGCGCTCCTTCCCTACGTCGGCACCTCGCACACCGCGCGCGACCTGGACCTGATGCGGTACCTCCTCGGTGACGAGCAGCTGCACTACTACGGTGTCTCGTACGGGGCGACGCTGGGTGCCGTGTACGCCCACCTGTATCCGTCGCACGTCGGGCGGCTGGTCCTCGAAGCACCCGCCGACCCGACCGAGGACCGCGTCGAGGTCCAACTTTCGCAGGTCAAGGCCGTTCAGCAGGCGTTCGATCGGTTCGCCGCCTACTGCGCCGCGCGCGCATCGACGACTGCCCGACCGGCGACGGACCCGAGGAGGCCGCCCGGCGCATGGCCCGCCTGTCCGACCGCCTGGAGAAGAAGCCCGCCCCGGCCGGCGGCGGCACAAAACTCGACGCCACCGACCTGGCGTACGCCGTCAGCGACCAGCTGGACCGCGGCAAGGACGGCTGGGCCCCCCTCGCCAAAGCCCTCACCGCACTTCTCGAGCACGGTGACGGCCGCCTGCTGAGCAAGGGCACGGGCGAGTCCGGCACCGCCGCCGACAACGGCACGACCCCGTTCGACAACAGCCGCTCCGCCCTGGTGGCGATCAGCTGCGCGGACTCCGACGCGCGCCCCGGCTACGAACGCGCCGCCGCCGCGGCGGCCCGCATCGAGGCGGCCTCCCCCGTCTTCGGCGCCGCCTGGTCCAGCGGCGTCTACCTCTGCTACGACTGGCCGTTCGACGGCGAGCGCGCCACCCCCGAGGTCGACGCCGAGGACGCAGACCCCGTCCTTGTGGTCGGCGGCACCGGCGACCCGGCGACCCCGTACCCGGGCGCCCGCCGGATGGCCCGTGAGCTGGGCGAAGGCGTCGGCGTGCTCCTGACGGCCGAGGAGGAGGGCCACGGCACGTACCCGCAGAACCGGTGCGTCACCAAGGCCGTCGACCGTTATCTCCGCACCGGCCGGACCCCCGCCGCCAACACGGTCTGCCCCGGCAGCATGGGGGTGGCGCAGTGGCACCGGTAGAAGGACAGCTCGCCGATGTAGCGGCGGCGGACCAACAGGTCAGTCAGGTCCAAGTGCTCCGCGTAGTTCGTATAGGTCAGTTTGTCGGCTGTTCGGGGGGCAGGCGGACCACCGCCGGTGCCGCACTACTCAGCCGGGGCACCTCATGTGTGATCAAGGGGGGCTCACTCCGCGCTGAGAGAAGGGCGTGAGGGCGAGCCCTTTTCGAACATCGTGCTGAGAAGACTAGTGAGGACCCAGATGTTCATCGAAGTAGGCAGAATCTTGCGGCGCCGCTGGGTACCGGCGGTGACGGCGGTGATGGCAGGGGCAGCTGGGTTGGTCGGAGTGGCCCCGGCGGCGGCCGCCCAGGAGACCGTGGTGGACTGCGGCGCCAATCCCAACGCTCTGCAGCCTGCCATCACCGCCGCTTCGCCCGGAGACACCCTGCGGGTGAAAGGGACCTGCACCGGCCCCTTCACCATCGGCAAGGACCTGGCTCTGAGGGGAGTCGGCCGGGCGGTGCTCGACGGCAACCAGGCGGGCTCCACCGTGACGGTCGGCAGCGGAGCCCAGGTCCACCTTGACTGCCTGACCTTCACGCATGGAAAAGCTGCACACTTCGGCGGCGGCATCAACAACCAAGGCACGCTGACAGTGAGCGGGTCCACGGTGAGAGATAGCACAGCGCCATCGGGTCCGGGTGGCGGCATCCACAACCAGGGCACACTGACGGTGATCCGCTCCACTGTGAGGGACAACTACTCGCTGGGCGCTGGCGGTGGCATCAACAACAACGGCTCGCTCAGCGTGCGTGGCTCCGACGTGTTCGGCAACTCCGGGGACAACGGCGGCGGCATCTTCACCTACCTCGCCGGCCAGACGGCTACGGTGACCCACACTGCGGTGCACGACAACACCGCGAGGGTGACAGGCGGCGGCGGTATCGGCAGCGGCCAGGGCCAAGTGGCAGTCTCCGACTCCGCGGTGTACGGCAACACCGCCCCCTCCGGCGGTGGCATCTGGAGCGGAGGCACGCTGGCGGTGACCCGCTCAGCGGTGCTGCGCAATACCGCGACGGGCGGCCCCGGCAGCGGCGGCGGTATCTACAAAGCCGGCGGCACCGTGACGCTGGACCAGTCCGTGGTCCGCGGCAACACTCCGGACAACTGCGCTCCGCCCGGAAGTGTCCCGGGCTGCACCGGCTGAACACCGCCGTGCAGCCATACCGCCTCACACGCTGGTGATTGGCGCCCTGGCAAGGGACGACGGGGCATATGCCCTGGGGCAGCGACCGGCCGGCGGGCTGTGGGACGACCGCCCGGATGCCACGCCCGCGGAGGTGGTCACGGATCGCACGGGAAGAGTAGGCCTTACCCGCCAGGGGTTCTGCCACCCGGACAGAATGACGCCCACGCGCCGTCCATCACAGCACCCGGACGGGGCGTCACATCACGACAGGGCAAACGTTGCCTGATCCGGCACTAGCTGGATAAGGACCCCACCAACGTATCGGCAGGGTCCGACAGCGCCGCGACACGGAAGGCCCCTCGCCGCCGCACTCGGGAGGGGGCGGGTATCCGGTGGCGGTCACCGCAAGAGCGCGACGATGCCAGTTGCCGCCCCGACAACGCCGGTCACTGCGGCAATCGCCGGGATCGGCCAACGATTGCGCTCCAGAGCGGCAACACGGTCCTTCAGCTCGCCGATGTCCGACTCGGCGCCCTCCGTCCGTTGCAGCGCAAGGTCGAGCCGGCCGTTGAGCTCGGCGAACCCAGTTCGGATCTCGCCGCGCATCTCCGCCAATTCGACAGCGACCCGGTCGCCGCTCGACGGAGTCACCTACGGGCCCGGACAGTCTCCGTGCCCCCCGGCCCCTCACCGCCCCCGGACGTGGCGAGAGCGGTCAGGACCGTCAGGAGCGCGGCGCTCGCGATCGATCCGTTCGACTGGCTGGGGCCGAACGCGCCGCGCCCGGGGGCGAGCGGCCGTGCGGGCGGCTTCAGCGCGCGCGGCTTCGGCTTGGCCGGCTTGGTCCCGAGGCGGCTGTCGACGCCGTCACGCATCTCGCCCAGGTCGAAGCCTCCTCTGGTTCGGCGGCCCTCAGCGCACACCCGGCAAGAACTACCACACCGACGTCGACGGATGGCTGGCCGAGTACGTCGTCATCGACGAACAGCGCCTGGTGTCCATGCCCGAGCATCTCGACTTCACCGAAGCCGCCACCCTGCCCTGCGCCGCCGTCACCGCGTACTCGGCGCTGGAAGGAGTCGGCCCCGGTGACACGGTTCTGGTCCAAGGGTCGGGCGGCGTCTCACTGTTCGCGCTCCAGCTCGCCCGCGTCGCCGGTGCACGAGTCATCGCCACCACCTCCAGCGAGAAGAAGGCGGCGCGACTGCGCGAACTCGGCGCCAGCGACGTCGTCAACTATCGCGACACCCCGGAGTGGGGCGACGAGGTCCGCAGGCTCACCGGCGGGCAGGGGGCCGACGTGATCGTGGAGGTCGGCGGCGCGGGGACGATCGCGCAGTCGATCAAGGCTGCCGCCTACCGCGGCACCATCTCGCTGGTCGGCCACGTTACGCTCGGTGGCGACGCCGAACACGCATCGCTGGATGAGGTCCTGCTGGCCCTCACCTACAACATGACATCGGTGCGCGCGATCGGCGGCGGCAGCCGGAGCGACCTGGAGGACATGAACCGGGTCATCACGGCGCACCAGCTGCACCCGGTGATCGACCGCGTCTTCCCGTTCGAGGAAGCACTCGACGCAGCATCCCACCTGCGAAGCGGCGCTCACTTCGGCAAGGTCGTCATCAGCCACTGAACCGGATCACACCGAACGAGATTTCGTCGGAGTCGGCGGGGGCGATGACAAGAAATAAGTGAGCCGGGCAGCTCCTCCAGCAGCACTCGCCGTGGGCGCCGACGCACCAGTGCGCATCCTCTGGCCCGAGGGCGCCGCACCGGGACTGACCTGCAAGGGGCCTGCTCTCACCACGGCGGCGTGGGGGGAGCAGGCCAGGAGCCCCGCGCATACGGCGAGCCCGAAGGGCGCTCACCGGCTTCACGGATGCTGCCTTCCAGCGCAGCCATCAAGTCCACGACGGGCACCGGCCCCGCCAGCTCCTCCAGCGGGCCGCCCGACTGCTTCGCTACGATCAGCTGCTCCAGCGCGGCCGCGTACTCGTCGTGAAGATCCGTGATGTCTACGCCGACGAGCTGGTCATCAGCAGCTCGGCAAGCTCCAGCTCCCGGTCGGTCACCGGTGAAGGTGACGACAAGTCGTCGGGCTCCCGGATCTCCTCCGGCCACAGCAGCGTGTGCAGCACGAGCAGCCCGTGCCGCGGCCTCAGTACCGCCAGCCGCTCCCTGGTGCGCAGGGTGACCCACGCCGGCTGACCGGCTACCGCAGACTCAACCACCGCCACGAACGCAGCCCTCTGCTGCTACAAACGACTCGCCCGCCTCGCGCGGACGTAGCGGTAGACCGTAGCAATGCCGACCTGGAAGGACACGGCGAGTTGGGCGTAGGTGTCCCCGCAGCGCAGGTGCGCGACGGCGAGCAGGGCCTGGCGGGTCAGCTGTGAGGCGGCGCCAGCGGCTGCCTATGCGCTTGCGGTGGGCCGAGAGGCGACGGGTCAGATACACCAGGCTCGAACTGGACAGATCAATCGCGGATGGGTAGACAAGCACTCCAAGCTCATGGCGCGGACGGGCGATCTTGGTCGTGCCCCGTTTACCCGGAGCCTCATTGCTTCGTACAGTGCACGCCCACCCCCACCTGTTGCCCCATCAGGTTGGAAGAGGCTCAGTACGTGTGCTATGCGGTGCCCTGTACCTCCTTTTTCGCAGGTCAAGCGTGGTTTGCTGGTCCGGTGAAGTGCGTGGTTGTGCGGGCTTGTTGCCGTCGCTACCGCCGTCAGGCGGTTCAGCCCAGGTACGGCTTCTCGCGCTGTTCCAGGAAGTGCTGGAGCCGGAGCCGTTGGGTGTGGTGCATCGGCAGCTGCTCGATCTCTTCGGGCGGCACGAACCGGAGTTCGGTGGACTCGTCGGAGATCTCCAGCTGGCCGCCAGCGATACGGGCGGTGAAGCAGACGTTGAACTGGCGGCGGACCTCGCCGTCGGTGTAGGAGATGATGTAAGTCAGCCACGACGGCGGGCGTGCCTATCGATCACCCGACACGTGTGTCTCCCTCAACCCTGCACTGGCATCTGCCCAGTTATCTCCATCGTACGGCCCCCATCCGACAGCAAGCCTGGGCGTCCAGGACGGCGCGAGCCCGCCGGGCGCCTCTCAGGTGCCCAGCCAGTCTGCGGCTGAGCGGTCGGACCGGGGCTTCCGATTGGTAGTCCGGCCTACGCTCCCAGGCGCTGCGCGCCGAGTGGTCGGCGGCCGTCGCCAGCGGCGCGGCAGACAGGAGCGGGCGGCGGTCACCGACCGCCGACGCGCGGCGGCCCGCGTCAGACCGGCTCGCCGACGAAGGCGTCTTCTTCCTCAGCTACGGCATCCATCGGGGCCGCGGAACATGGTGGACCCGCTTCTTCGAGCACCTCTGACAGCGGCGAGCACGGCACAAAATGCAAAGTTGACCTGCCCAGCAGCGGGGCCGGTTGCACAGTCCGACCTTTCGCGTCGCCGGTCACGGCTGCCAGGCACTGCAGCCCCCAACCGGATCAGACAGGGGCGATGTGGCCTCTATGTGGCCTCGATCATGGAAAAGGCCCCCCGATCCGTGTGGATCGGAGGGCCTATTCAGGCTCTCACCTGCGGTTTCCTACTGTGGGCGCGGACGGTTTCGAACCGCCGACATCTGCTTTGTAAGTTCGCTCCAACTCCTCCACACCTGGGCCCAGGCGTGCGCGCGGGACCCATCTGCAACCACCCAAGGCTGCGGCTGTGCGTGCTGGTTGATGTCAGCGTTGGATGTCAGTGGAACAGTTCTGGGGTGTGGATTCCGGGAATCCTGCAGCGGCTCTCCGTACACTGGTGACCATGAGCGCAGGGGGGAGCTTGCCAGCGCGGCCATCCAATGATGCGACCGGCGTACGGTACGGGCAGCGGGAGGTCCAGTCCGGTCTGATCGTCACCGCAGTCGCTCTGTCGGTCGCCGCTGTCGGCTTGTCAGGGGCCGCGCTGGTCGACAATGACGTGGCTCGGTGGCTTCTCGCCTCGGCTGGCGGCCTGTGCGCGCTTTGCGGCCTGTTCGCACTGATAGGGACAGCCGCCGAGTCCAATGACAGATTCGTCTTCGACGCCACGGGATGGTGGTGGTTCAGCCTGAACGGGGACACACAACTAACGTGGGAGTCGCTGGCCGGGGTGTGCCTCTACTCCACCGATGACGCGGCCGTCGGCTACGGCACCGCGACACTCGAGTTCTTCCCCCGCGGGGACTTCGACCGCGATCACCCCTTGCTGTGGCGCCATGTACGGGACGCCGACCCGCCCGCCGACGGTCTCCCGCGGCTGCGCTACCGCATCGAACTCAGCAACATCGTCAACGTGACCACAGACGTCGAACAGGCGTGCTCCCGCTGGGTTCCGCCCGACCTCTGGCACGGCAACAAGTGGCAGCCCAAAGGCTACATAGGTCGCGCCGACCACTCCGGCCACCGGCGCAGACTGCGGGAGCGGGCACGGACAGCGGCCCAGCAGGCGGAATCAACAACCCCGCTCGCGCCGCACGACGCCCAACCACCCGGCGACCCACAGGATCAGGCACCCTCCGGCAGTCCCGGCTGAACGGCCGGGCTGTGCCGGTGACTCGAAGCTGCCCGCCACCGCGCTCGCCGATCTGACCCGGGCTTTTACCGAGTCCCGACCAGTCGACGCTGCTAGTAGATGTCAAAGGCCCCGGACCATGATCGGTCCGGGGCCTCTTGCCTGGTGCGCGCCTGGCAGGATTCGAACCCGCGACACCCGCTTTAGGAGTTCGATTTCGGCTCCCAGCGAGCTGCCGGAGCAATGAGTGGCGGCGGCTCTCAGCCTGCTGGAGGTCCGTTGGGTCCGCCACCATCCGACGACGTTGATGTCAGCAATGGATGTCAGAGACTTTCTGAGCTGTAGTTCTACCTGGATCGGTCAACGCGGGTCATTGGGCCTGGCCTCTCGGTCTCACAGCTGCCGCGGGCCAGGAGGGTGACGCACCCGCTTTCACGGACAGGTCGGAGGAAGCGGAGCACAGGCGAAACGTCGGGCGCATCCGGATGGGCGGGGTATTAGCCCAGCTGTAGGTGCGCCGTATGTGCTTCTGCACGCCCTATCCCTCATTCGGGTGGCGAATGGCATCATTGCTGCCCATGACTTCCGGGCCTGGCTTCCGCCTCGTGCGCGCCGCGGTGTTCGCGGCCGTGTGCGTGGCAGTGACGGGTCTCGGTCACGCCTTGATGTCGCGGGCGGTTCCGGGTTGGGCGGTGGGCTATGCGTTCGCCGCAACGACCGCGGGAGCGTGGTGGCTGGCCGGTTGTCGTGAGCGTGGTGTGCTAGCGGTGACGGGCGCGACCGTGGTGACTCAGCTCGCCCTGCATGGCTGGTTCCACCTCGCCCAGGCCTTCGTCGCCGCGCCGTCGGGTGCCGGCGAGATGGCTGTCGGCCATCAGTCTTCGGCCGCCGCGGGCGCGATGCCCATGAGCACCGCCGCTATGGGTGGTTGGTCCACCGGCATGTTCACCGCTCACGTCTTGGCGGCAGTCCTGTGCGGGCTGTGGCTGTGGCGCGGGGAGGTCGCGGCCTTCCAGCTCGGCCGATCCCTGGCCGTGTACGTCCTGGCTCCACTGCGCCGGGCCTCACGCGTTCAAGCCGTCGTCACCCTGCCCGCTCCTCCGACACCCGCGTCCTTCCACGTCCCCCCACGCCTGGACCACCAGGCGGCCCTGTGGCACGCCGTCACACGGCGCGGCCCGCCGCAGCCGGCGATCTGCTTCTGATCGTCCGTCTCGCCCATTTGCGATGACGGGCGCAGTCCGGCGTGCCCGCACGCACCGCTCACCCGGCGCCTTCCCACGCTCGGGCTGCAGGCGTGCAACGCCGTACCGCCCTTGAGGCGGACTGAATCGTCGACTTCACGAGCGCCCGCGCCCAATGTGCCGGGTGCCGATTGGGGATGCACGCATGTCTTCAACACAGGAACAAGCACCAAGAGACGACCGCGACGAGGCCGCGGTGGCGGTCGCGGAGGCTGACGCCCCTGCAGCGCCGCCAACCGCCTCGGAGAGCGGTCCCGTACAGCCTGGCCGTTCGTGGAAGGGCGTAAGGGCGTTGCTCGTGCGGCTGCACTTTTACGCCGGGGTATTCATCGCGCCCTTCCTGCTCGTGGCCGCCCTGACGGGGCTGGCCTACACCTTCACGCCCCAGCTCGACCAGCTCGTCTACGGCGACCAGCTCAGCGTGGCCAAGGTCGGTGACGAACCGCGCCCGCTCGCGGAGCAGATCGCCGCAGCCCGCGAGGCACACCCGGAGGGCACGCTGTCCTCGGTGATAACCCCACCTGGCCCGGAGGACACCACGCGAGTGGTGCTCTCCCTGCCGGAGCTGGGCGAGAAGCAGCGCACGGTGTTCGTCGACCCTTATACGACAGAGGTCAAGGGTGACCTGACCACGTGGTTCGGCTCGACGCCGCTGACCACGTGGCTGGACGACCTGCACCGCAATCTGCACCTCGGCGAGACCGGCCGCCTGTACTCGGAGGTCGCCGCCAGTTGGCTGTGGGTGATCGTGGCAGGGGGCCTCGTCCTGTGGCTGGGACGCGCTCGCGGGCAGCGGGCGAAGTCGGCGCGCGGTGTGCTGCTGCCGGACCGCTCCGCCCGGGGTGTACGGCGTACCCGCAGCTGGCACGCGGCCACCGGCGTGTGGATCGCCGTCGGCCTACTCGCTCTCAGTGCCACCGGCCTGACCTGGTCCCACTACGCCGGCGACCGGTTCGGGCAGCTGCTGGATGCGGCCAAGGGGCACGCCCCCGAGCTGGTCACCTCGCTGCCCGGCGGAGCCGAAGTGACCGAGGGCGAGCACCCAGGGCACGCGGGACACGGCATGGGCCAGGGCGCGGTGTCGACGGACCCCGCCGACTTCGATGCGGTCCTGGAGGTGGCCCGCGACGCCGGACTGGGCGGCCGGGTGGAGCTGACGGCGCCCACGGACGACGCGAGCGCCTGGACCGTGGCCCAGGACGACGACCTGTGGCCGGTCCACTACGACCAAGTCGCCGTCGACGCCACCAAGGGCGAGGTCACCTCGGAGAGCAGGTGGGCCGACTACCCGGCCCTGGCCAAGCTCAGCAAGCTCGGCGTCCAGGCTCACATGGGCCTGCTGTTCGGCATCGTCAACCAGATCCTGCTGGCGCTGATCGCGATCGGCTTGATTTCCGTCATCGTGTGGGGCTACCGGATGTGGTGGCAGCGCCGGCCCATGCGTGACGACCGCACGGCGGCACTCGGCAAGGCCCCTGCGCGAGGCACGTGGCGGCAGCTGCCCCTGCCGGTGCTGATCATCGGCATCCCGGCCGTCGCCGCGCTCGGCTGGGCCCTGCCCCTGCTGGGCCTC
This sequence comes from Streptomyces sp. NPDC005262, assembly GCF_042872425.1. NCBI lineage: Bacteria > Bacillati > Actinomycetota > Actinomycetes > Kitasatosporales > Streptomycetaceae > Streptomyces > Streptomyces sp. NPDC005262. Next base: position 173,203 of record NZ_JBIAKK010000018.1, read on the forward strand.
AGCCTGCTCGCATTTCTCTTCTACGACATAGTGATCGGCCTCTACCTGCGGCCCCCGAGGGCCTGACGTCGCAGCGGAAGACGAAATGTGAGTAACCGGAGGCTGCTTGCCGGGAGCGGTGCTCATGCTGTCGGTGCGTCTTTCCCGGTTGACGGCGAACAGGGAACGGGGGCTCACGGTACGCACGAGTGCCTGGCTGAGCCAGCGCTGTTGCATGAGTACCGGGTTCCCTATGGTTCCGCTCGGGTACCTCACTGGCACCAGGGCAGCCGGGGTTCTGCCTTCGGCTGCGGGAACCCATGGAGAGGGAGCGTGCCATGACGACCACTGATGTCAGTGCGCTGCAGCCGGTGGCGACGTTCTGCGGGAATTGCAACTGCGGCTGCCCGCAGTTGTTCGTGGATCCTGCTGCGCCTGTCGACCGGCGGATTGTGCTGACCGATGATTTCGGCCAGCGCGTGCAGATGAGTGCCGATCAGTTTGCGTCGCTCATCGAAGAGGCGAAGGCAGGCAAGCTGGACAGTGTGGCCACGGCCTGACCAATGCTGCAGGCGCCCGCGGTCAGGCTTCGGGCCTGGTCGCGGGCGCCTGTCTCACTACGGCCGCCAGTCCGGCATGAGGATCGGTGTAGGCGGCCTGGAGGACGACGGCCGCGAACACCGTGGACAGGGCGCCGAACGTCGCGGGCAGGGTGACCGCGGTGGGCGACGCGATGGCCTGCGCGAACAGGACCTGCCGGAGCCGGATCTCGTGGGCGACCATCGAGTTGCGCAGGTACCAGGAGACGAGCTCCGGGAAGTGCCGCTGGGTCAGGATGCCCGCCTCAAGGCAGAACACCGACCGCGCCACAGCGGACCTCGACCGGGCCCGGGCAGGGGATCCGGAAGTACGGCTTCGTGGCGCCGGCCTCGGTGTGGACCCACGTCATCGCCGCGACGTCCAGGGACGGCGTCTTGTAGTAGCGCAGGCCACCACGGGCGAGCTGGATCTCGGGGGCGTCCCACAGCATGTCCGGCCAGGACACGGACGTGAGCTCGTAGACCGTCTCGGAGGGGGCGCACCAGCCGCCGGAGGCAACGAGGTTGCCTGCGGGAGACGGTTCTGGTCCGAGGCCCGCAGAGCGACGTTCGTGCCCTCGGGGGCGCTCGAGGAATCCGTGACGATGAGGTCCTCGGGGTACGGGTGCCGGTAGCTGATCACCTGGCCGACACCGCCCCCGGCCGTCTTGAGGGCGTTGGCGCGACTGATGATGCCCGCGGTGATCTCGATGAAGCCGAGCGGGCTGCCCGGGGTGTAGCCGGGGACGTCGACCGCCGCGGTGATCGACGTGGTCGGCGCGGGCGGCTCGGGCAGCTCGCGCGGCTGGTTCCGCCGCACGTTGGACAGGTTCAGGCCCAGGCGGGCGACCAGGGAGGCGGTTGCGGTGGCCGGCTGCGCCGGTCCCTCGACAACGAGCTCGGGCCCCGGGTCGGCTGCCGCGGTGGGCTCTGCCGGGGTCTCCTCGACGGGTTCGGCGGCCGGGTCGTCACCACGCACCTGGGCGGCGAGCTGCTCGATCTCGGTGGCGATGGCCGGTTGTCCCGGACCGGTGTCCGGCCCATGTCCGGACGCGGTGTCCGGACCATGTCCGGGCAGGTCAGCGGCGGTGACCGTCGCAGGTTCGGCTGCACTGTTCGGGAGCTGTCCGGACACAGTGTCCGGGACGGTCAGGGCATCCGCTGCCGATGCGGCGAGGGCGAGGTTGGACCGCTCGGCGATCGTCGATGCCAGGAGCGGCGAACTGTGCCCGGGCACCGGCACGGACAGCACGGCCCGGAGCTGCAAACGCCCGTCGCCGCCCGGCTTCATGTGGTAGCTGGGCTGGCAGGCCTGGAAGACCTGCCGGTCCCACTCGGACAGCCACGGGGCGGCTGCGCCGGAGAACCACAGCCCCCGCTCGTTCATCCCGACCGTAACGATCCCGGCCACAGTCCTGGTGTCGTCGAACTGGCAGCTGGACGTCTCGCACTCGCAGCGGCGCCTGCTCCCCGCGCCCGCGGGGATGGTCCCGCACCCGCAACAGTGTTCCAGGTGGGCACAAGCTGCTCCCGCACCCGCGGGGATGGATCGCCTCGAACTCCCCGCGTCCTTTCCCGATCTCGCCAATCCGACGGCCGAGCCCACCATCGAGCGGGCGCAAGCCCTCGGCCGCGCGCTCAAGGCCGTGCCCGACCTGCAGGCCTGGCGCCGTGAGCAGAGGCAGCTCACCGTCTGCGCCCTCCTGGACAGCCCGCTCACCAGGGAGGACCTGACCCCGCGCCTGGAGATCAGCCCGCAGCGGGTCGCCGACATTGCCAGCGGCCACGGACGCACCAAGGACAAGCGCACCAAGCCGGCCGCCTGACCTTCCCCGCCCTCGGTGAGGGCGTCGGCGGTCGCGCGGCACGCCTGGTGATGGCTGCCGCGGTAGAGCTCGCCGGTCGGGGGCCACGGGGAGCTTCTTGCCAGAGCACGGGAAGGCGCGCGGGTTCCGGGATTCCTGGACGCCAGGTCACACGAACCAGTACACGAGTCCGTGAATCATAGAGCCCCACATACGTGTTGAGGGCTACCGATCAGACGGCCCACGCATCAATGGCCACCAGGTCCACACGCCCGGCTCCGGCGTCCCCAAGCCGGCCGGCACCCCTCAGCCGCAGCCGCGTGCCAGCAACGGCGCGGCGCGCCGCGGCGGCCCCACCCCGGCCGGCTAGGTGTATTGACTCGTAGCGTTGTTGACTCGGCTGATCGGTGGCTTGCCGCCGAGTGCGGTGTGGCAGCGGTGGTGGTTGTAGGTGTGGAGGAAGTCTGCCAGGGCCGCGGTAGCGACAGCCTCAACCTCGTGATCAACTCTCCCCTGCAGCTCATTCGGCTCAGCAACGCACGGCGCGGGACCGCGCTCCCAAGGGCCCCGCCCTTCCTGCGTGCCAGCCGTTGCTCCCGGCCCAAGGCCCTGAATCAGGGCGGCCCTTCCGCGGACAAGATCACGGCACAGTGCAAGCCGTCACCCACCTCCGCGAACGCAACGCACGGGAATTCGCACCTCGTTCACAGGTTGGCAAGCACCGCGAACGGGTCGGCCGCACCGCCGTTGTCGACGGCGGCGATCCTGCGGCGCAGCACGAACGTGGCGCCGGGCTCGATCGTGACTTTGCGCTGACTCATCACCCAGATACCAGTGGCGTAGGCGGTGAAGCCGGGCTCGCCGTAGAGCAGGCCGTACGTCTGGGCATCCGAACCGGTCATGCCGATCCACGGTTGAGCCGGGGTGAAGTCCGCGGGGGCGGATGCGGTGATGGTGCCGTGTCCGGCTACCCCGCTGCGCTGGCCTGCCCCGTCGTGGTCGAGTACGTCGCCCAGCCAGAAGGTGCGGGGCACCGCGCCGTTGTTGGTGAAGATGGTTTCGGCCGAGACCCAGGGCTCGTCCTGACGGATCTCGAAGGTGGTGTCCACTGCGATACCGGGCACCTGAGTGCTGGCGCCGGTGAACCGCACGGAGCCGGCGGGCCCGCCGGCCGACAACACTTCGAATCCCGTGGAGCGTACGGTCAACTGCTGCCAGGCGTTGGTTCCGCGCGGCTGGGCGGTCGAGGCGTAGGGCAGGTTCATCCAGTCCAGCTGGTCCAGATGTCCGACGGCCGCGATGTCCAGCGGCTTACCCAGTGTCACGCCGGACAGTTGGGGATCTTCCGAGCCCGCCGAGACGGCCATGGCCATCATGCTGTTGGACAGGACGAGGTCACTGGCCGTCGCCTGGGACTGCGGTCCGGGCACCGAGTGGCCGGTGCCCACGCGTACCGCCGCCTGCCGCAGGGCGATATCGACTCGGGTCTGGTTGTCGGGACGTACCGTCACCGCGGCGGTCACCGGCGCGTAGCCGACGCCGTTGACAGTGACCGTGTAGTCGCCGGGTGGTGCGAAAGCGAGGAACTCACCGGTCGCGTCGGTGGTGCTGGTGCCGAAGGTGGTGCCGTCCGACTTCTTGATTGCGATCTGCACGTTCGGTGCGTTCTGGCCCGTGGCCTGGCTAGTTATCCGGCCGACCAGTCCATCACCCGCGTCGATGCGCCTGGCGCCGGGACTGCCGTCCTCCACCTCGAAAGCGGCGATTGTGTAAGCGGGCGATGCCCCGTCGCCCGCCGCGAGGACGATACGCAGGTCGGAGCGCCAACGATCAGGTGTCACGTCGCATATGACGTAGCCGCGATACGTGCCGTTGTAGAACCGCACGTGCGGGTTGGCGGGCAGGCCCGCGCGGACGTCCGCGTCCCAGCCCGCGCCCGAGGAGATCGAGGTTCCGACGAACTCGGTCGCGATGATCTCGGAAGTGGAGACGTCGAAGTCGGTCTTGAGGTCGTTGACCCAGTGGGTGTGCCAGTCACCGCCGAGTACCACGGGGTTGGACGGGCGTTCGTTGGCGATGAAGTCGAGGATGCGGTCGCGGGCGCCCGCGTAGCCGTCCCACTGGTCCAGGTTGACGATCTTGTCAGGTCCCAGGTCGTAGTCGAACTGGGCCATGATGGTCTGCTGAGCGATGACGTTCCAACGGGCCTTTGAGGCAGCCAGGTTGTTCAGCAGCCACTTCTCCTGCTCCGGGCCGGTCATGGTGCGCTCAGGATCCCAGACCTCCGGGGTCTGGGGCTTCCGGCCGTCCCCGTTGGCCTGGTCGGTTCGATACTGGCGGGTGTCGAGCACGCTGAACTCGGCGAGCTTGCCGAACTGGACCTTGCGGTACATCAGCGCGTCGGCGCCCTTCGGCTTCTGCTCCGGCCGCATCGGGAGGTGCTCGTAGTAGGCCTGGTAGCCGTTGGCTCGCCGCTCCAGGAATGGGCGGCCGTCACCGGCCGCGCCCTGTGTGTCACCGGCGTAGTTGTTCTGTACCTCGTGGTCGTCCCAGGTGAGGATGAACGGGAAGCGGGCATGCACGGCGCGCAGGTCCGGCGAGGTTTTGTAGAGCGCGTGCAGCCGACGGAACTCGGCCAGGCTGCCGCCGGATGTTTCGTATATGTAGTCGCCGAGGTGGAGGACGAAGTCGAGATCCTGCTGGGCCATGTCGCGGTAGGCGGAGTAGCGGCCGCCGGTCCACGACTGGCAGGAGGCGAAGGCGAACCGCATACGGTCCACCTTCTTGCCGGGTGCGGGCAGGATGCGGGTGCGTCCGGTGCGGCTGAGCACTCCGCCGGACCGGAACCGATACCAGTACCAGCGGTCCGGTGCGAGATCGTCGACCACCACGTGCACGGTGTGGGCGGCTTCGGGCAGAGCCGACACGGTCCCGCTCCGGATCACCTTCCTGAACGACTCGTCGCGTGCCACCTCCCACTGGACCTCGACGGTTTCCGCCGGCATGCCGCCGGTTTCGGCGTTCAGTGGGTCTGGCACCAGGCGGGTCCACAGCACGACACTTTCGTGATCGGGGTCGCCGGAGGCAACCCCGAGGGTGAACGGCGCCATGTCGAGTTCAGCGGCCTGCGCGGCGAGCGCCTCGCTCAGCTGAGCGATAGTCAGGGCGGTGACGGCGCCACCGGCCAGGGTGAGGAATCTGCGCCGATCAAGAGTTCTCAAAGAGTTGGTCATGTGGCGTGAGACTGCAACACGAAGATCGCCGATCGGTTGGCCGTGAGGCGAACAGCGGCTGTCTGCATTCGGTCGATCTCGGTAGCCTTCGATTTCGTCGACGACGAACGCCCTTCGACCTACTCCGTACTAGTACTGCAACGACACTCCGTGACGTGGTGTGCCCGCGATCGTTGATCGGTTCGTGGCTGAAGAGATAGTTGATGGTTGGTCAGATGCGTTCG